>JANLTH010000145.1:0-10996 GCA_031362865.1 Burkholderiales bacterium | reverse complement strand
GTTGCTGATGGTCTCGGTCAAGCGGTTGCTGGTGGCCCCGTAGCTGTAGTTGGTGGTGCTGCTGCCCAGGCTGCGGCCCAAGCGGTTGCCCACCAGGTCGTAGTCGTAACTGTGGGTGGTGCCAGGCAGACTGGCGAAGGTGAGCCGATCCAAGCCGTCGTAGCCGTAGCTCACGCTGTTGGTGGCATTGGCCCCGTCGAGCACGCTGATGATGCGCGAGGCGGCGTCGTAGCCTAAGCTGATGGTGGTGGGGAGAGGACTGCTTCCACCACCCGCCAAGCTGTAGGCCGTGGTGCGCTGATCCAGATCATGGCTGCGCTGGTAGGTTTGCCCGTTGCCGTAGGTGTAGCCTTTGACACTGCCGCTGCCACTGCCGAAGGGCAGATACGCCACATTGGCCACCACCGTCTGCGGGGCACCTCCGGCTTGGGCCGGGTGAGCGGTGCTGATGCTGGCGATCCGTCCGAGTCCGTCCAGGGTATAGCTGACCTGCCGACCGCTGGGGTAGGTCATGCCGCTCATGCGCCCGACCGCGTCGTAGGCGTAGGTGGTGGTGTGCGGGAAGCCGACTGGGGCGCCGGGGGTGAGGCTTTGGGCGGCGGTGCGGGTTTCGCTCACCAAACGGCCTTTCTGGTCGTAGGTGTAGGCCAGGGTGTTTAAGAGGGTGCCGGCGGCATCGGTCTCGGTGAGGTTCGTGAGACGACCGATACCGAAGTTACCGGTGCCACCACTGGTCTGATCATAGGTGTATACGATGGTCTTGATTTGACCGACTGGGGGGTTTGCGCTGCCGGGTGCCGTAATCACCGTCTGGGTGATGCGATTCAAGGCATCATAGGTGTGCGCTTGGGATTGGCCTTTGGCATCGGTGCTGCTTAAGGGGTTGCCGTTGGTGTCGTAGCTGGTGACGGTTACGCCGGTGTCGGGGCTGGTTTGCTGGTGGAGCTGGCCTAAGCCGTCGTAGGCGTAGCTGGTGATGAGGTTGCGCGGGTCGGTGACGCTGACTAACTGGTCTTGGCCGTTGTAGGCGTAGCGGATGATGGGGGCTGCGGTGGGTGCCGTGCCTGCGGTAGACCCTGTGCCACTGCCGGCGGCGGGCTGGGTGAGTTGCACGAGCCGGTTTAGGGCGTCGTAGGCTTGGGTGGTGGTCTTGCCTAGGGGGTCGGTGATGCTGGTGAGATTGCCGTTGTTGTCGTGGTTGTAGCTGGTGGTTTGTGTGACTGGGTTGGTGCCGCCTAAGTCTTGGACCAGGCGATTCAAGGCGTTGTAGACGCGCTGGCGGCGTTGGGTGAGCTGGCCTTGGGGGTCGGTGGTGTCTTCTTTGATGTGGTTGCCTTTGAGGTCTAGCGTGTAGGTGATGCGGTTGCCTTGGCTGTCTTCCATCCCGGTCATGCGGTGGGCGGCATCGTAGGTGTAAGCGATGTAGCTGTTGTCGGGGAGGGTGGTGCGGGTGAGTTGGCCAACGCCGTCGTACTGGTACGTCGTTGTTTCGGGGGCGCTCGATCCAAACCCTACGGTGCGACTGGTTAGACGCAGGCGGGCGTCGTAGGTGAGGCGGGTGACGAGGCCATTGGGGTCGATGAGTTCGAGCGGTTGGCCGTGGGGGTTGTACTGGGTGATTTGGGTGGTGTGGCCTAAGGCGTTGGTGGCACTGGCCAAGTTGCCGCGTTTGCCCAGGTCGGGGTCGGTGTCGGCGTGGTAGGTATGACTGGTGGTTTGGCCTTTGGGGTCGGTGCTGGTGAGCGCCAGGCCGTTCTGGTTGTAGGTCATTGCCCAGGTGCGGGTGACCGGGCTTGCCGGGGTGCCTGCGGGGCTGCCAGGGGGAACGGTGGGGCTGGCCAAGGCGGCGACGAGGCCTTGGGCACCGGTGGCATCGGTGGTGGCGCTGACGGTACGGCTTAAGACGCTGCCACGGTTGCCAGGGTTGGTATCGGTGGGGGAGCCGTAGACCAAGGTGGTGCGGCGTAGCGGTTCGGCGATCTGCACCGGCAAGCGCCAGTCGCTGCTCCATTGGGTCGTCGTCACGCGGGCGGCGGGGTGGCTGGCAAGGGCGCTTGCTAAGCCTGCGGTGGCGATGCCCCCGGCGGTGATGAGGCTGGCGCAGTCGACGCCGGCGGGTAAGCCTTCTACTCGGATGGTTTCAAGGTTGCGGCTTAAGTCGTACCCTAGGCATATCCGGTTGTTGTTCCAGTCGGTGCGGCTCGATACGTTCCCGTTCGCGTCGTGCGTTTGGGTGGCCGGGCCACAGCTCGGGCACGGCGCTCCAGTGACGGCGGTGTTCTTGACGACCCCCCAGATATTTTGGAAGCCGTAGGAGCGAGCGTTTAGAGTTGGGGATGCGGGGTCGCCAACATGTTCAGTGACGGTCGTGCTGCCATCGGGATTATAGGTAAGTTGGTACTTGCCGATCCCACCCGCATGCTCGGTACTGATGGCTTTGCCGCTGCTTTCATACTGGTAAGTCGCGAAGCGAACGCCACGCTCGTCCGTGATGCCGGTAAGGTGGCTAGGCAGGTTCGTGCCGCCAGTGTGCGCCGACTCGTTGTAGTGGAAGACTTTAGTTGAGGCATCGGGATAGGTAATGGTGGTCAGGTTGTTGGCGTAACAGCTCACGCCAGTGCCGCTGGTACAGCCGCCGCTCGGGCCGTCGTAGGCAAACTGGAATTCCTGTTGGGCCGGGTCTCGCAGAATACGCAAGCGTCCGCGAGCGTCGTACTGGAACGAGAGCGCCATGCCGTAGCTGTCTTCTGCTTTGAGGAGTAATCCAGGGATGGGTGCAACACTTGCGGGGGTCGACGCGTCACTATAGGTGAGCGTTTGGGTGATTCCCTGCTTGGTCACCAATGCTTGGAGGCGCCCGGCAAGGTCATATGTTTCCACCGTCTGGTCGGGCGTGCGGTAGGTCCACCCAACTTGCGCGCCGCCACCATCAACTTGCGAGTTGAGTTTGTCAACAATGTCGCCGTCAGCGATCCAGTCAAGGCCAGACCGAGTGAATGGATAAATCTTTCCATCCGGGCGATGCACGTAAGCTGTGGCGATCGAGGCAGTCTGCGCGAGATTAATCTTGCGCATGTAGGTGTGCATACGACGCGTGCCAATAGCTTGTTCTGCGGGTGTCACTGCCGGTATCGGAATGGCGTTGTAGCTCCATTCAAACTTCACCCCACCCGGCTGCGGCGAACTGTAGAGCGTGCCACCGGCATACTTGTTGCCAGTGCTTGGCGCGACTGGGTTGCCGCAGAAAGGGCACGGCGGGCCGGCTTGCTTGCCAAGGTCGATCGGGGGAATCGGGCAACTGCCGCCGGGAAGGTCTTCGACCGCAAGATAGGAGACGCGGGGATTGTGAGGACACCAGACCACCCGAAACCCAAGGCTGGGGTAGGCATACGGGCCCTCGGTCCAATTGGTGGGGCAATGCTTCCACAAGTATTGAGTCTGAAACAAGCTGCCGGGTCGATAGCCTATGGCTTGAACCTCAGAGACGGGGCCAACCATGAGCCAGAGCGCCACGGTGTTGGGGGAAGCAGTGGCGCAGACGCCTTCGTACCGATCCCAGTCCGCTTGGTTGAACGCGGCTTCGGGTGTAGGAAAGTGGGGACGGTCAAATATCGTACCAGTGATGTTCGGGTACCAATTGGCAACTCCGTAGAAAGTCAACGGAGCTCGCTGTGCAAAGGCACCTGTGGCGACCAAAGCAATCGTTCCTGCCAGGAAAAAGTTCAAAAATTTGGTCATCACCATCACCCTGAATCGCTCGTGTGTACGTCACCTGTCCACTGTCCAAACCGAATACGCTCAATGCACACCCATGACGTTATCACATCCATTTTTCCTAAAAAAATCCGATCTCGCCGTCCTACTGCACCGCCCCCACAAACAAAACCTGCTGCTGCCCCAGCGGCAAATAGGTCATCTACGTCTGCGGCGGTGCGATGCTGTCTACCCGGTAGGTTCGATCGAGCACGTCGCCCACTTTGGCGATGATGGTGCGATCAGCGCGGCCCAGAAACAGCCGCCACCGCCCGTCTTGCTGTTGTTTACCCAAAAAAGTGTAGGGCAATGGCGGTGCTGCGGGCGAGGACGGTGACGGCGGGGGTGGTGGTGGATTCCAGCTATGTGCGCCAAGGGCAACGCGCTGGTTGTTGGTTGTGCTTGCCGGTGCGCTCGGGGTGATCGCCAGAATCATCGTCTCACTTGACATCGCGCCCATCCGTGAGGTTGTTGAGGACTTGATTACTGTGGTACTTGATGTGCGGGCGAGAGCACTAGTAGAAGCTGGGTTGGCACGCTTTTCAGTGATCGAGACGGGTTTGCGCTCGACCGCCCGCGCCGGGCCAGAGGGACGTCCCGCGCCTGGCGGGTCGCTGAAGATGACTAAGGCTGCGCTGCCCAGCAATAGCGTGAGCAGAATCGGCCACCGCCGGTTGACTGAAGAGGCATCGCGGGGCGCCTGATTCATTGTGCGGCCCCCTTCGCCTCGGCTGTCGCGGTACTGAGTTGCGTCGCACCGGCAAGTGCTGCTGGCACCTGTCACCGTGCAGGCGCGCATCTCCACGAATTGGGGCACACCGGCGCAGGGGGATAGATACGTTTCGGTAAGAACCGACCCGAGTAACCGCAACCGCGTAAAACTGGGCGATGTCTTGATTGAAGCCGTGCTCGAATCCAAGCCGCCCAATCCGCGTTGATTTATTTCCGCCCGAGGCTTGCCGCCAAGACGGTGTAGCGGCTATAATTTTGCCTTCTCGCGCGGCTGTAGCTCAGTTGGATAGAGTACTTGGCTACGAACCAAGGGGTCGTGGGTTCGAATCCTGCCAGCCGCGCCACCGTATTTTGCAAAAGGCCATGTCGAAAGACGTGGCTTTTTTGTTTTGCGCACGCCTGCAGTCTCTAGAAATGTCACCGCGCTGTCCGGGCCCTACTCGCCGCACTTCTTCGCGCCATAAGGTACACACTGGCCCTGCGGGCGCTAAGCTTCGGGCCACACCTCTTCGGACATCCCCCATTGCGCCTCTCCATCCTCGACCAATCCATGATCGTCTCGGGCACCTCGCCCGCCGATGCCATTGCTGCCACGCTGGAGCTCGCCCAAGCGGCTGACGAACTGGGCTACCACCGTTACTGGCTGGCCGAGCATCACGGCCTGCAAAGCTTGGGCGACCCGTGCCCGGAGATTCTGCTGGGGGCCATCGGAAGCCGTACCAAACGCATCCGCATCGGTACCGGTGGCATCTTGCTGCCTTATTACGCGCCATTCAAAGTCGCCGAGCAGTTCAAGATGCTCGAGGCGCTGTTCCCGAACCGCATGGATTTAGGGCTGGGCCGTGCGCCAGGCGGCGACCGCGTCACCGCCAACGCGGTGAGCGGCTCGACTACCGGCGGGCACTACAACGCCGGCGAAAATTTTGCTGATGCGGTAGCCGAGCTTGCGGCACATCTGGGGCGGGTACTGCCCGGTGCGCACCCGCATGCGCCGGTGAAGTTGCAACCCGACGTTGATACCGCGCCTGAAATCTGGATTTTGGGCTCTTCTGACTACGGGGCGACGCTGGCCATGCAGTTGGGCCTGCGCTTCGCCTTTGCCCATTTCATCAACCCGCAAGGTGGCGACGCGATCACGCGCGCGTATCGGCAGATGTATCAGCCCAATCGAGTACCGCCTGAAAATGCTTGCGCAGCAACGGTCTTCAGCCAACGTGCGCACAGCGCCGTAGCGGTTTTCGCGATTTGCGCCGAAACGCAGAAGGAGGCCGACGCACTTGCCAACGCGGTCGATTTGCGCCGTCTGCACATGGCTTATGGTTTGAACCGCCCGATCCCGACCACCGCCGAAGCGCAGCAACAGTTAGTCAATTTGACCGACCGCGACCGGATGGTGATCGAACGCGAGCGGCCTCGCTCTATCATCGGCACGCCCGACGTCGTGCTCAAACGCATTGCAGAGATTCAAGCCCGCTTTGAAGCCGACGAGGTGGTCGTGCTCACCGTGTGCGGCAGCTACGCGGCGCGGTTGAAGTCAGTTGAGCTGCTCGCTAATGAAGCAAAACTACAGGAGAAAGTATGACTGGCACATCCCACTGGCCGGACGAATTGTTCGCCGAACTCAAAACCCAACAAATTGCCCAGGTCGCCTACGTACCCGACGCGGGCCACAGCAAGCTCATCAACCATTGCCTGGCTGACCCGACGATCAAAGCCGTCTCACTCACCACCGAAGAAGAAGGTGTGGCCATGCTAGCCGGCGCGTGGCTGGGCGGGCAGCGCGGCGTATTGCTGCTGCAATCGTCTGGTGTGGGCAACTGCATCAACATGCTTTCTTTGCAGGCGGAATGTCGCATACCGCTCCTGATGATCGTGACGATGCGCGGCGAGTGGGGCGAATTCAATCCTTGGCAGGTGGCGATGGGTTCCTCCACCCAAGCTGCACTCGAAACGGCGGGGGTCCACGTGCAGCGTGCAGACGCGCCAGACGAAGTCCTCGTCACCGTGCAAGCCGCCGCCAAACTGGCGTTCAATTCCAACCGCGTGGTGGCCGTATTGATTGGCCAGCGCGTGATTGGCAGCAAATCATTCACCAAGTGAGGCCTGGGATGACAACCATGATTCTCAATCGCCGTGAAGCCACCGCCGTCATGCTGCAAACGCGCGGCGATGCTTTGGTCGTCGCCAGCTTGGGCAACCCGACCTACGATGTCGCTGCCGCTGGCGACAGTCCGGCCAACTTTTACCTCTGGGGCGCGATGGGTGGTGCCGCGATGATGGGCCTGGGTTTGGCGCTCGCGCAACCATCGCGGCGCGTAGTCGTGTTCGTGGGCGATGGCGAAATGTTGATGGGATTAGGCTCGCTCGCCACCATCGCCTGTGAAAAACCCGCCAACTTGGCCATCGTGGCACTCGACAACGAACACTATGCCGAAACCGGCATGCAACGCTCGCATACCGGGCGCGGCATCGATCTGGCTGCGCTCGCCAAAGCCGCAGGGTTCGCTACCGTCGCCAGCGCACGCACACCGGAGGAATTGGCCGCGCTGCGCCATTTGCCCTACGAAGCAGCAGGCCCGGTGTTCATCAATCTAAAAGTCTCGGCAGCACCAGAAGCGGCCAGCCTGCCCGCGCGTGATGGGCCCTATTTGCGCAGCCGGATTCGGGAGCACTTGTTGGGCGCGCAAGCGCACGCCTGAGCGCGGGCCTGAGCCCTGAACCCACCGATTTTTCCGCAACGTTACGCAGCCGCGCGCATCAAGTCTTTTCAGACATTGACTTTGAAGAGCCGCTATGGACGCGGCTCTTCAAGCCATGCACAGTCAAAGAATTTTCGGCAAAGTCACACGGCAGTTTTGGTGGTGGCGGGCCAAGGCGCGCCGAGCGCTTTCGCGTCGTTGAACAGATAGGTGGAGATCGTTTCCATGATCTTGGCCTGATTGGTTGGCTGATGAAACCCGACGTTGCGCAGCTCGCGAAGGTAGGTTCTGAAGTCCGGCGGTAGCCGCCTGCCAGTTCCGGTCTGAAAGCCCAACTGATACCAAGAAAACTCGGGCTTGTAGCCAAAGAAATGCAGCCCCAATAACTCCCGCGTAAAGACACGCGGGCCACCCCAGGGAAAGAAAAACATTCGCCTCTGGGAATTCAGAAACGACTTCCATGCTCCGATGAGAGCGGTGGTATCGCCAAACCGGCTCGCCAGGTTGGCGGTTTTGTTCACTTTCGCGCCGTTCATCGTGTTCCAGTCCACTTGCTCCCCCGGGGTCAACCCCAGCACGAAATCCTGGTTTCCCGTAATAGCGCCCAGAATCAACGAATCGTTCAATATCGGGGTCCAACCCTTTTCGCTCAGAATGCTCCCCACGCCAGTGACTGAGACTGGCGAACCCACCGGATTGCGCGCCCGCGCGTCGGGATTTTTGGCCCGCCAGCCACGCATCACCTGCTCAGTGCGAACCCACCGCTCGGTTTCTTTGTCCTGAATGCCGTTGGCCGAAGTCACGCCAAAATTGCGGATGTAGGCATCGTCAAGGCGAATCTCGGTGCCACCCAACACGGTCAACTGCAACGCATTCCGCGCGGTGGCCGCGTAGAGGTTGTAGGCAAAGCCGATGAATTTGGTCATCACCGCTTCGTCATTCCAACTCTCAGTCCAGTTGCCGACCCAGGCATTGTCTTGCCGGTATTGGTCTTTCAACTCGAACAACTGCTGCACGTACTGTTGCCTCGAAAGCATCCAAATCTCCTGAAAGTGACAGCGGTATCACCGCACGACCAGCAAGCGTCGTAAAGCATCTTATCCTTCACAGACCCTGCTGTGAGCGCGACGACAAATGCACGAAGTCAATCAAAAGGGAGTGGTCGAGAATAGAAACGTCGAATGGCGCTCAAGGGTTGATTCTTGAAGAGGCAATACCAGGGCGGCTCTTCAGGCATTGCCATTCTACAAACAAGATGCTGTACAAGCCCCATCACCGGTCATTCCCGCGAAAGCGGGAGTCCAGCGAGCGGTGCTCGAACGCGCCGTAGAAAATTTGTCGCCGGTATGAAGTCCCGCTTTCGCAGGAATGCCGGGGTGGCGGGTCAGCGTTCGCGTGGGCGGACGAGCAAGGTCTATTGGCATCAAGTCAGGCAGCCGGGTTTCGAAGCTTTAATGCAGCGAATTTCTGGCTCAGGGTACTGGGGGGAAGGTGAATTGGCAATGAAATCAGCGTTGAAACCGGCGATGAAAGCGGCATCTGCATCTGCAACAAAATTCGCCTTGCCCCGCTTACCGCCGCGCGAGCGCCCGCTGCACCTTGCAACCCACGCAAGCGCATCGCCTTTCCTGCCCGCAAATTCGCCCAATGCAGGGCAAAATACCGCCCATCCCACGGGCTGCGCTGCCGCACCCTTCCTGCGCCACCATTAGCCCCCCTCACCCCAGCCCTCCATGCCCCTGCAAAACGACACTTTCCTGCGCGCCGCAATGCGCGAACCTGTGGATTACACGCCTGTTTGGCTGATGCGCCAGGCGGGGCGATACTTGCCGGAATACAACGCCACGCGCAAGCGCGCTGGCTCGTTTTTAGGGCTGGCGAAATCGCCGGCTTACGCCACTGAAGTCACGCTGCAACCCTTGGCGCGCATGAAGCTGGACGCGGCGATTCTTTTTTCCGACATTCTTACCGTGCCTGATGCGATGGGTTTGGGCCTCTATTTCGCGGATGGCGAAGGCCCGAAATTCGAGCGCCCGCTCAAAGGGCCTAATGCTGAAGCCGCGATCAAGGCGCTGCAAGTGCCCGACATCGATGCCACGCTGCGCTATGTGACTGACGCGGTGCGCGAGATTCGCCGTGCCTTGGCCGGGAGCGTGCCGCTGATCGGCTTTTCAGGCAGCCCGTTCACCCTGGCTTGCTACATGGTGGAAGGCGGCGGCAGCGACGACTTTCGCACCATCAAAACCATGCTTTACGCACGGCCCGATTTGCTGCACACCATTTTGCGCATCAATGCTCGCGCGGTGGCGGACTACCTGAGTGCGCAAATCGCGGCAGGCGCGCAGGCGGTGCAGATTTTTGATACTTGGGGCGGCAGCTTGGCACACGCGGCTTACCGTGAGTTCTCGCTGCCTTACATGCGTGAAGTGATTGCTAACTTGCAGCGCGAAGCGGAAGGGCGGCGCGTACCGGTAATCGTCTTCACCAAGGGCGGCGGCTTGTGGCTGGAAGAGATCGCTGCCTGCGGGGCGGACGTCGTGGGGCTGGACTGGACCATGGACCTGGGCGCCGCGCGAGCGCGCACGCAGGATCGCGTAGCCTTACAGGGCAATATCGACCCGATGGTGCTCTTTTCGCCGCCGGAAACGATTCGCGCCGAGGTGGGCAACACGCTCGCAAGCTTCGGCGATGTCGGCCCGGGCTCTGGCCATATTTTTAATCTGGGGCACGGCATTTCGCAGTTCACCCCGCCGGAACACGCGCTGGTGCTGGTTGATGCAGTGCATGAACTAAGCGCCGCGCGGCATTTGGAGCAAAACAGGCTGAAAACGCGCGCGGGGGCTTGATCTACGAGTGGCCAATCTTGGGCAAATTTCTTTTGCGGATGAAGGTCAAAACCGCTTGACTTATGCACATATTGAGTGCTCTTCGGGTAGTGCGATGGTGGTTTGTCTTATTTTATGCAATCTACCGTTAACTCATTGATTTATATAGATCAAAACGCCGCCAATAAAACAGGCAATCGCCTGAAAACCCTTGATAATCAAGCTTGTTCGTCCCGCGCATCGAAGTTATCCACAGAGTTATCCACAGTTTTTGTGCATAAGGTTTTCGCGCTTTTCCACCAACGGCTTGGCTCCCATTCGTGAGAAGTTACTTTAAGTTGGCAGTGTGATTTTGGCGCAACTTCAAACCATCAAGGTGGCACTCGACTTGCCGCATGCGGTTTCGCCGACAGCCCTGTTTGACTACAGCGTACCCGAGGGCATGCAGGTGGCACCAGGCATGCGCGTAGTGGTGGCTTTTGGCAGCCGGGCGCAGGTCGGCATTGTGGTGGCGCTGGATGCGCCGCTAGAGGTGGCGCGCGAGCGGGTGAAGCCCATCGCCGCGGTGCTCAGCGGCAGCGCGCCCTTGCCGCCGGAGTGGCTGCGCCTGATGCAGTTTTGTGCCGCCTACTATCAGCACCCCTTGGGCGCGGTGATGTTGAATGCCCTGCCCGCCCAGCTAAAAAATGCCGCGCGCGACATGGATGCGCGGCTCATGCACCGCTACGCGCTACGCGCCGATGCCAAGCGGCCGCCGGTGAGCGCAGCCGGCAAGCGGGCGGTGTTTGATGCCTTGCAAGCGGGCGCGAAACTGGGGTGGGAAGTGGCGGGGCTTTCGCCCAAGGCGCTGGCTTATGTGGAGGTGTTGGGTGAAATGCTTGGCTCGCAAAGGCCTTCCCTGACCCCCGCCCACGCCCCGGCCGACACCGCCTTCTGCACCGAGGTAGGAACCATTAACCCCCACAAACTCAACGGACTAACACTTAC
>JANLTH010000094.1:0-4395 GCA_031362865.1 Burkholderiales bacterium | reverse complement strand
TTGCCGCGCGCGGCTTGTGCCGGCCGCAAAAGCCGGTATAGAATGCGGGTTCCGCTGAACATACCGCGACGCGGAAAGCGGCGAGAAATCGCGGCTTGAATGGGGCAACAGTTGCTGGCGACAGCGGCTGATGCCAGCAATGCGGGAGTAGCTCAGTTGGTAGAGCGCAACCTTGCCAAGGTTGAGGTCGAGAGTTCGAGACTCTTCTCCCGCTCCAAATAAAAAGGGGAAAGTGAGCGTCAAGCCACTTTCCCCTTCTCTTTTTATACGGAGAGTTTTGGGCACGTAGGTTTTCAACGTGCCGCATCCCTAAGGCGGGGTGGCAGAGTGGTTATGCAGCGGCCTGCAAAGCCGTCAACGCCGGTTCGATTCCGACCCCCGCCTCCAACTATTTCGCTTACTGCGTTAATACGTCAGCGCCTTTGGGTGGCGTAAAACGGAAGATGTTGTCCGCAAATACTGGATTACGCTCTACGCGTCCGAAGGTCAAGACAGAAAGCTGGCCAAAGCTGTCCTTCAACTCCATCGCTGCCAGTGCATATTTCCCATCGATCTTGCCAAACCCAAGCTTCACCGACTCAAAGCCGGTTTCCTTGGTTTTCGGAGTGGCTTCTACCCACTCAACCCCGTCGCGCGCGATGCCTTCTTTCAGCGTGAAGTTCTTGTCCAAATCGCCCGCGCCCGAGAGAATTGCGGCAGGGCTGGCCCCGAGCGCGTCGCCCATTTTTTTGACGGTGACCTGGTTTAAGTCGCGGTCGTAAATCCATAATTTTTCGCCGTCGCCCACCAGCTCTTGTTCGTAGGGTTTGGTGTAAATCCAGCGAAATTTACCAGGCCGCGAAAACTCCAGAGTGCCACTGGCTTCGCGCGAAATGCTGCCATTATTTTTGACAATGCGCTGGGTAAAGGTGGTTTTACCCGACTTGGTGGTGGCGACGAATTCCTTGAGCGCTTCGAGCGCTGACGCGGCCGCGACCGTCGCAAACCCTAACTGCGCTATCAGCGCGGCGATGCCGACCAGCGCACCACGTTTGAGTGCCGCAAGCTTCACGCTGGATCTCTCACAATTTCTTTCCTCATGCATCCGGTTTCCGGCCCAAAATGTCCCGGTTCCCATTGCCTTGCATGGCCGACACCAAGCCCGCTTTTTCCATTGCTTCAAGCAAGCGGGCGGAACGGTTGTAACCAATCCGCAAATGGCGCTGCACCAGCGAAATCGAGGCGCGTTTGTTCTTGAGCACGATGTCGACTGCTTGGTCGTACATCGGGTCTTGCTCGGCATTGGGCGCGCCATCCCCGTCGGAGCCTTCGTCGTCTTCGGAAGTTCCACCTTCGAGCAATCCTTCGATGTAGTTGGGTGGTCCGAGTGATTTCAAATGCTCGACCACGCGATGCACTTCAGGGTCGTCTACAAACGCGCCATGCACGCGCTGTGGCACGCCAGAGCCCGAGGGCAGATACAGCATGTCGCCCTGCCCCAGCAGGGCTTCAGCGCCCATCTGGTCGAGAATCGTGCGTGAGTCGATTTTTGACGACACTTGAAACGCAATGCGGGTCGGGATGTTCGCTTTGATGAGGCCGGTAATCACATCCACCGACGGCCGCTGGGTCGCCAGCAACAGATGAATGCCTGCGGCACGCGCTTTTTGCGCCAGGCGCGCGATCAGTTCTTCAATTTTTTTGCCAACCACCATCATCAGGTCAGCCAGCTCGTCAATCACCACCACGATCAGCGGCATATGTTCCAGCGGCTCCGGATTGTCAGGCGTGAGCGAGAACGGATGGGTGAGCGGCTTGCCGGCTTTTTTCGCTTCCGCCACCTTGTTGTTGTACCCGGAGAGATTGCGCACGCCTTGCGAAGACATGAGCTTGTAGCGCCGCTCCATCTCGGCTACGCACCAGTTGAGCGCGTTGGCGGCATGCTTCATGTCCGTTACCACCGGGGCCAGCAGGTGCGGAATATCGGCGTAAACCGACATCTCCAGCATTTTCGGGTCGATCAAAATTAGGCGGACTCGGTCGGCTTCAGCCTTGTAAAGCAACGACAAAATCATCGCGTTGATTGCCACCGATTTGCCCGAGCCGGTGGTACCAGCCACCAGCAAATGTGGCATTTTGGCCAAGTCAGCCACTACCGGTTTGCCCGCAATGTCTTTGCCTAGCGCCAGCGTGATCGGTGAACTGCTATTGCTGTACACCTCAGAGCTGAAAATCTCCGACAGGCGCACGATTTGCCGCCTTGGGTTGGGTAACTCAAGCCCCATCAAACTCTTGCCCGGAATCGTTTCTACCACCCGCACTGAAACGAGTGAGAGCGCTCGCGCCAGGTCCTTCGCCAAGCCGACCACCTGGCTGCCCTTCACCCCGATCGCGGGCTCGATTTCATAGCGCGTGATCACCGGCCCCGGGTAGGCCGCTTTGACCTCAACCTCGACATTGAAGTCTTTCAGCTTGCGCTCGATCAGGCGTGAATTAAAGGCCACGGTTTCAGGGCTAATCGTTTCGACCACGTCCGGGGCCGCATCGAGCAAGCTGAGCGAGGGAATCATCGTGTCCGGCAACTCTTTGAAAAGCGGCACTTGCTTCTCACGCTCCAGCTCTTTCACCACGCGCTCGGCTTTGGGTACTTCAAGCAGTTGCGGCTCGATTTTGATGGTGGTGTGCTCTTCGAATACTTTGCGCTCCACCTCGACCACCTGCTCACGAACCTCTTGGGCGGCCTCCCCGATTTTGCGGTCAACCGCTGCTTCGCGCCGCTGTTTGAAACGGTCAATCACCCACTCAATGCCCGCGCCAACGCGCTCGGCCGCGCTCAACCAAGAAATCCCGGTAAAGAGGCTCACGCCGATCAGCAGCGCCACAATCAAAAACAGGCTGGCACCGGTGAACCCGGCCACGTCTGCCAATGGTTTGCCCACCACTTCGCCCAGCACCCCGCCGGGCGCGTAAGGCAGGGCGAGTTTGAGTGAATGCAGGCGTAGCGATTCGAGCGCGCTGCTGGCCACCAGCGTGATTGCAAAACCGGGCAGCATGGCCAGTAGCGAACGCTGGTCGAGCGCCGTCACTTCGTCGCTGCCGCCAAACATGGTCGCTGTAGCGCGGGCGAGCCGCGTGTAGCCTGCTATCAGAAAATAGGCAAATAACAAAACCCACCACCAGACCGAGATGCCAAACACATACAACAGCAAATCGGCCAGCCAGGCACCGAAGCGGCCACCGCCATTGCCAATCAAGCTGGCGATGGCGGCATGCGACCAACCCGGATCAGCCTTGTTGTAGGTGGCAAGGATCAACCCGAGATACAGGCCAATCGCCAAATGCAAAAACCAGCGCGATTCGCGCAGTAAGGCGGCCACGCGACTTGAAATGATCGTGGGACGCGCGCCGCCGCGTGAACCGGCATTGGCCGAATTGGCAACCCCCGGACCCTGACCAGCAGAACCTGCGGCGACACCGCGCTGGCGCTTGCGCGCAGCTTTGGGCGCGGCTTTGGGCGCAGTCGGTGCCTGCGCTGATGGGGAGGCTTCGGCAGAGAGAGTTGCGGTGTCGGCTGGCATGTACCCAATTATAGGTAATTTCGAGCGGAGCCGAATGGGCTAAGCATCACCGCGTGACTCACCATCTCTCAGTAGATCGTGTAGCCACCGTCGATTACGAAGCTGTCGCCCGTGTGATAGGCCGAGGCATCGCTCACCAAATAGCAGGCGATGCCAGCGAAGTCTGCGCCCGTACCCCAACGGCGCGCCGGAACGCGCGGCAAGACGGCGGCGGCGAAGCGGTCGTCGTTGAGCGCCGCGCGCGTCATCTCGCTTTCGATCCAACCCGGCTGAATTGCGTTGGCGGTGATGCCATAGCGCGCGTATTCCACCGCGAGCGCCCGGGTCATAGCCATCAAAGCGCCTTTGCTGGCGGCGTAAGCAGTGCTGCGCTGCGCACCATGAATTGTCGCCGTGCTCGCCATCAACACCAATCGACCGCCTGAAGAGGTAATACCAGAGCCACTCTTCGAGCGGTCCACCATGTGCCGTGTGGCCGCTCTCAAGGTAAAAAATGCGCCATCGAGGTTGACCGACTGCACGCGCCGCCACTCTGCTGCCGAAAGCGCGTGAAAGGGCGATTTCTTCTGCCCGACCCCGGCATTCGCAAAGCAGGCATCGATCCGCCCCATGTGAGTGAGTGCAGCAGAAAACCCCGCCTCGACCTGCGCCTCGTCAGCCACGTTCACCGTTTGCACCAGCACGCGTGTGCCGTGGGCTGCCAAGGCAGTCCGCGCCACATCGTTTTTAGCGGCGTTGCTGCCCCAAATGACCAAGTCGCACCCCGCTTGGGCCAGGCCGGTGGCGATTCCTAAGCCGATGCCGCTGTTACCGCCGGTGATGAGCGCTACTTTGTTTT
>JANLTH010000091.1:0-5881 GCA_031362865.1 Burkholderiales bacterium | reverse complement strand
TTGCCCCTTCCTAGCCGTGCTACGCGCACTGTCGTCGTCGGTGCGCCTAATCTCGTAATGATTTAGAAATGGAATTACTGGATAAGATTCTTCATGGAGCACTTCGAAGGTTTCCAAAATACCAGTCCGAAAAAAACGGATGCCGCAGCATCCGTTTTGCGAAATAAGCGCCAGCAATGAATCAAGCGACACCATTCGCCTTAAACCAGGTCAACAGCCGCTGCCAGCCATCTTCCGCCGCATCTTTACGATACGAGCCGCGGAAGTCGGCGTGAAAGCCGTGTGGTGCGGTGCGATAGAGCACGAAATCGCTTTTCTTCTTGCCCGCTTTGGCGAGCGCGGCTTGCATTTCAGCCACGGTGCTATTCGGAATGCCGGGGTCTTCACCGCCGTACAGGCCCAGAATCGGCGCGTTGATCTTCGCCACCACGTCAATCGGGTTGGCTGGAGCCACGGGCGTTTTTGCACCCGCCAAGCGACCGTACCAGGCCACGCCCGCCTTAACGTTGGGGTTGTGCGCCGCGTAAAGCCAGGTAATGCGCCCGCCGTAACAAAAGCCGGTGATCGCGAGCTTTTTGACGTTGCCGCCGTTTGCTTTGGCCCAGGCCACGCAGGCATCGAAATCGCCCATCACCTGGGCATCGGGCACTTTGGAGACGATCTCGGCAATCAGCTTGGGGATTTCACTCATCTGGTACTTGGATGGGTCGCCCTGGCGCGCGTACAACTCAGGCGCAATCGCCAAGTAGCCGCCTTTGGCCAAGCGGCGGCAGGTGTCTTTGATGTACTCGTGCACGCCAAAAATCTCTTGGCAGACCAGCACGACCGCCGGGTTCTTTTTGTTGGTCGGGCGCGCCATGTAGGCGGGCATCTCGCCGTCTTTGGTTTTGACCTTGATCTCGCGCGCATCCAGGCCAGTGGTGTCGGTCTTGACGGTGGCCTGCGCATTCACCGGGCCTGCGGCCATGGTGTAGCCGGTCATCAGAGAGGCCATCACAAAACCGCGCCGGGTGACCGGAATCTTGGGCAGCAAGCTGGCGCGCTGGCTGGAAATTTCATCGTGCGTGTCGATTGAGGGAGTGATATCGAGAGTCATGGCGGGCCTGGAGGAGAAGGAAACGAGAGAATCGAATGGGGGCTTTGCAGCTGAGCAGTCTAACGGCTTTTAGCCGCAGAAAGCTTGCGGCAATCCGGTGTGCTCAACGGATCCCGCGCCCAATCTTTATAATCCGCCCATCACCAACCACGGAGCCACACATGGGACTGAATGCGGGATTTTTGACCGGGAAAAAGCTGTTGATTACGGGCGTGCTGTCGAACCGCTCGATCGCCTATGGCATTGCCAGAGCCTGCCATGCGCAGGGTGCAGAACTGGCTTTCACCTATCAAGGAGAGCGTTTTCTCGAGCGCATCAAGGGCTATGCCGCTGAGTTTGGCAGTGAACTGTATTTCCCATGTGACGTAGCCGACGACGCGCAAATCGCCGCCGTATTCGAAAGCCTGAAAACGAAATGGGACGGGTTGGATGGTCTCGTGCATGCCATCGGTTTTGCGCCACGTGAAGCGATTGAAGGCGACTTTTTGGACGGCTTCACGCGCAGCAATTTCGCCATGGCACATGACATCAGTGCCTACAGTTTCGGCGCGCTTGCCAAAGCCGCTCTACCGATGATGGCGGGGCGCAATGGCTCGCTCGTCACGCTTACCTACTTGGGTGCGGAGCGGGTCGTGCCGAACTACAACACCATGGGCCTTGCCAAAGCGAGCCTCGAAGCCTCGGTGCGCTACCTGGCGGCAAGCCTTGGCCCCAAAGGCATTCGCGTCAATGGCATTTCTGCCGGGCCGATCAAAACCTTAGCCGCAATGGGCATCGGCGGCTTTGGGCAAATTCTCAAATTTGTCGAGGCGCATGCACCGATGCGGCGCAATGTCACGATTGACGATGTCGGCAATGTGGCTGCCTTCATGCTCTCCGACCTTGCCAACGGTGTGACTGGTGAGATCACCTATGTAGACAATGGCTTTTCGCGCGTCGTGCCGGGCATGGCGGGGTAGCGCTCCTGCGCCGGCGCAGTGCCGCGCTAATCACCTCCGCCGCCACCGCAGCCACCGCCGTCACTGCCACCATCGACACCGCCAGCGCCGCCACTATCCGTGCCAAAGCCGTCGGTAGAGCCATCGATGGATGAATCAGAAAAGCTGGTGCCGCAGTGTGAAACAGCGCCGCCGTCGCTGCGCGCCACGTAGCCTTTGCAATCCGGCGCGTAGCGGAAGCCATCCGCCAATTTAAGTTTGGCGTCAATCGCGAACAGGAGTGGCAGGCGGCTCGGCTGGTTTGGGTCGATATTCTCTTCCCTGCAGCACTGCCACCAAACGCGCCGCAAACCCTGATTGACCTGCTTGTTTTTGCCAAGCACCGCCGCTGGGCTGTGGTGCAAAAAACCGGCAAACGCCTGATCGCAAAATGCCTTGTACTCGCGGGTGAAGAGAATGAATTCGTGCCATAGGTCGTCGGCGGCCTGCGAGGGCATGGCGACAAACTTACAGCCACCACTCAAATAGGCCAGGAAAAACTTGCGCAGCGCGCGCGCGGTAAGCGCCGTGTCCTTGCGTTGCAGCCCCGGGCGGCGCTTCTCAAAATTAGCGAAGAGGCCTTTCGGAAAGGCATATTCGCGGACAAATGCCGCCCGCTGGTGCCGAACCAGCACCGACCATACGATCCATAGCAGAACGATTGCGCCGACCAGCAGGCCGATGAAGATGGGAGTCATCGCAAGATTGTAGCGGCGACGAAAAAATCCCGCAGCGCAGTTCCGAAGAACCATGCTGCGGGTTGGGGGCAAGCGGTGCGAGCTAACTTTCGAAGGAGGCCGTTAGACGGCGCTCCTCAAGCAAAAACCACTGAAGAAGCGCTACCAGAGCGCGTCTTCACCTTTACCAGCGTTTAGGCCGCTTTCTGCAATTTCTTCGCGTCGAAGAATTGTTCGTCTTCGGTCGAGCCATGCAGCGCGGTGGTTGAGGCATTCGCGCCCTGAATCGTCTGCGTGAGTGAATCGAAGTAACCGGTGCCCACTTCGCGCTGATGCTTGACGGCGGTGAAGCCTTTCTCAGCTGCGGCGAATTCCTTTTGCTGCAACTCGACAAACGCGGTCATGTTGTTGCGGGCATAGCCGTAAGCCAGCTCAAACATCGAGTAGTTCAACGCATGGAAACCAGCCAAGGTGATGAACTGGAATTTGTAGCCCATCGCGCCCAATTCGCGTTGGAACTTGGCGATCGTTGCATCATCCAGATTGCGCTTCCAGTTAAACGATGGTGAGCAGTTGTAGGCCAGCATCTTGCCAGGGTGAACTTTTTGCACGCCTTCGGCGTACTTGCGCGCAAATTCAAGGTCCGGCGTACCGGTTTCGCACCACACCATGTCGGCGTATTCAGCGTAAGCAATGCCGCGCGCCAGGGCTTGGTCGAAGCCTTTCTTCGAGCGATAAAAGCCTTCTTGCGTGCGTTCGCCGGTCAAGAAGGGGCGATCGCGCTCGTCGCAGTCAGAGGTGACCAAATCAGCAGCTTCTGCATCGGTGCGGGCCAGCAGAACGGTCGGCACGCCCATGATGTCGGCTGCCAAGCGCGCGGCTTTCAGTTTTTCGACCGCTTCCGAGGTTGGCACCAGTACTTTGCCGCCCATGTGGCCGCACTTCTTCACGGAGGCGAGTTGATCTTCAAAATGCACGCCAGCGGCACCGGCTTCGATCATCGCTTTCATCAACTCGTGGGCGTTGAGCACGCCGCCAAAGCCAGCTTCGGCATCGGCCACAATCGGAGCCATGAAGTCGATATGACCGGTGTCACTGTCGAAATCTTCCATGTGCTGAATTTGGTCAGCCCGGCGCAGCGCGTTGTTGATGCGCTTGACCACGGTAGGAACCGAGGTGGTGGCGTAGAGCGACTGGTCGGGATACATCGAGAGCGAGTCGTTCGCGTCTGCGGCGACTTGCCAACCGGAGAGATACACGGCGGGTACGCCGGCCTTGACTTGTTGCATCGCTTGGTTGCCGGTCAGCGCGCCGAGGGAGTTGACAAAATCACGCTCGTTGCACAGCTTCCAGAGCTTTTGCGCGCCTTGTTTGGCCAGCGAATACTCGATGTGCACCGAGCCGCGCAGACGGTATACGTCACTGGCCGTGTAGTCACGTTTGATGCCGTTCCAGCGCGGGTTGGTGCGCCAATCTTGTTCAATTTTCTGGATTTCGAGTTCGCGGCTGGACATGGCTTTCTCTTTCATGATGGACTTTCGAGGGTGGTTATATGCGCAAAAAACAGACAAAAACAGGTAAAAAAGGCAGTAACTCTGGTTGATACAAATCAATTTTGTACTGCAATGGAACGAAGTCTGCCATCATTTTTATCGCACCGCAACAATAATTTTTCATCAATCTGAGATGTAAAAACGCGCCTACAAGTCATTGAAAGTAAGCAGGTTTTTAATTATTCGATGACTTCCAGTCAATTTGAAGTAAGGGCTTAATTGTTGTGCTGCACAAATTATTCGACGATTTCTGTAAACGCTTACATTTCGGTGCAGCGTTTGCAGGTGCGGCCTATGTACTGGTCAGTTAAGGAAGCACTTCATCCCGGATGTCGAAACAAGTGCTTGATTCGATTCGGATTTCTTGCGGGCGTGGGCAGCGCCGAGCTGCGTCTCGGGCGGTTGCCAATCAGCGCGACGAATCGCCGCCAGTCGCGGCGCGTTTGACCGAAGCGCGAAGGGCCAACCCACACCTTGCCAGATGGACATGGTACTGACATGTAGCGACTGCTAGACTGCGCCCTTGCGCGAAACCAGCGTCGCTTGATTTGCTCTTCCGCCGTTTTGAAAAATGTCTCTAATTTGAGATTTCACAGGTAATCAATCCACTCATGTCTGCCAGCAACGCACCAAAACCCCGGCCCACGTCCAGCCTTCCCTTGATGGCGAATCTCCTTTTTGCGAGCCGCTGGCTGCAGCTGCCGCTTTACTTAGGCTTGGTGGTAGCCCAGGGCGTGTATGTGTTCCACTTCATGATGGAGTTGTTTCATCTGGTGGAAGCGGCCTTGGGCATGTCCAACGCGGTGCGTGAACTGACCTGCGCAGTGCAGTCACAAACACCGATGTGCGCCGACAAGGCGCTGCCTGCGGGCAAACTCACCGAAACGACCATCATGCTGGTGGTGTTGGGCTTGATCGACGTGGTGATGATTTCCAACCTGCTCATCATGGTGATCGTGGGTGGCTACGAAACCTTCGTCTCGCGGATGAACCTGCAAGACCACCCGGACCAGCCAGAGTGGCTCTCGCACGTGAACGCGGGTGTGCTCAAAGTCAAGCTCGCCACCGCGATCATCGGCATCTCATCGATCCATCTGCTCAAAACTTTTATCAACGCCGCGGCTTATGACGAGAAGACCCTGATCGCACAAACGGTGATTCACATGGCTTTTCTGGTCTCAGCGCTGTCGATTGCGTGGACTGAAAAGATTATGGACAGTGTGGGGCAATCCAAGGCAAATAGACCGCATTGATCCAGTAATTCCATTACTAAACATAGCGACTTAAATAACGCCGCATAATCGTTTCAGAACTGAATTTGGTTTGAGCCACCGCGCAAAGCATTCTTGAACCGCAACGAGCACTGCGTTTAGCGTCTGGAAATGCCGATTGTGAGTCGCCATACGGCGGGTGAGCTTCCACACCCGCTCGATAGGCGCCAGTTGCGGGCTGTAAGGCGGCAGAAATACCAGTGTCAACACCTTGCGGTATCGGTGCAGAAATGGTTTGAGAAGTTTTGCATGGTGATATCGGGCGTTGTCCAGAACGATCAGCATGCGCTTGCCCTTTGTACGTCTG
>JANLTH010000044.1:0-22234 GCA_031362865.1 Burkholderiales bacterium | reverse complement strand
CGGTACACAGCGCGCATGTACTGCTCAACTTGCTGCCAGACCGTCCAGCCTTTCGGATGCCAAAAAACCAATCCGGGTGCGGTTTCTTCCATATGAAACAGGTCAAGCTCGCGCCCCAACTTGCGGTGGTCGCGCTTCTCGGCTTCAGCCAGCATGTTGAGGTACTGATCCTGATCTTCTTTTTTTGCCCAAGCCGTGCCATAGACCCGCTGCAGCATCTCGTTTTTAGAGTCGCCACGCCAATAAGCCCCAGCCAGCTTCATCAGCTTGAAGACTTTGAGCTTGCCGGTAGACGGCACGTGCGGGCCACGGCACAAGTCAGCAAATTTGCCTTCGCGATAGAGGCGAATCTCTTGATCTGCGGGAATACTGGCAATGATCTCGGCTTTGTAATGCTCGCCAATCGCCTTGAAGTGGGCCACCGCGTCATCGCGCTTCCAGACCTCGCGCGTCACTTTTTCATCTTTCTTGGCAAGCTCCGTCATCTTCTTTTCGATGGCTTCCAAGTCGTCTGGCGTGAAGGGGCGCTTGTACGAAAAATCGTAGAAGAAGCCGTTTTCAATGACCGGGCCGATGGTCACCTGGGCGTCTGGGAAAAGCTCTTTGACCGCGTAGGCAAGCAGGTGCGCCGTGGAGTGGCGAATCAGATCGAGGCCGTCCGCATCTTTGTCGGTAACAATTGCCAAGTGCACATCGCCATCAATCAAATGGCTGGTATCGACCAGTTCGCCATTTACTTTGCCGCCCAAAGCCGCTTTGGCAAGGCCAGCGCCAATCGATTGCGCTACTTCTGCCACGGTAAGCGGGGCGGGAAACTCGCGTTTGGAACCGTCGGGGAGTTGGATGGAGATCATTTTTTTGAGAATCGGGAATCGGAATTCGAGGACTGGGGACTGGGCATCAGAGATCAGGGGCCGGGAAGGCCGGGCGCTCGTTTCCAGCAATAAAAAAGCGCGGATCAACCGCGCTTTTTTGGCTCAGGCCACACAAACATCAAAGCGCCTGTCAGCAGCGGCTGCTAGTCGAAATGCCTCGTAGTAGTTCGCGGTGCCATCACGCTTCGACCTTTCTGCAGAAAAGAAAACTGGTTGGCACTAGTGGATTCGAACCACCGACCCCCACCATGTCAAGGTGGTGCTCTAACCAACTGAGCTAAGTGCCATCTGAATCAAGCTGCGCATTATAGCCAAACAGAACACCCAATCCACCCCACCACCCACTAAAATCCTTCGGCTCACACATCCGTCGCGTCAAATCGTTCGCGCCACGCCCTTCGTCTCACACTTTTCCGAACACCTCAGTCCATGCCAGAAATCACGCCCGCCGCTTTAGCTTCGATGACGCAAACGGTCACCCTTGCCGCTTTTATCCTCGGGGCCATTTTCGGCTTCGTCGGCAACAAAACCAACTTTTGCACCATGGGCGCAGTCTCTGACATCGTCAATATGGGCGACTGGGACCGGATGCGCATGTGGCTGTTGGCTATCGCCGTGGCGATTCTCGGGGCAAATGGTCTGGGCGTGGCTGGCGTGATTGACCTCTCAAAATCGATCTACACCGGCAGCACGCTCACCTGGCTTTCCGCCATCGTCGGTGGCTTGACCTTCGGCTTTGGCATGGTGCTTGCCTCCGGCTGTGGCAGCAAAACTCTGATCCGCATCGGCACCGGCAACCTCAAATCTTTGGTCGCCGCAGTCGTGCTGGGCATCGCCGCTTACATGACGCTCAAGGGCTTGTTTGGCGTATGGCGCGCAGGCTTTCTTGACCCGGCCAGCATCGCACTGGGCAGTGGGCAAGACCTGCCCTCACTGCTTGCCAAAGCCACCGGTGTGGCCAAAACCTCGCTGCAAATCGGTGTCAGCTTAGCCGTGGCCGCCGCCCTGCTTTTCTTCGTTTTCAAATCGCGCGACTTCATCAATGGCGAGAATCTGTTAGGCGGCATTGTCATTGGCCTGACCGTGGTGGCGGGCTGGTATGTCTCTGGCAAACTCGGTTTTGTGGCCGAACATCCACAAACCCTCGAAGCCGCCTGGCTCGCCACCAACAGCGGACGCATCGAATCGCTTTCCTTTGTTGCCCCCACCGCCTACACACTCGAGTTATTGATGTTCTGGAGTGACAAAAGCAAAGGCCTGAGCTTCGGCATTGCCGCAGCGCTTGGCATGGTGGCCGGATCGCTGGTCTACGCTCTCATCAGCAAATCGTTCCGCTGGGAAGGTTTTCGTGACGCAGAAGACACGGGTAACCACTTGGTGGGCGGCGCGCTGATGGGCTTTGGCGGCGTGACCGCGCTGGGGTGTACCGTGGGGCAAGGCGTGACCGGATTGTCTACCTTGGCAGTTGGCTCCATGCTGGCGTTTGCAGCGATATTGGGTGGGGCGGTACTGGGGTTGAAGTATCAGATCTGGCGGGTGGAG
This sequence comes from Burkholderiales bacterium, assembly GCA_031362865.1. Taxonomy (GTDB): domain Bacteria; phylum Pseudomonadota; class Gammaproteobacteria; order Burkholderiales; family JAEUOS01; genus JANLTH01. The sequence goes on along the minus strand of JANLTH010000044.1, from coordinate 19,817 downwards.
CGGAGTGCCTGAAGAGGGCACTGGGTAAAGCGCTTCCGACTTTGTCGTAACAGAAATAGTCATCACCGACGCTAGTTGCAGATTTATTGAATGCTTGGGGCAATATGAGTCTTGTTCAGCAGTGGGCGAACGATCCCGACCAACTCCGGGGGAAACGGATAGCGCAGGTGATTGCCTTCGCTGGCGACGGCAAACTCCGTGACGAGAACGCGACTAGCGAAGAATTTCGAGAGCTTCTTCGTCGGATTCCATCGTCAATTCTCGCGGAGTATGCCGACCAGTGTCTCGCGGAATCGTTCACCGAGAGCGGGTTTGCACTTCAAGATATCGTCAACGAAATGGGAAGACGTCTCGGTCTGAATGTAACAAACGGTCGCTACAGAGGAAAGCGCGGCGAGAGTGGTCACGACGGACTCTGGAAGTTGCCAGACGGTCGCAGAGTGGTGGCTGAAGTGAAGACGACCGACGCTTACCGGATCGATTTGAATACGATCGGCAGTTATGCGAAAGCGGTTGATGACCGAAATCCGGTTTCCGTCCTCCTGATCGTGGGACGAAATGACACCGGCGACTTGGAAGCGCAGGTACGCGGCTCGCGCTTCGCGTGGAGCATGCGGCTAATCAGCGTAGATGCGCTCGCAAGGCTGATGCGACTCAAAGAAGAGTCAGTCGACGATCCGAAAACACTTGCCAAGATTCATGAAATCTTGATCCCGCGGGAATTCACGCGCCTGGACGATATTGTTGATCTCGTTTTTCTGACGGTCGAGGGCGCAACCGCACCGATATCTGAGATGAGTGAGCAGGAAATTGTCAATCCAGATTTAACGCCGGACCCAGTGAAATCCGCAGCTCCTGCGTCCTTCCACGAAGAGTGCGCGCTCTCAGCGGGGAAGCAGCTTGGACAACCGCTGGTCAGGCGGAGCCGATCACTGTTTTCGTCGCCCGACGAGCGGGTTGGTGTGTTCTGCGCCGTCTCCAAGGAACATCAAGACAAACCCTATCCAAACTACTGGTTTGCGTTTCACCCCCACCAACTGGAAGCACTCTCGCCATTTGCTGACGCTTGGGTCGTTTTCGGATGCGGATCGAGCCGAAAGCTTATTTTGATTCCACTAGAGAAATTTCGCACCTGGCTGGGGGGCATGTGGACCACACAAAGGGGCGACCACATGTACTGGCACGTGGTCGTGAACGAAAAGGACGATAAGCTGACACTCGGACGTCGTCAGGGCGAAGCCTCTATTTCTCTGACCAAGTACAGACTTTGATCGCAAAAGCTCGTCGTTTTGCTAGGCAGTCAAGCCAACGGCAATTCAAAAAAGAACACCGTCCCCGTTTCATCTCCTTCGGTTTGGGTGCGGAAGCCAATCGTTCCGCCCATGTGCTCGATAAGCACTTTGCAGATCGGCAGACCTAGGCCCGTACCTTTGTGTGCGGCGAATTGGGCGATTGGCTTGGCAGTGGCGCTCTGGGCGAATTTCTCAAACACCAAGGGCTGGAATTCGACCGGGATGCCGCGACCGTGATCGCGCACCGCTACCCGGCCCATTTGGCCAGAAATGGCCGAGCTGAGCACGACCTCCTGCCCGCGGCCCGAGGCTTTGCAGGCGTTGGAGATGAGATTGGTGAGCACCTGCATCGCGCGGTCGGCATCAGCATGGGCGAGCACTTTGTCTTCGGACGGGTTAACCCGCACGCGCACACCGAGCGTTTCGGCATACGGCTGATTGGCCGCCGCCGCTTGGGCGAGCAAATCACCTAGGTCAATCGGGCGGTGATGAAATTCCATCTTGCCTGCTTCGATCTTTTCAAGATCGAGCACGTCGTTCACGAGCCTTGCCAATCGCTCAGAATTGCGTGCAGCGATTTCTAGCAGCGAGGCAATTTGCGCGTCCATGTCTTCAGAGTCGCGCGCGAGGGCGAGCGCGCCGACGATGGAGGTGAGTGGCGTGCGCAATTCGTGGCTGACCATGGCAACGAAGTCGCTTTTAAGGCGCTCCAGCTCACGCCGCTCGGTTACGTCAAACAGCAGCGCGTAGTAGCCCAGCACTTCGCCGCGCGCACCGAAGTCTGGCGTAAAGGCGCACGCGAGCACGCGCAGAACGCCTTGGGCGTTGCGCTGGGTGCGCTCAAAGTTGACCGACTCGCCGGCCAGCGCGCGCGCCACGTAAGGCTCAATCACGCGGGCAACTTCGGTATCGACCACTTCCAGATAAGGTTTGCCATCCAGCGCACCGGCGGGGCGGCCCAAAAAATCCCGATAGGCACGGTTGTGGTACTGCATCGTCTGCCGCCGGTCGACGTAGGAAATCAAACCGGGCACGGAGTCGATCAGTTTTTTGACGCGCTCTTCACTCGCGCGCAGTTGCGCATCGGCCCGCGCTTGGCGGCGCTGGTAGCGGTTCGCAAACCAGGCGGCGCTGCCTACCAGCAACAGCGCAATCACGCCGCCCCAGGCGATCATGCTGGAGGTTTGTCGCGCCCGCACCTGCACCTCAGCGCGGCGCGCTTCAATGCGCTTGACTTCTTCAGCGCGCACGGCTTGTAGCAAGTCCGCCAGGCTTTGGTCCAAGTTGGCGCTGCGGGCTGGCCCGAGCGTGTCGTAGGGCCAACTGTCGGGTGGTGGCGGCAGAGGCGCGCGCTCGCCGATCAAGCGCACCAGCCGGTCTTGCTCAATAAAGCGCAAGCGCATCAGCTTGTTGATGCGGGTCAGGCGTTCGGTCTGCGCGGGGTCGGTTGCGACTTTGGCGGTGAGCGCCTCAAAAGCTGCCAAGGCGGCATCTTTGCCGACCACATACTCGGCATTGCGCGCGGGCGTGCCTTCGACCAAATAGCGCGTTACCGTGGCACCCACGCGCTCAAGTTTGCCAACGAACTCTTCCACTGCCGTCAAACGGCCCTGCGCCAAGTTCTCTTCTTCAGCGCTGGCGACCAGCTGATCGACGCTGGAAACCGCCAGCCCGCCCAAGAGCACGAGAAGGACCAAACCCGCCAGCAGCACCGCATTGAAGCGGGCAAAAAATGATCCGCTGCCCGCTGTTTTACTGGGGGCCGTCATCGATTACTCGGATTTCGTGCCTGCTACTTGGTCCCACACGGCCTGTACCTGCGCCACCAGCTCTTTGGGGCTAAACGGCTTGAGGATGACACCCGCCGCGCCCGCCGATTTGAGCGCCTGGCGCAGCTCTGGGGCAACGGTGGCCGTTACAAACACGATGGGCACTTCGCTCAGCACAGCGCTCTGTGCGAACTGGCGCGCCAAGGCACGGCCGTCTTGCCCGAGCATCATCAAGTCGAGCAAGATCAGGTCTGGCTCCGAGCGGGTCGCCACTTCCAGTGCCTGGGCGCTATCATTGCAGGTGGTGACGGCGTAACCGCCGTACCTTTCCAACGCTAACTTAGAGATGACGAGGATGTCTTCCTCGTCGTCAATTTGCAGGATGTGCCGAAGTACTTTCATGATGCAAACGATCTTAACGCGGCCTCACAAATGGACGAGCGCACAAATCTGTCAAAGCCGGTGAAATTGACGGGCGAGGTGCAGGACGATGCGGTGCAATCAGCGGTGTCGGCGCTGCTACCAGCCTTTCTCGCCAACCGCCTGGGGGAGCTGGAAACGCTTCAGAGATTGGCTGAAGAACAAGACTGGGAGCGGCTCTCCGAGCATGCCCATCGTCTCTCTGGGGTGGGGCTGCTGTACGGTTTTGCAGAAATTTCAAGGTTCGGGATCGAGTTGACCCAGTTGACTGAGCGGCACGACCGAGCCGCCGCCCTTGCGCGGATTCAGACCTACGCCCTCTGGCTGCGCGACACCATCCCACGCGGTTAAACTTGCCGCCATGCGCATCGCTCTGCTCGAAGACGACCCCGAACAATCAGCCATCGTTGCTCTCTGGCTCAAAGAGGCTGGGCACACGTGCCGCTGCTTCGCGCGCGGGCGCGACTTCACCAATGAGCTGGCGCGCGAGTCTTACGATATTTGCCTGGTCGATTGGCAGGTGCCAGACCTTTCGGGCCTGGACGTGCTACGCTGGATTCGGCAGCGCATCACCGATCCGCTGCCGGTGCTGTTTGTCACCGCGCGCGACAGCGAAGCCGATATCGTCGAAGCGCTCACCACTGGGGCGGACGACTATCTCACCAAACCGCTACGTCGGCTCGAATTGCTGGCGCGCATTGGCGTGCTGGTGCGCCGCCACCAGCTAGCCGCCCCGCTCACCGAAAGCTTCGCGGTGATGCCGTTTCACTTCGATCTGAAAAGACGTAAGCTCACCCACGCCGAACAGCCGATTGCGATGACTCCGAAAGATTTTGAAGTCGCGCTATTCCTGTTTCGCAACCCGGAGCGCCTGCTCTCACGCGGCCATTTGTTTGAAGCGATTTGGGGCAAAACGGTGGCACTCGACACGCGCACGGTAGACACCCACATCAGCCGGGTGCGACGCAAGCTCAATTTGAACGGCAGCTTGCCTGAAGGTGGCTGCGGTTGGCGCTTGATTTCAATCTATCAGCACGGCTACCGCTTGGAAACCGCATCCTGATGTGGAAAGGTGTGGCCAACGCCGCCGGGGCTGGCTTGCTCTGGGGCTGCATATTTGTAGTGCCACTGCTCTTGCCGGAGTACCCGGGCATCGTGCTCTCGTTGGCGCGCTATCTGGCCTATGGCTTGATCGCCTGCGTGCTGGCTTTGGCTGCGGTGTCCGCCTTGCGCCGCTTGCAACGCGCCGATTGGATCGAGGCGCTAAAGCTCTCCTTGATTGGCAACATCCTCTATTACGCCACGCTCGCCTCGGCAATTCAACTGGCGGGCGCGCCGGTGCCTACGTTGTTGATCGGCACGCTGCCAGTCGTGATCGCCGTGACATCCAATCTGCTGAGCGGGAGCGCGGGGCGCATTGCTTGGCGAAGTCTCGCCCCTGCCCTCGTCGCAATTCTGGGCGGCTTGGCGTGCGTCAACGCGAAGGAGGTCATGTCCCTGATGGCGGGGAAGTCGGCGGTAAGCGCCTCTTCTTACGGGATCGGCGTGGTGCTGGCGCTGATTGCGGTAGCTTCGTGGACTTGGTATCCGATTCGCAACAGCGCTTGGTTACAAGCGCACCCGGAGCACACCTCGGCCACTTGGGCGACTGCGCAAGGCTTAACCACCCTACCCCTGGCCGCTGGTGGATTTGTGCTGCTGGCGCTGGTGCAGGCGGTGTCAGGCAAGGAGTGGCTAGCCTTCCCGCTTGGGCCACAACCGCTATTGTTCGTCGGCTTGATGCTGACAATCGGCTTTGGTGCTTCATGGCTGGGCACGCTGCTCTGGAACCGCGCAAGCCAACTGCTGCCCACGTCGCTCGCGGGCCAACTCATCGTGTTTGAAACGCTTGCGGCGCTGGTCTACGTGTTTCTTTGGTATCAGCGCCCACCGAGCGTGCTGGAGCTTACGGGCATCGCTCTGCTGATTGGCGGCGTGGTGCTCGGGGTGCGCGCGTTTCAGGCACCAGAGTAAATGCGGTAGAGTGCTTCCCGAAACTCTGCCGACACTCAAACACCGAAACACCGCCCAACTCCTTTAGCTCAACCCATACGGAAACGCAACATGCCGCTATTCACCACCATCGAACGACTGACCCAAATGCGTTTAATCCCGGTCGTGCGTTACGACACGGCTGACGTGGGCGCACTCGCGATTGACGCGCTGATCCGCGCCGGGTTTGGCACGATTGAAATTACGCTGACGATGCCGGACGCGCTCGATCTCATCCGCGAATTCGGCAAGCGCGGCGGCAACGATGTCGTCGTCGGCGCTGGCACGATTTGGGACGAAAGCACGGCGCAGCGCGCGATTGATGCCGGAGCCGCCTATCTGGTTTCGCCAGGCTTGGTGCCCGGGTTGGGCGCGGTGGTGAAGTCTGCCAAACGCGCTTATCTGCCCGGTGCGCTCACACCGAGCGAAGTGGCGGCAGCGCTCCGCGAAGGGGCGGATGCGGTGAAAATCTTCCCTGCAGCCTCGGCTGGCGGCCCCAAGCATTTGGGTTTTTTGAAGCCGGTATTTCCACAAACGCTGTTCTGCCCCACCGGCGGGGTAAACAAGGACAACATGCACGAGTATCTGGCAAGCGGCGCTGCGATGGTGGGAATCGGAGCCACCCTGTTTTCGCGCGAAGCACTGCTGGCGCGCAAGTCGGCGGCGCTGGTCAACGAGGCGCGGGAACATCTTGATGTGCTCTCGCTGATCCCACGAAAAAAGCTTTAGGTCGGACTACTTCGCGGCCTGCATTTCCTGGGTACTCTTCCAGCGCCCAGTTGAGGTCACGGTGCGCACCGGGTCCATGTCCCACGCATAGCGCCAAGCATCCCATTGGGTGACCATCGTGCCCAAGAGGCCGAGCTTGGCGACATTGCGCGGCGTTTCTTCAGTCACGAAGCGCTCGATGATCTCATCTTTCACCCGCTCGCCCGTGACCGCATAGCGCCCGCGAATCCGAAAAAATCCGCCCTCGTAGGCCGCCCGAAAGAGCTTGAAGAAGGCGAGCTGGTAAGCGCGGTGGTCCCAGTGCCCACGCCGCCAAATCAGGTGGTCGTCGAGCAAGCGGTTGAAGTCCACAATCAATTCGTCGCGCGTCATCGCCACCGCCTCTATACGTAGCCTCTACACCGCCAAATATTGCTGCCTGACTTCGACATTGGCATCGAGTTCAGCAATCGTGCCGGAAAAGCGAATCATGCCTTTTTCGACGATGTAAGCACGGTCAGAAACGCTGCGCGCAAAGTGCAGGTTTTGCTCTGAAAGCAGCACCGCCACTCCGGCTTGTTTCAGGTCGAGAATTGCCTGCGCCATTTGATCCACAATCACCGGAGCCACGCCCTCGGAAGGTTCATCGAGCAAAATGCACGACGGGTTACCCATCAAGGTGCGCGCAATTGTCAGCATCTGCTGTTCGCCGCCTGACATGCGCCCGCCCAGGCGCAGGGGCATCTCACCCAGATTCGGGAATAGCTTGGAGAGCCGCTCCCAGTCCCATTCTTCAAGCACCTTACCGCCAACGCGGCGCGGCGGCTGGCGGCCGACTTCCAGGTTTTCAAGGACGGTGAGGTCGGTGAAAATGCGCCGCTCTTCAGGAACGTAGCCCAAGCCTAGGCGCGCAATTTGGTAGGGATGCAGCCGCCCGATCGGTTTGCCGTCAAACTGCACGTCGCCAGTGACACGGTTGCCGTCCTCGGCCACCAAGCCCATGATGCTTTTGAGCGTAGTCGATTTACCTGCGCCGTTGCGCCCGAGCAGCACGACCACCTCGCCTGCATTCACTTCGAGCGCGACATCGCGCAAAATGTGGGCCTGGCCGTACCAGGCATTGAGCTTGTCGACCTTGAGCATTAATGCCTCGATCCCAAGTAAATCCGCTGCACTTCGGCGTTTTCGCGCACCGCTTGCGGCGCACCCTGCGCGATCAATTTGCCGCGATTGAGCACCAGCACGCGGTGCGCGTGGGCGAACACCACGTCCATGTCGTGCTCGGTGAAGAGCACGCCGAGCTGCCGCTCTTTGACGATGCGGGCGGTCAGAGCCATCAGTTCAATTCGCTCTTTCGGGGCCATGCCTGCGGTCGGCTCGTCCATCAGCAACAGCGTGGGCTGATTGGCGAGCGCCACGGCCAATTCGAGCTTTTTCAAGTCGCCGTAGGCCAACTCGGAGCAAGGGCGATCCGCGTCTGCGGCAATCCCTACCTGGCCCAACAGCGCATCGGCTTCAGGGCGAAATTGCTCGCGCGCACGCGGCAGCAAGCGCCCCAGCTGGCCCGCGTGCGAGAGCAAGGCCACCTGCACATTTTCACGCACCGTCATGGACGAAAAAGTGGCGGTGATCTGAAAGGTGCGCCCTACCCCCAAGCGCCATACTTCGCGCGGCTTGAGGCCGGTCAGTTCGCACCCGTTTAGCTTGATGCTGCCCGCGTCGCAGCGCAGTTGGCCATTGAGCATATTGAAGCAAGTGGATTTGCCTGCCCCGTTTGGCCCAATCAGCGCCAGCAACTCACCCGGTGCCACCGTGAACGAAACATTGTCCACAGCGCGCACGCCGCCGAAGCTTTTGGCCAAGCCGCTTACTTGCAGCAGGCTCATACGGCGGCCTTGCGGCTGTGCAACCAAGCTTCGAGCGTGCCGGCAACCCCCTTGGGGAACACCAGTACCAAAATCAGGATGACCACGCCCAAGGCGGCCCGCCAGTAGGCGAATTCGCGCGCAATCGAGTCTTGCAGCCAGGTAAACATCGCTGCACCGACCACCGGCCCCAGCATGGATTGGACCCCGCCCAGGAGCACCATCACCAGACCGTCAATCGAGCGGCTGACATGAATCACATCAGGCGCGATACTGCCTTTGGAAAACGCGAACAAGGCCCCGGCCAGCCCGCACAGCATGCCCGCGATCACAAAGCCGCGCCACTGCACGGCAAAGGTGTTGATCCCGATCGCGTCGGCGCGCAACGGCGAATCACGTGCGGCGCGCAAGGCATAGCCAAACGGTGCCAACAGCATGCGCCAAATGAACAGCACCCCGGTGGTCACGCACGCCAAAGTGAGCAGGTAGTACACCCATTTTTCAGTGAGCCATGCCGAGGGCCAGATGCCCACCAGCCCGTTTGAGCCGCCGGTAACGGAGTCCCACTGAAACGCGACCGACCACACAATCTGCGCGAATGCCAAGGTCAGCATCGCCAAATACACGCCCGACAAGCGCGTGCAAAACCAGCCAAATATCAGTGCGCCCGCACCTGCGATCAAGGGCGAGAGAATCAAACCCGCTTCCATCGGCACACCGGCCAGTTTGACCAACATGCCGGCGCCATACGCGCCTAAGCCAAAGTAGGCGGCATGGCCGAAGGAGTGCATGCCGCCCGGCCCCATGATGAAGTACAGGCTGGTGGCGAACAACACCGCCGTGAGAATGTCGATCATCAGCACCGTGGTGTAGGGCGACTTGATGCCGATCAGCGGCACCAGTAACAACGCACCCAGTAACACCCAGCCCGCGCGACGCAATGCGGGGCTCGCAGGAGCCAGCGGCCGCTCAATTTCCCCAGCGTGGCGTGGTGCGCTGGTAGGCTTGCCCAGCAAACCCCAAGGCCGCCAGATCAGCACTGCCGCCATCACCAAAAACTCGACCACCAAGGTCAATTTGGAGAATGAAAACTCAATGCCAAACAAGGTCACATTGCCCAGCGCGATACACAGCGCCTTGATTTCAGCGATTAGCAAGGCGGCCAAAAATGCACCCGGAATGCTGCCCATGCCGCCCACCACCACCACCACAAACGCCTCGCCAATCGAGATCAAGTCGATCGAAAGATTGGCCGCCTCACGCGCCGCCTGCAATGCCCCGCCCAATGCGGCCAAAAACGCCCCGAGTGCAAATACGCCGGTGAACAGCCACGCCTGATTCACGCCTAGCGCCCCCACCATCTGCCGGTCTTGCGTGGCAGCGCGAATCAGGATGCCAAAGCGCGTACGGGTGAGCAGCAAATGCAAGGCGAGCAGCACCACAGGGCCGATGAAAATCAGCATCAAGTCATATTCCGGAAACTGATGATTCGCAATCGTGACTGCGCCACGCAAACCGGGCGCACGGGGCCCAAGCAAATCTTCCGGCCCCCAGATCGCGAGTGTCACGTCACGAATAATCAGCGCGATCGCGAAGGTGGCGAGCAATTGAAACAGCTCTGGGGCACGATAGACGCGGCGCAGCACCGTCATTTCGAGGAGCGCACCGATCACGGCTATCAGCAGGGCGGCCCCCAACAACGCGGCGAAAAACCCGAAACCGGTTGCGCCGATCCGCGTGGCAAAGGTGTAGGCCACGTAAATACCCAGCATGTAGAAAGAACCATGCGCGAAATTGACCACCCGCGTCACGCCAAAAATCAGCGAGAGACCGACGGCAAGCAGAAAGAGCGTTGACGCGCCGGACAGGCCGTTCAAAAATTGGACGAAGAGAGCGTCGAGGGACAAAGCGAAGGGGCTCTGCTTATTCCATTTCTAAATCATTACGAGATTAGGCGCACCGACGACGACAGTGCGCGTAGCACGGCTAGGAAGGGGCAACGACATATCGTAATGATTTAGAAATGGAATTAGGTAACGCGAGCCTCCGTGCCCGCTATCAGGGTGTGCAAACCGATGGGCCGCCCTTCGGGAGCGCGGGACGAGCACGGAGGCTCGTCCTACCGGGGTCCTTTAAATCAATTAGCGGGCCGCAGCTTGCGCACTTCTTCGTCTTTGGGCAAATAGCCAGTGCCGTCGTAATACTTGTAGTCCTTCATTTCACCTTTGCCGCCGCGCAGCGTGGTGCGCCCCACGTAAGCACCCATGGTGGATTGATGGTCAATCGCGCGGAAGCTGGCTTTGCCGAACGGCGTATCGAATTGCAATCCCTCGAAGGCTTTGATCATTTTCTCGGTGTCGGTCGAACCTGCTTTTTTGATGCCCGCTGCCAACGCTTTGATCGTGGTGTAACCCACCACGGAGCCCAAGCGCGGATAGTCTTTGTACTTGGTGTGGTAGGCGATAAAGAAGGCTTTGTGTGAGGGCGTATCAATGCCGTACCACGGGTAGCCCGTCACCAACCAGCCTTCGGGCGTTTCGTCACGCAGCGGGTCAATGTACTCGGGTTCGCCGGTCAACAGGCTCACCACTTCGCGGCCTTTGAACAACCCGCGCGTATTGCCTTCGCGCACGAAGCGCAGCAGGTCAGCGCCGAACAGCACGTTGAAAATCGCGTCCGGCTTGGCATCGCCCAACGCCTGCACCACGGCCCCCGCATCAACCCGCCCCAGTGGCGCAGCCTGCTCGGCGACAAACTCGATGTCAGGCTGGGCGGCTTTCATTTGCGCCTTGAAGGTGGCGACTGCCGATTGCCCGTATTCATAGTTGGGGTAAACGATAGCCCAGCGCTTTTTCTTCAGTTTCACCGCTTCTGGCGCCAACATAGCAGCTTGCATATAGGTCGAGGGGCGCAGGCGGAAGGTGTAGCGATTGCCGCCCTGCCAAACAATGCGGTCCGAGAGCGGCTCAGACGCGAGAAAGAAAAACTTCTTCTGTTTGGCAAAGTCAGTCAGCGCCAAGCCGATGTTGGAAAGGAAGGAGCCGGCCAACACATCCACCTTTTCGCGCGAGACCAGTTCTTCCGCCACGCGTACCGCATCACCCGGGTTAGCACCGTCGTCGCGGATCACCAGCTCGAGCTTCTTGCCGTTCACCCCACCGGCGGCATTGACTTCTTCAATCGCCAGCTCCATGCCTTTTTTGTAAGGCTCCAAAAAGGCCGGTTGCGCTTTGTAGCTGTTGATTTCACCGATTTTGATGGTGCCTTGAGCGAATGCGCTGCCAGCTATTGCGACCAGCGAAGCAGCGGTAAGAATTTTTGCGAACATGGATTAACTCCGTTTTAACGTTGACCGTCTTTGCCCTGAATTTCAGAAGCCTTTAATCCGCCCACCCGCGCATGTACGCGCGGGCCGGTGGTCATCGCCAGAATATAGACGATTTCGTCGGCGCGCGGCCCGTCGGGCACGCGCACTTCCATCGCGTCAAAATGGCTGCGTACATAGGCCGCGTTGCGGTGGTGGATCGGGATGTCAATCGCCGTGCCAAGCGTGCCGACTTTTTTGGCAGAAGGCACAATCGCCTTGGCTTCACCCAGCAACTCGCGCATGCCGTAGCCACCCGGCACGTGCCACAGCGCGCCGTGTTCGAGCTCGCCATTGGCCCCAATCACCGCGCCCTTGCCATAGGCTTCAATTTTTTTAGCACCACCCAAGGCTTTGATGAGGCGCTCGGCCAGCTCGTAGCCCAGCGGCTTCAGTGCATCCATCATCGGCATGATGTCTTCGGCGTATTTGCCCGCATAAGGGTTGCGGATCACCGCCGCGATACTGCCGCGCAGGTGCGGTTTGTTGGCGACCGGGCCGCCCTCGTGGTGAATCTCTTCCAGCGTAATCTGAATCTTGCGAATTTCGATTTTTGGTACGGTTTTTGATTCCGCCAGACGCTTGGGCGAAATCTTTTTCGAGAGTCGGTCAACCTGCTCTCCCACGATGCGCGAGGCCATGTTGGTGGCCGCGTCCATCGCCAGCTTGGAAGCGGTGTTTTTCACGCCTTCGCTGGCGGCTTGCTTGGCAACGCCAGTGGCAAATTTGGTGGCCTGCATCGCCAAGTTGGTTGCTCGTTTGATGACCATTCACTTCTCCCAAAACGTCAATCGGCTGTCATGCCCGGTAGTATGCCATTGTCCCTGCAATTGCAACAGCGCTGCGGCGATTAGGCCGCGAGACACGCACTCTTGCGCGGTGTCTGCACCTGCACGCAACGCCTGCGCCACCAGAGCGGCGGGGAGCGCCGCAACCGCCGTGGTTACCAGCAGTTCACCCAGATCGGTGTCATCCTTCAGGGCGCAAGCTGGCGCGCGCTGGATCGCGGCGTGTTCGAGATTCACCGCGTTCGCAATCATGGTTGCGGCGGCATCGGCTTGCGCGGCGGTAGCCGCGAGCACCGTTACCGCGTCGGCAATCCCCAAACTGAAGCTGCGCCCGCGCCAGCCTGAGGTCGCGACGCCGCGCCACGGCGCTTCGAAATAAATCGGGACTGTCCCTATTTTCCGGGTGACAACATCGAAAACGGCGATCTTCAGCGATTCGCCCGGCTTTACCGTGGCGGCGATGTCGCCACCATTGTTTACGTAGGCTTTGGTGATACCGGGCGCTTGTGCAAAGATGGCCATCACTTCATCTGCCACCGCCCCTGCAACCGCCGCCATTGGGGTGATGAATTGCGCGGCGAAGGGCTCGCAGGCGGCCAGCATCCGCTGCGCCACGGCGCCGTTGAATTGCGCTGGCTGGTGCTGCTGAAGAGGTTGCCGCAGAGCCGCAAGCTCCTCAACCAGCGCCGGGAGAATGCCTGAAAAGCCTTGCCAGGCAAGCTTCTTCGCGGCACTCACTGCGGCGGGTTCGCCCCACACCTCGATGATGAGGTCGATGGGCCCATGCTGCCAATGGTCGCGCCCATCGGCCAATACCGCGCGGGTCGCTTGGTCCCCCATTTACTGAATCACGTGCTTGGCGCGCTGCAACACATCGTCCAAGGTGCGCACTTGATCGGCATACCCGCCCAGCGCGAGATAGTCTGCCAGCGTGAGCGAAAACTCAATCGGGGCCACGATAGCTGGGGTAGGCACGGTGCCAAAACTGTTGTCTGGCATGCAGCTCACGTCTGCCATCACCATAATGCCGCCACCCGGCCACACGTAACTTTCGGCCCCGCCGCAAGTTACCTTGGTGAGCCGGTCTTTGATCGAGCGTGTGAGCAAAATCGGATTTTCAGTCACCCCGGCGCGCAAACTTCCGCCTGCGCCTCCGAGAAACAGCACGGTACACAAGGCCGGTTCACAGTTTTCACCGATCCGATCCACCACTTTTTGCACGGCATCCGGCATCACGGCGCTCTTGAGTTGCAAGGCTTCGTTCAGCACAAAATAGGCGAAGTCTTCACCAGTGGTTGAGACAAACAGCACGCGCATGCCGGGCCAGGCTTTTTTCTCATCGATGCGCTCGACGATGGTGAGCGGGTCGGTGATGTCAGTGCCGCCCCAACCCATGCCAGGCTGGGCCACTTGAAAATAGCGCCCCGGCGTGGATTTTTTGCCGATGATGCGAATGCCCGCAGGGGGCATGTCCAGATAACGCCCCGCCTGATGCTCGGTCAACACGCCGGTGATGTGGTCGTCCACCACAATCACTTCATCAACATGTTCACGCCACTGGGGCGCGAAGATGCCGATGGTGGCCGAGCCGCAGCCCACGCGCATGCGCCGCTCGGTCACACCATTGATGATCGGGGCTTTACCGGCTTGCACCACAACGCTCGAGCCACCTTCAATCTCCAACGTCACTGCGGCCTTGTTGCCCAGCTTGAGCATGGTTTCGCACGCTACCCTGCCCTCTTTTTTGCTGCCCCCAGTCAAGTGATGCACGCCACCCAGAGAGAGCATTTGCGAGCCGTATTCAGCGGTGGTGACGTGGCCTACCAACTCACCTTCGCAGCGCACGCTTGCTTGCTCAGGGCCCAAGTAGCGATCGGTATCGATCTTCACTTTGAAGCTGCAATAGCTGAAGATGCCTTCGGTCACCACCGTGACCGTATCAACCCCGGCCCCCCTGGAAGAGACGATGAAAGGCGCAGGTTTGTAGTCAGGGTAAGTGGTGGTAGCACCAATGCCTGTGACGAAGAGCCGCTCTGGCTCTGCCTCTTCGGGCGGCATGGCTGAAGAGGTGCTGTGGATGGGCTTCTTCAGCAGCACCAGCGGATCCAACCGAGTCAAAACGCCCTGCAGATTGGCATAGCGGTCACACGCGCCCGACCGGCCTTCACTGATGTTGCACAGCACCGGGCAGGCGTTGCAGATGATCTTGCCAGTGGCAGCGCCAGCGAATGCGGTGGCGGGTTCGATGGCAGCGGCGGGGTCAGCGTGAGTCGTCATAGGTCAAGGCATTTCGGGCAAGCGGCAAATTTGCCAGTCGGCGTATGTTCGCATTCGCATCTTGTACGCGCAAGCCCTTCAAGAACCTTGCGCGCATGGTACAAAACGGACTTTCTGTCCGGTCTTACCCCTTTGGGCAATCCTCCGTGAATCGCTACCCGTCATTGACCTGCACCCACCCTCGATGCTCCCGGCTCTTTGTGTTGCTGGGCATCGCGTTTCCGCTGAGCGCCCAAGCGCAACCCGTACCTCCAGCAAATCTCGCCACCGAGTCGGTGGTCGTTACCGCCACGCGCACGGCACAATCGAGCTTCGATATTCCCGCCTCAATCGATGCGATTGGGCGCGAGGCCTTGCAAGGCGGTAATTTGCAGATCAACTTGTCCGAGTCGCTGGTACGCATCCCCGGTATCGTGGTGCAAAACCGCCAAAACTACGCTCAGGATTTGCAAATTTCCAGCCGTGGTTTTGGCGCGCGATCAACCTTTGGCGTGCGCGGCATTCGCTTGTTTGCCGATGGCATTCCGGCCACCATGCCCGATGGCCAGGGCCAGGTGTCGCATATCGATCTGTCATCTGCAGCGCGGGTCGAAGTGCTGCGTGGGCCGTTTTCTTCGCTCTATGGCAATTCTTCTGGCGGGGTAATTGCGGTCTTCACCGAAAACGGTCGCCCCGGCTTTTCACTCACGCCACACGCCGCTTTTGGCAGCTATGGCACGTCGCGTACCGGCCTGAAAGCCGATGGCTCGCAGGGGCCGCTCTCTTACGTGATTGATGCCACCCATTTTGAGACCGATGGCTACCGCGAGCACAGCGCGGCGCGGCGCGACAACCTGAACGCCAAGTTGCGCTGGAAGCTCTCCGATGCAACCACGGCCACTTTGATCGTCAACGGCGTGAGCATGCCCGACGTGCAAGACCCGCTGGGCTTATCGCGCGCCGAGGTCAACGCCAATCCGCGTCAAGCCACACTGGTGGCCAACCAGTTCAACACGCGCAAATCGGTGCGCCAAGCCCAAGGCGGTGTCACCCTGGAACACCGGTTCAACACCCAGCATTCGCTCACCGCGATGGTCTACACCGGCAAGCGCGACGTGACCCAGTTTCAAGCCATTCCCGTCGCCACTCAAGCGCCTGTCACGCATCCGGGGGGCGTGATTGATCTCGACCGTCAATATTGGGGCAGCGACCTGCGCTACAGCTTTCGCGGCAGCTTGAGCGGCACGCCGTTTAGCCTGCACTTGGGTGTGAACTACGACAAGCTGGACGAGACACGCAGGGGCTACCAAAACTTTATCGGCGCGACCCTGGGCGTACAAGGCGTTCTGCGTCGCAACGAAGACAATCGCGTTTTCAACGTCGATCAGTACGCCCAAGCCGAGTGGCAACCGCACGCACGCCTACGCCTGCAAGCAGGCGTGCGCCATTCAAGCGTGAAATTCAACTCGCAAGACAACTACATCGTTGCCGGCAATGGCAATGATTCGGGCAGCGCGACGCATCGCGCCACCACACCGGTGGCCGGGGTCACGTTCCATGCCAGCGATGCGATCAATCTTTACGCCAGCGCAGGCAAAGGGTTTGAGACTCCCACCTTCAACGAGCTGGCTTATCGCTTGGGTGCAACCGGCCTGAATTTTGATTTGAAACCGGCCAAGAGCACCAACCTTGAGGCAGGCATCAAGGCGCGCCTAGCTGACTCGGTGCGTGTCAACGCCGCGCTGTTTCAGGCGCGCACCCAGAATGAAATCGCGGTGCTCTCCAACACTGGCGGGCGCTCAAGCTTTCAAAATGTGGGGCGATCCAAGCGCACCGGGTTGGAGATCGGGGCCGAAGGCGCGTGGACTCTTGGCGCCGGCGAGCTCACTGCACTGACCGCGTTCACCGCACTCAACGCGCGGTATCAAGACCGTTTTCTCACCTGCACCGCCGCGCCGTGTGCCGCGCCCACCGTGGCGGTAGCAGCAGGTAAGCGGATCCCGGGAATTCCGGCTTCCTCCTTCTTCGGCGAAGTGGCCTGGAAGCACACACCGACCGGCTTTTCAGTCGGCATCGAAGCGCGACGTTCGGCCAAGGTGTATGTCGATGACTTGAACAGCGATACCGCAGTGGCATATTCAATCGTCAACCTGCGTGCCGGGTTCGAACAAAAAGTCGGCAATTGGCAGTTCAAAGAAACGCTGCGCATCGACAACCTGAGCAACCGCAATTACATCGGCTCAGTGATCGTAAACGACGGCAATGCGCGCTATTTCGAGGCTGCACCCAAGCGAGCGTGGTTGCTGGGTTTAAGCGCAAGCTACAAATTCAATTGAGCCCACCAGCAGGCGACTCTATTTACGCGGATGATGCTTGGTAAACAGCTCGTTCAAGCGCTCGCGTGCCACGTGGGTATAAACCTGCGTGGTGGTGATGTCGGCATGCCCCAGGAGCAGCTGCACGGCGCGTAAATCCGCGCCACGATTGAGCAGGTGGGTGGCAAACGCATGCCGCAGCACATGCGGTGTTACTGCTGCCAACGGAATATCGGTTTGAGCGGCATACCGTTTGATCGCATGCCAAAAATTTTGCCGGGTCATCCCAGCGCCGCGCGCGGTCACAAAAACGGCATCGACCACCTTGCCGGAGAGCAATGCTGGGCGGGCGTCTCCAAGGTATGCCTTGAGCGCGGCTACGGCTACGTCGCCGACCGGCACCAGCCGATGCTTGTCGCCTTTGCCGCTGACGCGCACGATCCCGCCATTGGTGTCGCATTCATGCATTCTGAGCGCCACCAACTCCGAGACGCGCAACCCGCTGGCGTAGGTTAATTCGAGCATCGCGTGGTCGCGCGCACCCAAAAGGGTGTTGCGGTCCGGTGCGGCCAGCAGGGCTTCGACCTGCGCTTGCGTGAGCGTGCTCACCAAGCGTGCGGGTTGTCGCGCTGAATCGAGCCGCAAGGTGGGGTCTTTGGCGATCTTTTTTTCACGCACCGCCCAACGATAAAAGCGCTTGAAAGTTGAGAGCCGCCGGTTGGCCGAGGTTTCTTTACCGCGCAGCGGCTTACCTTGATCGTCGCGCTTGCCGCCGTGTTGGTAGGCGGCGTAGAGTTGCAGTTGCTCCTCCCCGGCGTGCAGCAGCTCAGGCTGATCGCCTTGGTGCAGCCAGTGCGCAAACAGACTCAAGTCGCGGCGATACGCTTCCATCGTGAGCTTGGCCAAACCGTCTTCGAGCCATACTGCGTCACAAAAATCGTCGATGCGAGCTTGATCGTCCAAGCGAAGTTCGGTTTTCATGCGAAAACTGGCGGACGCAATTGCTCGAGTACCACGCGCCCCAGCACCTGTGCAAAGTCACGCCGCGAAAGCGTGCCGCGCTGCGCGTCAAAGCGCCCTTCGAGCACCAGGGTGGCAAAGCCATGCACCACCGACCAGCGCATCAGCATTTGCGGCAGCAAGGCTTCGCGCGGCAGGGTTGCCAAGTGCGGCATGTTTTCGCGCAACGCCGCTTCCAGCCGCGCAAATGCGGGTGAGCCTGCACCCTTGCCCTCACCATTACCTCGATGCGCCAGGCAAAAAAGCCCGGCGTGCTCGACCGCAAAATCGATATAGCCCAGGCCGGTTGCCATCAGTCGCGCGGCAGCACTCGCGCCGCTGGGCATGTTCGCCAAAAATTGCGCCATCCGCTCGTCCAGCTTGGCGGCCGCATGCGCGCCAATCGCGTCAAGCAAACCATTGATGTCGCCAAAATGATGGGCCGGTGCACCATGCGAGACCCCGGCGCGGCGCGCGCATTCGCGCAGGGTGAGCCCTTCGATGCCGCGCTCTGCCAGCACCACTTCGGCGGCGGCAATCAATGCCGCGCGCAAGTCGCCATGGTGGTAGGCCGCAGGCGGGGGCGCAGGGGCGGGCTTTGCGGCGCGGCGCGGCCGGCGCTTGGCAGCGACGATTGGTTTGGCGACACGCAAACTGGGCATGGGAGGCGCTTGGCTGAGGATGAAATAATTTTGCCGGAACATCTTGACAATGTCTAGTTTAATCGTTTACAGTTCGAGCAAGCCGATCTTTACATTGTCTAGATAAACCCTGACGGAGGTTCACATGACCCTGCAACCAATTCTCAACGCCGCGCCTGTGGTGCAGGCCCACATCGCCTTGGCGCTCGCCTCGGTGATCGTCGGCTGCGTCGTGCTGGCGATCCGCAAAGGCACTTTGCTGCACAAAACCCTTGGCCGCACTTGGGGCACGGCAATGGCAAGCGTCGCCATCGGTTCTTTTTGGATCAAATCGAGCGGCAACTTTTCGTGGATTCACCTCCTCTCTGTAATCGTCCTGCTCAATCTGGCAGCTGCGATCTTCTTCATTAGGCGTAAAAATGTGCGGGCCCACCGCTACTTTATGATCGGCAATTTCATCGGCTTGGTGGTGGCTGGCGCGTTCACCCTCATGCCTCATCGAATCTTGGGTCAAGCTCTATTTGGTGCGTAAGCGAAGGAGAAAATCATGTTGACCGATGCGCTTTTGGCTACCCTGCACCATTTGTTGATGTTCCTGTTGATCGCGCTGCTCGCCACCGAGCTGGTGCTGCTGCGCCCCGAGATCAACGCCGCCACGCTGATGCGCTTGGCCCGCATCGACGGCGCTTACGGCGCGGTGGCCGGGCTTCTCCTGCTAGCGGGCGGCGCACGCCTCATGTGGGGCGTAAAAAGCGCGGCGTTCTATGCGGGCAATGGTTGGTTTTGGGCCAAGATGGCGCTCTTCGCGGCAATCGGCCTGATTTCCATCTTGCCGACGCTACGATTTATCCGCTGGAGCCGCATGCGCAAGGCGGATGCCGCATGGCTGCCTGATGCCGCCGCTATTTTGAGCACGCGCAAACTGGTCGTACTCCAAATCGCACTATTCACCTTGATTCCCTTTTGCGCCGCCCTGATGGCACGCGGCTTTGGCTAAGAACAATCGCGACGGCCCTTCTCTGCAACGCCCGATTTGGCCCTTCGAAACTCCTACAATCCGCGCTTGACGCGCAAATTCGGAGGGAGACATGACGGGATCGTCACATCGATGCACCAGCCGGCCTGAGCGGACCCGTTCACGTATAGTCAGGTTGCTGCTCGCATGACCCCGCTTGCAACCCGACAAATTCGTTTGCGTGGGCAGATCGTCGCGATGCTCAGCTACGTCGCGGACCTGCTAGTCCTTTCCCTCTACGCGGTACTGGGCACCATCAGTTGGAATGTGATTGGCATTTATCTGCTGATTGCGGTGGTGTCGGCGGTTTTCTTCTCTACCGTTGTAATGACCGGGCTGTCGGACCGTTTCAAG
>JANLTH010000041.1:0-29745 GCA_031362865.1 Burkholderiales bacterium | reverse complement strand
CGTTGCCCGCACCGCTCGCGCCTAACGCAGACGCACTTCCCAAAGCGAGAGTGCCTTGGTTGATATTGGTGATACCAGCGTAGGAGTTGGTGCCCGACAAGGTAAGGGTGCCCGTGCCGGTTTTGTTCAAAAAGGACGAGGCTGCCGTGCCGCCGGTAATGCCGCCGCTCAGGGTGGCGTTGTTGCCGTTGGTATCCACCGCCAAGCCCGCCGCCGCCGCGCCAACCAAGGTCACCGGCTTGGCTACCGTGATCGCAGCATCCAGCCGCAGTGTGCCTCCGCCCGTAGTGGTATCAACGCTGAGTGCGCCGCTGCCCAGTGCGTCGCCAGTGCCCAGTGCGAGCATGCCGCCTTGCAACAGGGTCGAACCGGTAAATGCGGCGTTGCTGCTCGTAACCACCAGCGTGCCAGCGCCGACTTTGTCGAGAGCGTTGTTGCCAGAAATCGAGTTGGCAGCGCCATTGAGCGTGAGCGTGCCCGTGCCGCCTACGATAAAGCTGCCGCCTGCGGTGTTGATGGAACCGGCAAAGCTGGACACCCCGGTGGCGATGATGTTGTTGTTGCCCACCGTGGCGGTAAACGCCTCCGTCGTAGAGTAAGTGAGCGCGCCGACAAACTCCAGCTCGCCACCGCCAAATACCGTACCGCCAGCCGTATTGCCCAGTGCGCCATTCACGCCGACAACGAGCCGCCCTTGGAGAATGTTGATCGCGCCGCCAAAGCCTGCGGACGAATCTGCGTTGAGCAGCAAGTTGTTCGTGCCGGTTTTGTTGACAGCGCCCGTGCCGGTTAGCGCGTTGGAGAGCGTCAGCGAGCCACCCGTGGTGTCGAAGGTGCCACCGCCCGCATTGATGGTGAATGCACGCGCGGTGGTGAAAGCAGAACGAGTCAAGAGCGTGCCGCCATTGAAGCTGGCTGTGCCGCCGCCCAGGTTGTTGTCGGCACCAAACTCAGTCACGCCACCGTTGAGGTTGAAGGCCCCGGTAGCAGCCGAGTTGTCGCCTGAAAGGTTCAAACGGCCCAGCCCGGTTTTGGTGATACCAACCCCTGCGCCACTGATATTGCCCGACAGATTTAATGTGTCGGTTCCGGCGGTCACCGCGTTAACCGTCGAGTCCGCACCCAGGGTGATCGCGCCGCTGGAGCTTGCGCTACCCGTGCCGCGCAAAGTGCCCCCATTGAGCGTGATGGCCTCGATGCCGATGTTCACGCCCGAGATGGTGAGGGTCGCGCCATTGGCAACAGTCACGCCGCCGGCCGAAGTACCGAGCGCCAGCGCATTGGTCGCTACCAGCGTACCGGTAGTGACCGTTGTCGCACCCGTATAAGTGTTCGCACCAGAGAGAGTCAGTGTACCGCCGGTGGTTTCGCTGCCTTTGGTGAGCGCGCGCGCGCCGCCAGTTTCGCTGATGATGCCGGAAAGCGTGATTGCCGCCGCGTTGTCAAACGGACGCACGCTGGTGTCCGCATTGAGTGTGATCGGGCCGGCAAAGCTCGAAGTGCCCATGGCACGAATTTCACCGCCGTTCAGCACCAGCGATTCAGTCGTCGCATAGGCGACGTTGTTAAAGCCGACATGGGACCCGGCACTCGCCGTCAGATTGCCGACTGCTGAGCCGAAAGCTGCGTCTTTGTAGGCCCAGAGGCCGCCCTGACTGATATCAACATTACCGTCAAACGTGTTCGCTGAAGCGCCCGTCAGGTCGAGATCGCCCGCGCCGGTTTTGCTGAAGCCGCCAGCGCCGCTCGCCACCCCGGAGAGCGCGATCTTGCCGCCTGCGCTCACGCTAATCGTGCTTGTACCGGTCAGCGCCAAGGTGCCGGAAAGATTCAGGTCGTTCGCGCCAATCTTGTCAAGCGTGCCGCCATTGGTGGCAAGGTTCTCGCTCACATTCAGTACGCCAGCGGTGGTATCAAAGCGCAGGGCCCCACCACTACCAATGTTGGTGCCACCGGCAGCGGTGCCTAATGCCGCGTCAGAAGTGGCGATCAATACGCCCTGGTTGACATTGGTCGCACCGCTATAGGTGTTCGCGCCCGATAGCGAGACCGTACCCGTGCCGGTTTTGTTGAGCACGCCGGTGCCGGAAATGATGCCGGTGACGGTGGTGGTAGCTGCGCCTTCGAGGCGCAGCGTGTCGTTATTGGTGATGTTGTTGCGAATCGTGCTGCCGTCGCCCGCCAAGGTACCCGAGGAGATCAGCGTGTTTCCCGTGTAGGTGTTGCCTGCACCCGCCATGGTCAACACACCGCCCGTGCCGACAACTTCAAGCGTCGGTGCGCCGCCAGAAATCACGCCCGTCGTTGTCACCGTTCGCCCGCCACCGCCGCCAATATCGAACGTAAACGTGCCGGGATTTGCAGCGAAGAGATTGTGTGTAAATGTCGTATTGCCGTCGAAGCGCAGCGTCACGTTGGCACCGCTGCCGCTCTGCAAAGTATTGCCGCTGCCCCCCAGCGAACCGTCTGCGGTGATCGCCAGCGTGCCGCTGTCACTCAGGATCATCGGACCAACAAAGTTGTTCGCCGTATTCTGAAATTCCAAAGTGCCCACGCCGAGCTTGAACAGATTGCCGGTGCCACTGATGACTCCGGGCAATTGCAGGGTCGAACCGGCCAACGTGGTGACAAAACGACCCGTGCTGTTGATCGCAATCGGCCCGGCGTAGGAATAGGTATTCGCCGTTTCAACCGCCAGCTCTGAACCCGTGCCGGTCAACGTGAGCGCTTCGAGATCCGAGTAATTCGTGCCCAGCACCAACCTCGTGGTGCCCGCAGCGCTCGTCACCGTGGTGCCACCGCCAGTCGTTCCCAAAGCACCGTTGGCGTTCACTTGAACGATCGTGGTGGGGCCGCTGATGATGGTGTCGCCGACATAGGTGTTCGCGAAATTTAGCTGGAGCCTGGTCGCTGAGCCCATTACTGGACGCGAAATCGTCATACCACCCACGCCCGAGATCACGCCATTAATCACTGAAGACGCGTTGTAGCTGATCGTGTTGCCCGTACCCACGGTGGCCAAGTCAAGCGTGCCATTCAGGGTGACGCTATCGGCTGCAAAAGTATTCGCGCGCAGGAGCGACAGCGTACCGCCGGAAAGATTGATGTTTTCCGCGATCGTGAGCGATGTGCCGTTCGGCGCTTCAAACGCCAAGGTGCGACCCGCGCCGTTGACAAAGGTTTGGCCCGCAGCCGTTCCCAAGCCCGCACTGTTGCGTGACACCACGCCACCTTCGTCGATGTTGACTGCGCCGTCAAAGGTGTTTGCTGCACCGAAAATCAGGTTACCGGTGCCAGTTTTGTTGATGTTGGCCGTTGCATCACCGCTCACCACGCCGTTAATCGTCAGCTCGTCGCTGGTCCCGGCAAGCGGTGCATCGATAATCACGTTGCCACCCGCACCCAGCGCCACCGTGCCACCCACCGTGGAAATGCCGGTGGTCTGAAGCGTCGCGCCAGCGGCTAGGGCGAGAGCTTCCGTGCCGATATTCACCGCATTGAGTGCCAAGGTGGCCCCACTGGCAACCGACGTACCCGCCGCCGCCGTGCCCAGCGCGCTGTTGTTGGCGGCAATCAGCTTGCCTTGGTTGATCGAAGTCGCACCAGCGTAGGAATTTGCGCCCGAGAGCGTAACCGTACCCGTGCCGGTTTTGTTCAGCACGCCGGTGCCGGAAATCACCCCTGCTATCGTGGTGGTGGCAGCCCCTTGCAACACCAGCGTGCCGCTGTTGACAATCGCGTTCTGGATGCTGTTGCCGTCGCCCGCGAGCGTGCCAGCGGTGATGGTGGTGGTGCCGCCATAGGTATTCGTGCCACCCAGCGCCAGAACGCCAGCACCTTGCTTGGTGAGCGTGCTGCCCGCGATGTTGCTGTCGATTGCACTGGCGGTGGCGACGCTGAAGCTGCGTGCGCCGGTGCCCAGAATGTCAAAGCCCGTACCCCAGGTAATGCCGGCCCCGGTCGAATTGAGCGTGAGCGCGCCGTTCGCTGTCAGGCCCGTACCCGGCGTGACTGGGTCAATCGTGAATGCGCCTGCACCGACAATGGCGGTATTGACCGCACCAAAGCTGCCGTGACCGAGACTGACGGTTGAAGACGTGACTGTGCCAACGTCGTCCGCACCCACCGTAACACCGGCGGCGGTCGCGGCGCTGATCACCGTGTCTGCCACATGGAAAGCTTGCGGCGTATTCACAATGCCCACGCTGGTTGCCGTACCAACCGTATTGGCCAGCAAATAGACCGTGCCCGCACCCGCGCTGGCGGCACCGGCACCGGCAATGCCAGCGTCGGAACGCAGCACAATCGCGCCGCCGTTAGAGGTAATGCCGTCGGTCAGGGTAATCGTACCGCCCGCGCGCAGGCGGGCTGCACCGGTCGTATTAATGCCGACGGTGCCGCCGACCGTGCCAACCGTAACCGCATTGGCATCGACATAGCTAAATACCGAGCCTGTGCCCGTAAAGGCCGCCGCCAAGGTATCGACGTTGTTGCTCGTGGAAGTCAGATTGACAATCGTGCCGGCCGTATTGGTGAGCACCCGCAAGTTGGGCGCGATGATCGTATCGTTGGTCGTTGCTTGGCTGACCGCGCCGCCACCACGCACGTCGAGTGTGACCGTACCAGCGGTGTTCGTCCGCACGAAATTGTCCGTGCCCGCGCTGGCGTCGAACTTGATGCCCGATCCGCCCAAGCTGGTGAGGTTGATGTTGCCTGTATTGCCGGCGCCACCGATCTGGTTAGTGCCCGTGATGCCGGTCATTTCAATGCCTTCGATGCCGCCTGCACCAGTGCCCGTCACGTTAATCGTGCCCGCCCCGGTTGACTCGATCGCACCGCCATTGAGGAGCTTGACCCCCGAAAATGCCGTGTCGCCAACGCCAGCCACGTTCAAGGTGCCGGTGACAGTAGTGAGCTTGCCGTTCGTGCCGACAAAAATCACCCCCTCGGCGGTTTGGCCTGTACCGTTGCCGGAGATGTTGGCGGCAGTGACGACGCTCACGGTGTCACTAAACGTCACCCGACCACTGGTGGCGGTCAAATTGAGTGTTCCGCCAATGGTGCTGACGCCACCACTCAGGTTGATGCCATTACTGTCGAACAGCGTGGCATTGTTGGCGCTGACCACGCGCACCGTATTGAAATCATTCGCGCCGTTCAGAGTGACGTCAGCTGCGCCGAAAGTGAGCGTGGTCTGCCCGGCTACGGTAATGCCGGCACCGGACTGCGTGAGGTTTCCCCCGCCGGTGAGCGACAAGGAAGAAACGTTGATGCCGGATACGCCGACGTTGCCGATGATTAAGCCATCGAAATCGTTGTAAGTCACACTCGAACCGGTGCCCGCCACCGCACCAAACGTGGTGGCATTGTTGTTCGCATGCGTGAGTGTGAAAGTTGAGCCCGCCGCACCGGTGAGCGCGAGGTTGGGGGCAATCAGTGCCGCAGTTTGCGTGGCACTGCCTGCGCCTTGCAGGTTGAGCATGAGGCCGGCGGCACTTTGCACTTGGGCGTTGACGGTGATGCCGCCAGCGCCGGTGGAGGCAAGCACGATATTGGCCGCCCCACTGGCGGTGAGTGCAGACGACACGGTGATCTGACTACCGGTAAGCGTGGCGTTCGCGTTAACCAGCGACGCACCACCACCCACCACTATCGCGCCGGTATTGCTCACTTCAAGCCCGCCTGAGGTGATGTTGCGCACGTTTGCGGTAGTGGCTTTGACTTCAATCGCATCGCCCGCGCCGATGCCCAAGTCTCCCGTTAAATTCACGGTAGTTGCAGAAAGGTTGAGCGCCGCGCCGTTGCCGTCGGTGATCGCCCCGAAGCCGGTCGTCGCCGCCGTGATGGTTCCGCCTGCCAGTTCAAGATAGCCCAAGCTAATGTTGCCGAAGGCTTGCAGGTTGATGGCGGTGGTGGCAGTGACCGAACTGGTGCCCAAGTTGAGGTTGCCAAAAGAATCGGTATCGGCAGCACCGGCGGTGAGATTGATCGTGGGCGCGGTAATGACACTCGCACTACCCAACGTTAGGTTGTCACCGGCGCGCACGCTGACCACGCCGCTCGCCGAACTGATGTTGATGCCAGCGGCGACGTTCACTTGATCGGCCACGCCCACCGCGTCGACTGATGAAAGATTGATATTGCCGGTATTGCTCAGGTTGCTTGCAATCGTCAGCGCACCGCCGCCGCTCACGGTGAGGTCAATCGCGCCGCTTCCGGCATTGGAACTGCTGGTGAGGCCGTTCACGGCCGTAATTTGCATCGCACCCGCGCTCAGTATGCTCACCCCACCGTTTGCCGTAAACGCCACGTTCGCCACCTGGGTTTGCAGCGGGTTCGTACCGCCAATTGCGCCGACAGCGGAAAGCCCCAAGCTGCCTGCCACGATGTCAACGCCACCCGCAGCGACACCGTCAATCGCACCGCTGGATTTCAGGAACACGTTCGAGCCGGTGTTGGTGATTGCCCCGGTAAACACAAAACCAGAGCCGCTCACCGTCAGATTTTTGCCGCCCGCGTTAAATCCCGCCGCGTCAATCGTCACCGTGCCTGCGGTGCGCGTGGCGCTACCACCGGCATCTTCGCCTACGGTCAGGCGCTTGGCGGTGTCGGTCAAGCTGATTTGCGCGGCTTGCGCGGATGTCAGGAAAGTGCCGGTACCCAACGTAATCGGAGCGTTAGCGGTAAATGGCTTGAGGTAGACATCGCCCGCAGTGACGATTTTGTTGCCACCCAGGGCGCTAAACGCGGTGGTATCTGCCACCAGCGTAATGTTGCCGGTGGTGGTGGCACCGCCATGGCTGCCAATCACATCATTTTGGCCCAGGATGATGCCGGTCCCGCTGGCCGAATTGCCGGTAATACTGATCGTGGCGGGGTTGTTGTTGGTCACCGGCGCGATCGCTACGCCAACTCCCGTGCCTGAGAAGAGCCGCACCCCGATGCCCGCTGCCGCTTGGCCCACTAATCGAATCGCGCCATCGGTTTTCAGTTGGACCTGCCCGGTGGTGTTGTCTTCGAGCAGCACACCAGCGGTGGTGACATCGGCCTGGGCTGTCGTGCCGGTGATATTGAGAAGGGCATTGGCCCCAGGCTGGTCAAACACCAAGGTGCCGCTTTTGATCCAGACCCCGTGCCCGCCACTGCCGTTGCCCGCCAAGCCGGAAAGCGTGACAACGCCCGTGCCACCCTTGATGTCGGTACTGGTGGTTTGCATCGAAATGCCGTGATTGCCACTCCCTGCGCCCTGACCGCCCGTGCCAGAAATGGAAATCGAAGTCGCGCGGATGTCGGTGTCGGACTTGATGTTCACGCCCCGCCCGTTGGCGGTGGTGCTACCCACCCCGGTGATGCCAATCACGCCTGAGGTGCCGGTCGCCTGGAGGCGCGTGGTGGCAGGCGTACCGCCAAACTCGCCCTCAAATTCGACTCCGTGGTTGCCAACAGTCGCGCCCACGCCGCCGCCCGTACCATTGATCGTGAGGTTGCCGTCTTGTACGAAGACGTCGGAGCCGCGCGTGCTGCCAGTGGCGATGCCAATGATTCGCACACCCGCGTTGTCGACGCTCGCGCCAATACCACCTCCAATACCAGAAAGCACAATCGCGCCCGCGCCGCTGGTTTGCACTACCGAACCTTGCAGCCACACGCCGTACATGTTGTTGCCGGCCTGGCTGGAACCCTGACCGCGCAGCGTGACTGCGCCGCCTTGCGCATTGAGCGTGGCGCGGGAAATGTGCACGCCGCTGTTGCGCAACGTATTGCCGATGGCCAAGCCGCTGGCAGCCGCGTCGCCACCGCCGATGGTGATGCTGCCGCCGTTGGTAGTGATGGTCGAGGCGGTGGTTCCGTCGCCCACCCGCACTGCGCCATCGACACCGCCGCCCGCGCGCGCGGCGAGAATCACGTTCAGGCCCCCGGTGTCGCCGCCGGTTTGGGTGATGCTGGCACCGTTGGTCAGTGATACGTTGCGCCCGGCCTTCAGTTCAAAGGCATGCGTCACGTTCGACGAGCCGCGCGTATACGTTCCGGAAAAATTCACATCCGCAGCCGCGCCGGTCGCGGTCAGTTCATTGACCGTCAGGCCACCGCCGAAGATGCCGGGTACCTCAATCGCACCGCTGTAGTTGATTGTGCCCCCGGCGATCATGGTCACCCGCCCGGCTTTCGAGGTGCCGTTGACTGTCAGTGTCGTCCCGGCGCTTACGTTGATGGCTGAGTTGGTCGAGGTGAGATTGGTGGTTTGCGAATAGGCACCATCCCCGGAATTAATGTTCATCGCGCCACCGGATACCACCGGCGAACCTGAAATACTGATGCTGCCAGTGCTGCCCGAACGCACACTCAGATTGACCGAAAAGGCCGATACGCCACCGTCAATGACGATCCCGCCAGTGGTGAAAGCGCTGGTATTGTCGCCCCGGTTGTTAGCCTCCACTTGCAAGGTCCCGCCACTCAGGGTGACGCTGTTGCCGGAGGTGTTGAACGTACGCCCGGCAAAGGCAGTCAGGCCAATCGCTGCGCCACCACTCGCGGTGACAGGTGTACTAAACACAATGTCGCGTTCAGCCTTTAGGGTGAGCGTGACCGCCGCCGTATTGGTGGCGGTCAGCGTGCCGCCGCTGACCCAGGTAATGTCTCCAGCGCCGCCACCCGCCGCGTTTACCGTGGTGATGATGACGTTGTTGTTGCCCGAGAGAATGGTCGCGATCGTGGAAGTCTCGATCTCCGAAGTGGTCACAGCACCAGTCTGTTGGAAGGTCACCGGATTGGTGCCGGTAGAAGGCGTGTCTGGGTCTCCGCCGGACGCATTGTTGACGATGTTGATATTCGTGGGGTCCAAGAGCAATGTGCCCGCCGCAAAACCTGCTCGGCGCGCCGCCAGCGAAATTTGGTTGGGCCGGAAGTAAAGCGTGTTCTTGCCCGACGTTTCGCCAAAGCCGCCGTCGCCGCCTTGGGTTCCGCCGCGTGCGTAAAGCGAGCCGCTGAAATGGGTCGCGTTGTCGGCCCAGACGATGACTTTGCCGCCACGGCCTTGCAGCTCGGCATCGGCTTTCAGCACGGCGTTGGTGGTCACGGCGGTGTTGCGCGCATTCTGAATCGCCGCGTTGTTGCCTTGATAGTCGCCGCCCACCAGAATCGTGCCGCCGCCCAGTTCGCCACTGGCATCCACCGTGGTGCTGCCGGTGACGATCACTGTGTCGCCCAAGAGGCGGACTTCACCACCGGTGAGTAGCGTGGGTGCGGTCGCACGGGCTTGGGTGATGACTGAAGAGGCGCTCTGGTTGGTCGTTTCCAGACCGATGCTTTGGAGAAGCGCACCGGTATTGCCGCTTGGGGCGGCAACGCTGGAAACCTTTACTGTGCGCGCTACTCCAGCCACGTTGGCTTGGCCGTTTGCAGCCGCCGCTGCAACTTGGGCAACACTGATGACGTTTGAAGCCGTGATGTCGCTGGTGGTGACCGGCGCGTCGGCTTCGAGCCTGGGGTTGCTCGTGCCTTTGGCTTCGATGACGGCATCGGTGGCTTTGACCGTGCCGGTTTCACTCTGCACGGTGATGGTTCCGGCAGTCGGGCCACTGGCTTCGGTGCGGCTACCGGCTTCAAGCGTGATGTCGCGCTTGGCTTTGAAGACAATCTTGCCGTTGGCACCAACTTCAGCGGTGTTGGCGCTCACCGTGCCGCCTTGGCGGATTGTGCCGCCAAACAGTCCGATTACGCCGCCGGTGGCGATGATTTTGCCTAAGTTGACGACTTGATTACCGGTGGCGGTCACTTCAACGCGCACGTTCGGTTCTTTGGGGTTGATGAGTTCAACCGTTTTGCCGGCCGCCAGAATAATCTCGCCCTTGGGCGTATGAATCACGCCGTGGTTGGTGACATCTTTACCGACGAAATAGACATGCCCACCGCTTTGTGTGACGATAGTGCCGTGGTTGATGACGGTGGCCCCGTCGCCGGTTTGGTCAAAGCGCATCTTCCCTGCGAGAAAGTCAGCGTCTTTGAGGCCCAAGCTGGCGGCAACGAAAGCGGCGGTGTCGATCCGTGCGCCGGCACCGATGGTGATGCCGTTGGGGTTAATCAGAAAAACCCGGCCATTCGATTGCAATTGCCCGAGTATCTGGCTGGGGTCGCCGCTGACAACGCGGTTGAGCACGGCGGACGAGGCGTTTTGCTGCACAAAGCGGGTGACTTCGCCTTGCCCGATGGAAAAACTCTGCCAGTTGATGATCGCGCCCGGCGTATTGGTGACAGTGAGCGTTTTGCCGTTTTGTGAAAAACCTGCCGCGCCGTTGACTACGGTGGCACCGCTAGGGTTGGCGTAAACACTGCCCTGCGGGACGATGGCGGTTGCGAACGCCGTGGCGACGGCGGCCGCGAAGGTGTTGAAGCGCACGCCAGCGGGCAAGCGCCGATAACCACGGTTGACCGCCCGAGGAATCCCGTTGCGAAGCACGACTGGCGACTTGACGGGCGAAATTTTGCGCTTTTTCATGACACACCTCCTGCTGCCGGTAGCCGAAAACACGGCCAGACAGCGGTTTCAATCCTGAAATCAAGCGCCTCACGGGCTGCGGATTGGTGGCAAAGCCAATCACGCTTTTTGCGGTCGCGCAGAATCACAGGAAGGGTACACACAATACCCCACTTCCATTGTATGCCTTGGGAGGCAAAATGTTCCCGTGCCGCGCCCGGCGGCGCGACGAATCAAGGCATTTTGGGCCGCTTTAGTGTGCTATGTCACAGACCGAAGCCCGCCGACTGGTTGGAACGGCGCGCCCGCGCTCAAAAATTACCCAGGTCGGCCACCCTGAAGCCGTGTTAGCGGCAAGCAGCTGCCACGCGGCGCTCTTCCTTGTCTTCCGGCTCTTTTTTGCGGAAAGTCGTGGTGCTAGATGAGCCGCCTTCGAATGCCGAGCCGTTGCCGCTGTCGGCCGAACCTGCCCCCCCAATCGATGAGCTAGCAATGGTGGCGACATAGAGCTGGTTGACCGCAGCTTGCACGGGTGAATTGGGGGTGAGCGCTGCGGCGACTGACGACGAAGAGGTGGGAGTGGTCGGCGTGGTCACGCTGCTCAATTGCAAAGTCTGCACATAGGCGTCGTTGAGCGTGCTGAAAATCGCGGTGCTGGCCCCGCCGCCGGGGGCCACGTTGATGGTGAGCGGGCTGGAATCGCCCCGCAAGGCCCGGCCATCGACATCAAACAAGCCGGAGGCATTGCCGCCGACCATCACCAAGCCGCCCGGGAAGTTGGTGCGATTCACGTTCACCGGGGCGACCCCTAAGGTGTTGAGCACCAAGGCCCCGGTATTGGTGATTGAGGCAGTTGCCCTTGATCCATTACCAGCGGTGGATAAGCCACCTTGCAAGGTGAGGCTGCCGCCCACGGTATATGCCGCCGTCGCGCTGCTGAGTGACGCACTGGCAGTGGCCGCCGCACCCGTGGCTGCGCCGCCATTGACCGCCATACCGGCGGTGGTTTGCGCTGCCAGATGACCGCCTGCCACAACCCGCGCCGCCGCGTTGCCCCCGGCTTGGGGCGTAGCACCGCCTTGAACGGTGAATGAACCCGCCGTCACGTTTAGCTTGGTCGCTGACAAGTTGACCGCCGCACCACCGAGCGCCGCATTGGCGTTGCCGCCTTGTACGAGTGCCAAGCCACTGGCGTTCCACACCATCGTGGCAGCGGCTACGGTGCTAGCAGCGTTTAGCCCCGCGCCATCGGCCCCGCGCAGCAAAATATTACGCGCAACTGCCGTCAGGCTGCCTTGCGAGACCACGCTGATCGGCGCGGTGCTCGCCCCACCAAACTGTACGTCGCCGCTGCCCGAAGCTGCTACCGGCCCATTCGCCCCGGCAAAGCTGGCGTTGGCCGACAAATTGAGCGCTTGATTACCCAAAAAGAGGTTGCCGCGCAAATCGACATGCCGCCCGGCTTGCAGCGTGACATTGTGGGCAAACGGCGTGGCGGATGTGCCGATCTGACTCCCGGCTTGCAGCACCACGTCGTTGCGCGCTTGCAGGGTGAGGTGCGTAGCGGGCGCAAGGTCGGCCGTGCCCAAGCTGGCCGCGAAGGTGAGCTGGTTGTCTGCGTACAGCGCCACGCCATTGCCTGAAACGGCCGCGTTGACTTGCAAATTGCCGCCGCCGCCAGAAGCCAGATTGACACTGCCCGCGCCGCCTGCCACGAGGTTGCCAACGGTGAGCGTACCGCCGGCCCGTACCGTAACCCCGGCACTGGCTGAAAGCCCGGCAAAACCGCCTTGGCTGGCGATAGTCAACACATCAAAATCAGTGTATTGAATCGACCCTTGCACCGCGCCCGACAATACGCCGACGTTGTTGGTGGCAGCGTTCAGCGTAAACGCTGTCGGCGCGGTGCTGCTTAAGACCAAGCCGCCGCCAGTGAGCGCGCCGCCGGTCTGCTGTACCGTGCCGCCGTTGGCACTTAGGGTGATCACACCGCTGCCCGCATTGACCGAATTTGCCAAAGTGAACCCGCCCGCAGCAGCAGTGCCCAGCGAAGTCAGATTGATTGGGCCGTTGGCCGTGGTGAGCGCGCCTTGGAGCGACAAAGCCCCACCCGCTGTAACTGCTACGCTCGCGAGCGTAGCCGAGCTGAGCGCGTTGATCGTCAGGTTGCCAGCGGTGGTGACTTGCACCACACTTGAACCGCCAAGCGCGCCGGATAACACCGGCAGCTGATTGGCCACGGCGTTCAAGGTCACGCCAGCCGCCCCGTTGGACAACACGCGCAGACCACCGTTGGCGGTGAGATTTGCCGCTGCGTCTTGTTCCAGCGAGCCGCCGCCGTGCAGGTTCGCAGTGAGCACGCCGCCGGTCATAATCGCACCTGCATTGGTGAAGGCCACGATGCCTGAACCGCTGGTGCGGTCGCTGTGCAGCAGCACATCGACCGGGTTGCCCGGTGTCGCGGCACCAACCGTGCTGCCGTCAATCAAAATCGATGCGGCAAGTCGGCCCGCCAGCGTGCCGCCACCCTGCCCGGCCAAGCTGATAAAGGAACCAGCGCTGGAGTTGGTGACGACGCTCGCACCTGCTTCGACCACCACCCCGGCGTTGCGCAACATGCTCTGGCCACCCAAGCCCGTGACGGCGATCATGCCCGCGCTGCTTTGCAGCCGCGCGTTCGCGCCAGAGAGTTGCACGCCATCGGCCGCTGCGCCGCTCACGCTGCTCGCATGGCCTTTGCCTTTGACGACGATGCTGCCAGCATTGGCGTTAATCGAGCCTTGAATCAACACGCCAGCGTCGGTAAACGCATCTGCCGTCGTGCCTTGGGCGAAGCCGCCGGAACCAACCGTCCCGCCGGTCAAATTGATCGCCCCGCCACCCGAAGCGATCGAAGCGGTAGCGCCAATCTGGATCGAGCCGCCACCAGTCGCATCGGTATCAGCATTGAAGGTGATTGCGGTGCTGCCTGCGCCATTGCTGGCAACCGCAGCAGCGGGCAAGGCCACGCTGCGGGTCGCTTCAAACGCCAGCGTGCCTGCGGCGGTGCCGGTGCGTGTAACCGCCTGGGTAATCACTAAATCAACATTGGCATCCATCACTTTAAAAAGACCGTTGCCACTCAATCTAACTGGCCCGCCCAAGCTCAGGCCCGAGCCACCAAGCGCGGCAATATTCGTGAGCGCAGTAACCCCGCCTACCGCGCCCGAAAACGTGAGCTGATTGCCCGCCCCCGCCGTCGCATTCAGCGCCGCAGTGCCATTAACTGTGCCACCAAAGCTGACGTTGCCGTTGGCCGCAAACGCGGCGAGATTGCCGGTGAGTGTGACCGGGCTCTGGAAGTTGATCGCTGCCGCCAGGCCAGTGGTGTCGTACCCGCCTTGCGCGCTAATGCCCGCACCGGCTGCGTTGAAGGTTTGAAAGCCCAGCGTGGCCGCGCCGTTGAGCAGTACCGAGTTGCCGGTGACGCTGAGGTCTTTGAGGCGATTCGCTGCAGTACCCAGTGCGCCCTGCGCCTGAACGTCTTGGAACGCGGTGATCGTGAGGCCACGCGCGGTGGCATCGCTGCGAATGCCGGCGGTGCCCACGTTTACTGAGCCTGCGGAGCTGCTCAGCGCCACATCGCTCGCCAAGGTTGTTTGGAACGCCAGATTCAAAAATCCGGTAGTGCTGACGTTGCCATTGAGGGTGACAGCGTTCACCCCGCCCACGACCCCGCCGCCACTCAGAAGCGAGGCTAGGCGGTTGGTTTGCCCGATCGCGCCAAAAGCGACGTGAGCAAAGTTGGCATGGTTGACTTGCAGTCCCTGCACACCGGCAGTGGCAGCGTTGATCGCACCGGCGAAACTCAGATTGGTGTTCGCGCCCAAATTCACTGTGGTGTTGGCAGGGCCCCCAACTTGCTGCGCCAGTTGCAGCGTGCCAGTCACGGTGCTGCTGCCACCGGTGGCGGTGATCGTGCCGCCATTGGAAATGATGTTGTTCGGCAGCGTTGCACCAGAAAGCCCGAGAGTGCCGCTGGTCACGCCGTTATTTTCCAGGATCACCGTGCCGATGCCCAAAGCATTGATGCCACTGGCCGCGACGCTGCCGCCGCTGACCACCGTGCCACCGGCATAGCTGTTGTTGTTAGACAGTTGCAGCGTGCCACCGTTGGATTTGGTGATGTTGCCTACGCCTGAAACCACGCCACTGAGATGAACCGACGAAGTCGCATCCGCATTGACCAACAGGCCACCGCCCAAAGCCACCGTACCGCTTACAGTAGACAAGGCCCCGTTGTTCAAGGCCACCAGTTGCGTACCCGAGCCGAAGCTAAGCGGCTCGGCCACGATCAGCCCCGGCCCTAGTACCAAGCGCGCAGCGTCACCAATCGTGGTGCCAACACCAGCGCCGCCTAAAGCGGTGTTGTGGCGAATTTCCAGTGCACCAGCAGCAACGGTAGTCATACCGCTGTAGGAGTTTGCGCCGCCTAGTACCACCGTCCCGATGTTGGGAACGGCGATATCGATTCCACCCGCACCGGAAACCACCCCATTCACCACCAAGCGCGAGCTGGCGTTACCGGTTGCGCTGAGCCGCGACACCGCGTTGAGCGTCATCAAACCGGTGAGTGTGGCGGTACCACCTGGTTGCGAATTGACGATACTCCCGCCCTCCATCACCCAGTTCTCGGCGGAGGTCAATCCGGGCCCCAGAGAAACGTTGCTATTGGCGTAAACCGTGGTCGTGCCACTGGTGGCCCCTAACGAATTGGTACTACCCAGATAGACCACACCACCGGTGCCGTCGCCGGTGACATTGATGTTGCCACTATAGGCGGCGTTGCCGCCATTCAAGTTGGTGTTGCGTCCGGCCGAGTGCTTGATGGTGAGGTTGCCTGCACCGGAAATACCTGTGCCGTTGATGTGCAAAGTACCAGTGCCATAAATCTGCGCGTCGGTAGCCACGCGTAAGCCCGCGCTGAGCGTGCCGCCACCGTAGAGCGCGCCACCGGTAGCCGGGTCAACCCCATTACCATTGATGCTGATCGTCTCGGAGACCGTGCGCCCACCCAGATTGAGCGACGCTCCAGCCGCAACGAAGGTCTCATTGCCCGCACCGAATTGGCCCAAAGCGCCGTCGTCGCCCAGTTCCAATGTGCCCTGCAGCACATTCGTGGGGCCAAGGTAAGTGCCGGCCTGACCTAGCACAATCGTGCCCGTGCCCGTTTTGTTGAGCACTCCGCTGCCAGTGATGGGGCGACCGATCGTGGAACTTGCTCCCGTGCTCAGCAGCACCGTGCCACCAGGGCTTAAATCAATCGCCGCGCCCACCAGAGATGTGCCGTCCCCGATCAGCGTGCCGCCCACCGCCCAGGTTTGCCCGGTGTAGGTATTGGCACCACCCAACACCAAGGCTCCCGCACCGTATTTGCCCACGTTGCCACCGGCGATCGTGGAGGTCATGGTCGAAGGCGCACCGACGGTGCCTGCACCCACGTCAAAAATCCGGTTGCCCGTGGCACCGATGACGGGGAAACCAAGGCCCCAGGTCAGCATGCCACCTGCTTTGGCCGTGAAGTTGCCGGTGATCTGCAGCCCATTCGCGGCGGCTACCGGGTCGATGACCATGAAACCGGTGCCGTTGATGGTGACATTTTTCGCGCCATAGTTGGCATCCCCCAACCAGACATTGCCGGCCGTGGTCGTGCCTAGCCAATCGGCACCGAGCACTACCGTACCTGCCGACGCTGCGGTAATCGTGGCAGCGGGCACATGAAAATCGCGCGGCATATTCACGTTGCCCACACTCATCTCCAAGCCTACCGAGAGTGGCAGGAAATACATTGCCCCGGTGCCGACGCTGGCGCTGCCCGGGCCGCTGAACACGACGGCAGCATCGGACTGAAAGCTGATCGCCCCGGTGGTTCCGGGCACGTTGATCGGCTGGCCGATATTGATCGCCCCGCTACTGACCAGCGCCAAGTTGCCATTGTTGCCCAGCGTAATGCCGTTGGTCGCGCCGTAGCTGGTGACTGGCAGCGCGCCGCTGGATTGCACGCGAAACATGGAATTGGCCGCCGGCAGATTGGCAGCCACATTGGTCGCAAAAACGTTGTTTGGCCCCAAGAGCGTCACCTGGGTCGGCGCAGCGCCCCCGCCAAAAACGCCCAAATTGGTGGCATCGACCTGCATGGTGGGCTGCTGGAACAGGGCACCACCCTGAGTGAGCTCGAGGTGCAAATCTTTCGCCGAAATGCGCGTGCCTTGCAAGTTGATCGCGCCGCCATTGCTTTGCAGCAGTACCGGGTTCAAGCGATTGACATTGCCCAGCACCGCACCCACATCAATGAGTATCGCTTGGCCCGCCGTGCCAGTAGCGTAGTGGTAAATGCCCTGATTGTCTTGCGGCACGAGGCTGGAGTCGCGAATCTGAATGCCATAGGATGAAATCGCTCCCATGCCGTTGCCGCTTAAAGTAATCAGCGCGGTACTGGTGAGGCTCGCACCAGTGAGGTTGATGCCATTGGAGAAATTCGTGCTGTGCGATTGACCACGCAGGTTTACCGTGCCGCCCGCGGTAAAAATGTTGGTCTTTTCGAGCGAGATGCCGTGCGGCTGGGCGGCGTTACCAATCGCCAAACCCGAAGCTCCCACGTCACCACCGCCGATGGTGAGCGCGCCGCCGTTGGTGTTGATCGTCACCGTATTCAGGTTTGCCGCATCGCCTACCCGCACCGAGCCTACCGCACCACCAAAGGCGCGGGCAGCGAACACCACATTGAGCTGCCCGGCATCGGAGGCAATCGACACGGTCGGCGCAATCGTGATATTGCGGTCTGCCAGCAGAGTCAGGGTCGCATTGCCGCCCATCACCTTAAACACGCCACCATCGACCCAGCGAATGTCGCCATTGCCGCCGCTGCCAACGCCGTTGGTTTGAATCGTGACGCTGGTGCCGGTGTTGAGCACTTGCAAAATGCCTTCGGTATCGACAAAACCGGTGCTGGTGACACTGGTGCCCCACGGATTTTGCGTCGTAATCGGCAGCGCACCGGTGCTTGCGGAAAAGGAATCGTCTCCCGCCGAGCCGGGGTTGAAGCCAATCTCCACATCATTCGGGTCGAGCAGCAGCCGGCCGCCCACAGCACCCGCCGTGCGCGCGGCCAAGCTGACCTGTTTGGGGCGGAAGTAAAGCGAATTTTTGCCCGAGGTTTCGCCAAATCCGCCATTGCCGCCCTGCGTACCACCGCGCGCGTACAGGCTGCCGGTGAAATGGGTCGCGTGGTCGGCCCAGACGATCACCTTGCCGCCACGGCCTTGCAGCTCGGCATCGGCTTTCAGCACGGCATTGGTGGTCACGGCGGTGTTGCGTGCATTTTGAATCGCGGTGTTCTTGCCTTGATAGTCGCCGCCCACCAGAATCATGCCGCCGCCTAGTTCGCCGCTGGCATCCACCTGCGTGCTCCCAGTCACGATCACGGTATCGCCGAGCAGGCGGATTTCGCCGCCTTGGAGCAGTGAGGGATTCGGCGTGAGACTGGTTGCGCTCTGGGGCAGAGCTGAAGAGGCTCTCTGGATGGTCGTTTCCAGACCGATGCTTTGGAGAAGCGCGCCAGTATTGCCGCTTGCGGCTGCCATGCTGGAGACGCTTACTGCGCGGCTGGTGTGAGCCACAGTTGCCAACCCGTTGGCAGCGGCGGCGCTGGCTGCGATCACGTTAATGATGTTGGTCGGGGCCACGTCGCTGGTGTAGACCGGCAGGTTCGACTCCAAGCGCGGACTGCTTGATCCTTTGGCCTCTACTGTGGCGCTGGTGGCTTTGACCGTACCGGTTTCGCTGTGTACGGTGATCGTGCCGGCACCGTTGACGTTGGGGCCCGACGCTTCGGTACGACTACCGGCTTCCAGCGTAATGTCGCGTTTGGCTTTGAAGACAATCTTGCCGTTGGCACCGATTTCTGCGGTATTGGCGCTGACGACACCGGCTTGGCGGATGCTGCCGCCAAACAGGCCGATCACACCGCCGGTGGCGATGATTTGCCCCAGGTTGACCACGCTGTTGCCAGTGGCACTAACTTCAACGCGCACGTTCGGCTCTTTCGGGTTGATGAGTTCGACCGTTTTGCCGGCCGCCAGAATGATTTCGCCTTTGGGCGTGTGAATTACGCCGTGATTCGCAACATCTTTGCCCACGAAATAGACATGCCCGCCGCTTTGCGTGACGATGGTGCCGTGGTTGATGACGGTGGCCCCGTCGCCCGCTTGGTCAAAGCGCATTTTGCCGGCCAGGAAATCAGCATCTTTGAGACCGAGACTCGATGCCACGAAGGCCGCCGTGTCGATGCGCGCGCCCGCGCCGATGGTGATGCCGTTGGGGTTAATCAGAAAAACCCGGCCATTCGATTGCAATTGCCCCAGAATTTGACTGGGGTCGCCACTGACAACGCGGTTGAGCACGGCTGACGAGGCGTTTTGCTGCACAAAGCGAGTGACTTCGCCTTGCCCGATGGAAAAACTTTGCCAGTTGATGATCGCGCCCGGCGTATTGGTGACAGTGAGCGTTTTGCCGTTTTGTGAAAAACCTGCCGCGCCGTTGACTACGGTGGCACCGCTGGGGTTGGCTAAGGATTCGGTCGCCAAGGAGGTGAAGGCGAGCGCCACGCTCGCGGTGAGCACGCTGAAGGTCCAAACCCGACCAGGGGCGACGCGGCGTGAGCCGTGAACAGAAAAGTGGGCAAGCGAACGGTCATTCATGGCAGTTCCCGAAAATTCATACTCGATGAGGTCTAATTGAAGCAATTCCAATCCGTACGATTTTTAAGCAAGTTTCATTCAACTTTTGATGAACACCGAATAAACAACTGTCAATTCGTGACTGATATCACCTGGTGCGCTAATTGCGTCTGTGGCTCATCAGGCGTAGAGTCTAGAGTCAGCTCTGGTTCCCAAAGCAAGTCGATTCTTGATGCCGTGTAGTTTGGTAACCCCAGCCTAGGAGGTGTTCGCATGAAAACGAGCAAGAACGGGAACAAATTGGCAGGAAGTGTGAACTGCATCACGGTAAAACGTCCCAATGACCGCAATCTCGCCGATCTACTCCGGCGACTAGCCTTGCTGGCCCTGCTGGGATCTTCTACCCTGCTCACACTGCACGGGCTGCCTGCCGCCGCGCAACCCGCGGCGCAACTGGACAGCGCCGCAATGGCCCGGATTGAAACCGCGCTCGAATCGGTGGTGCAAGTCAAAGCCACGGCAGTCGAAAATGCGCGCTCCGTACGCACCTTGGGGCGCGAGCGTGAAGGCAGCGGCGTGGTGCTCGCCCCCTCCGGTTTGGTATTGACCATCGGCTACTTGATTCTCGAAGCCGAATCGGTCGAAATCGTCACCAACGGTGGCAAAAAAATCCCTGGCACGGTGGCCGGTTACGACCATGCCACCGGCTTTGGCCTAGTGCGCCCCACCGTGCCATTGGGGCTGGCGGGTCTCGAATTGGGCGTGTCGTCTACCGTGAGCGAGCAAGACCGCGTGGTTTTCGCCACCTATGGCGGGCGAGAAAATGCAAATCTGGCGCAAGTCGTTTCCAAGCGCCGCTTCGCCGGCTATTGGGAATATTTGATCGACGATGCGCTGTTTACGATTCCGCCCCGGCCCGACCATCAGGGTGCCGCGCTGATCGACCGCAATGGCACGCTGATCGGGGTAGGCTCGCTGCTGGTGGCCGATGCGCTGATACCGCAGCGGCGCTTTCCGGGCAATATGTTTGTACCCGTCGATTTGCTGCGCCCAATTCTGGAAGAGCTCTCGGCCAATCGCCCCACCAAAGACTCGCTGCGCCCATGGATTGGCCTGAATGCAAACGACGGCGAAGGACGCATTTCGGTGATGCGCGTCACCGAGGAAGCCCCTGCGGCCCAAGCCGGTTTGCGCGCCGGCGACATCATCCTTGCAGTCGGCGGCGACAAGGTCACCACGCTGGAGAATTTTTGGACCGCGCTGTGGAACCAGGGCAAAAGCGGGGTCACCGTGAAGCTCAAAGTGCTGCAAGGCGTGGATGTGAAAGACATCGAGGTCAAGTCGGTTGATCGGCTCGACTTTATTCGCAAAAAATCGGTGCTGTGATTGACGGCGTGGCGTGGCGTGACGGGCTGCGCGTTTAGCGGTCGGTGAGCGTCAGAATCATCGGTTGATGGTCAGAAGCTTGCGAGCTTTGGTCGTAGACCATGCTCTGCACGCGCGGCTTCAAGCCGGCTGAGATGAGCGTGTAGTCGGCGCACTGCGGCTTGGCAGTGCCGTCTTTGCCGCCCTCATGCACGTGGAACGAAGGCGGGTGCGGCAGGCGTGGGTGCTTGGCCTTCCAGGCATCCAAAAGCCGTGGCGTGCCCCTCGAAAAAGGCTTGAAGAAGCGCGCCAGTATTGGGTCTTCAGGCGGCATATTGAAATCACCGCAGACGATGGTCGAAGCTGTTTCGAGGGTTTGCGCGAACGGTGCGGGCGCGTCGGCAAACGGATGGCGCGCGCGGCCCGCGCCAAAGGCATGCACTTCGCGAATCCGCTCGACTTGAAACGCGCGCTGGATCGGCGAAGCGTATTCGAGATGGGTGGTGAGCACCCGAATCGGCCCGCCAGGGAAGGCGATCACGGCTTCAACGGCGCTGCGGGTCATCGCGCGGCGCGGCCTAAGCGCGGCGCTTGTACGGGCGGTGCTGCGGCGCGGTTCCGGCACCAGCGGAAAGCTGTGGCGCAACGCGCGCAAGACCGGATGGCGCGAGAAGATCACATTGCCATAGCGGGCGCGCCTGCCATCCTGCGCCAAAATGTCGGTGGCAAAGCCGGGGATGGCGGTAAATCCGGGCAGGCAGAGGGCCAGTTCCGCCAGTTGATCCTCGCCCAGGCTGGCTTCCAGTTCAGGCAAGTTGTCGGCAACTTCTTGCAGGCAGAGCACATCAAAATCGGCCAGGCGGCGCGCCTCGCGGATGATGCGGCCCAGATCCAAATGCCGATCCGCGCCCAGGCCCCACTGAATGTTCCAACTGATGAGTTTCAAAATAGCGATTTTGCAGGTCGGTCAATGCCCTGCATCGTAACCGTTTCAACCCAAATTGGCGTAAGCTTTTCAGGCGCTGCCAGTGACATCGGTCACGCTCAAGGAGCGCGAGCAGACAAGCGGTCTGATAAGCGGGAGGACAAGCATGGCGGATTTATCGAAAACTGGTCGAATGCAAACGCTGGGCCAGACTGGGCGCAACAAAACCCTGAGCAACTCCGGGCGCTTCAACAACCTGGGGGCAACTGCCCGGCTCAAAGCCCTGCGCGGGCCAAACCCGATTTATTTGCCCGGCGAGCACGTCTATTTGCAGCGCGACGTACAAGGCTTCGCCAAAGGCGCTGCCTGCAAAATTATCTCCATCCACACTGAAGGCAGCGGCCGCACCCATCGCTATCTGGTCCTGGTGGGCGAGTTCAAAGTCTGGGCCTACGAGTCGGATTTGCGCGCATCCAAACCACCCGACCCTGCGGTGATTGATCTGCACAAGCCTTCATCCCCGAACACCTGACCTTCTGCGCCATGCACACCATCACTGTCGATCCCGATTGTCGCGCCAGCATCCTTGCCAACCCGAGCGTGCAGCGCGTCAGCAATGCACTCGTCGCAGCCGGGATCAGCACCGAGATCATCGTCCATGAGGAGGCAACCCCGACCTCCCAATCCGCCGCCGAGGTTCTCGGCTGCGAGGTGGCGCAAATCGCCAAGAGCGTGATTTTTCGCGCCAAGCAAACCGGCGAGGTGGTGCTGGTCATCGCCAGTGGTGCGAATCGGGTGGACGAGAAGAAAATCAAGGCGCTGGTTGGTCAGGGCATTGGCAAAGCGGATGCCGATTTTGTGAAGGAAAAGACCGGCTTTAGCATCGGCGGTGTTGCACCCCTTGGACATGTGACGACCCCCATCACCTTGTTTGATGAAGATCTGCTGCAGTATGCGGTGATCTACCCTGCGGCGGGGCATCCCAACACTGGCTTTCCGATCGCGCCGCAAGCACTCGCCAAGGCGGCGCGGGCGCAAGTGGCGCGTATCAAAGAGGAGCGCCTCGCAGCATGAATTTTCCCGACAATTTTGCCAAGCTGGCGCAATACAACCAATGGATTAACGGCGTGCTCTACGACTGCGCCGCCCGCTTGAGCGACGAGGCGCGCAAACGCGACATCGGCGCATTTTTTAAGTCGCTGCATGGCACGATGAACCACTTGCTGCTGGGCGACAAAATCTGGCTCGGAAGGTTTGTGGGCGAGCCCTTCACGGCAACCTCACTGCGGCACGAGCTGCATAGCGAGTTTGCGGCCCTGCGCGCTGAGCGCTGCGCACATGACCTGCGCATCCTTGCGTGGGCGGGCAAACTCGACCCGGCGTGGCTGAGCGGGCGGTTTGAGTACCGGCGCGTAAACGGCGCGGTGGTGGCAGCCGATGCGCTGATGATCGTGACGCATTTTTTCAATCACCAAGCCCATCATCGTGGCCAGATGACGACGATTTTGATGCAGTTGGGCGTAGACCCGGGCGACGTTGATCTCATCATGATGCCGGGCTTGGTTGAGGGGCTGTAAAAGCCCCGGCAAGTTGCGCTGTACGGCGCGCGGCCTTAGTGACTGTGCTGCTGCAATGCGCGTTCGGGCCATTACACTGCCGTTACACTTCGCCCATGATGAACGACTCCGTACATGTTGCTTCCCTCGCGCTCTACCCGGTCAAATCTTGTGCCGGGATCGCGCTTGAGAGCGCCACCTTGACCGCCGCTGGCTTAATGACGCAGGGCATTGGCGACCGTGAGTGGATGGTGGTCAACCAATCGGGCGAATTTGTGACGCAGCGGCAATTGCCGTGGATGGCGACGATTCGCCCCCAAATCGATACGACTGCGCTCACGCTGCATGCGCCCTCGATCGCCCGCTCAGTCGCGCCTTGTTCGATTCGCCTGGGCGAGTTTGCGTTACGCTCGCCAACGGCACAAGTACGCGTGTGGGGCCATGCCTGTGCTGCGTTTGACGAAGGCGACGAAGCTGCCGCTTGGCTCTCGGCAATCCTCAAACAAAAAGTGCGGCTGGTGCGTTTTGACCCGGCCCATCAGCGGGTGGCCAATCGGGAGCGCACGCGGGGTAAAGATGGCGGCATCACCGCGCTCAACCGCTTCTCTGACGGCTACCCGATTCTGCTGGCTAACGAAGCGTCGCTCGCCGACTTAAACGACCGCTTGCAAGAAGCAGGGCGCGAGGTGATTCCGATCAACCGGTTTCGCCCCAATGTTGTCGTGAGCGGTGTAGCACCCTATGAAGAAGACCATCTGGCGCGACTCTTGGGGCACTCGTATGGCTTGGCTGCGGTTAAACCGTGCGCCCGCTGCCCGATTCCCTCGATTGACCAAACCAGCGGCGAACGCGGCCCTTCGGTGCTGGATATTCTGCAAACCTATCGGGCACGAGATGACTTTGACGGTGGTGTGATGTTCGGGCAAAACGTGATTGTGTGTGGCGGTGTCGGACAGGAGATTCGCGTCGGTGATTCGTTGCAGCCCGAATGGAATTTTTAACGCAGCGATGACCACCCATTCACCCGCTGCGGCTCCTGAGAACACCGGTCTGGCGTTAGGCTTTCTGGGCGTACTGATTTTCAGCCTCACGCTGCCCGCCACGCGCGTCGCGGTGGCAGAGTTGAACCCATTTTTCGTAGCCGGTGGTCGTTCCTTTTTGGCAGGCTTGATTGCGCTGGCGGTGGTGATCGTGCTGCGCTGCCCCAGGCCCACCCTGCCGCAGGTGCGC
The DNA here is from genome assembly GCA_031362865.1 of Burkholderiales bacterium. Taxonomy (GTDB): domain Bacteria; phylum Pseudomonadota; class Gammaproteobacteria; order Burkholderiales; family JAEUOS01; genus JANLTH01. The sequence continues at coordinate 5,478 of JANLTH010000041.1, read as the reverse complement.
GGCTTGGCATTGACAGCGATTGGCGTGGTGTTCGGCTTCCCCTTTCTCACCTCGTGGGCGATGCGCACTGTGCCGGCCGCCCACGGCGCGGTGGTGGTGGGCTTGATGCCACTGGCGACCGCCGCCTTTGGCGCATTTTTGATGGGCGAGCGGCCTTCGCGCGGCTTTTGGGTGGCGGCCTTGGTGGGCAGCGCTCTGGTGATCGGCTTTGCACTCACGCTGGGGGCGGGCAGCCTGCACGCGGCTGATTGGGCGCTGTTTGCGGCGATTTTGCTGGGTGCGACCGGCTACACCTTTGGCGCGCGGGTAACCCGTGAGCTAGGCGGTTGGCAAACCATTAGCTGGGTGCTGGTTATCAGCCTGCCAATCACTGGGGTGGTCGCGTGGTTCACGCAACCGGCGGCACCGGCGTCGATCAGCGTGACTGCTTGGAGCGGCTTTCTCTACGTCGCCATCATGAGCCAGTATGTCGGCTTTTTTGCCTGGTATCGCGGGCTGGACATCGGCGGCGTAGCGCGCGTCTCGCAAACCCAATTGACGCAGATCTTTCTGACGATGGGTTTTGCTGCGCTCTTAATCGGCGAGACGATCACGCTCACGATGCTGGTGTTTGCAGTCGCCGTGGTGGCAACCGTGGCGATTGGGCGGATGATGCCAGTGGTGCGACCGCAGTAGCCAGATTCAACTCTACTTCTTGCGCGCTGCCGCTTCGATTTCGTCCAAACGCGCGTTTAGCACTACGCCGCTTTCCTTGGTTACGCCGGTAGCGTCACGCAGGTGGTAGACCTCTTTGCTGGTCGATGAGCGCGTAAAGCACTGCTCGACGTATTCGCGCGCGGTGGCCAGCTTGTCCATCTTGGCTTCGCACTTCAAACGCATGAACTGCGCCGCTTCGGCCGCGCTGTAAGAGCGCCCGTTGCGCACAAAGCGGGTCTGCGGCAAGCTCTCGATATAGCCCACCAGTTGCTTGACCTTGACCCGCTCCTCAGGCGGCATCGCCAACGCTATGCTGGGCAATGCCTCAAGAGCCAATACCAGAGCGGTTCTTGAGAGGGTGGTGAAGTTCATCGGGCTTTGTCGGAATTCGCAGATTTGATCATTTCACCATGCTTGAGCACCAGAAAGCGCGCCGGGTCGAGCGCCGCTTTGTTCAATTCCACCGCCAGCACCTTGGGCGGCTCGTCCAGCGCTTCGTCGGTTAATTCGAACGTGCCCCAGTGGATTGCCAATGAAGTGACGGCACGCAGGTCTCGGTGCATTTTCACCGCTTCCGCAGGGTCGACGTGGGTCTCGCGCATAAACCAGCGCGGCGCGTAGGCCCCAATCGGAATCGCGGCCAAGTCAAACGGCCCTAAACGTTGGCCAATGTCAGCGAAGTCTTTGGAGTAGCCGGTGTCGCCCGCGAAGAAAAAGTTGTACGGCTTGACGCTCGATGTGCCGGCGCTCCTGATCACCCAGCCGCCCCAGAGGGTTTGAAACCGGTCATTGGTCCAGCGCGCGCTCCAGTGCTGCACCGGGGTCATCGTGAAGTCCACGCCTTTGTAGGTTTCGCGTTCCCACCAATCCATTTCGCTCACATTCGCGATGTCGCGCTCGGTGAACCACTTTTTGAGCCCCAAGCCGACAAAATAGCGAGGCGCACCACCATTTTGGTCAGCCAGCCAGAGAAGCGTCTTCTCGTCCATATGGTCGTAGTGATTGTGCGAAATCACGACGGCATCGATATGCGGCAGATCAGCGAAAGCGATACCAGGGGCGACTTTGCGCTTTGGACCCGCGAACGACACCGGCGATGCACGCTCTGAAAAATGCGGATCGGTCAGGATATTGAGCCCGCCGGTTTGTAGCAGCACCGTGGCATGCCCGATCCATGTGGCGGTAGTCTCAGTGCGATTGGCCTTGAGCCACGCCAAATCGGGCTGCCCCCAGGCGACGCGCGGAAAGTTGTAATTGTTCGCCGGGGGCGGTGGCAAGCCTTGGTTAAACCGCTCCCAATACCAGGGCCACGGGCTTTTATTGGCAACCGTGCTGGAGTAGTTATTGACGAAGCCGGTGGGCGTATGGTGTGGCTTGTCGCGGCTGTAGTGGCTATTGACGGCGACTGCCGCACACGCCACCAACGCCGTAATCGATGCCCCAAGAAGCACGCCCAGCTTGCGTTTCAAGGCATCACCTTAAGTAGTTGAACGGCGCTCAAACCGGCCGCCTTGATGCGAAACGCCAAGGGCTTGCCCTTGCGTGCGCGGCGCGCTTCGTAGGGCAGGAGGTCTTTGTTTTTGAGGGTCACGTTATAGTCTTTACCACCGCGCCCAGCACCTTCCACGGTCACGCCGAGCGGGCCAAACGTGGCGATGCCGAGGGCTTTTTCTTTCGGTTCCAGGTCTTGCAGAATCACGCCACGCCCACCGCCATTGAGCTCATTGACTTCGTCTAACTTAAAGACCAGCAAGCGCCCGGTGTCGGTGAGCACGGCAAGTTTGTCGTGCGTCGATTCGATCACGGCGGGGCAAATCGGTTCCACTCGGTCTTCGAGCTTCATGAAGGTTTTGCCGCCCTTCAAGCGCGTAACCATGTCGCCCAACTTGCAGACAAAACCATAACCAGCGGTCGATGCCATCAGCACTTTTTGCTCGGGCGACCCGGCTAACACGTGCAAAATTTTCGCGCCAGATTCCAGTTCCACGAAGGTAGTGAACGGCACGCCATCGCCGCGCGCGCCGGGTAGCTGCGCTACCGACACAGAGTACGATCTGCCTGAAGAACTAAGCAGGACAAGGCTTTCCACGGTGCGACACTCGAAGGTGGCGTAGAGCGAGTCGCCTTCTTTGAAGGTAAATGCGGCGGCCTCGTGACCATGCCCAGTGCGGGCGCGGACCCAGCCTTTTTCCGACACAATCACCGTGACCGGCTCGTCCACCACTTTTTGCTCAACCACCGTGCGGCTGGCGGCCTCAATCAGGGTGCGGCGCGCATCGCCATACGTTTTGGCATCGCCTTCAATTTCTTTGATGATGAGTTTTTTCATCGATGCCGGGTTGTCGAGCAGCTCTTGCAGCTCGGTTTTTTGCAAGCGCAGCGCCTTCAAGTCTTGCTCGATTTTGATGCCTTCGAGCCTGGCCAATTGGCGCAGACGAATCTCCAAAATATCTTCGGCCTGCACGTCGGACAGCCGGAAAGCCGCCACCAGAGCCGGTTTCGGCTCATCGCTCTCGCGGATGATCTTGATGACTTTATCGATACTCAGATAGACAATCATCCGCCCTTCAAGAATATGGATGCGGTCATCGACCTTGGCCAAGCGGTGTTGCGTGCGCCGCTTAACGGTGGTGAAGCGGTACTCCACCCAGTCGCCCAAAATCTCCACCAAGGGCTTTTGGCGCGGCTTGCCGTCGATGCCGATCATCACCAGATTGATCGATACGGAGGACTCCAGGCTGGTGTGGGCAAGCAGGGTGTTGATGAGTTCCTGCTGCTCCACCTTGGAGGTGCGTGGCTCGAACACCAGGCGCGTCACGGCATCCCGGCCCGACTCGTCACGCATTTTGTCGAGCAAGGCGGCCATCACGCCCTTCATGTTTTGCTGCTCAGGCGAGAGCGATTTTTTGCCGGTTCTAACCTTAGGGTTGACCAGCTCCTCCACCTCTTCTTGCACCTTGGCTGCTGAGGTGCCATGCGGCAGCTCAGTCACAATCAACTGCCATTGCCCACGCGCCAACTCTTCAATCGTGTAGCGCGCACGCACTTTGACCGAGCCGCGCCCGGTGCGGTAGGCCTCGGCAATGTCGTCAGTGCTCGAAATGATTTGCCCACCACCCGGAAAATCAGGCCCCGGCACATGCTCCATCAGCTCGCTCAATGACGCTTTTGGGTTGCGCACCAAGGCAACTGCGGCTTTGGCCACTTCACGCAGATTGTGCGGCGGAATTTCGGTAGCCATGCCCACGGCAATACCCGACGCACCGTTTAGCAACACCATCGGCAAGCGGGCGGGCAGTTGCTTGGGCTCTTTCGAGCTGCCGTCATAGTTGGGAATGAAATCGACGGTGCCCAAGTCAATTTCATCGAGCAGCAGTTTGGCGATGGGGGTCAGGCGCGCTTCGGTGTAACGCATCGCGGCGGGGTTGTCGCCATCGCGGCTGCCGAAATTGCCCTGCCCGTCGATCAGCGGGTAGCGCAGCGAAAAGTCCTGCGCCATCCGCACCAGCGCGTCGTACACCGACTGGTCGCCATGCGGGTGCAGCTTGCCCAGCACATCGCCCACCACGGCGGCGCTCTTGCGCGGCTTGGCGTTGGCCGCCAAACCCAACTGGTTCATCGCATAAATAATGCGCCGCTGCACCGGCTTTTGCCCATCCGCCACATCGGGCAGCGCCCGCCCTTTAACCACGCTGACCGCGTAGTCAAGATAAGCGCGCTCGGCGTAGTTACCCAAGGTAATGAAGCTGCCGTCATCGGGCTCCGGCGGGAGGGGCACGGCCGGCGGCGGCGGTGACTCAGGCGGTAAATTGGAAAAAAGGTCGTGATCTTGAGACATGAATTACCTGTAAGGCAAATTAAGCAAATAAATAGCAAATAAATAGGGACAGTCCCTATTTATTTTGAGGTTTCAGCGTTGCGCTCGATGGCTTTCATGCGCGACTCGATTTGGGCGTTGATGCGCGCCGCGTCTTTGGGGTCGAGCTGGCTGGACCGCTGGGAAATGGGCCTGCCCGGCAGCGTGACGGTGATGCGCCCGTCCTTACCCTTGGTCACGGTTTTCATGCCGCTGTTGGCAGCGATGGACGGGTTGAACACGGCGTAAAACTGCATGACGAGCTTGACGTAATTCTGCGTTTCAGGAAAGGGCGGAATTGTATATTTGTAGCGCTTGACCGCGCCCTCGCCCGCGTTGTAGCCCGCCAGCGCCAGATCGAGCCTGCCGTCGAACATTTTGAGCAAGTCACGCAAATAGCGCGTGCCGCCGCCGATATTTTCTTTCGGATCGGTAATTTTCTGCACGCCATAACGCGCCGCCGTGCCCGGGATGAGCTGCATCAGACCAGTAGCACCCTTGGGCGACACCGCGTTTGGGTCGTAGGCCGACTCAACTGCAATCACCGCCTTGACCAACGCGGGGTCCAGCTCGCTGCGCTTCGCCGCTTCGGCGATCAGTGCTTCAAACTTGGCGACGTTGGGCGTTTTGCTGACACGCCGGTAAATGATGTGGTCGGTGATCGATTCGGTGGGCGGCACATATTTCAGCTCAGAGGCCAGGGTCAGGTCTTTCTTGATCTCGCCTTTGACAAAGAGCGAGTAGCGTTCATCAACCTGGGTTGGCGCGAACTGCGGCTGACTGCACTGCTGGAACAAGAGACAGGCATCCCTGCCTTTATTGAGATGGATGCTCACGCAGCGGCACTTGGAGAGGCTTGGTTAGGTGCAGGGCAAGATGCGCGCGATTTGGCACTCATTATTGTCGGGACGGGGATTGGCGCAGGG
>JANLTH010000136.1:0-30424 GCA_031362865.1 Burkholderiales bacterium | reverse complement strand
TAATTCCATTTCTAAATCATTACGAGATTAGGCGCACCGACGACGACAGTGCGCGTAGCACGGCTAGGAAGGGGCAACGACATATCGTAATGATTTAGAAATGGAATAACGATCTCCAAGCATCATCCCGTGAAGAGCCTTACTGTCATTGGTTCTTGACCAGTGACTCGGGTGAACACCCGTTCCAGAGCGCGTCTCCAAGCGTGAGCAATGGCTGGTCGGGGTCTGTGGCGATCTCCCGTCCCGGTGCCTCTGGTTTTCCTTGATACTTCGGTTTCCTTTACATTTCGCTTAGAAGTGGATAGTGATTCGCTTTACAATTCGCTTTTCCCCATGCTTGCCATCACGCCATGACTTCCGCCACCTTATCCTCCAAGTACCAAATCACGCTGCCCGCAGCCGCGCGGCGCGCACTCGGTTTGAAGGCGGGACGGCAATTGCGGGTCGTTCTCAAGGCTGACCGGATTGAATTGATTCCCGAGGAGCCGACGGCGGCATTGCGCGGCCTGTTTCGCGGGCAGAGTTCGGAGATTCTGCGCGACGACGACCGGGTATGAATATTCTCGATTCCAGCGCCTGGTTGGAGCTGCTGGTTGACGGTGGTTATGCCGCCACATTTTTGGCAGTCATCGAGGAAGGCAAGCTGGTGGTGCCAGCGATCTCGATTTTTGAGGTAGTCAAACGGGCGCAGCTGCTAGGTGGTGAGAAGCAGGCGGCTCGGGTCGAGTCGCACATGCGGCGCTTTCCGGTGGTGGACCTGACCGCTGCGCGCGCGAGTGGTGCGGCGCAACTTTCGCTGAAACACAAGCTGCCGATGGCAGATAGCATCATTTACGCCGCCGCGCTGGAGCATCGCGCTGTGGTGTGGACGATGGATGCCGATTTCGCTGAACTGCCGCAGGTGCGCTACTTCTCCAAGTAGCTGCGCGAATCGCTCCAGGTAGTCGATTCCGGAAAAATCACAATGGTGTCCGCACCATCGAATCGAGATTCAGGGCAGCGGACAAGGTAGAATCGTGGGTTCAGTTTTCGCGGCAAACTTCTCACTTATTCGCCCGTTGATTTTCATTTTTCTTTTTCATTTTTCGGAGTTTTTACATGTCTGCAGCACAAGAGCGCACCCTTTCGATCATCAAACCTGATGCCGTTGCTAAAAATGTAATTGGCAAGATTTACCAGCGTTTTGAAGACGCAGGTCTGAAGGTCATTGCAGCGCGCATGGCGCAGCTGTCGCGCGCCGAGGCCGAAGGCTTTTACGCGGTCCACCGCGAGCGCCCATTTTTCAAAGATTTGGTCGATTTCATGATCTCCGGCCCGGTCATGATTCAAGTGCTCGAAGGCCCCGGCGCGATTCTGAAAAACCGCGACTTGATGGGCGCTACCGATCCGAAGAAAGCGGCCGCCGGCACGATTCGCGCCGACTTCGCCGCCAGCATCGACGCGAACGCGGTTCATGGCTCCGATGCGCCTGAGACTGCCGCAATTGAAATCGCCTACTACTTCCCGGCGCTGAACGTTTACTCGCGCTAGCCAGAGCAACCTTCACCGTGACCGCCACGCGCGCCAATTTGCTCGACTACGACGGTGAAGCACTTGCCGCTTGGTTTGGCGCGCGCGGTCACAAGCGCTTTCGGGCGCGCCAGGTGCAAAAGTGGCTGCACCAGCGTCAAGTCGCGGATTTCTCGGCGATGACCGACTTGGCCAAGCCACTGCGTGAAGCCTTGGAGGCTGAAGCTGAAGTCCTTGTGCCCGCCATCATCAGCGACCACACGGCGCAAGATGGCACGCGCAAGTGGCTGCTCGATGTCGGCCACAAAAACGCGATTGAAGCGGTCTATATTCCTGAAGATGATCGCGGCACTTTGTGTATTTCTTCGCAAGCCGGTTGCGCGGTCGATTGCTCGTTTTGTTCCACCGGCAAGCAGGGTTTTAACCGCAATTTGAGCACGGCAGAAATCATTGGCCAGCTTTGGCTTGCCAATCACCTGCTCAAGCGGGCGCTGCCCCAGCCCCACGAAGGCGGCAACGCAGGGCCAGTGCGCCGCCCGATTACCAATGTGGTGATGATGGGGATGGGCGAGCCGCTGCTCAACTTTGACCGCGTCGTGCCCGCCTTGAAGTTGATGCTGGACGACGATGCCTACGGCCTCTCGCGCCGTCGTGTCACGCTCTCTACCTCAGGTGTAGTTCCGATGATGGACCGCTTGCGCGAAGCTTGCCCGGTGGCGCTGGCGGTGTCGCTGCATGCGCCCACTGATGCCCTGCGCGATCAACTGGTGCCGATGAATCGCAAATACCCGCTGGTGGAGTTAATGGCAGCGTGTATTCGCTATCTCGAAGTGGCACCGCGCGATTTCGTTACCTTCGAGTATGTGATGCTCGACGGGGTTAACGACCATGTTGCCGATGCCAAAGCGCTGGTTACGCTGGTACAAGACGTGCCTTGCAAGTTCAACCTGATTCCTTTCAACCCGTTTCCGAATTCGCCGTATCAAGCGTCGAGTCGGCCGCGAATCACCGCGTTTGCCAAGGTGTTGATGGATGCGGGGCTGGTGACCACCGTGCGAAAAACCCGGGGCGACGACATTGATGCGGCTTGTGGGCAGCTTGCTGGTGAAGTCCAAGATCGCACGCGCCGCGACGAGCGCCAGGCCAAGGGTACAACGATTACAACGGTGGTTTGGCAGGCAGCGCGCGCCACCGAACTTTCCGCAGTGGCAGTTGCTTGATCTTTCAACTCCAGGGCAAACAATGAAACGATTATCGGCATTGGTTTTCCTCTCTGCGGCGCTTTTGCTCACTGGCTGCGAGACCATGGACGGCAAGAGAGACGCGAATGACCCGACCGCTTCGCGCAACAGCGCGGGTAATCAAGGGGCGCGCACCGAGCGGCGGGTTGACGACCCCAATTCAGGCGAACCCCGCCAAGCTGAGCCAAAGGAGCGCGCCCGCATCCGCACCGAATTGGCTTTCGCTTATTTTCAGGAACGCCAGATGGCGGTGGCACTCGACGAAGTGCGTACTGCTCTGCGCGACGACCCGAATTCTGCCCAAGCCTACAACGTGCTCGGCTTGATTCAGATGGACTTGGGCGATACCGTTCGCGCGGACGAGGCGTTTACGCGCGCCTTGCGCATCGAGCCTAACAGCCCAGACGTGAATAACAACTACGGCTGGTTTTTGTGCCGCACCAAGCGCGAGCGCCAAGGCATTCCGTATTTCTTGAATGCCCTGAAAGACCCACTTTACCAAACCCCCAGCAAGCCTTATACAAATGCGGGTTTGTGCTCCCTACAGATCGATGATTTAGCGGCGGCCGAAGGCTATTTTTCGCGGGCGTTCAGCCTCGACCCGGGCAATCCGATGGTGGCTTTTCAACTGGCACGCATCTATTTCAAACGCGAAGATTTGCCGCGCGCCGATTTTTACACCCAGCGCCTCTTGGGCGATGGCTTGGGCGCGCCGCCGCAAGGGTTGTGGCTCGCGCTAAACATCGCTCGCAAGCGCAATGATGCCAGCGCCGAAAACAGCTACGCGGCACAACTGAAGCGGCGCTTTCCGGATTCGGAAGAGGCGCGGCGGCTCGGTGCAGGGCAGTTCGAGTAATCTCCCCGATCTCACAGTTCACCCCCCAATTTCCGAGCACTGCCCGGCTAGCACACAGCGGCGGCGGGCAGCAAACTAAACCAATTTTTGCCAAGGCAGCAAACGCTATGGAGGCTAATCAGCCTAGTCCGCCAAAACAACCAGTTCAGCCCGAGGGCGCTCAGGTTGATGCACCCGCAACCCCGACAAATGAGAGCGGCGTGAAATCGCCTGTCGCAGCAGGGGCGAGTGAACTGCAGAAACTGCAAGCCGACGGCGTATCGGCTGTCGAGGGATCAGCCCCGGAGATGCCCGAGAGCGTTGTGGTCGTACCTAATGAGGTCGCCGCGCTTTCCGGCTCGATCGGTAAGCGTTTCAAAGCGGCGCGTGAAGCAAAACACCTGAGCGTGGCAGAGATCGCCAATCGCCTCAAGCGCGGCGTGCGCCAAATCGAGGCTCTGGAAGCGGAAGACTACGCGAATCTGCCTGGTACTACGCATTTGCGCGGCTTTGTCCGTGCCTACGCAGGGGCCGTGGGCTTGAGCTCCGAGACCATGGTGGCGCTGTTGCCGCTGGGTTCGGCGGCCCCGGCCGCCGCAGCGCCGACCACCCCGGCGATGCGCAATGCGGCGCGCGCAGGCGTGGGTGGTGGCGCGCGCAACGGCGAATCGCTGAACCCTCGCCGACTCGACGCGCCATTTCCGCAGCCCGGCGAAGCACGCATGGCCGACCGTGGTTGGCTGATGGCAAGCCTGGCAGTCGTGTTGCTCGCGGTGGGCTACGGCTTGTATGCTTGGCTCGTTCCAGTCAAACTCAAAGCGCCCACAGCGGGCAGCGCGGCCGTGACCGCTGCAAAAGCGCCCGAGCCCGTGGGGCCAGCTGGTGCTGCACCGTCTGCGTTGAGCAGCCCGACGTCGATTGCGCTGCCATCGGTTGAGCCTGCCGGCATCCCGATTCCGCTGGTTGTGCCGCAGGCCGAATGGCAAACCGAAGGCGCGTTGTCAGCGGGCGATGCCTCCAAAGGCGGGCGGCTGCGCATGGTATTCAGCAAGGAAAGCTGGGTGCAGGTGCTCGACGGTTCCGGCGCTGTGGTGCATTTGCAGACCCACAAGCCGGGTGATGAGAAGTTCATCGCCGGCGCGCCGCCGTTTTCGCTGATCATCGGCAAAGCTGCCGACGTGCAGCTGTTTTTTGACGGTAAGCGAGTAGACCTTAGCCCCCACATCAGAGATAACGCGATCGCTCGTCTGACACTTCCTTAAGCTGATGACCAAGTCCATTGATCGGCGCACCAGCCGCCAAGTCACTATTCGCTACGGCACGCGCGAAGTCCGGGTCGGCGGTGATGCGCCGATCCTGGTTCAATCGATGACCAACACGGACACGGCAGACCCCATCGGCACCGCGATTCAAGTCAAGGAACTGGCGCGTGCCGGTTCCGAAATTGTGCGTATTACAGTCAATTCGCCGGAGGCGGCAAGCCAGGTGATGGCCTTGCGTGAACAGTTGGACCGGATGGGCGTGGATGTGCCTTTGGTGGGCGATTTTCACTTCAACGGCCACAAACTGCTCACGCAATATCCTGAATGCGCCGAAGCGCTTTCCAAATATCGTATCAACCCGGGCAACGTCGGCAAAGGCAAAAAGCACGAAGACAACTTCGCGCAGATGATCGAAGTGGCTTGCAAATACGACAAGCCGGTGCGCATCGGCGTGAATTGGGGCTCGCTCGACCAAGAATTGGCCGCGCGCTTGATGGATGAAAATGGCAAGTCGGCGCACCCGAAATCGGCTGACGAAGTGCTGCGCGAAGCCCTGATTACCTCAGCTATTTCTTCTGCTCAGCGCGCTGAAGAATTGGGGCTCGGTGGCGACCGGATCATCCTTTCGTGCAAGGTTTCAGGCGTGCAGGATTTGATCGCCGTTTATCGTGAGTTGGCGCGCCGCTGCGACTACCCGCTGCACTTGGGGCTGACCGAAGCGGGCATGGGTTCCAAGGGCATAGTTGCCTCAAGCGCTGCGCTGGGCGTGCTTCTTCAAGAAGGCATTGGCGACACGATCCGGATTTCGCTCACCCCCGAACCGAATGGCGACCGCACCAAAGAGGTTGTGGTCGCACAGGAATTGTTGCAGACCATGGGCTTTCGCTCGTTTGCACCAATGGTGATTGCCTGCCCCGGTTGTGGCCGCACCACCAGCACTGTGTTTCAGGAGTTGGCTGCGTCGATCCAAGGCTATTTGCGCAACCAAATGCCGGTGTGGAAGGCGCAATTTGCCGGCGTTGAAGAAATGCGCGTCGCCGTGATGGGCTGCGTGGTTAACGGGCCCGGTGAATCCAAGCACGCCAACATCGGCATCAGCCTGCCGGGCTCAGGCGAAACGCCAGTCGCCCCGGTGTACGTGGACGGGGCCAAAACGGTAACCCTCAAAGGCGAAAAAATCGCTGAAGAGTTTCAGGCCTTGGTAGATGACTATGTGAAGAAGCGCTATGGTGGCGCTTCTTCAGCCATCGTTGTCTGAAGAGCTAAGCGCCGCGCGGCTCTGCGCGGCGCGCATGATCGAATTTCTCACCAAGTCGATATGCTCGCGCAGAAAATACACGTGGTTTGAAAACGCCAGCGGCAGGCGAATCCGATTGACTTGGTCTTCGATCCAGTCGAGCCGGTCCAAATAGCCAGGCAGCTTGTCTTCGCCCGGCTCGTCGCGAATCTGGCCTTCCAAAAACTTCAGTTCGCCATACCAGTGATACACCTTGGAGCGAATCCGCCAGGAGTAGATCACCGGTGCCAACTTGACCACCGGGATCAGCACCGCCAACAGTGGCAGGAGGATGAAGAACATCCGGTCCACGAAGGTTGCCACCCAAAACGGCAGGTACTTTTGCAAAAACGGCGGGCCGGATTTGTAGAAGCGCTGCGCCTCGGGATTCATCGGCAATTCGGTGTCTTTGTCGGAAGGCAACTCGCCTTTTTTCTGCATCAGCCCCGTGCCGCCGTGAATCTCGGTGGCTGCTTTGAGTAGCAGCGTAATCATCGCTGGGTGAATATCGCCACGCACGGCCAGCATCACTGTTGGTGCCACTAAATGCACGTCGTCGGCCGGAATGTTTTTCTCCAAATCAAAGCCGCCGCGCGGTAGTACCACGTGGTGCAAAAACGGAAAGTTTTTGACATAAGCCTCGGCCTGATCGAGATTGACCAGCGCCAGATTGGGCGCGGCGAGCAGCTTACGCACATGGGTGGCTTCGAGTGTGGTCACGAACACCGCCGCGTCGGCTGCGCCCTTGAGTACCGCATCGGCCGCTTCATCGCCCGACAGTTCGAGTAGCTCGGAGTTTTCGAGCGTCACGCCTGAGGCCGAGAGCACGCGGGTGGCGAGTTTGCGCGCGCCGCTGCCGATCTTGCCAATCGCGATCCGTTTGCCTTTGAGTTGTGAAAAGCGGGTGAGCTTTGCGGCGCCAGACTCGTGCCGCACGAACACCCAAAACGGCTCGTGATACACGCTGCCTAGCGACGAAAGGTCGGTGGCATCCATCAAATTAGGCAAGCCGCCTTGCACGAAGCCGACGTTGATCGGCGACTTTTCATCCATCATCCGCGCCAGATTTTGCGGGCTGCCGGGCGCGGGGGTGAAGGTGACCGTCACTTTGTCGCGTGCCAAAATCGCCTTGTATTGCTCGGCGTAGCCTGCGAAGGCGTTGTCTTCAAAGCCGATGCCGATCTCGATTTGCTTGGGTGGGGCCGGGTCAATCCAGCGAAAGCCAACCAGCACAGCGATCACAATGGCCGCCAGTGGCAGCCAGTATTGCGCGATGATGTCGCGTGCGTGCTCGCTGTAGAAGTTGCGAACTTGTTGGATCATTTTGGCTGTGTTTGTTTGGTGATGAGGCTGAGGTGAGCGCCTATTGCGACATCTTACGGGAGCGCCCGCAGATTGAGCAGATTGAGCGGGCGAAGCCGTTAAAATGATGGGTTGGCATTTTCACTCTGCTATGAGCAAAATTCAAACCATTCAAGCTGTCAAGGGGATGAACGACATCCTGCTGGACGAAGCGCCGCTGTGGGAGTTCTTCGAGGACACCGCACGTGAGGTGCTGCGCCAGTACGGCTACAAAAACATTCGCACGCCGATTGTTGAGCCCACGCCCTTGTTCGTGCGCTCGATAGGCGAGGTCACGGATATCGTCGAGAAGGAAATGTATTCCTTCACCGACTCGCTCAATGGCGACCGGCTCACGCTGCGCCCGGAAGCGACCGCCGGCATTCTGCGTGCCGCGATTGAGCATAACTTTCTTTACAACGGCCCACAGCGGGTCTGGACTGCCGGCCCGATGTTTCGCCATGAGCGCCCGCAAAAGGGCCGCTATCGCCAGTTTCATCAGTTGGATGTCGAGGCGCTGGGCTTTGCCGGGCCCGATGTTGATGCCGAGCAAATCGTGATGCTCGCGCGCTTGTGGAAGCGCTTGGGGCTGACTGATGTGGCACTCGAAATCAACTCGATTGGCGACACCGAAGAGCGCCGCGCGCATCGCGCACAATTGATCGCCTACTTTGAGCAGCATGCCGACTTGCTCGATGCCGAAGCCGCGCGCCGTTTACACACCAATCCCTTGCGGATTCTGGATACCAAAAACCCGGCGATGCAGGCGATGGTGGATGGTGCGCCCAAGTTAATCGAGCTGTTGGGCGATGCCTCACGCAGCCACTTTGAAGGCTTGCAAGCGCTGCTCAAAGCGGCTGGCCTCACCTGGACTGTCAACCCGCGTCTGGTGCGCGGCATGGACTACTACAACCGCTCGGTGTATGAATGGACGACGAGCGCTCTGGGCAGCCCACTAACGATTTGCGGCGGCGGGCGCTACGACGGCCTGATCGAGCAATTGGGCGGCAAACCCACGCCGGGGATTGGCTTTGGGCTAGGCATTGAGCGGGTGATTTTGCTGCTGCAATCGCTCCACGAGAAGGCCGGAACTGCGGTTTCACAGCCACTCGATGCCTACTTGGTCTTCGCCGGTAGCGGGGCCGAAGCTTATGCCAATCAACTGGCCGAACAATTGCGTGACCAAGGCCGATCAGTGGCTCTGCATGCCGGTGGCGGCTCGTTTAAATCGCAGATGAAAAAGGCGGATGCCAGCGGCGCGCGCTACGCCGTAGTGATCGGCGAAGACGAAATCGCTGCGCAACAAGCCACCTTCAAGTCGCTCCGGGTTGAAGCGCCGCAGCAAGTCTTGGCGCGCGAGGCGCTCGCTGCCGCTCTCATCTGAATTTTTCCCCCATTCCAAGAACTTCCTTCAAGAGTCATTACGAAAGCACCGCAACATGGCCTACGACTTGCAAGACCAAGAACAACTCGACAATATCAAAGAGTGGTGGAAGCAATGGGGTAACACCATCGTCACCGCCTTGACGGTGGTGGCATTGGTTATCGCCGCCTGGAATGGCTGGAAGTGGTACCAGTCCAAGCAAGGCTCGGAAGCCGCCGTGGCTTTCGAAGGATTCCAGAAAGTGCTGGCCGCTAAAGACGCGAAAAAAACCAGCGCCGCAGCCGACGCGTTGGTGCAGCAATTTCCCCGCACGGCATTTGCGGGCTTAAGCGCTCTGAACGCCGCTAAAGCGGCCTTTGACGCAGGCGACCTGGCGGCTGCCAAGAAGCATCTGCAATGGGTCGCTGACAACGCCAAAGACGAAGAATTGCGGCATGTGGCCAAGCTGCGCTTGGCTGGCGTGCTGATTGACGAAAAGGCTTACGATGCGGCGCTGGCAGTGGTCAATGGCACGCACCCCGAGCACTACGCCGGGGTCTACGCCGACCGCAAGGGCGACATCTATTTTTCTCAAGGCAAGCTTGAGGAAGCGCGCGCAGCTTATCTCTTGGCTTGGGAGAAGACTGAAAAACGCGCCCAATCGCGCGGCCTGATTCAAACCAAGCTTGAAGCTGCAGGCGGGCAAGTGCCCAAAGAGCCTGAAGCCAAGCCAGCGGCTTAACCAACATCCGTGACGCAATCCGCCCCCGCCATGCGCGCTCCAGCCATTCGCCTAGCCAAAATTGCCACTCTGGCAGCTCTCCTGACCACTCTCTTGGGCGGCTGCGGCAGCATCCCCAACCCGTTCGATTGGTTTGGTTCCTCGCCAGCGGTCAAACCGGCGGAGCTCCCGGCGATGACGCCGACGCTTGCCACCGGCTTATTGTGGACTGCCACCATCGGCCCGGCCAAAGGTGCGGCACTCACCCCGATTTTGGTGGGGGCCAATGTGTATGTCGGTGGCGAAGACGGCACGGTCGCCAAGCTCGATGCGAGCACGGGCGGTCAAGTGTGGCGCAGTAGTGTGGGCGGCAAAATTTCTGCGGGAGTAGGCTCAGACGGTAAAACCACCGTGGTCGCCACGCTTAAAGGCGAAGTGATCGCGCTCGACGAAGCGGGTCGTGAAAAATGGAAGGCCCTAGTCTCAAGCGAGGTACTCAGCGCGCCCTTGGTGGCCGACAACGTGGTCGTGGTGCGCAGCCACGACAGCCGGGTGTTCGGCTTCAATGCCGACGACGGCAAGCGCCTCTGGGTTTATCAACGTGCCACACCGGCCCTTACGCTGCGCCACGCGGCAGGCCTGGCTGCGAGCCGCGCCAGCGGTGGCACGGTGTTCGTCGGCTTCCCCGGTGGGCGAATGGTGGCGATCAATCTTGCCAATGGCAATTTACGCTGGGAGGGCACGGTAGCGTTGCCCAAAGGTTCAACCGAATTGGAGCGTGTCGCCGACGTGACCTCGTCGCCGATTTTGCTCGAGCGCGACGTTTGCGCAGTCGCTTTTCAGGGGCGCATCGCCTGTTTCGACCAACTGTCGGGCACGCAAGTTTGGTCGAAAGAGGCCTCCAGCCCGTCTGGCATGGGCGGCGACAGCCGCTTCGTGTTTTACACCGACGAAAAAGCCGCTGTGCTCGCACTTTCACGTGCCACTGGGGCTTCACTGTGGAAGCAAGACAAGCTGTTTCATCGCCGCTTGACCGCGCCCACCTCGTCAGGCCGGGTCGCGGTCGCCACCGACTATCAAGGCGTGGTGCACTTCTTCTCGCGTGAAGACGGGGCCTTGGTCGGCCGCGCCACTACCGACGGTTCGAGCGCCTTTGTCGCCCCCGTCGCGCTGCCCCGAGGCGTGCTGGTGCAAACCCAAAACGGCGGTTTGTTCGCTTTTGCCACTCAATGACCGCGCCAGGTTTTAAGCCTCACTCGTTCGTGTTTCCTTAGGCTATCAATGTCATTCGTACCAGCTCCACTGCCCGTATTAGCCTTGGTTGGCAGGCCCAATGTCGGTAAATCCACGCTCTTCAACCGGCTCACCAAGTCGCGCGACGCGCTGGTGGCCGACATCCCCGGCCTCACGCGCGACCGCCATTACGGCCACGGGCGCTTGGGCGATACGCCTTTTCTGGTGATCGATACGGGCGGTTTTGAGCCCACCGCCAAAACCGGCATCATTGCCGAAATGGCCAAGCAGGCCGAGCAGGCGATTATCGAAGCCGATGTCGTCATTTTTGTCGTGGATGGTAGAGCCGGTGTTACCGGGCACGACCACACAATTGCCGAGATGCTCCGGCGCAGCACCGGTTCGGGCACGCGCAAGATTCATCTAGCGGTCAACAAAACCGAGGGCATGAAAGTCTCAGGTGTCACGTCCGAGTTCTACGAATTAGGCTTGGGCGATCCCTACGCCATTTCTGCCGCCCATGGCGACGGTGTGCGCGAAATTCTTGAGTTCGCGCTTAGCCCGTTCGAGCGCAAACCGGTGGTTGAGCCAATCGACGGGCCGCCGATTGCGGCCGCCGACACCGTTTTTCCACCCACTGTTGAGGCCACCAAGCGCCCGCGGATCGCGATTGCCGGGCGGCCCAATGTGGGCAAATCGACCTTGGTCAATACCCTCTTGGGCGAAGAGCGCGTGATTGCCTTCGATCAACCAGGTACCACGCGCGACGCAATCGCAATCGATTTCGACTATCAAAATCAACCCTACACCCTGATCGACACTGCGGGCTTGCGGCGGCGCGGCAAGGTGTTCGAGACGATTGAGAAGTTCTCGGTCATCAAAACCTTGCAGTCGATTGCGGATGCCAACGTGGTCATTCTCGTACTCGACGCGCGGGCCGACATCGCTGAGCAAGACGCGCATATCGCAGGCTTCATTCTTGAATCAGGCCGGGCGCTGGCGATTGCCGTCAACAAATGGGATGGTTTGGACGGCGACGAACGCAACCGTGTAAAGCAAAACCTCGAGCGCAAATTGGCCTTTTTGGGCTTCGCCAATCTGCACTTCATCTCCGCCAAACACGGGGAGGGGATTCACGCGCTGATGCGTTCAGCACGCGCCGCCTACACGGCAGCCACCACCAAACTTTCCACGCCAAAAATCACTCGCGCCCTGCTCGACGCGGTGATGAAGCAGCAACCACCGCGCTCCGGCGGTGGCAGGCCGCGCATGCGTTACGCCCACCAGGGCGGCATGAACCCGCCGATCATCGTGATCCACGGCACGGCATTGCAGAACATCCCCTCCACCTACAAGCGCTATCTCGAAACGCACTTTCGCGATGTTTTCAAGCTCAAGGGCACGCCGCTGCAGGTGCAGTTCAAGTCGGGGCGCAACCCGTTTGCCAACGAGTAGTTTGGCGTAGCCGATGGCGCACAGTCGTATGCCGCCGCAAGTCGAACTGTTTTGCACGGTTGTCGACAATTTCGGCGACATCGGAGTCACCTGGCGTTTGGCGCGCCAGTTGCAACACGAGCATGGCTACGCTGTGCGGATTTGGGTTGATGAGCTTTCGGCGTTTCACCGGATTGAGCCGCTGCTCGATAAGCGTGCCGCAGTCCAACGCTTGCACGGCATCGAAATCCGTATCTGGAGCGCCCAGGGCGATGCCGCAAGAGCCTTTTTGGACGCGCCTCTTGGGGGCATCGTCATCGAGATGTTTGCCTGCGAATTGCCGGCGGCGCTGGTTGCGAAACTGAGCCTGCAAGCCACCAAACCTTTGTGGATCAATCTAGAGTATTTGAGCGCCGAAGCTTGGGTGGAAGGCAGTCACGGGCTCACCTCGATCCATCCGGCGACAGGCTTGGCGAAGACCTTTTTCTTTCCAGGTTTTACAGCGCGCACCGGGGGGCTCTTTCGAGAGCGTAATCTGTTGATGCGGCATCCGACGTTTGATGCTGATGCTTGGAGATCCGCGCGGGGCTTGCCTCTTCAGGCATTATTAGTCTCGCTATTTTGCTACCCAAACGCACCTGTGCAAGCGTTGATTGATGCCTGGGCGGCGGCGGGTGAGGGTGTGACGCTGCTGGTGCCAGAGGGCATCGCCCCGCAGGCCGTATCGCGAGGCCCGGTCACGGTACGGCGCATTGCGTTTGTGACCCAGCCTGAATACGATGAATTGCTCTGGGCCTGCGATCTCAATTTTGTGCGCGGGGAAGACTCGTTTGTGCGCGCGCAGTTTGCCGGCAAGCCTTTCGTTTGGCAGGCGTATGAGCAAGGGGAGGGTGCGCATTTCACCAAGCTTGCGGCATTTATGGAGCGCGCTGCATTGCCCGATCCGGTGAAGGCGCTCTGGTGGGCGTGGAATCGGCAGCCCGACGCTCTGCCAGTCGGTGTCACTCAAGATCAAGCGCGGGCTGCGATGCCCGAGTGGCGCGCGCATGCGCTGGCGTGGCGCGACAGCTTGTTTTCTCAGGACGATCTGGCTACCAAGCTGGTGAAGGTTTTTCGGCAACGGTAAGCGCTGCGGTTCAATTCAAAAGCTCGCGCCAGTGCCTACCATCACGCCCGGCATCATGTCCACATTGCAAGTCATTGGCCCCCGAGTTACTGCCGTGTACTTGGTAGAGCGCACGCCCGCTGAAGTCAACAATCCCCGAGCGTTCCATGAAATCGCGGCCCCATTCATGGTCGAAGCGTGCGGCGGCCGGCATGTAGCGGCACACAAAACCGGCACGGCGTTCGGCGGACCGATTGGGCTGGGAGCCATGCACGAGATACACATCGAACAGCACCATCTGCCCGGCCTGTAGCTCCAGGTCGCAAGCGTGGCCCTCGTCGATTTCGCTCGCGTCGAGCTCTTGGTTGAGCGTGAGGGCATCACTCGGGTTGGTGTTGTGCCGCCGCAGGCGTTGGTCTTGATGCGAGCCGGGCAGCACGCGCAGGCAGCCATTGGCAAGTTTGCAGTCGTCGAGCGCGATCCACGCCGTGCAGGTGGCCAGGGGTTTGATCGGCCAATATTGGCCGTCTTGGTGCCACGGTGTCGCCTTGCCCACGCCGGCCGGTTTGCCAAAGAGCGTCGTGCCCCACAAAATCAGGTCATCACCGACCAACTCGGCCACGCGCTCCACGATGCCCGAAGTGCCTGCATAGCCTAACCATTCGTAGCTGCCGCGCAAGCCCTGCACCCCCGCATGCGGCAGGTGTGGGCAGATCAGGTTGTCGCTCGTCAAATGGGCGTTGGCTTGAAGCAATCGATCCAGCGCGGCGCGCATGTGAGCCAGTTGCTCGGCGGGGATCTTCCAGTCTGGCACGATGTATCCGTCGCGCTGGTATTGTGCAATCTGATCGGGGGAAAAATGTGGCATGGCGATTCCGCTGGCGGCAAAACCCTGAGCGTAGCGCATTTCGTCTGGTTCGACGCAAATCTTGGTCACGCTTAACGGACGACTGACGCCGCATCACGTTTATAATTGAGGGTTGCTTTTTTTCACTGCAACTTTTCGCAATTCCTTACTAAAACTTTATGAAAATCGCTCAAGAACTCCGCGTCGGCAACGTCGTCATGGTCGGTAAAGACCCGATGGTTGTCCTCAAAGCCGAATACAACAAAGGCGGTCGCAGCTCCGCAGTTGTCAAGATGAAGATGAAAAACCTCCTGACCGAGTCGGGCATGGAGATGGTCTACAAGGCGGACGACAAGTTCGATGTCGTCCAGTTGGAGCGCAAGGAATGCACCTATTCCTACTTTGCTGATCCGATGTATGTCTTCATGGACACCGAGTTCAACCAATACGAGATCGAGTCTGAAAGCATGGGCGACGCGCTCAGTTACTTGGAAGATGCGATGCCCGCTGAAGTGGTTTTTTACGACGGCAAGGCAATTTCCGTCCAACTGCCCAATTCACTCACGCGCAAGATCGTAACCGAGCCTGCGGTGCGCGGTGACACCTCTGGCAAGGTAATGAAACCGGCCACCACCGCGACTGGCTTCGTGGTTGCTGTGCCGCTGTTTTGCGAATCTGGCGACAAAATTGAGATTGATACCCGCACTGGTGAATATCGCAACCGGGTCAAGTAATTCGGCGGCGAGCTGCTTGGGTTGGAAAAATGACACCTGCGGGTGTCGTTTTTTTTGTCCAGCCTTTGACTTGCAAGGCTTGACGACTGCGTTATGTTTCTGTAAATTCTGTCTAAACAGAAATTACAGAAACAAACATTCAAATCGATTTCTAGAAGATTTTCAAACAATTTCCAAAAAAAGGCTTTCCATGGAACTCACCCCCGTGACCACCCGATTCATCCTCCATTGGGGCGAAATGGGCAGCCGTTGGGGGGTGAACCGCACCGTGGCGCAAATCCACGCCCTGCTGTTTCTATCCGACCGGCCAATGCACGCCGAGGAGATTTCGGAGACTCTGGTGCTGGCGCGCTCCAACGTGAGCACCGCCTTGCGCGAGTTGCAAAACTGGGGCTTGGCGCGCATGACCCACGTGCTGGGAGACCGTCGCGACCATTTCGATACGCTGCAAGACATTTGGGACATTTTTCGCGTGGTGGTTGAAGAGCGTCGCAAACGCGAGATCGACCCCACCATGAGCGTGCTGCGCGATTGCCTGCTCGACGAAGCAAGCCATCAATCGTCGGACGCGAATCACATCAAAAAGATTCGCAGCACCTTGGACTTTCTCGAAACGGTCACCCGCTGGAGTGAAGAAATGAAAAAGCTGGAACCGGCCACGCTGGGCAAGTTGATGCGCCTGGGGACGAAGGTGCAGCGCGTGTTGGGTTGAGCAGAATTCGAACAGACTCGGATCATCGTTGCGCCAGATTGCAGCCGTGGATTGCAAACCTGCTGAGCCCGACGACGCAATGTTCGGGTGCATTTTTTAAGGACAAATCATGTCTACTCTTCTCTTGATTCCGGTTGCCGAGCCTGCGATTGCCGCAGTGCTGGCGCTGGCAGGTGATGCCGCCTTGCGCACCAATTCACCGACCATCGCGGTCAATCAAATCAGTTTGGGGCAGGCCGCGCGAACCTTTGACCCGGCCACTTGGTCGGCGTTGCAGCACGGACATGGCGCAGCAGCGGTGGTGATCCCGGCGGTGCTTGATGCGGCTGGCGCGCGTGCTGTGCGGGCCTACGCCTTCGCTGCCTTCACCGGCCGCGTGGCCGCGTTTACGACGATACTGTGCGGCCCGACCGGCGATGCCGCAGAGAGGTGCATCATGCGCCAGGAAGCGCTCGATTTCATCGCTATTTTGGACATGCCGAAAGCGACTGTGCGGCATGGGCAAGGCGAACTGTCGCCACGCGCGATGGCGGCTGGCCCGCGCACCCCTCTGGTGCCACCGCCGGTTCCCGCGACGGCGTAAAGCGAGTGGTGTAACGGGGGATGGGGAATCGTGGAGGGGGGCACGTGAGTACACTGAATCGGGTGATTCCAGCGCATTCAGCCAGACCGGCAGGCATCACGACTTCGGCAAACAATCGTGGTGTCGAGCGCGTGCTGGTGAGTGCGCTGAATGGTTTTGTTGACCCACGCTTTGGGCAGGTGCGCTGGTTGCCCAAAAAGTCGCTGTGGCTCTTCGCGATGCTGGGCGTGGCGATTGGCTTTGGCCCGGCTGCTGCGTCGACCAGCTCCGTGAGCTTGTTTGTGGTGAGTCTCGGTGTCACGCTGTGCCTCGGGCATTCTCTGGGCATGCATCGTCGCTTGATTCATCGAAGCTACCAATGCCCCTTGTGGCTGGAGCGGCTGTTCGTCTATCTGGGTACTTTGGTGGGCATGGCCGGGCCATTCGGGATGATTCGAACGCACGATCTGCGCGACTGGGCGCAACGGCATCCGCACTGCCACGACTATTTTGCGCATCGGCAGGCGTGGTTCATCGACGCGTGGTGGCAATTGCACTGCGAGATCAATCTGGTGCAGCCGCCGACCATCGATCTGGGGCCGACAATCGGTGCAGACCGCTTCTACCAATTTCTCGAAGCAACTTGGATGTGGCAGCAATTGCCGTGGGCGTTGCTCTTCTACTGGCTGGATTGACCACCGCCGGCGTTGCCGCCAGAAACTCACGGAGATCGACTCATGCGCGTTTTTACCGCCACCCTCGGCACTGAAACCAACACCTTCGCACCGATGCCCGCCGGCGTCGCCTCGTTCAAAGAAGGCATTTGGTACCCCGCCGGTGAACACCCGGCGCGGATGACGGCGTTTTCCGCGCCGCTCTTCGTCGCGCGCGAAAAATGTGTGCAGTTGGGTTGGGAGCTGCGCGAGGGTTTGGTGGCGTTTGCGCAGCCTTCCGGTGTCACACCGCGCCGTGACTACGAATTGCTGCGCGATCAATTGCTGGCCGATTTGCAAGCGGCGCTTCCGGTGCAGATGGTGTTGATCGGCCTGCATGGCGCGATGGTGGCCGAAGGCTACGACGATTGCGAAGGCGATTTGCTGGGGCGAATCCGCGCGTTAGCGGGCCAAGCGGCCGTGATTGGGGCCGAGCTTGATCCACACTGTCATCTGAGCCAGTTGATGCTGGACCACACCGACCTGATGATCGCTTTCAAGGAATATCCGCACACCGACGCTCTGGAGCGCGCTCATGAACTCTTCGACCTGTGCCGGGCGCAAGTCGAGGGGCGCCTCAAGCCTGTGGCCGCGGTGGCCGACACCGGCATGATTTCGATCATCCACACGCCGCGCGAACCGGCCCGCTCGCTGGTTGACCGGATCATGCGCATGGAGGGCCAAGGCGGCGTGCTGTCGATTTCCATCATCCACGGCTTTCCATGGGGCGATGTGCCCGACATGGGCACCAAAGTGCTGGTTTATACCGATGCCGATGCCGCCCGTGCAACCCAACTCGCGCGCGAACTGGCTGATGAATTGTGGAGCCTGCGCACTGCCTTGCAAGCACCCTATCCAAGTATCGACGCGGCGCTCGACGAAGCGCTTGCCGCACCCGACGGGCCGGCCGTATTGGCCGACAGTGCCGACAACCCGGGCGGCGGCGCGGCTGGCGACTCCACCTTTGTGTTGCGGCGGGTGCTCGAGCGGGGCATCCGCGATGTGGCGCTCGGGCCAGTGTGGGACCCGGGCGCGGCGCGGATCGCGTTTGAAGCCGGGGTTGGCGCGCGCCTCACCCTGCGCATCGGCGGCAAGGTCAGCGCCATGTCGGGCGATCCGATTGATCTGGATTGCAGGATCAAAGCGCTCCGGCCCGCGATGCGCATGTCGAGCCTGTCGAACACCCAGCAAAACTTGGGCGACTGCGCGCTGGTTGAAACGGGTGGCGTGGAGATTGTTCTCATCACGCTTCGCTCACAGGCCATCGGCATTGATCTCTTTACCAATCTAGGATGCGATCTTGCGGCCAAGCGCCTGATCGTGGTCAAGTCATCGCAGCACTTTTATGCCGCTTACGCGCCGCTTGCCACGCGGGTTATTTATTGTGGCTCGCCCGGTTCGGTCACGATGAATTTCCCAGCGCTGCCGTTCAAAAAGATTGCGCGGCCAAAGTGGCCCTTTGATACAGACCTGTAGATTGATACTCTGAAGAAGATTACTGGATAAGACTCTTCAGGCCTCGATGCCTGAAGAGGCAATATCAGTAAGCTTCTTCGCGATGCTGCTTCGGGTAGTTTTATACCAATGCGACAGTACGCTTGACCATGCAGCTTGTGCATGGTCAAGCGTACTGTCGCGCTTGTACAATCTTTAGGTAGTACCGCTGCCATGCACGAGCCCGCGCGTGCGCGAGCAAAACCGCAGTGCCACGATTTCACCTAAAAGGAGACTAACCATGAAGAAGCGAAATGCCCTCAAAGTGTTGCTCAGTACCGCCGTGCTCGCCATCGCCGCCACGCTGCCTGCCTTATCCCAGGCGCAGCAGAAATTGAAGTGGGCGCACGTCTATGAAACCTCTGAGCCTTATCACACGCAATCGGTGTGGGCTGCTGAAGAAATCAAGAAGCGCAGCAATGGCAAGTTCGACATTCAAGTGTTTCCTGCCTCCAGCCTGGGCAAAGAGACGGACATCAATCAGGGCATGCAGTTGGGTACGGTGGACATGATTATTTCCGGCCCTTCCTTCGCCGCGCGCAGCTACCCGCGATTGGGGATTGCCTACTACCCGTTCATCTTTCGCGATGCAGACCATCTGCTGGCCTACAGCAAGAGCGCCGTTTTCAAAGAAATGGTGGATGGCTTCAACGCCAAAACCGGCATCCAGATTCTGGCCTACACCTACTATGGCGCGCGCCACACCACGAGTCAAAAAGCGTTCACCAATTGCGCCGGCATGAAGGGCCTGAAGATTCGCGTGCCAGACGTACCTTCGTATCGCGCCACGCCGGAAGCTTGTGGTGCCAACCCGACACCGATCGCCTTCGCTGAGGTCTATCTGGCGCTGCAAAATGGCACGGTGGACGCGCAGGAAAATCCGCTGACCACGATTGAAGCGAAGAAGTTTTTCGAAGTGCAAAAGCACATCATGTTGACCGGGCACATCATTGACGGCCTGACCACGCAGGTAGCCCCGCACCTGTGGACCAAGCTGTCGGATGCGGAAAAGAAAATGTTCAGCGAAGTCACGCTTGAGGCCGCAGCCCGCGCAACCGCGCAAATCAAAAAACGCGAGTCTGAGCTGGTCGATGAGTTCAAGAAGAAGGGCCTGGGGATTCAGGCGGTGGATCGCAAGAGCTTTGTCGACGCCGTGCTCAAGGCGAAAACGGTCGAGTCGATGGGTTTTGACAAGAAGGATTACGACCGTATCGTTGCCATCAAATAATGGCGGCTGACGAGCAGAAAGTGCTAGGAGACGACGGCGAGTTTCATCTCGCTGATGAAGCCGTCGATCTCTCTGGCACGACCCCCGAAGCCTGGGCCGCCCTGGTATTTTTTTGGGCGCTGGGCTTGACGGTTTTTTACCAATTCTTCACCCGCTACGTGCTCAACAATTCGGCCGCGTGGACCGAGGAAATCGCCCGTTATCTGCTGATCGGCACGGTGTTTGTCGGCGCGGCGATCGGCGTGGCGAAGAACAACCATATTCAGGTTGATTTTTTCTATCGTTACATGCCGGCCAAGCTGGGCCGCTTGATGTCGCTCGTCAATGATGTGCTGCGGATCGCTTTTTTTGGTGCAGCCATGGTGATGACTTGGCAAATGATGCAAAAGCTGGGCAGCTACAAGATGACCATCATTGACCTGCCGATGAACATCGTCTACAGCGTATGCATGCTGGGGTTTGCAGCGATGTTCCTGCGCTCGATGTGGGTGATGCGGGTGCATGTCAAGCGCGGTTACAGCGTGCTTGAAAGGCCAGAATCGACGATGGAAGACCGGTAGCCCGCCATGCTTAAAGTGATCTTCCTGGTACTGATGTCGGGCGGCGTGCCAGTCGCGATTGCGATGGCCGGTTCGTCGCTGATCTACATTTTGTGGACGGGCAACAACCCGCCGTTTGTGGTGATTCACCGCATGGTGAGCGGGATTGACAGCTTTCCGCTGTTGGCGGTTCCATTCTTCATTCTGGCCGGCAATTTGATGAACAACGCTGGAATTACCAACCGCATCTACAACTATGCGCTCGCGCTGGTAGGGTGGATGAAGGGCGGCCTAGGCCACGTGAACGTGGTGGGCTCGGTGATTTTTGCCGGTATGAGCGGCACTGCGATTGGTGATGCCGCAGGCTTGGGCACGGTTGAAATCAAGGCCATGACCGACCACGGCTACACCGCTGAATTTGCGGTGGGCGTAACCGCCGCTTCAGCCACGCTGGGGCCGATCATCCCGCCTAGTTTGCCGTTTGTGATTTACGGGATGATGGCCAACGTGAGCGTGGGTGCGCTCTTTATGGCAGGCATTTTGCCGGGCGCGCTGATGGCGGTTTTGATGATGCTCACGGTGGCCTATTTCGCGCATAAAAACGGTTGGGGTGGCGATGTCAAATTCGTCTGGTCGCGGGTTGCCAAGGCCTTGGTCGAGACCGGGGTCGTGATTGCGTGGCCAGTGGCGGTTTGGGTGCTGGTGAGTAAATTCGGCTTTCCCGCGCAGCTCACGGTGTTTGCCGGTTTAGCCTTGCTGTTTGTTGCCGACAAACTCTTCAAGTTTCAGGCCGTATTGCCGATAATGACGCCGGTGCTGCTGATTGGCGGCATGAGTACCGGCATCTTTACACCGACTGAGGGCGCGATTGCGGCCTGTGTTTGGGCAATGATTTTGGGGCTGGCTTGGTATGGAACCTTGAGCTGGAAGATGTTCGTCAAGGTGTGCATCGATACTGTCGAAACCACCAGCACGGTGCTCTTTATTGTGGCTGCAGCCAGCATTTTTGGCTGGATGCTCACCGCAACTGGCGTGACTGCAGCAATCGGCGAGTGGGTGCTCGGTTTCACTACGGAGCCTTGGCTATTTTTACTGCTGGCCAACTTGCTCATGCTCTTCGTGGGCTGCTTTTTGGAGCCGACTGCGGCGATCACGATTTTGGTGCCCATCCTTCTGCCGATTTGCTTGAAGTTGGGGATCGACCCGATTCATTTCGGGCTGGTGATGGTGCTCAATTTGATGATCGGCCTGCTGCATCCACCGATGGGTATGGTGCTGTTTGTGCTCGCGCGCGTCGCCAAATTGTCGGTCGAGCGCACCACCATGGCGATCTTGCCGTGGCTGGTGCCGTTGCTGATTAGCCTGGGGATCATTACCTATTTCCCCAAGGTGGTGTTGTGGCTGCCCAAAATGTTTTATTGAGTTGCGCATGAGGCCAAAGTCGGTTGGCAAACTGTGCAATGCAGCCCTGCCAAGGCTGCGTGGGCGGTCCGCGCTTGTGCTACCCGAGTACGGGCGGGCTGGATTGATCCCAAGCGTGGTTCATCTCGGTTTGGGCGCATTTCACCGCGCTCACCAAGCCTTGGTGTTCGACCACCTTCTGACAGCGGGCGACGCGCGCTGGGCGGTGCATGGCGTGGCGATGCGCAACCCACAATTGGCCGACTCCCTTGCTGCGCAAGATGGCCTGTACGCGGTGCAAATTGCGAGCAACGCGGGTATCACTTGGCAAGTGCCGGGGGCGCTGGTTCGAACCAGCGTGGCGGCGCGTGAGCGTGACCAAGTGCTCGCGGCCATCGCAGCCCCCACCACGCGCTGGATTACGCTCACAGTGACTGAAAAGGGCTACGGCGTCGAGCTTGCCGAGCTGCTGGTTGATGGCCTCGCACGGCGTTTTGCCGCAGGCGCTGGTATTACTGGCATCACGATAGCCTCATGCGACAACCTGAGCGACAACGGGCGCAAGTTGCAAGCGCTGTGCGTTGCGGCAGCTGATGAGCGTAGCGCGGCGCTGGCGGCGTGGATAGCGTCTGCCTGCGCCTTTCCGGGCAGCATGGTGGACCGCATTGTGCCAGCCGCAACTCCCGCGCGGCTCGCGGCGGCGCGCGCAGCGCTGGGGCTGGAAGATGCGTGTGCGCTCGGTACCGAAGCGTTTACCGAATGGGTGATTGAGCGCCGCTTTGTTGACCAGAGTGATGGCGCACTGCTATCAAGCGCCTGCGTGACCGTGGTGGACGATGTGCGCCCATTTGAAGAAGCCAAACTGCGCATGCTCAACGGCAGCCATTCGGCGCTGGCGGCGATTGGTGCGGTGGCAGGCTTGCCGGTGATCGCCGATTGCATCAACCAGCCCTGCTTGCGCGAGTTGATTTACGGCTTGATGACCCATGAAGTGGCTCCACATTTGGCGCGCCCGGATTGGGAGACTTACCGAGACGCGCTGCTGGCGCGCTTCTCCAATCCAGAGCTTAAGCACAGCGTGCACCAAATCGCCACCGACAGCTCGCTGAAAATTCCGCAACGCTGGCCGCTTTCGGTGCAGGGGCAATTGCAGGCGGGCAAGTCGTTTGAGCGCATGGCCCTCGCCGCGGCCGTGTGGATGCGCTATTGCAGGGGTGTAGACGAAGCCGGCCGGGAGTACGTCATCGCCGACCCCAACGCAGCGCTGATGCAGGCGCTCGCGAATGAGTACGCTGCCAGCGCGCCCGCCACCGTGAAAGCGCTGGGCGGCCTGCGCCAAATCTGGGGCGAGGTGCTGCCCGCCCAGCCGCATTGGCTGGCGCGCGTCACCCATCGGCTCACCGAAATCAATGCCCACGGCGTGCTCGCAACCACCGCGCGCGTCAATCAACTCACCGCCGGATGAAAATCACCGCTGCCCGCGTCATTGTGTGCTCACCCGGGCGCAACTTTGTCACCCTCAAAATCGAAACTGACCAAGGGCTGACCGGGCTGGGTGATGCAACCCTCAATGGCCGCGAATTGAGTGTCGCCAGCTATCTCACCGACCACGTGATCCCTTGCCTGATCGGGCGCGACGCGCAGCAGATCGAAGACATTTGGCAATACCTGTATCGCGGGGCGTACTGGCGGCGCGGCCCGGTCACGATGACAGCGATTGCAGCCGTTGACACCGCGCTTTGGGACCTCAAAGCCAAAGCCGCCAGCCTGCCGCTCTATCAACTGTTGGGCGGCAAAAGCCGCAACGGGGTGATGGTCTATGGTCACGCCAATGGTCGCGACATCGCTGAGACGGTGGACGAAGTGCTGCGCCACCAAGCGTTGGGCTACCGCGCCATTCGCGCCCAATCCGGCGTGCCTGGCTTGGAAAAAGTCTACGGTGTCGGCAGCGGTTCAAGGCTCTATGAACCCGCCGATGCGGCCTTGCCCAGCGAGCACGACTGGAGCACCGAGAAATATCTGCGCCATACCCCCAAGCTCTTCGCCGCCGTGCGCGAGGCGGTGGGTGAGGAGGTGCATTTGCTGCACGACGTGCATCATCGCTTAACGCCCATCGAGGCGGCGCGCTTGGGCAAATCGCTCGAACCTTTTCACCTTTTCTGGATGGAAGATCCAACCCCGGCCGAAAATCAGGAATCGTTCAAGTTGATCCGCGAGCACACCACCACGCCCTTGGCGGTGGGCGAGGTTTTCAATTCGATTTGGGACTGCAAAGCACTGATTGAGCAGCAGCTGATTGACTACATCCGCACCACCGTGGTTCACGCCGGTGGCATCACCCATTTACGGCGAATTGCCGACTTCGCGAGCCTGTATCAGGTGCGTACCGGCTGCCACGGGGCGACCGATTTGTCACCGGTGTGCATGGGCGCGGCCCTGCATTTTGATACGTGGGTACCCAATTTTGGGGTGCAAGAGCTGATGCCGCACAGCGCTGCGACCGACGAAGTATTTCCGCACGCCTACAGCTTCAATGCCGGTTTCATGCATCCCGGTGAAGCCGTTGGGCATGGCGTGGAAATTGATGAGGCACTGGCGGCGAAATTTCCGTATCAGCGTGCCTACTTGCCGGTGAATCGCTTGCAGCATGACGGCACGCTGTGGCACTGGTAGGGATGCCTGAAGAAGCGCGCTGAATAAGCGTCTTCAGCCGCTTGAATGATCTACCAAGCTTCTCAACGGCATTCTCGCGCAGAGAGAAATGACCGTGTATCGCGGCGAGATGCGCAACGCCTTGAACTGAAAACCGGTTCAATCCACCGTTGCGCCCGAGGCTTTCACAACCTCTGCCCATTTCGCCCGGTCCGCTTTCACCGTTGCCCGAAACTGCGCGGGCGTTTCATGGCGCACCGTGTTGCCGGTGGCCACCAGCTTTTGTTGCACCGCTGGGTCGTCGAGTGCTTTTTTGACGGCGGCGTTGAGCTTGGTGACGGCATTCGCATCCATCCCTTTTGGCCCAAACAAGCCGAACCAGATGAAGCTTTCAAAGTTGCCCAAACCAGGTACGCCAGATTCAGCAATCGTCGGCACTTCATTGACGACCCCCACCCGCGCCTTAGTGGTCACGCCGAGCAGGCGGATCTTGTTCGCCTTGTAGTGCGGCAGAGCAGCGGCCACCTGGCTCATGTAGCAGCACACCTCGCCTTTGAGCAGCGCAGCGACCGCATCTGGCCCGCCTTTGTAGGGCACGTGGGTAATGTTCAAGCCGGCTTTGGCGTTGAATTCGGCAAAGGCCAAGTGCGTGCCCGTGCCATTGCCGGTAGAGGCGTAGTTGTATTTGCCAGGGTTGGCCTTGACCAGATCGACAAACTCTTTGACCGACTTCACGTCGATCACAGCAGGGTTGATGGTCAGCACATTCGACACGTCCACAATGGACGAAACGGGTGTGAAATCGGCTTCCACGTCAAACGGCAATTTTTTGTACAGCGCCGCATTCACGCCGTGGGTGGCAGAAGTGGCGAAGACCACGGTGTAACCGTCTGGCCGCGTGCGCGCCACATACTCAGAAGCGACATTGCCCGCAGCACCCGGTTTGTAGTCGATGATGATTGGCTGCCCAAGCGACTTTTGCAGCGAGTCTTGCAACAGGCGCCCGACCGTATCCACCCCTGAGCCCGCCGGGAAGGTCATTACGATGGTGAGGGGTTGGGTGGGCCAGTCGGGCTGTACCGGGGCCTGCGCGTGCGCCGAGCCAGTCAGGCTCGCCGCAAGAAACAAGCCACTGGCAGCGCACGACAGTGGATGGAGGGTTCTCATTGGCCTATCCTTTTGGCAAAAAAATCAGGAACGAAAAAAAACCGATTGGGATGCGAAAGGCATCCCAATCGGCTGTTCGCAAGTACGGTTACTTTTTCTTGAAGTCTGCAATGATCGCCTGGCCTTCTGGGCCGGCTTTTTTCTGCCAATCGGCCAGCATGATCGTGCCTACTTGCTGCATGTCGGACTTCAGTTTTGCCGACGGCGTGTGAATCTTCATGCCCTTGGCGCGCAATTGGTCGAGATACCAAAGGTTCTTTTCTTCTGAAACTTTCCAGCCGCGCTTTTCAGCTTCCGCACCGGCTTTGAGCAGCGCGTCTTGCGTGGCTTTGTCGAGTGCATCGAAAGATTTCTTGTTCACGATCACCGCATTTTTAGGTAGCCAGGCTTGCGTGTCGTACCAGTTTTTTACGTGCTCGTAAGTCTTGGAGTCAAAGCCGGTCGAGCCGGACGACATGTAGCTTTCCACCACGCCAGTTGCCAGCGCTTGTGAGAGCTCGGCGGCTTGAATCGTGACCGGCTGCGCGCCGATCAATTCTGCAATCTTTGCCGTCGACGGGCTGTAAGCGCGCCACTTGCTGCCACGCAAATCAGCCACGCTGGAAATTTCTTTCTTCGAGTAAATGCCTTGCGGCGGCCATGGCACGGCGTAGAGCAGCATCATGCCCTGCTTGCCCAGCTTGTCGCTGAGCATTTTTTTCGATGTCTGGTAGAGCTTGAAGGAGTCTTTGTAGCTGGTGGCCAGAAAGGGCACGCCATCCAAGCCATAGATCGGGTCTTCATTCTCGAAATTGACCAGCAGCACTTCGCCGATCTGCGCTTGGCCGCCCTGCACCGCACGCTTGATTTCAGGGGCTTTGAAGAGCGAGGCGGCGGCATGCACTTGAATCTTGAGTTTGCCAGCCGAGGCTGCGTCCACATCTTTGGCGAACTGGGTGATGTTTTCGGTATGGAAATTGGTGGCCGGGTAGGCGGCGGGTAAATCCCATTTGGTTTGGGCCAAAGCCGTGCCAGCAGTGATGCCAAGTGACAGCGCGACGAGCGAGGTGAGAGTGATTCGGTTCATGGATTCTCCAAAATTGCGAGGGAAGGATGGATGTAAATGCCAACCGTCAAGTGTACTGGTTATTTGGCGGCGGCGTGCCGGGGTGTCGCCTGGAGAGCGGCAGCGAAGATCTGCTGCTCAACTGCACTCCTCACGCCACTGTCGGCTCCACAAAAACCAGCGCCGCCCCCATCGCGTGCTCTTCGGCGACAACCAAGCCCGCCGCGTTCTCATTGAAAGCCACCCCATTGCGCCCAAGCAAGCGCCGCAGCGCCGCAAGGTCGCGCGTGCGTAGCGTGACTGAGCGCATTGCGCTTCTGCCGACTGGCAGTTCGGCAACCTGCGCCAGTTGCAACCTAAACCCAGGCAGCTCAAAAGCCGCGCCAGTATTGGTTCTTCGGGTATTGCCAATCGCACAACCCAGCGCCGCTGCGTATTGCGGTAGTGCTGCATTGAGATCGCTAAGTTCGATGCTGGCACCGACGATGCCAGTCACGCCATTCGCGTGTTGGCTCCACTCGGGGCGGAATACCAGCTCGGGTGTTTCGTGCTGGCAGTAATAAAACCACGTGCCGGGAATTTTGTTGCGCTCCATGCGGCACACGCGAAAGGAGGCGGTGTGCTCGATGCCTTCAATCGCAACCGGCCTTGAAAGAGCTGACACTGGGCGCAGCGGCAAACCTTGGGCGATCAGAGTCGCGCGGGTGGCATCGGCACTACTCGTTTTAAGCACGGTGGCCAACAGGCCGATGGGGCTTTCGGGCAATTCGGGCCGTTGTGGTGGCGGCGCGCCTTGCGGGTAGCCCAAAAATTCGAGGTAGTTGTCGCCAAATACCATCAGGTGGTTCAGCGAACCGAGCGTGTGGTAGCCACGTGGCTGCACCGTGAAGCCCAAGCGCTGATAAGCAGCAACCGCTTCGTCAGTGCGGTCTTGCGTGTTGATGACGATATGGTCGAGGGTGAACATGCGCATCACGCTTTCAGACGAGCTGCCCGCAATGCGGCGCGGCGCACTTTGCCGTCGTCGCCGCGCAGGGGCGTGTTCACAAACTCTGTGCTGCGTGGCCGTTTGTATTTGACCAGCCTGGTGTGCAAAAAGGCTTCCAGCGCCTCGCGGTCAATCGGCACTGCGGCTTGGATGATGGCGTGGACGAGATTGCCGTATTCGTCGTCGGGCAGGCCAATCACGCAAGACGACATCACCTGCGGGTGCGAATCCAGGACCGCCTCCACCTCGGCGGGGTAAACGTTAGCACCACCGACCACGATCATGTCCGACTCGCGGTCTGAAAGGTAGAGGTAGCCGTCGCGGTCCATATGTCCCAAGTCACCGAGCGATTCCCAGCCTTCTGCGCGCGCCTTGGCGGTGGCCCCGAGGTAGCGGTAGGCGGGAGTGGCATCCGCACCTCGGCGCATCCAGACTTCGCCGGTTTGCCCAGGCGGTACGAGCTTGCCCTCGCCATCGAGGATTTGAATCTCGCCCACCACCGCTCGGCCTACCGAGCCGCGATGCGCCAGCCACTCCACGCCGTTGATTACGGTGGCGGCCTGCGCTTCGGTGCCGCCATAGAGTTCGAGCACGCGCTCAGGCCCGAGCCACTCAATCCAAGCTTCCTTGAGCCAAGCCGAGCAGGGCGCACCCATGTGGATCACGGCTTGCAAGCTGGTCAGATTGCGGCGCACGCGTTCGGCGGGGTCGAGTCGCCAGATCCGGTGCATCATCGTGGGTACGGCGTACATCCACGTCACTCGATGCTGCTCGACCAAAGCCAGCGCTTGAGTCGCATCAAAGCGCGGCATCACGACCACGTGATTGCCCAGCAGCAGCGCCAGCGCGGTGGTTGAAAACGGGCCGTTGTGATAGAGCGGCCCGGAGCACAGCGCCACGCCGTCGGCTTGTAAGCCCAAGAGTGGCGCCAGCCCGCTAACCGCCTCAAAAGCGGCCACTTGGGTGGAGATGATAAGTTTGGGCCGCCCCGTGCTGCCCCCTGAGGTGGGCGCTTTGAAGGAGGCGGCGATCAGCGCGGGCAGGGCGCTATCGCTCAAACGCACATCGGCGGTGAAGCCAGGGGCGACGCTCGCGCGCTCTGACAGCGCATAGCCTACCACCAGCGAGGGATTGGCAAGCTCGATGATCGCCTCGCGCTCATGCGCTGGCAGCGCGTGCGAGACGGGCTGCGGCGTGGCACCCAGTTTCCAGATGGCGAGCATGGCTTCGACAAACTCGATGCCATTGGGCAAGCCGATGGTGACAAAGCTATCCGCCGTGACACCCAAGGCGGCGTAGGCGCGCGCCAGGCGATTGGTGCGTTGCTCCAGCTCACGGCGCGAGAGCGTGACTGCGCCGCAGGTCAGCGCCGGGCGGTCGGGCGCGGCATCGGCCAGGCGCGCGAAAACGGTGTGGAACGCGGTGTGAGGCGGCGTGAATGGTTCAGTCATTGGTCAGTTGCACCGTGTTGAGAGCGTTACCATTGACATCGAAGCTGCGCTCACTGTAGCGCCAGCTGCCGTTCTCGCGCAGCAGCGCGATGGTGCTGGCGCGCGTGCCGTAGCTAGGTGAAATGATCTTGGGCGACGAGAGTGTGCGTTCCCACTCGCGCGGGATGCCGGTATCGGGCAACTCCGTCTCGGCAGCCGGGCTCGCGTCATTCATCAGGCCGAAGAGCCGCATCTGGATTGCCTCTTCAGGCAATGTGCCTTGAAGAGCCGCGCCCAGTAAGCGTTTCAGGCCATCGACCGTGCGCGTGAGCTTGGGCCAAGGCGTGTCGAGCGTCGCGTTCGAGAGGCCATACACCCCCGGCGCCAGCGCGCGGTGGCCGCCTGCGTGCGGCGCCACATACGAGAGAGCGCGCTGTGGTTTGCTGAAATCAGCCAGCAACAGGTTGAAACCATTGAACTCATGGGCTTGAGCGGCGACTTTGCCCGCGTAGTCACCAAGCGTTTCTCTATGGCTCAAAAAATCAGCCACGAGAATACCCCGGGACCGTGGACTGGCGTGCCTCTGTGCCAGACTCCGGTGATTGGTGAGTGCGGCGAATCGGCCCGCGCGGGTGATGCCCATCCAAGTGCCGCCGCCTTCCATGTCGCGGCCCGCGTAAACCTCGGGATGGTCATGCCACCGGGCGGCTGGGGCCGTGGGGCGCGCATAGTACTCGTCGCGATTAGCCGCGACAATCAGCGGGTATTCGGGGTGGACGCGATAGGCGAATGCAATCAGGCACATGACGAAGAGATTATCATTGCTCCACTCACTATCCTTGTGATCCACTGATCGCCAAATTCCAATATGCCTTCCCCGCGCGGCCTTCTCCTCACCCTGACCGAACCGCCGCCTGCGATGGAGGTTGAGTTCAACGCCTGGTACGACACCGAGCATATTCCTGAACGCAACATGATTCCCGGCGTCATCGGCTCACGACGTTGGCGGGCGGTGACCACCAATGCGGTGAAATACTTGGCCACCTATGAGCTTTCGGGTGCGGATGTGCTGCAATCGCCCAACTACCTGCGCCACGTCGGTAATGGATTTACGCCGTGGAGTCGCCGCTGCCTGGACACCTGCATCACCTTTCGCCGCTGGGCGGCCACACAAATCGGCGGTGATGCAGCCCCCGAGCCATGGTCGAAGGCGATGCTGCTGGTGACCGGGCGGACGCTTCAGACGATTCCTGATGATCTGCCCGGCGTGGTTTGTGGTCGAGTGTTCTTCGATTTGAGCGGCGGCAGCGCCCAGGGAAAATCCTTGGAGCTCACCCATCTCACGCTGATCGAATTGACCAACAAGACGGTCTGTACGGGCGATGCCTGGAGGCGTTTTCTCGAAGCCGTGCAACAAGCGGGCGAACTGCCTGCTCTCTATGAAAGCTACGCCGCATGATTGACCCGATCACGCTGACCGTGATTCAAAACGGCTTGAACCAGGTGTGCAATGAGATGGACTTGGCCTTCGTGCGCTCCGCCTTTTCGCCGGTCATTTCAGAGGCGCTGGACCGCTCTGACGGAATTTATGC
>JANLTH010000131.1:0-23179 GCA_031362865.1 Burkholderiales bacterium | reverse complement strand
CCTGCCTCAAACAAGCCCGCCCGCGCACCTAGTGCCCCGGCGATATTGGACGGCGCCAGACCGCAAGCTTCGATGTAGGTCGAGTAGCCCAGGCCGCGCAACTTGCCGGCGGCTTTTGACGCAGCTTTGCGGCCCGCAAAGCCTGCAACATCGGCCATCACCAAGGCTTTGGCAATCGACGCCTCATAGTCACCGATGTCGTAAGTCAGCGCCACTGGCGTTGCATACGGGAAGGTTTTGATGAAGTTGCGACGGCGAATTTCGACCGGGTCCAGTCCCATGTCACGCGCCGCCGTTTCAACCAAACGCTCAACCACGTAGGTGGCTTCAGGTCGGCCTGCACCGCGATACGCATCTACCGGCGAGGTGTTGGTGAATACGCCGGTCACTTCGCAATGAATCACCGGTGTGGTGTATTGCCCAGCCAAGAGCGTAGCGTACAGAATCGTTGGCACGCTGGAGGCAAACGTGGAGAGATAAGCCCCCAGATTCGCCGTCGTCTTGACGCGCATCGCGAGGAACTTGCCGTTCGCGTCCATCGCCAACTCGGCTTTGGTCACGTGATCGCGCCCATGCGCATCGGTGAGGAAGGCTTCGGTGCGGTCGCTGGTCCACTTGATCGGCCGGTTGACGAACTTGGCAGCCCAAGTACACACGGTCTCTTCGGCGTACAAGAAAATTTTGGAGCCGAAACCACCGCCCACATCAGGTGCGATTACGCGCACCTTGTGCTCAGGCAGGCCCAACACAAAGGCTGTCATCAGCAAGCGTTCGACGTGCGGATTTTGGTTCGCCACATAGAGCGTGTAGGCATCGTCGTGGCGGGTGTACTGCGCATTGCAGGCGCGCGGCTCCATCGCGTTGGGGGCCAAGCGATTGTTGCGGAACTCCAGGGTCGAAACTTTGTGTGCGCCGGTAAAGGCAGCGTCGACCCCGGTCTTATCGCCCAAGGTCCAGACGTAGCACACGTTGTCCGGAGAGATATCGTGAAGAGCCGCACTGGTCTTGGCTCTTGCGGCATCGGCATTGCCGGGCAGAGCTTCGTAATCGACCTCAATCAGCGCCGCCGCAGCCTTTGCTTGCACCAGCGTATCGGCAATCACCACAGCCACCTGGTCGCCCACGTGGCGCACTTTGCCCTGGGCAAGCAAGGGGTGTGGCGGCTCGCGCATTGGCTGACCATTCACATCGGTAATCAACCAGCCGCACGGCAGGCCGCCCACTTTGGCGGCAGCAATGTCGTCACCGGTATAAATGGCCACTACCCCCGGTGCCGCTTTTGCAGCGGCCAGGTTGATGCCCTTGATCGCCGCGTGCGCATGTGGCGAGCGCAAAAAATAAGCATAAGTTTGATTGGGCAGCGTAATGTCGTCGGTGTATTGCCCGGCACCAGTGAGAAAACGGTAGTCTTCCTTGCGTTTGATCGATTGGCCGATCATGCTCATGTCGCTCATCGCAGCCTCCTTATTTGTTCATCGCCGCCAAGCCGGTTTTCACCGAGGCGACAATATTTTGATAACCGGTGCAGCGGCAGATGTTGCCATCGAGCGCCGCGCGAATTTCGTCTTCCGACATCACCCCCTTGCCAGCCAGCTCGCAAGCACTCATCACCATGCCCGGCGTGCAAAAGCCGCATTGCAAGCCATGGCATTCTTTGAAAGCCGCCTGCATCGGGTGCAAGTCGCCATTCGCCGCCGCCATGCCCTCAATTGTGGTGATCGAAGCGCCGTTGATCTGGCCCACCAGCACGTTGCACGATTTCACCGCCTGACCATTCACATGCACGGTGCAGGCCCCACACTGCGCAGTGTCGCAACCCACGTGCGTACCGGTTAAGCGCAGTTGTTCGCGCAGCAGCGTGACCAGCGAGGTATCAGCCGGTACGCTCGTATGTACAGCCTTGCCGTTGACCTTGAGATCAACTGTGACGGTTCCCATCTTTGAAATCTCCTTGACTCGTTGACATGCCAATTTAGGTGAAACATGCTGCCCGCCGCCATACCGACGCGGCAGACGGAACCGGGGTTTTAGCGCGAACCCCCATCTTGCGCAAGCCGGTCTCTGACGCGTCCAGCTTGAAGCCCAATGCTACCCGCAAAGTGGGCCACTTGAGGGGCGCACGATGTGGTGGGCGCATCAATTAGCGACAATTTGCACGCTGCGGCGCAGCAATTTTCAGATCGTGGCGCATTCGCTTCTGATGATTTTCTGTCGTCGGAGAAGCGAAGAAGGCCATCTGGCAAGGCTCTTCAGGGTATAGATCGTGAAGATGCGCTATGGGCGCGGCTCTTCGGGATTGCTGCAGTACGATTTTGGATCAGAAAATGCCCGAGGACGCACCGGTAAGCAACTTATTCCATTTCCACATCATTGCTAGATTAGGCGAACCGACGACGACAGTGCGGATAGCACGGCTAGGAAGGGGCAACGACATATAGTAATGATTTGGAAATGGAATTACCACCAGCCTGTACCGCCACGCAAGGCAAGCAAGGCTGACGCAAGCGCGACCAGGCCAATCGCCGTACGAAACCAATGCCAAGAAGCCCACCGCGCCAACTCTGCCGGGAGTGCCTCGTGCGTGAGGCTTGCGTCGGCAAAGCTGGCATTTGCGCGTTGAAAGTACAAAGCGTAGGTTGAAAGGATGACCAAGATGAGAACGGCCGCAAGAACCGAAGCCGCCCATAGCGGCCGATTGGCGACGACGGCTGCAACCGCAGCACCAACCGAAAGAAGCGCAGCGCCAATCGTGAGCGGTGCAAAAAACGTGTACAGGCGATGCGCATGCGCCGCGTGCAGAGTGAAAAATTCTTGTGGTTGCAGGGTTCTCCACATCGGGACCAGCACCATCGCCTCGGTGACGAGCGCGCCCACGAAAAGAGCAAGGCCTGCGGCAGAAAGAAAGGCCAAAACTTCGGCAAACAGATTCATCGGTTTTCCCTTCAAGGAAATTGGATTCCTAGCGACGAGCGTTCAGCGACTCCTGGTGCCGTGATCGACCCCTGGGAGCCAGTCAAGCAAGACCGGAAGAATCGCTGCGAAAGCGATTTTCCGACGACTCGGATTGTCGATCAACGGTGAACGCGATTGCCGCTGCCATGAGGGTACCATCCCCAATCACAAGCTGTGCCTCACTCAAGCTGTGCCTCACAGTTACACGGTCGCCGCGTATGCTTCGTCAACCCGCTCACCCGGTACTCACAAGGGAGCTTTCCATGCCCAACATCACACTTTCTGTCGATGAAACCACCTACCGCGCCGCGCGCGTGGAAGCGGCCAAGCGCGACACCACCGCCCGTGCTATGAAACCCTCACGGTTCTTAATCCATTTTTGTAGGCCCGGTGGGCAATCCACGAAGAATGCCTTGTGAATCTGATGGAGTGGCAATCGTTTCCCCACAGCGTACCGACGGTACAGCTGAGGGCAGGTAACAAACGATGACTTTCAGGCCGCCCGCTTCCCGGCACGAACCATCTGTTTGGCGACATATTGCTGAAGCACCCCGTCCATGCGCGCCTGCCAGCCATCGCCGGTGCTGCGAAAGTAGGTAACGACTGCCGGGCTGTAACGCACTGAAACCAGAAGCTTCTTGTTCTGCGACTTGGGGCGACCGCGCAGCGTAGTCAGCGGAACCATAGCCTGCAACCGCTCGTTGGTAAGCGGCAAAGCGTCGCGATCCGCCTTTGCGCCACGGCGGATCTTGCGGTTTTCTGCCTCGGTAGGCATAACGATGACGCGCTTAGGAATAGTTTTCAACATAGTGTTTGACCTCACGGCGTTCGGCATGGCGAAGACTGATGATTCGACGGGTACTCCCCCGATCAACAAAGGCCACGTAGTAGAGACGATTTTCCTCGGGAACCAGGCCGATCATGCGCAGTTCGTCGTATTCGAAGCGCTGATCAACCCATACAAGCGCTTCATCCCATAGCAACTGCACCGCAAAGGAAAGTGGCAAGCCATGGCTTGCCAGATTGCTCTGGTCTTTAGCCGGGTCGAAGATAATGCGCACACATTATTGTAGCTACAATAATAGAGCAGGTCAACGATGTTGAGCGGGCTGGATTGACACCGAAGGTGCTCACGCGTAAAGCCGCGATTGGCATGTTGACGGGATTTGCTCGCTACCCAGTCATTCCTGTCGATGTTGCCCTCGTGCAGCAAGCGCTATGGCTGCAACATCGC
The DNA here is from genome assembly GCA_031362865.1 of Burkholderiales bacterium. GTDB lineage: Bacteria > Pseudomonadota > Gammaproteobacteria > Burkholderiales > JAEUOS01 > JANLTH01. Next base: position 18,993 of record JANLTH010000131.1, on the reverse strand, counting down.
GACCAAACACTGTATCGGGATGCCGCAAATATCGCCACAGCACTCAAACTGGGCGCGGACACGCGCTACTCCGAAGACCTGAGCCACGGCCAGCGCGATGAAACCCTAACGGTGCTGAATCCGTTTGTGTGGATACGGCGAATCGATCTGAGCATGCCCTGAAGAACCGCTCCAGCATTGCCTCTTCAGGCATCGTCTTACCCAGCGCTACTCCACCGGCACCGTGTAATTCAACGCCAGCCTACCGCCATCGGGGTACAAGGTCTGCCCGGTAAAGTAGGAGCCACCTTCACTAGCTAGAAACACAGCAACTTCGGCTACTTCTTCCGGCGCACCCAAACGCCGCAGCGGCGTGCGGCTCATGATCTTGCGGCGGCCTTCTTCGTTGCTCATCACCGCTTTGACAGCCAGTTCGGTGGCAATCGTGCCGGGGCCTATCGCGTTGACGCGAATGCCGTGCGGTGCGAGTGACATCGCCATCGCCTTGGTGAGCTGGTTCACGCCGCCTTTGGAAGTGACGTAGGGAATTTGATTCGGTATCGCGATCACCGCATTCACCGAGCTCATGTTGAGAATGATGCCGCGCTCGCCGTTGGCTTTCGCTGCCTGCTTGGCCATCTGCCGTGCCGCCGCCTGGCCGGTGAGAAAAACGCCTTTGAGATTAACCCCGAGCACCCGGTCAAAATCGGCTTCGTCAATGTCAAGAAACTCGGCGGCGTGGGTGATGCCGGCGTTGGAAAGCATCAGGTCAATCCGCCCGAAACGCGCCACTGTGGCGGCGATCAAGGAATCAACCTCGGATTTTTTAGCGACATCACAGCGCACAGCGAATGCTTCTGCGCCCTTGGCTGCGAGCACAGCAACGGCGCTTTCAAGCGCTGCTTGGTTGATGTCGGAGAGCACCACTTTCGCCCCTTCGCGCGCAAAGGCGGTGGCGCAGGCCAAGCCGATGCCTTGGGCTGCCCCGGTGACGATTGCTACCTGATTGTTCAGTTTCATTGCAAGCTCCTCAGTCGGGCTAAGCCTCCGTGCTCCCCGCTGTTCAACGGCATCGACAGCGGTGCGGGCACGGAGGCCCGCAGCTACGGGTTAGGTCGCCAGGCGCTTCCAGGTGTCCACCACGGTGTCAGGATTTAGACCCAAGGCGACGATGCCTTCATCGAGCAACCATTTCGCCAAATCAGGATGATCCGACGGGCCCTGCCCGCAAATGCCGACGTATTTATTGGCCTTGCGGCAGGCCGAAATCGCCATGTGCAGCATAGCCTTCACCGCCGGGTCGCGCTCATCAAAGGCCGCTGCAACCAAGCCCGAATCTCGATCCAAGCCCAGCGTGAGTTGGGTCAAGTCGTTTGAGCCAATCGAGAAGCCGTCGAAGTATTCAAGGTATTGCTCGGCCAAAATCACGTTGGTCGGCAGCTCGCACATCATGATCAGGCGCAAGCCTTCACCGGCGGGCGAAAGCGCGCCCTCGCCGCGTTTGAGCCCGTGGGAGGCGAGCGTGTCGATCACCCTGCTGCACTCGGTGAGCGTGCGCACAAACGGCACCATGATTTCCACATTGGTCAACCCCATTTGCTCGCGCACTTTTTTGAGCGCCTCGCACTCCATCTCGAAACAAGCAGCGAAGTCGGGCGCCAGATAGCGCGCTGCGCCTCTAAAGCCCAACATCGGATTTTCTTCATCCGGCTCGTAGCGCGAGCCGCCAATCAGCTTTTTGTATTCGTTCGACTTGAAGTCGGAGAGGCGCACGATCACCGGCTTGGGCCAAAAGGCGGCGGCAATGGTTGAGACCCCTTCCGCCAGTTTTTCAACAAAAAACTCGCGTGGGCTGGCATAGCCGCGCGTCAGGCTTTCGATGGCTTTCTTCAAGTCATCCGGAATCGCCGGGTATTCGATAATCGCACGCGGGTGCACCGCGATGTAGCTGTTGATGATGAACTCGAGCCGCGCCAACGCCACGCCGTCATTCGGCAATTGCGCGTGGTCAAACGCCAGTTGCGGATTGCCGACAATCATGCCGATCTTGACCGGGATTTTCGGCATCTCGCCCCGTTTGACTTCGGTGATTTCCATGTCGAGCCTACCGGCGTAGATGTTGCCGGTGTCGCCTTCCGCGCAGCTCACGGTGACTTCATCACCTTCTTCCAGCACCTTGGTCGCATCGCCACACCCCACCACGGCGGGAACGCCAAGCTCACGCGCGATGATCGCAGCATGGCAGGTGCGCCCACCACGATTGGTCACGATCGCTGCAGCGCGTTGCATCACCGGCTCCCAATTCGGGTCGGTCATATCGGTCACCAACACGTCGCCGGGCAACACCCGCTCCATCTGCGATGAATCCTTGATGATGCGCACTTTGCCGATACCGATTTTCTGCCCAATCGCGCGGCCTTGGGCCAAAATTTCGCCCTTGCCCGTGAGAGCGTATTTCTGCTGCGCCTGGCCTTTGGTTTGCTGCGACTTCACCGTCTCAGGCCGCGCTTGCAAGATGTAAATCTTGCCGTCGATACCGTCTTTGCCCCACTCAATGTCCATCGGGCGGGCGTAGTGCTTTTCGATCTGCACTGCATAGCGCGCCAGCTCCGCAATGTCAGCATCGCTAATCGAGAAGGCATGGCGCTCCGCTTCAGGCACGTCAATCGTGGCAGTGGACTTGCCCGCTTCACGGCGCTCGGTGAAGATCATCTTGATGAGCTTGGAGCCAATCGAGCGGCGAATGATGGCGTGCTTATTCAAAGCCAGCATGGGTTTGTGCACGTAAAACTCGTCTGGGTTCACGGCACCCTGCACCACGCATTCGCCCAAGCCGTAACTTGAGGTGATGAAGACGACGTCGGTAAAGCCTGACTCGGTGTCAATCGTGAACATCACGCCGCTGGTGCCCTTGTCTGAGCGCACCATTCGCTGCACCCCGGCCGACAAGGCGACATCGGCATGCGCAAAACCTTTGTGCACACGGTAGGCAATCGCCCGGTCGTTGTAGAGCGAAGCAAACACGTGCCTGACGGCGGCGAGCACGTTGTCAACGCCAACAATATTGAGATAGCTTTCTTGCTGCCCGGCAAACGAGGCATCGGGCAGGTCTTCCGCCGTGGCGGAGGAGCGCACCGCCACCGAGACATCCGCCCCGAGTGCGGCATAACTCGTGTGAATCTGCGCTTCCAGTGCCGGTGGCAGCGGCGCATTGGCCACCCAGCGGCGAATTTCGTCACCCGCTTTTGCGAGCGCCCGCACGTCGGCTACATCCAGTGCCTTGAGCCTGGTGTCGATGCGGGCGGCCAGACCTTCATGCTGCAAGGTTTGGCGATAGGCGGCAGCGGTGGTGGCAAAACCGCCAGGCACCCGAACACCCTGTGCCGCCATTTGCGAAATCATCTCGCCCAGCGAGGCATTCTTGCCGCCGACTGACTCCACGTCTGTCATTCGCAATTGTTCAAAGGGAATGACGAGTTTTTCGCTCATGGTGATCCTGTGACATTGATGAAGTGGTGAAAGCCTTCTGGCCCAAAATTCTAAACGTTTGGGCAAATTGCTGCATAGCAGCATCGTCGGAAATCACCGAAAATAGGGGATTGTCCTTATGCCATCGGCGCCTCGCTCTCATGCCCGAAACTGACCTGATCGCTCAATCCGCCGCACTCGAAGCCTTGCTGCGCCTGCGCAGCAACCCTTTTGGCATGCAACTTTTCGAGAAAGTCAGCGCACTCGACTCTATCAAAGGCCTGCGCCGCCCCAAATCCATCCACACCACTGACCAAATCGTCGCGCAAGCCGCGCGCTTGGGCTGGACCGTTGGTATCACCGCCGAAAACCTGGTGGGCGATCAATGCCGCGCCGTGATCGGCTTGGGCGGGCAAGATGCCGCCTGGCAATCCGGCGAAAAAATGGTCGGCGTGTGGTACGCCAAGAGTGAAGACGCACGCGCCCACCAAAGCGCGATGCACTGCGTACCGCGTGGCAAATATGAAGCCTTGGTGGTCTCACCGATCGCGCGCGGGCGCTTGCCGAATCCCGACATTGTGCTTTTCTACGCCACCCCGGGTGCCATGATGTATTTCATCAATGGCCTGCAATGGAGCGGCTACCAGCGCTTTGACTGGAGCGTGGTCGGCGAATCGGCCTGCGCCGACTCCTGGGGCCGCGCGCTCGCCACGCAAACGCCGAGTCTCTCGATTCCATGTTTTGCCGAACGCCGCTATGGTGGCGTGCTCGATGATGAAATGTTGATGGCAATCCCGCCCTCGTATTTACAAAAAGCGCTGGACGGCATGGCGGCCTTGGCGAAAAACGGCCTGCGCTACCCATTTCCCCAGTACGGCATTCAGCAGGATGTCCGGGACGGGATGGCGGCGAGTTACTGAAATACCTTGAACCTGTACAATCTTGAGAACAAGTATTTCAGGAAACGAACTCATGCGCGTCGTCACCTACTCCGAAGCCCGCAATTCTTTCAAATCCGTGCTTGATGGCGTGGCCGATGACCACGATGTCACCATCATTAATCGTCGCGATGGGGCCAACGCGGTCATCATGTCGCTGGCCCACTATGAGAGTGTAATGGAGACTCTGCATCTGGTTTCCTCACGGACGAACGCTGCAAAACTGGCCAAGGCCATCGCCCAAGACAAGGCTGGCAAGGCGCGGGCGCGCAAGCTCACCGCTTCGTAAGGCTAAGCGTGCGCACCACTTGTTTCGTCCCGGAAGCTTGGGACCAATACACTTTCTGGCAGCAGCAAGACCTTAAAACACTGCGACGTATCAACGGCCTGATCGACGCGGCGGCGCGCGACCCATTCGTGGGCATTGGCAAGCCCGAACCCTTGCTGGGCAATTTTTCCGGATATTGGTCGCGCCGCATTGACGAAGCCAATCGCTTGGTTTACCGGGCGACGGATGCTGAGCTTGTAATCGTGGCCTGCCGTTTTCACTATGACTCTTGACTTGGAATGACATTCTCATGCCTGACCGCGACCTCAAGCCCCATGACCGTGTTGTCTACTTCGTCTCAGACGGTACTGGCATCACCGCCGAAACACTAGCGCATTCGCTGCTCTCGCAATTTGAGAGCCTCGATATCAAAGAAGTGCGTGTGCCGTTTATCGACACGGCCGAGAAGGCCACCGCCTTATGCGGGCGGATTCAGCGCACGCTTGCCGTCACCGGCGTGCGCCCTGTGGTGTTTTCGACGCTAGTGAATGAGGCGATCAGTGCGCCCTTGCGCGACTCGGGCGCGATGGTGATTGATTTGTTCCAATCGTTCATCGCGCCACTGGAAGCCGAGTTCAGCACCAAATCAACCCACGCGGTGGGGCGCTCGCACGGCGCGATGGACAAGAAGGAATATCGTGACCGGATCGAAGCGATCAACTTCACGCTCGCCCATGACGACGGCGTTTCTGACAAAGATTTGCGCGACGCGGACGTGATTCTGATTGGCGTTTCGCGTTCAGGGAAGACACCGACTTCGCTCTATCTGGCGATGCAGTTCGGCATCAAGGCAGCGAACTATCCGCTCATCCCGGAAGATTTTGAGCGCGATGCGTTTCCTTCGTCGATTCTGTCGCATCGGGCCAAGCTATTTGGTCTCACCATCGACCCTACGCGCCTATCCGAAATCCGCCATGAGCGCCGCCCCAAATCGACCTATGCCAAGCTGGAGAATTGTCGCTATGAAGTCGATGCGGCCGAAAAAATGATGCTGCGCGAAAAGGTGGAATGGCTTTCGACGACAACCAAATCCATCGAAGAAATTGCCGCGTCGATCTTGCAGGCGATTCGTATCGACAAGCGCGGGTTTTAGGAGCAAAAACCACCCCCCAGTAAGGGATTGCCCGTATTTCACTATTCGGGAAACGTTTTTACAATGTGAACTCTATGAATGCGCCCGCCCCGAAACCATTGATTGATCTGCTCCGCCAATCCCGTGTAGTGGCGGCTCTGCGCGCCTTCATGCCCGAAAAAAACGTGCTATGGGATGCCGAAGACACCAAACCCTACGAATGCGACGGGCTATCGGCCTATCGCCAAATCCCGATGGTCGTGGCACTGCCTGAAACGGAAGAACAAGTTGCGCGCATTCTCAAAACTTGCTTTGAGATGAATGTGCCGGTGGTGCCACGCGGCGCCGGCACGGGTCTCTCTGGCGGTGCGTTGCCAATGGGCGACGGCGTGTTGTTAGGCTTAGGCAAGTTCAACAAAATCATCTCGGTGGATCATGCCTCACGTACAGCGCGCGTACAGCCGGGCGTGCGCAACCTCGCTATCTCGGAAGCCGTGGCCCATTTGGGTCTTTATTACGCGCCCGATCCGTCCTCTCAAATTGCCTGCTCAATTGGCGGTAATGTGGGCGAAAACTCGGGCGGCGTACACTGCCTGAAATACGGCCTAACCGTACACAACGTGCTGCGCGTGAAGGGCTACACAATTGAAGGCGAGGCGATTACGTTTGGCTCAGAAGCGCTCGACGCGCCGGGCTATGACCTCTTGGCACTCGTGATCGGCAGCGAGGGCATGCTTGCGGTAACCACCGAAATCACCGTGAAGCTCGTTCCCAAGCCGGAGAAGCAGCAGGTGATTCTGGCCTCTTTCGACACGGTTGAAAAAGCCGGTAATGCCGTGGCCGAGATCATCGCGGCAGGCATCATTCCCGCTGGGTTAGAGATGATGGACCAGGCCGCCACGCGCGCGGTCGAAGAGTTTGTGCGCGCCGGTTACGACCTCGATGCAGCGGCGATTTTGCTCTGCGAGTCAGACGGCACGCCGGAAGAAGTCGCTGAAGAAATCACGCGCATGCAGGCGGTGTTTGCGAAGAGCGGTGCCACCTCGATGAAGGTTTCGCAAAGCGAACCCGAGCGCCTCAAGGCGTGGGCCGGGCGCAAAGCGGCCTTTCCTGCGGTGGGCCGTATTTCACCTGACTACTACTGCATGGACGGCACGATTCCGCGCAAAAACCTGGGCCAAATCCTGCGCTTTATCGCCGCGATGGAAGTGAAGTATGGCTTGAAGTGCCCCAATGTTTTTCATGCGGGCGACGGCAACTTGCACCCACTGATTTTGTTCGATGCAAACGATGCGGACCAACTGCATCGCACCGAGCAATTCGCCGCCGAAGTGCTCGAAAAATGCGTGGAATTGGGCGGCACGATCACCGGTGAGCATGGCGTAGGTATCGAGAAAATCAATCAAATGTGCATCCAGTTTGGTACGAAAGAAATCGAAGCGTTTCTAGGCGTGAAGGCGGCTTTTGACGAGAAGCGCCTGCTCAATCCGGACAAGAACATTCCCACCTTGCACCGCTGCGCGGAGTATGGCGGCATGCATATCAAAGGCGGTGCGCTGCCCCACCCTGAGTTACCGAGATTTTGATGGACGCGACTGACAACTTTCGCAGCACCATCCTGGCAGCGCCAGGCAGCGGGCAGACTCTGCGCCTGCGCGGCGGCGGCACCAAAGATTTCTACGGGCAGGCGCTCGAAGGCGAGGTGCTCGATGTGAGCACGCATCGCGGCATCGTCAGTTACGAACCGACCGAGTTGGTGGTCACGGCACGCGGTGGCACACCGTTGCGCGAGATTGAGGCGGCGCTGGCTCTCCACAATCAAATGCTGGTGTTCGAGCCGCCCTTCATCTGCACCGGGGCTACGCTTGGCGGCGCGATGGCGGCAGGTTTATCCGGCCCGCGCCGCGCGGCGCAGGGCTTGTATTACGGTGCGGCGCGCGATTTCGTGCTCGGGGCCAAACTGATGGACGGGCGGGGCGACGTGCTCACCTTCGGTGGGCAGGTGATGAAGAACGTGGCGGGCTACGACGTGGCGCGGCTACTCACCGGCTCAATGGGCACGCTGGGCATCTTGCTTGAACTCTCGCTCAAAGTGTTGCCCAAGCCGGTCGCCACCCAAACCGTGCAGCTGGCCATGGATGAAGACGCATTTTTAACTCGCGTCAACGCCTGGGGCGGCAAACCTCTGCCGATCACAGCGGCGGCTTGGCACGCTGGCATCACTAGCATTCGCCTCGAGGGCGCGCAAGCAGCGGTGTCTGCTGCGCTTGTGCAACTGGGCGGCGAGTGCGTAGAAGAAAAACATGCCGCGCAACTCTGGCGCGGGCTGTGCGATCAAACCGGCGCATTTTTCACCAATGCCATGCCTGAAGAAGATTGCCTGTGGCGGCTCTCCGTGCCATCCACCGCAAAACCCTTGTCGCAGCTTGGCCTTCAGGGCACGCAGTTGATCGAATGGGGTGGCGCGCAGCGTTGGTGGCGCACCAGTCAACCAGCCGCCCTCATCCGTGAAGCAGCGAAATCGGCAGGTGGCCACGCCACGCTATTTCGCGCGACGGCTGCACAAAAGCAGGCCACGGCAGTGTTCACGCCGCTCGATGCGGTTCACGCCAGGATTCAGATGAAACTCAAAACTCAGTTTGATCCGCAGCGCATTTTCAATCGCGCTCGCCTGTTTGCGGGTACTTAAATCATGCAAACCGCCCTGGCTGAACAATTCAAACACACCCGCGATGGCATCGAAGCTGAAGCCATTTTGCGCAAGTGCGTGCACTGTGGCTTTTGCACCGCTACCTGCCCCACCTATCAGTTGCTGGGCGATGAGCTCGATAGTCCACGCGGGCGTATTTACCTCATCAAGCAGGTGCTCGAAGGCACCAAAGCCACCGTCAAAACCCAGACGCATCTGGACCGCTGTCTGACCTGCCGCAATTGCGAATCGACCTGCCCTTCGGGCGTGGAATACGGCAAGCTGGTCGATATCGGGCGCAAGATTGTTGACAGCCAAGTGCCGCGGTCCTTTGCCGACAGCGCCAAGCGCCAAGCGCTCGCCAAAGGCTTGACCAGCCCGCTATTCGCCCCGGCGATGGCGCTGGGCCAGGCTTTGCGTGCGTTTGTGCCCAAAGCGCTGCAAGCCAAAGTGCCGCCCAAACAAGATGCCGGTCTCTGGCCCGTCGCGCGCCACACCCGCAAGATGCTGGTGCTGCAAGGTTGCGTGCAGCCTGCGATGATGCCGAACATCAACAGCGCCACCGCGCGCGTGCTCGACAAACTGGGCATTTCGCTCATCACCGCACCGGCTGCCGGTTGCTGCGGAGCCGCCAAGTTCCACCTGAACTACCAAGAAGAAGGCTTGACGGAAATGCGTCACAATATCGACGCATGGATTCCCTATCTCGACGCAGGCGTTGAAGCGATTGTAATGACCGCCTCCGGCTGCGGCGTGACGGTGCGCGAGTACGACCATTATCTGCAGCACGATGCCGCCTACGCCGCCAAAGCCCGTCGCATCAGCGCCGCAACTCGCGACATTTCAGAAATATTGATGACTGAAGAAGCCCGTCTGACGGCGCTCTTCGAGGCATTGCCGCGAAAAGCCCGGCGTGAACCCGGCAGCGTGGCTTTTCACCCGCCGTGCACCTTGCAACACGGTCAGCAACTGCGCGGCCTAGCCGAGAAGTGCTTGACCGCAGCGGGCTACACCCTCACCCCAGTCGCCGAATCCCACCTGTGCTGCGGCTCGGCGGGCACCTACTCGGTGTTGCAACCGGAACTGTCGAATCAGCTCAAGGCTCGCAAGCTCGCCAACCTCGAAGCAGGTGAACCAACGATGATCTGCTCGGCGAATATCGGCTGCCTCACCCATTTGCAGAGCGGCACGCAAACGCCGGTAAAGCATTGGGTGGAGGTGGTCGATGAGGTGTTGGCGAAGCGCACCAACTGACTGCGGCGATAAGCCTGCTGACAGTTCGCTGTCGGCAGGCTTTTACAAACGAACACTCGCGCGACCACAGGTCAGCCCCCCGGAACGGCGGGCCTGACTGATTTGGCTACAAGCGCTGCATGTGCCAGACCTGATTCATCTGATTGGCCCCAAGGCACTGCCACTGCTGCACCTTCACACGATCTCCGACCTGAGCGCCTGAAACGTCCAGGCATTTGCCGCTGTGCACCGCAGTCAACTGCGCTTTACCCTGCCCGAGCCACTGCACCTGCCAAAGCTGGTTCGGCTGGGCGTTTCCTAGGCAATCCCACTGATGGGCGTACTGCCCGTCCTGCATCCCAACATTCGAGATGCTCACGCACTTGTTGCTGTGCTCCGCGATCAGGTGATAACCCGTACCCACCCAGCGCAACTGAAACACCTGATTGGCACTACCCTGGCAACGCCACTGGATCAAACGGACATCATTGGCAAGCGCGGCACCCTCCACATCCAGACACCTGGCGCTGTGCGCAGCGACAACGTTGTACCGGCCCTCAAATCGCGGCTGCTGAGGCGGCGGCGGTGGGGCGACGGTGACGGGCGGGGGCGGGGGCGCAACATTTCCGACCGGCGCAGTCGCCACCGGCGCTTGTTGGGCAAACGTCCACATCGAACTCCAAGCGCCTCCCTGAATCGGCCCGGAGGTGAGGGTGCCGAACTCGATGTGCAGATATTGATCTGGCTTCCAGCGGTTGCGCAGGCGCTGAAAGCCGCCACCCGCAGCACCTTCGATGATCCACATCGCACTCCACCAGCCCGGCTGCGCTTGCCCAGCTTGCAGGTTGCCGTTCTCGATGTGCAAAACCTGGTCTGATTTCCAGCGATTGCGAATCCGCACGTTGGTGGTCCCGGCAACCCCTTCAAGCACCCATTGCGCGCTATGCCAGCCGGGCTGAATCGGGCCGGCCTGTACCGCCCCGTGCTCAATGTGAATAAATTGGTCCGGCTTCCAGCGATTCTGCAGCCAGGTGAAATTCTGGGCATGTACGGTAACGCTGCCAAGACTCAAACAAGCGAGCAAGGCTATCGCCAGGAAACGCCAAAACGTGAGATGAGTGATGTGGCCTGTTTTCATTTACGCCCCCTTTTAGATATTGTTATCGATCTTCCAAGCTGGTAACACGCCAGTAAAAAAATTGTGCGCGCCGATTCTTTCAATGTCAATAGTTACCCGCAGCCATTCGCACCTGACGAAACACAGTCTTATTGATCCTCGCCTGTCGCCAAGAGCCATCCCGAAAGATGTCATGGTTGTACAGGAGATGCCTTGGGCACCTGTTTTTGGGCGGCCAGCTTTTGCTCCGCAATCTGCGCAGCAGTGAGCTGCGTCTGCCCCGGCCTCTGCGGCGTCCCCGGCGTTGATGTCACACGCGGCGGCGGCTGGGTCGTTGTCGGGGACGACCCGGTTCCATAGCCGGGGGACGTATAAGCCTGTTTTGCCGGTACCGGATTGGCCGGGTAAGTCTTGGTGGCCGCCAGCTTTTCTGCGGCCAGTTTTTTCTCCGCTAACTGGGCAGCGGTGGGCTGCAGTGGCCGCTGCGTCTGCGACGGCACGGGTGGCGGCACTGCCACTCGCGCTGGCGGCTGGGTCGTTGTCGGGGGCGACCCGGTTTCATAGCCGGGGGACGTATAGGCCTGTTTTGCCGGGACCGGATTGGCCGGGTAAGTCTTGGTGGCCGCCAGCTTTTGTGCGGCTAGCTTTTCTGCGGCCAGTTTTTGTGCTGCCAGCTTTTCTGCGACCAGTTTTTGCTCCGCTAACTGGGCAGCGGTGGGCTGCGACGGTCGCGGTACCTGCGACGACACGGGTGGCGGCGCGACCACTTGCGCTGGCGGCTGGGTCGTTGTCGGGGGCGACCCGGTTCCATAGCCGGGGGACGTATAGGCCTGTTTTGCCGGGACCGGATTGGCTGGGTAAGTCTTCACGGGCGACTGTTCCGTAGCGGATCGTTGCGCGGGCGGCTGGAGCGTTTCCGCTGGGGGTTGCGGTGCGCCGACGTAGTAGCTTGGCGGAGGAGCGGAAGATTTAGCCGGAACGGTGTTGGTCGGATAGCTCCCAGTCTGTGGTTGATACGACCCTGGCGGCGGCGGAGCGGAAGATTTGGTCGGATAGCTCCCAGTTTGCGGTTGATACGACCCTGATGGAGGTGGCAAGTAGCTGGGTTGAAGTGGCTGGCTCGAAGGCGGGCTGGAACCTGCGCGCGGAGCGGATTCAACATAGACCGGTGGTGCCTGTCCAATCGGTGCCTGCGGCTGCCCCGCACGTATCGCTGGCACAGCGCGCTCACTTTCGGAACCGGATGGCGGCTGCCGGGTCGGCAGCGCTGGCGCTTCGCGCAGGGGCTGAGTCCCGGCTACGGGCTGGGCTGATTGGCCTTGAGGTGTCACAATCACTGATCGCTCCGGCGGCTTGGGTACTTCGATCCGCGCGGGTGCCGACTCGTGGACCAGGCCTTCTCTGGCCGCTGGCGGCGCAATTGGTGCAATCGGCGCTGGCGGCACAACCACCACCGGCGGCGCAACGACCATCGGCTTCGGGGCCACGGATGGTGGCAGGCCCCGCTGCTGCGCCATGAACTCTTCGAACGGCGAGAGGCCCCCACCGACCAGTGCGGCGACTCCCAAGGCCCCCGCACCGGTTACCGCTATTCCTGCCAGCACCGGTCCGCGTGAGGATTTGGTGCTCTTGGCCAGCGGCGCCGTCAGCTTCGACAGCTTGCCCGATGAATCGATCTTTTGGGCAATCGGGTTGGCCAATTCCCGACCGATGTTCTTGGCAATCGTTGCCGGGCCCCAAATGCTTTGAGTGAATTTTTCCTTTGCCTGGCTCTTGACGACGTTCGAGGCAAATTCCTTGACGTTGGGTACCTTCTTCAGCGGGGCTCCCGCCACGATATCGGCCAAAGTACGCAGGGGCTTGGAAACAGGGGCCTTGTAGGGCTTGATCCAGTGACTCGCCTTCGAAGCCAGGTTGGCAAGCGGCTTGAGCGCCTTGCTTGTCACCCCGGTAAGAGCCTTGGCCACCCCCGTGCCCTTGAATGCCTTGCCCGCCGGGCCCAGCATGCCCACCGCCAAACCAACCCCCAAAGACGTTCCGACGCCGGCCCAGGTGATGTCGTCGAGTTTGTCCTTGACGGCCGGTTTCATCAAGCTCTTGAACCCTCCCTCTATCAAATTCCCGGCGACTGCGCCAACGCCTGATGCCAGCATCGCTCCAGCAGGCCCCCCCAAGACCCCCACCGCAGAGATTGCCGTTGAAACCGTGGTGCTCAGGCCTTTGACAGCCGCATATTCAGCGTAGTCCCTGTTTCCCGCTATGCCATGGACCGCCGCTGTAACTAGCCCCCCCAGCGGGACGTAGTTCTGCACAAAGTTCGTGACTGCGCCGTCCTTGGAAAATCCGTCGGCCACGACATTGGCTGCCTTGACCACGGCGTTGCCGACGGTTTTGGCGGCACTGACCACCGCCTTGCCAATATCCTCAAAAAATGAAAAGAAACCCATTTTCGTCCTCCACAGACGGAATAAAACCGATCCGAAACGGGGCTGCTAGTCGAATTGCAGGCTACTGAGGATTTCCCGGTAGAGAACCTTGCGCTCATCGCCCGCACCAGCAGGGTGAAGCCAGGTGATGCGAAACAGGTCGAGGGTTGGATGGTCGCGTACGGGGCCGAACATGAAGGAGTCGATCCTCGTCACCCTCTCCTGACCCGTCGCTCCGTTAATTTCCACCTCGCGGATGAAGTGCTGCAGGTCGCCAAACTCGACCGTGACTTCTTCTTTGAGAACCACGCCGGGTACATCGGCCTGCATCTGCGCCCAAGTCGAGCGGCCGAGCTCTTCAAGTGTCATGCTCGGCAACACCCGCTCGTGGTGAACGACCACGTTGGACCAGAACTCGTCTAGCGGGCTGCCGTCTTCCCCGTTTGAGCTGCCCATCACAAAAAGTGCGTTGGGGAACTCTGTCACCACCCAATGGGAAGGGACGAGCAAGTTGAAGGTAGGGATGGGCCGACAAGCGACGCTTGGGTAGCGCAGCCGCAAAAAATTTGATGCTTCAGGCATGGCGGGATCCTCTGTTAGCTGGGGTAATTCGGGTGATCCTTGTACAGCGGACGAATTGATCAAGCTTGCCGCTTCCACCCCGCAGGCATCCGCGCTGTGAAGCCCGGTCAGTAATGCCGAGCCGCAGGACTACCATATCAATCTAGCATAAAAAAAATCGGCGTAGAGGCCCAAAATTTGTAACAGTGCATAGCGGTCATCGGTCAATCGTATCGACCACTGACCTTTGCAAACACTGGGCGACCAACTGCGCCAACGCCACTGACAGAGCGCTGGCGGCAGCTCTCTGTACACTGCCTCCGGGGAAACTTGTATGATGAAACCTGCGCCGTTGCAACCCGATACACCGCTGCGCGGCCTGACCAAAAACTGATGCGCCGCGCCGACCGCCTCTTCCAAATTGTCCAGACCCTGCGGGGGCGCAGGCTCACCACGGCACGCCTTCTAGCCGAGCGTCTGAAAGTTTCCGAACGCACAATCTACCGTGACATCCGCGACCTATCCACCTCCGGAGTGCCGGTGGAAGGCGAAGCCGGGGTTGGTTACCGCCTGCGTGCGGGTTTTGAGGTGCCGCCCATCATGTTCACTCTGGCAGAAGTTGAAGCATTGACGGCAGGCACCCGCATCATCGCGGCTTGGGGCGGGGCCACGCTCTCTGTTGCCGCAAAAACCGCACAGGAAAAAATTGCTGCGGTGCTGCCTGACGAGCGGCGCGCTGAGATTGAACGCACGCGCGTCTATGCGCCGGACCATTTCATTCCCGAGCGGCATCGCGCCACGATGGATGCGATCCATCGCGCCATCAGCACGCGCCAGGTGCTCACGCTCGACTATCGCGATGCGAAGGATTCGGCTTCGCAACGCGGGGTGCGGCCACTCGCCCTCTATTTTTGGGGCAATAGCTGGACGCTCGCGGCGTGGTGCGAATTGCGCGAAGACTTTCGCACTTTCCGGCTTGACCGGATTGACCTGATCAAACCAACCGAGCGCCAGTTTCGTGAAGAAACCGGCAAGCGTTTTGAGGATTTTTTGCGTTCCCTGGAGGAGTGACATTGCGGGCGGAGCGTGCGTCGCGCCAGACCGGAGCATGGCAACCGCTAACGCCCAACCGCAAGCCCCCGCGTGGGTGGCGCGACCCGTGGCATCTGCTGTCGCGCCAACTCGCCGACCCGCGCGAGCGCCTTCTCGTAAGCTGGGGTCAGGCGAATGCCATAGGCCACCCGCAAATTACGGCGGCATTCACCCGCGGCTGAAAACAGTGTGCCCGGCGCGATACTGATGTTTTCAGCCCGCGCCACCTTGTAGAGCTCTAGCGCATCGCAAGGCTTGGGCAATTCAAGCCAGAGCACAAAGCCGCCTTGCGGTTGCGAAATTTGCGTGCCTTCCGGAAAGTTACGAATGATGATTGCGCGCGCTTGGGCCGCGTTGGTAGCGAGCGTGCGGCGTAGCGTGCGCAGATGCTTATCAAACGGGCCGCGCTGTAAATACTCGGCCAGCGCCAATTGGGGTAGCACGGTGGTCGAAATGGACGAGGTGTATTTGAGCAGGCGGATGCGCTCGTGAAAGCGCCCGCCTGCAATCCAACCCACCCGCAAGCCGGGTGAGAGGATTTTGGTGAACGAGCCGCACAGCATCACCCAACCTTCAGTGTCCCAGGCGCGCAGGGCTTTTGGGCGGCGCGCGCCGAAATAGAGGTCGCCGTAAATGTCGTCTTCAATCACCGGCAATTGATGCTTCGCAGCGAGGCGGGCCAAGCGAGCTTTGGCTTCGTCTGGCATGGTGGCACCGGTGGGGTTGCTGATATTCGGGCAACACAGCAGCGCGGCTACGCGCGGCGCGCCTTGCTTGCGTTCGAGCACGGCCTCAAGCGCGCCTACATCCAGGCCAGTTTGCGGGTCGCAGGGAATGTGCAGTGCTTTGAGCCCCAAGCTTTCGAGGATTTGCAGAAAGCCAAAGTAGGTGGGCGTTTCTACCGCGACTACGTCACCGGCTTTGGCGACCGCCCGCACGGCCAGGTTGAGCGCCTCCATCGAGCCGTTGGTGATGACAAATTCTTCATAGCCCAACGACAAGCCCCAGTCGAGCGAGCGGCGACCCAGCTCACGGCGCAGGTCGTCACTACCCGGGCCAGAACGGTAGCGCTCGAAATCATGCGGACGGCGGCGAATAATTTGCCCCAAGATGCGGTTAATCGCCGCACCGGGAAAGAGCTCCGGCCCTGGAGAGGCGCTGCCCAGCGCAAACACATCGGGGCTTGAGGGCGCGGTGAGAAGTTCCATCACCAGTGAATTGACATCTACACTGACAGGTTTGGAAGGCTTCAGATTCGGGCGCAGCGATTTGGCCCCAGTCGCCGACTTGCGCATGGCCCACAACTCGCGCCGCACGAAATAGCCCGATTGCGGGCGCGCCTCGATCAAACCTTGCGCTTCGAGCATGCGGTAGGCCTGAACTGCGGTGGAAAGCGAGACACTGCGCCGTTGACTGACTTCGCGCAATGACACCATGCGCTCGCCCGGCTTGATCGTCCCCGAGTCAATCAGGTGGCGGATTGAAGAAGCGAGCGTTTCATAGAGCGGGGCAGCTTGCATGGTGGACTCCGATATGGCTGGGGATTGACCTCATTGTGCGTTGCACAACTGTCATCGTGTATTCACAGATTATCGAATATCCTACGGCACAGTTGCGATGGACGGCACTCTGCCGGGCTTCGCAGCCTTACTGCCGTGCTACCCAGCCACCCTTTGCAGCAGCGCAGCCAGCGTGGCGCGTTCGGTGGCGCTTAAGTTCGCCGCAATCCGCTCTTCGTGCTCCTGCACCAAGGCCTGCATTTTTTTGAGCGCGCCCGATCCGGCCCGGGTGAGCCACACGCCATTGACGCGCCGGTCGTCTGCACTGGCGCGGCGCTCCACCCAGGTGCGGGTGGTCAGCTTATCGAGAATGCCCACCATGGTGGAGCGGTCCAGTTGCACCGCGCGCGCCAAATCCGTTTGATTGATGCCCGGATTGGCCTGGACGAGATAGAGAACGCCCAGCAAGCCCGGCGTAAGTTCATAGCGGCCGAGACTTTTCAAAAAATCGTCGAACACCCGCACCTGCGCCAAGCGCAGTTGATAGCCAAGCAAGCCTTCCAACGTGCCGTGACTAAGCTCGGGCGGCGGTGCCGGATCACGCTTGGTGGCATGGCTCATGGATTGCGGCTTTTTGGCGGTGCGGCGAGGGATTTTGTTGTTGACATTAATTGTTTGACGACCAAACAACTTTACCTTATATTGCGCAGCATGGCATTTACGATTGACTACGAAAATTTTGGCGCAGTGGCAGCCGCTGAAGGCGACTTGCTGCTCGACGCACTGATGCTCGCGGGCGCGCCCGTGCCCTACTCGTGCCAGCAAGGCAATTGCGGCACCTGCAAGTGCGAATTGGTGGCCCCGCTGAATGCAGCGCAGGAAGGCACGATCTTGGAGCTGGAATACTCCGAGTACGCCCTGCCGCCTGAGCTGCGCGCCAAAAACATTTTGCTCGCCTGCCGAACCCAGGTGTGGGGCGACATAAAAGTACGCCGGGTCGATGAAGAAGACCTGATGATGCACCCCTCGCGCATTCTGCGTTGCACTGTGGCCAAGCTCGAAGCACTGACCCACGACATCACCGGTGTCACCCTGCAAATTGGAGTCGGCGGCCCATTTACTTTTTCTGCCGGGCAGTACGCCTCCGTCGAGTTTTTACCCGATATCGCGCGTGACTACTCGATGGCCAATACACCAGCGGTGTCGGCACGCGACGGGCGGATTGAATTCCAGATTCGCGCCGCTGGTGGCCAGGTTTCGCAGCACATCGCGCAGGGCCTCAAGGTGGGCGACAGCGTCAAGGTCAGGGGGCCCTTAGGTACTTCGTATTTACGCGAAAAATACACCGGCCCGATGCTGTGCATCGCAGGCGGCAGCGGCTTGGCCCCGATTGAATCCATCGTTCACGACGCTTTGCAAGGCGGCTTTGCGCACCCGATCTATCTCTACATTGGTGCGCGCAGCCCCGCCGATCTTTATCACCTGGCCGAGTTGCGCGCGCTTTCGAAAAAGCACCCGAAGTTCAGCATCGAAGTGGTGTTGGTGGAAGGCGGCAGCGCGGCCAACGGCACGCGCAGCGGGCATGTCACCAAGGCGGTGAGCGACGACTTTCCCGATGCACGCGGCATGAAAGCCTATGTGGCTGGCCCACCCGTGATGGTGGAAGCCGCCACCCATTTGCTGCAAAGCCGTGGCATGAAATCGCGCGACATTCACGCCGATGCTTTTTACACCCACGCCGACAAAAATAAATAGTTATCGTCAGCATTTAATTCGTCCCTATTTAATCCAACGATTTTCGAGGAGAGACCAGCGTGACTGTTTCTAGTTGCTTAGACCGCGTAGCAATCGTCACCGGTGGTGCGCGGGGTATTGGCAAAGCGATTGCCGAGGCGCTACTCGCGCGCGGCGCGAAGGTGGTGATTGCTGATAGCGGCGTGGCAATCAATGGCGCGGCAGACGATGCCGGGTTGGCTGCTGCAGTCGCGGCGGCCATGGGTGCGAAGGCCGTCGGCTTTGGCGAGAGCATTGCAGCCGAAGGCGCGGCCGCACGTGCGGTGGCCTTAGCGCTCGAGCGCTTCGGCACGATTGACATCGTCGTCAATAACGCGGCCATTCTCAAAGATGCCTTTATCTTCAAAGGCAATGTGGCGGTGTATGAGGAAGTGCTGCGCAATAACCTGGTTGGCGCCTATGCGCTGCTGGCCGCCGCCACCCCGCACATGCGCGAGCAGGCCAAGCACGGGCGTCCGCCGGGCAGCGTGGTGAATCTCGTTTCCACGGCCGGTATCTATGGCAACTTTGGGCAATCCGCCTACGCATCGGCCAAGGGCGGCCTGATCGCGCTGTCACGCATCGTCGCGATGGATTTGGCCAAGAGCGGCATCAACTCCAACGCCATCGCGCCATTTGCTGCCACCCGTGTCACCGACAGCATCATCGCGGCCAACGATGCGCAAGCCAGCTACAAAGAGCGCGCCCTGCGCGTGCCTGCGCAGCACGTCGCGCAGTTCGTGGCGCACCTGTGTACGCCGGAGGCCAAAAAGGTCAGTGGGCAACTGTTTGCCGTGCGTGGGCGCGAAATCATGCTG
>JANLTH010000089.1:0-18758 GCA_031362865.1 Burkholderiales bacterium | reverse complement strand
ATCATTACGATATGTCGTTGCCCCTTCCTAGCCGTGCTACGCGCACTGTCGTCGTCGGTGCGCCTAATCTCGTAATGATTTAGAAATGGAATCACGTCGTCAAGAGCGCCAGCGCATCGGTCACGCGTTTGAGGTGATTCGCCGATAGCGTCGCCAGCGGCTTGCTGCCTACCAAGCGACGATTCGATACGGTGCGAATCTGGTCGATCAACAGATCGGTATCTACTTTCAACGCGCCTTGCTTGGCCACACGTACGCGTAGCGGATACCCATCGCCTTGGGCATCCTGGTAGGTATCTGAAGTACCCGGGACTACGATGGTGGTGGGATGACCGTGCTGGTTAAGCAAATCGCTTTGTAACACCAGAGCTGGGCGGGCTCGCTTGCCCGGCTCTTCTTTGTGCGTTTGCGGTTCGAAATCGACCGCCCAGAGTTCGCCGCGCGAGACCTTCATGCCAAACCATCGCCAACCGAACTGTCCATCGACTGGTTCTCTGCGGCGCTCTTGGCGGACAAGGTTTGGGAGAGAAACTTGATGCGCTCCTCCACAGTGCGGCGATTCTTTTCCTCAACCGCCTGACGCAGGTAGTCTGAGCGCGAAAGGCCCAGCGCCGCAGCAAGCTTGCCAACTTCTTCGGTGAAGCTTAAGTCCGCACGAAATGCGAGTGAGTTGGTGGGCATCGGAGATATCCTCGATGAATTGTTGATGTGCGATTTCGTAGTACAAAATTGTATCACAAAATCAAGCTCTTTCCAGTGCGAAAAACTGCGGCTTTGCGCCGTTCTCTCAACGCAAAGCACCGCACCCAAGCGCCGCGTGAGTCGCGCATGCCGTCATTTTCAAAATCTGCGCCCCGCGCACTTCAAAGCGCACCCGTTCGATCTCTTGCCCGCCAGAGTCCTTAAGCGCGAGCACGTGCTTGCCTGGTACCGGGAACCAGAGCGATTCACGGGCTACCGGCTTGCCGTTCAATTCGAGTGTTGTGCTCGCTGGGCCATGCAGTTGCCAGCGCAATCGCTGCCGCGCGGGCGGCATGTCTGGGTCGATGGCGACGATCATGCCGTCGGTGGGGTAGGCGATCCCGGCGGCGCGGGCGGCACGTGGTGCGGCAGCGATTTGGCGGCGGGCTGAACCAGGTACAAAGAGTTCGTCGCGGCTCGCCTCGACCTCTGGTGCGAACGTGACGCGCTCGCGCAGCAATGTGGGCGGCGGCTCAGGTGGCAGCCGGTCTGCCTTGGGCACGGCGCGATGCAGGTGGAGCATTACTTCCTTCCACACCGGCGCGGCACCTGAGACACCGGACACGTCATGCATCGGCAAGCCGCTCGCATTGCCCACCCACACGCCCACCGTGTAGCGCTTGGAAAAGCCAATGCACCAGTTGTCGCGCATGTCTTTGGAAGTGCCGGTCTTGACGGCCGACCAGAAAGGTGTTTCGAGCACATTGTTCGGCCCGAAGGTGGGTAGGCGCGCGCTATTGTCAGCGAGCACATCGGCGATGATGAAGGCGGCCTCTTTGGAGATGACCGCCCCGCGCGGTTCTTCAGGCACTATGCCGGAAGAGCCAATCTGGGCGCGCCTGCCCAGCCGTCGATACGCCTCAGTCAGCTCGCCCAAGCTCACGTCGGCGCTGCCCAGCGCCAGACTGTAGCCGTAGTAGTCACCCGCCTCTTTGAGTGAGGTGAGGCCGAAGCCGCGTAGTGTGTGGGCAAAGCTTTCGGTCCCGGTCATCACAATCGTGCGCACGGCGGGCACGTTGAGCGAGCTTGCCAACGCGGTGCGCACACTGACCAGGCCGCGATAGCCGTTGTTGTAATTGCGCGGCACATACAGGCCGGTGGCGGTGGCAAGCTCGGCGGGTGAATCGTCGAGCAGCGAAGCGGCGGTAAGGCGGCCTTCACTGATCGCCTGGGCGTAGAGAAACGGCTTGAGGGTTGAGCCTGCCTGACGCCACGCGCTGGCCCCATCGACCTGCGCGGCGCGCGAGTAACTGCCTGAAGAGCCAATCCAGGCAAGGGTTTCGCCGGTGGCATTGTCGAGCACCACGACTGCGCCGTCTTCGACATTGCGGCCCGCGAGATCTTGGAGCTGGCGTTGCAAAGCGATGCGTGCGAAGCGTTGCAGGTCGCCGTCGAGCGTGGACGAAATCGTGGCGTGGCTCGTGGTGCTAACGGGGCTCGCAGCGCTGGCAGCGCTGGCAACGGCCCCGGCAATTGCCAGCCGTCCGAAGTGCGGCGCGTCTTGTGCGGCGCTACTCGCGCGGCTGGTTCCGTAGGCCCCGCGCAGGATCAATTGCACCTGGGTTGGCAGGCCGTCACAAGATTCACCCTGCGAGCGCAACACGCCACAAGCGCGTTCTGTGACTTTGGCCGCCGGGGAATTTGGCGAGCGCACCAGCGCTGCCGCAATCGCCGCCTCACGCCCGTTCAAGCCATGCGCAGCCTTGCCGAACAGGCCACGACTCAAGGCATCGACCCCTTCCAACTCGCCGCGGTAGGTGACCAGATTGAGATAGGCTTCGAGAATTTCATGCTTCTTCCAGCGCTTCTCAAGGTCGCGCGCCGCGCCCATTTGCTGCCACTTCTGGCCCAGATTGCGCCGCCCGAGCGCCGGGTGTAATTCCGGGTCGAGCAGGCCTGCCAGCTGCATAGTGATGGTCGAAGCGCCGCGCTGGGATTGGTTCTTCGCGGTGCTGTTGCTCCAGGCAGCGCTGCCAACAGCCTTCCAGTCCACCCCGCTGTGCTCGTGAAAGCGCTGGTCTTCAGAGGCGATCAGGGCAGCTTTCAGCGCTGGGGAAATCTCGTTCAAAGCCACCCATTGCAGGCGGCGCACGGTTTTGTCGGTGCGAATGTGTTGCAGCGGTGCGCGTTGGCGGTCGAGCAGAATCGTGTCGGAGGAGCGCCAGGCGGATTTGACTTCTTGGAAGCTTGGCGTGGCATTGGCGACGAGTGGGAGGGCGCAAGCCAGCGTGATCGCAACGGCGAAAAATACTGGGGACAGACCCCTTCCGTAGCCCGCACTCGGTCGTCGGCTCTCATGGGGTCTATCCCCACTATTTTTTGCCGGGCACATTACGGCTTGACCACCATCACCGCATTGGGCTGCATGCCAAATTGCTCAGGTGCATACATTGCCTCAACCCGGGTGGGCGGCAGCAAAAACTCGCCATCTTGATTCAAGCGCATGGTGTACTCGATGGTGAATTTTCCCTTGGGCGCAAACTCGTAGTAAGCGCGGAATGCCTCGAAGCTGCGCTCCTCAAACGCCAGCGACGCATTGCCACTGCGCTGCTCGCCCTGCGTTGCGCTTTGGGCGTCACGTTGCAGGCCAGAGCCCAAGATGGTTGAGCCCGCCGGAACTGGATCGTTCACAACCACCCAGGTGTAGTCGGCCTGCGCCTCAACTTCCACTTTCACGCGCCACAAGTCACCTCGGGTGTAAGCCCCTTTGACTTTTTGTTCCACGGGGTTAAGTGTTTTGGTGATGCGATACCCCGCCGTCACCGGCGCTTTGAGCGGAATCGCCGCCAGGCTGCTCAGAGTCAGCCATGGTCGGCCACTACCTTCGTGGTTGACGCGCACTTGCGAATCGCGTGCGAAGGCGTAGGGCAACTCCAGCTTGCCACCTGTGGCCTCTCGGCCCCAATTGAGCGCAGCCGAATTTTTGAGCGTGCCACCCTCGTCAAACCCGGCAGTGGTCACCCCCGCGACTCGCTCGCTCTCAAACCGCGTGCTGAATTTGGTGAGCGCAATTTGGCCCCAAATATTTGCCGTGGTGGTGCTCCACGCGCCGCGCTGCTGGCGCGACACCAGGCCGTTCACCAAGCGTGGCATGTCGTCTTTCCACGCCGGGCTGTCGTTGATCGTGGCGATCAGTTTGGCGGCATTCAAGTCGCCCGAGACCATCAGCCACCACCAGTTGTCTTCCGCTTCGGTAGAGAAGCCCAGCCGGGTGCCGCTCATGGTCATGCGGGCGCGCAGCACTTGCTCGGCTTCGGCCATACGCTCGGCGCGCTTGAACTGCGGCGGCGCATCTTTCATCCGCTGCAAAATCGAAAGCCAATCGAGCACTGCACCAGTGGGCCACACATTGGGTGCGATTTCAATCGACTGCAACAGGGCCGGGCGCGCCTTGTTGCTGCGCGACAGCGCCTCAATCGCGGCCAACTTGCGCACGTCCAAATCTTTCTTCGGCGACCAGAATTTGCGCTCGATCCGGCCTTCGATAAAGGCGATCAAACCGGCTTCCATGCGCTCTTTCGCTTCAGGCGGCACGGCAAAGCCGGTTTCGTGAGCCACGGTAAGAATGTAAGCCGTCAGCGAGTCGTAGCCTTGGCCGGTTTCAGTCGGGAAATATTTGGCAAGGCCGTCCGCATCCAAATAGTTGCCGATGATTTTTGCCACTTCGGCCCATAGCTCTTTGCTTTGCATGCCGACCGCTTTGGAGGTTTTTTGCTCCAGGCAAATGAAAGGATATTGCTCGAAGTAGCGCTGTACGCCATCAAGCGAGCCGGAAATTTTCGGGGCCAGATTGACTGTGATCCGGCTCCGGCCTGGCAGCGCATCGGGTGGCGTGGTGACCGCGACTGCATAGGTTTTGTCGAGCTGTGAAATCGTCGCTTGTTGCACCGTGAGCGGCACGGGCGTGACCACTTTTTGGGCAACCTTCATCGCGTCGTTGGCAGGTTTGCCACCCGCTTTTTCAACTGCGGAGAGCGTCCAGTCCAAGCGCGTCACTGCTTCCGGCACAGTCACCTCCCACAGCACCTCTTGTGCGCCATTGGCGGGCAGTTGAATGATTTGCGCGAGCAAGGGTTTTGCCAGACCGGGCACGTCGGCCTTGGCTTCTACCTGCATGGCCCGCGTGGTGGTGTTGCGCAGCGTAATGCCCGCGCGGAATTTGTCGCCTTCACGCACTAAGGGTGGTAGCCCGCTGATGAGTTGCAGGTCTTTGGTGGCGCGAATGCTGGTACTGCCCACGCCAAACAGGCTGGTGTCGACATCCGCCACCGCAACGATTTTGAAGCTGGTCAGCGCGTCGTTGAGCGGCACATCAATCGTCGCTTCGCCATTGGCATCGAGCTTCACATCGGGCTTCCACACCAGCAGCGTTTCAAATAGCTCGCGCGCTGAGGTGCGGCCGCCGCCACCGCCTGCGGGCAGCGCTTTCTTGCCGAAGTGCCGTTTGCCGATCACCTGCATTTGCGCAGTCGCGGTTTCTACGCCGTAGCCGCGCCGCTTGATGAGCGAATCGAGCAAGTCCCACGAGCCATTGGGCTGCAATTCGAGCAAGGCTTGATCGACCGCCGCCAGCGCGATTTCGCTGCCTGCGGGAGCAGGCTTGCCATCCGGCAGCGTGACTCTCACTTTGACCTTGGCAACTTCACGGGTCTGATAAGTGTCGCGATCGGCTTTGACAGTCACGCCCAGTTTGAAGCCATCGGTGCCTACCTGAATTTCACTCACACCAAACTTGAAGGCGGGCTTGGCCAAATCGACCAACGCAGTGGTCACTTTGCCGTTGTTCTCTGCCTCAAATTTGCGCCAATCCTGCCATTCGTGATACCACTCCACCGGTGCTTTCCAGCCCCATTGAAAGACCGAATACCACGGCACTTCGCGCAAGCGCCCGCGCACCGCGAGCACCGAGACGAAAACATTGGGCGCATATTCCGGCTTGATCTGCAAGGTCAAGACCGGGTCTTTGCCAGTGAGCGGCACGGTCAGGGTTTCGACCACGCCTTCGCGCTCCACTGCCAGCCATGCGGTCGCCTGGCGGAACGGGCTGCGCACCTGAAACTTGGCGGTTTCGCCCACGCTGTACCGGCGCTTTTCGGGCAGCACGTCCATGCGGTCGGCGTTGTCTTGCGCAAACCACCATTCGCCGCTCCCGGCTACCCACAGCGAGGTGGCGGTCGATGCCGCATTGCCGTTCGCGTCTTTCGCCTGCGCCACCAGTTCGATGTTGCCAGACTCGGTGATTTCGAGCGTACAGAGCACCAACCCGCGCGCATCTGAAGTGCCGCTGCACAGCGTGCCTAAATCCTTGATTTCGGTCTTGTTGTCATAGGCATAAAAGCCGCCAACCGTGCGCTTGCGGTGCGAGAACACTTGCTTGATTTGGCCTTTGATCGCCACGCTCACATTGGCCGCAGGCTTGCCTTTGAGGTCGAGTGCCACCACCTGCACATTGGCGCGCTTTTTTACCTGTGCCCACTCTTCGGTTTGAATCCCGAGCGAGAGCGCGGCGGCCCATAGTGGCGCACTCGATGAAATGGTTTGGGTTTCACCATTCGGGTCGCGAAAAGTCATCTCGGTACGCAGCTCGTGGGGCAGCACGATCTTGGGAATATCTTTGACCATGAATTGCACTGCGCCCTTGTCGTCCAGCTTGGTTTGCGCTTTGTCGACCAACACTTTTTCGATGCGGGCGGTGTTAGTACGCAGCGGGCTTTCGCTGCCTTCCTCACCCTGCATAATTTGATCTTCGCGCGGCGCGGCGAAGGTGAAACCGGGGTAGTCCGGGTAGTCCACCGAGCGCGGGCGGATCATGCTGGTAATGCTGATCGCCTGGCCGGCCGCCGCGCCGCCGTTAATGTAGTTGAGCGACAAGTTGAGCGGCACTTCTTTCACCGCCACCAGTGGCTCTTTAGGCGCGGTGACCGCGCCGCTATACACCGGCAAGCGGAATTCGGCCACGCTGAAGCGGCCTGAATACCAGGTCAGGCCACCTTCTCCATTTTCATCACTCTCGGCTGGATGGGCGGTGCGGCGTGCGGCGGCAGGCGTGCGCACCTCCTTCACGCGCAAGAACTGCACCTCGTAACTGCCCAGTTTGGCCTCTTTCGGAATTGGCCAGCTGGAGGTTGCGATGCCGCGCGCATTGAATTTGACCGGCAAGGTCACTGATTCATCGCTGCCGTCATGGCGGATCTTGATGCGATTGGGCAATTGATCTGGCGGCAGATAGGCCAAGCCGTTGAGTGATTCAGCGCGGATGATGTGCTTCATCGACACTGTTTCACCCGCGCGCAGCAAGGTGCGGTCAAAAATCGTGTGGGTGCTTTGGGTCCCTCGCTCGCCGCCCTCACCGCCACGTGCGCCGCTGCTGTTGACTTTAAAGCGCCAAGCTTCGATGCCATTGCTCCAAGAGGAGAGTACGAACGAATAGTCGTCGCCATGGCGCGCTGAGACGATGTAGGGCGCGGCGGCATTGGCGCAGGCTTCGGCGTTTTCCGGCAGGCTCTTGGCGATGCGGGCAGCACCACCGGCATCGCTCTTGCCCTCCCAAACCAGTTCGCCGTTACAGTTCGAGAGGCGCACTGCCGCATCTGCCACCGGCTTGGCCCCATCGAGCGTGGTGACCCACACCGCTGAAACCTCGCGGCCCCATTTGAAGTGCACCGCGAGGTTGGTTACCAGCACGCCGGTGCGCACGTACATCGGCGCGGTTTTGCCCAAGAGCGAAGCGCCCAGGCGCTCACTTTCGAGTTCAACCACATGAAAGCCGGGCTTGCTTAAAGGAATCCCAACCACCTCGAAGGCACGCTCGCCGTGGGCTTTGGGCACGGCTGTACCCACTGCGCCTTTCGCTCCATTGAGCAGACTGACTTCGCGCGAATTGGGGCCCTCACGGTCATCGCTTTGCGCGAGTGTTTTAAGCCATTGCAGTACTTCGCGGTCTTCGCGAACCACTAAATCTTTCATGGGGATGCCTGAAGAGGCAATACTGACGCGGCTCTCCAGCACTTTTCCCTTGACCGAAGGCTCGACATTGCGCAAGGTCACGGGCAACAGCGGCCCGCCACTGCCAGGGTAGCGTTCGAGCAAACCAAAACTGGCCGGAAACTTCACCAGTGGCGGGAAGGCGGCGGTTTTGCTCTTCAACGGAAACATCGCCACGTTGACCGGCGCGCGGCCCAAGTCGTCAGTGAAATTGGGCGGCAGCGTGACCGTCAGTTCGCCCTCTTCAGGGAAAGGGCCTTTGAACTCGGCCTGCGAAGCCGTGCCCTCAGTGTCTTCGCGGCTCCAGAAAGGTTTGCGTTCGCCCTCAGGCGTTTTGAGGCGAATGCCGTCAGCCAGCGCACGCGAGACTTGCGCGTTGAAGGTGAGGCGGATCGGCTGGATCGGGTTGCATGGCGCGTTGGCGTTTTCGCGCTCGCAGGTGAAGGCCAACTTAAATTGCTCACGCACCCGGTAGCTGAAAACCTGCGGCCGGCTGGTGACCACGCCCGACAGCGCGGCGATGCCTGCGCCCCACGAAAGCGTGGCTTTCGCCCCGGGTGGCAGGCGCTGCGCGCAACGCAGAGTGACTACGTTGGCGGGGTCGAGTTTTTGTGCGCCGCTATACCGTTTTTCGATCCGCTTGATGAGTTCGGCGCGCTCGTTGCCGTCGATCAACTTGACGGGAATTTTTTCGGCCATCTGCTCAGCGGTACAAAAGCTGTTTTGCGCCACGGTCTCAAGTTTCGCCGCGCCGTTGAGGTAGAGATAGAAGGTTTGGTCTTCATCAATTGTGCCGCCATACGGCTCGGTGCGCAACACCGCAGGGCCGCCGGTTGAAAAACGGTACACCGGCGCGCCGCGCACTGCGGTGCCGCTGAGCGCTTTGAGGCTAGGCTCAGGGGTGGCAGTACAGGCGGTGCCCGGCCCCAAGTCGCGCTCGAAATCGAACACCCAATTGCGGTCATCCACCCAGCGGCCTTTGCCCACCGCGCCGGGCTGCGCGCATGTGATCGTGAAGGGCGCTGGCTGGTTCAGGTCACCGATTTTGGCGACCGATTCAGAAAAGCGCACTTGAACCTGGCGCACCTGGCGCACTTCACCCTGCGGGACGACGCGCTCAATCGTGGCGGCTGCGGCGGCAAAAGTGGCGCTGGCAATGCTGCTGGCAAGCAGCCAGCCAAGCACATGCCGTAGCGAGCGCAAAGGTGAACAATGCATATTTTTCTCCCGGAGACAAGCTGTTTTGAGTCAAGCCACACGTGACGTGGCAACTGCTGTTTTACTCGCAGATGATGTGCGCGCGGTGGCACAACTGTGACTAAATTGTGCTTCGGCGAAATTTTTTGTGGCAATCTCCCGCCCGCTGCACGCAGGCTGCGCCCCGTCGCCGCATTAGTGAATGAGCCGGGCGATGCAATTTACGCCGCGTGTGCTACCGGTAACATCGTGGCATGACACCGTCTTCCGGCTCTGGGCGTTCTGCACCGCTTGCCAAACCGTTTCGCGCGGCGCGCCGCAATTCCGGCGGGATTACGCTGCGCGAGGTGGCCCGCTTGGCAGGGGTTTCCGTCATTACCGCCTCAAGGGCGCTCAACACCCCCGACAAGGTTTCACTTGCCGCGCAAAAACTGGTCCGTGATGCGGTCGAGCGAACCGGTTACGTACCCAACCTCTTGGCAGGTGGCTTGGCCTCGAATCGCAGCCGCCTGGTGGCCGTGGTCGTGCCCACAATTGCCGGCTCGGTGTTTCTTGAAACGATTCAGGCACTCACTGACGAGTTGGCCCGCGAGGGTTTTCAGGTGATGCTCGGGCAAAGCGGTTATGCCGACGAGAAGGGCGTTTCACGCGAAGATGAACTGCTCGAAGCCATCGTCGGGCGTCGCCCGGACGGGATTGTGCTTACCGGCATCCTGCATTCTGCACAAGGACGCCGGCGGCTCGTGGCATCCGGCATCCCGGTCGTTGAAACCTGGGACTTGACCTCGACCCCGCTCGATATGCTGGTCGGCTTTTCGCATCAAGCGGTGGGCATTGCGGTGGCCGACTATCTGTACGCCAAGGGTTTTCGCCGCCTTGCCATCGTCACGGCTGACGACCAGCGCGCCGGGCAGCGTCATGCCAGCTTTGCCGGCCGAGTCGCCGAATTGGGCCTGCCGATACCGTGTGCGCAAGTGATGCGTGCCCCCAGCACACTTGGCAACGGCCGCGCGGCCCTGACCGCGCTGCTGCACGGTGCTGCACCGCCAGATGCGATTTTTTGCAGCTCCGACGTGCTCGCGCAAGGCGTGCTGATCGAAGCCGCCGCACGCGGCCTGGTGGTTGGTTTGGGCTCGGGCAAGGGGAAGCATCGCTTGGGGTTGATCGGCTTTGGCGATCTCGCCTTCGCCGCCGACCTGCATCCTGCTTTGACCACGGTGCGAATCGATGGCACCGCCATTGGTTACCGCGCCGCCCGGCTGATCGTGGAACGGTTGCGGCTCAGTCAAGCTGCGCCGCAAGCGCACCAGGTGCATGACTTGGGGTTCACGATCATCGAGCGTGCGAGTGCGTGATTTGAGTTCGCCATGGGCAAAGTGCTACGGGATTGCCTTCAAAGAAAAAAGGCTTGCATCTCTGCAAGCCTTTGATTTCTTTACTAAATTTTGGCTCCCCGACCTGGGCTCGAACCAGGGACCTGCGGATTAACAGTCCGTCGCTCTACCAACTGAGCTATCGAGGAATAGCCAGCTATTATGCCATAAAAATTCTGGCTACATCACCGCTGCGACTGAGTTGATGACGTGATCGATGTTTTTGGAATTGATCGCGGCTACGCAAATACGGCCAGTGTCGAGCCCGTACACACCGTGCTTTTCGCGCAGGGCAACCATCTGCTCTTTGGAAAGCCCGCAGTAAGAAAACATGCCACGCTGGGTCTTGACGAAACTGAAATCCGCTCCCGGCACCTTGGCCGCGATGCGGTCAGCAAAAACGATGCGCGTTTCTTTGATGCGTTTACGCATGGCGGCCAGTTCATCGTCCCAAAGGATGCGCAATTCGGGCGACCCTAGCACGGTTGCGACAATTTTGCTGCCGTGGGTCGGCGGGTTGGAATAGTTGGTGCGCACCGCGCGCTTGAGTTGCGAGAGCACGCGCTGCGCTTCGTCGGCGCTGTCACCGGCGACTGTCAGCGCGCCAATCCGCTCGCCATAAAGCGAAAACGATTTGGAAAACGAGGTCGAAATGAAGATCGGCCCGGCGGTGGCGGCAAACAGATTGACCGCTTCACCGTCAGGCACGACACCCTCGGCAAAACCTTGGTAGGCCATGTCGAGAAAAGGGACCAGTTTGCGCGCCCGTACGACATCGCGAACTTCAAGCCACTGGGCGTTGCTGATGTCGTAGCCGGTGGGGTTGTGGCAGCAGGCGTGCAGCACGATGATCGTGCCTTCTGGCGCGTTTTTCAAAGCGTCCAGCATGCCCGCAAAATTGACTGACTTGCTGGCTGCGTCGTAGTAGGGGTAGGTTTTGACGACAAAGCCTGCGCTCTCAAACAGCGCGCGATGGTTTTCCCAAGAAGGGTCACTGATCCAAACTTCGGCATTGGGGCCAATTTTTTTCAGAAAATCGGCTCCTACCTTGAGGCCACCGGTGCCACCAATGCCCTGCACGGTCACTGCACGACCGGCAGCCACCAACTCACTGCCTTGGCCAAACACCAATTCACGCACGGCGTTGTCGTAGGCGGCCAGGCCGTCGATGGGCAGATAGCCACGCGGGCTGCCCGCGTCGAGCATTTCCTTTTCGGCGCGCTTGACGCATTCGAGCAAGGGCAGTTTGCCGTTGTCGTCGAAATAAACACCCACCGAGAGATTGGCTTTATTGGGATTGGAATCAGCGTTGTAAGCCTCGGTCATGCCGAGGATCGGATCACGCGGGAGCATTTCCACGCGGGAGAACAATGAGGCGGACATAGATGAAATTTACGCAGAGTTGGGCCGAATGCCGATTTTACCGGGTGTGCGACAACTGCCTGAAGAGGCGCGCCCAACATGCCTCTTCAGCCTACTGACAGCCCCTGACAGCGCGCAGGCTAAACTGCATCCATGCAAATCCGTACCTTTCCCGGTAGCCCCTACGAGCTGCACGAGCCGTTTGACCCTGCTGGTGACCAGCCAACCGCGATCACGCAATTGGTCGAAGGCATCAACGACGGCCTGGCCTTTCAAACTCTGCTGGGCGTAACCGGCTCGGGAAAAACCTTCACCATGGCGCAGGTGATCGCGCGCACGGGCCGACCGGCCTTGGTATTGGCCCCAAACAAAACGCTGGCGGCGCAGCTCTACAGCGAGTTTCGCGAGTTCTTTCCGCACAACGCGGTCGAGTATTTTGTTTCTTACTACGACTACTACCAGCCCGAGGCTTATGTGCCTTCGCGCGACCTGTTCATCGAGAAGGATTCGTCGATCAACGAGCACATTGAGCAGATGCGCTTATCGGCCACCAAGTCGCTGATGGAGCGGCGTGATTGCATCATCGTGGGCACGGTCTCGACGATTTACGGCATCGGCGACCCGGACGATTATCACAAGATGGTGTTGCACATGCGGGTGGGCGAGAAGATGACCCAGCGCGATGTAATTGTGCGACTGACGGCGATGCAGTACAGCCGCAATGAAATCGACTTTCAACGCGGCACTTTCCGGGTGCGCGGCGACACGATTGATATCTTCCCGGCTGAAAACGCTGAGACCGCAATTCGCGTTTCACTGTTCGACGACGAGATCGAAAGCATGATGCTCTTCGACCCGCTGACCGGGCATATTCGCCAGAAGATTCCACGCTTCACCGTCTACCCAGGCTCACACTACGTCACGCCGCGCCAGACCGTGCTCAATGCGGTTGAGAAAATCAAGCTCGAGCTGCGCGAATGCGCCGACTGGTTCATCAAAGAAAACAAGCTGGTGGAAGCGCAGCGGATCGAGCAGCGCACTCGCTTTGACCTGGAAATGTTGAATGAAATCGGCTTTTGCAAGGGAATCGAGAACTATTCGCGCCACCTCTCAGGCCGCGAAGCGGGTGAAGCGCCACCCACAATGATCGACTATTTGCCGCAAGATGCGTTGATGTTTTTAGACGAGAGCCACGTGCTCGGCGGGCAACTGAGCGGGATGTATAAAGGCGACCGTTCGCGCAAAGAAAATCTGGTGGATTACGGTTTTCGCCTGCCTTCTGCACTCGACAATCGCCCGCTGCAATTCCATGAATTCGAAAAGATGATGCGGCAAACCGTGTTCGTTTCGGCGACTCCGGCCGCTTACGAACGTCTGCGCTCCGGTGATGCAATTGCCGAGCAGGTGGTGCGACCCACCGGCTTGGTGGACCCGCGCCTTGAAGTGCGACCGGCTTCCACGCAAGTGGATGATTTGCTCTCTGAGATCAATCACCGCGTCTCGATCCAAGAGCGGGTTTTGGTCACCACGCTCACCAAGCGCATGTCAGAAGATTTGACCGACTACTTGGCCGATCACGGCGTGAAGGTGCGCTATTTGCACTCGGACATCGAGACGGTGGAGCGAGTGGAGATCATTCGCGACCTGCGGCTGGGGTTGTTTGATGTGCTGGTCGGCATCAACCTCTTGCGCGAAGGGCTGGACATTCCCGAGGTGTCGCTGGTGGCGATTCTCGATGCCGATAAAGAAGGCTTCTTGCGCAGCGAGCGTTCGCTGATTCAAACTATCGGTCGTGCCGCGCGTCACATCAATGGCACGGCGATTCTCTATGGCGACCACATCACCGATTCAATGAAGGCGGCGATTGCCGAAACCGAGCGGCGGCGCATCAAGCAAGAAGCCCACAACGAGGCCCACGGCATCACCGCCAGGAGCGTGATCAAGCGCATCAAAGACATCATCGATGGCGTTTACGATGTCAAGACGGCGAAGGCGGAATATGCGATCGCCCAGGAAACCGCGAAGTATGAAGTAATGAGCGAAAAGCAGCTTGGCAAGCAGATTCAAAAGCTCGAAAAGCAAATGCTCGACTACGCCAAGAATTTGGAGTTTGAAAAAGCTGCGCAAGCGCGCGACGAGCTGATGAAGCTGCGCGAGCGGGTGTTTGGCGCGCGCGGCTCGAATCTGGCGGCGCTGATTTCGCCAAGTTCTGACCCGAAGAAGGCCGCCTGATAAGGGTCTTCAAGGCAATGCCTGGAAGAGGGCCGCCCAGCAAGGTTCTTCAGCCTTTGAACAAGGCCTTGCAGTTGTCAATCATCAGTTTGGCCTCGCCAGGGCTGGCAACATCGACCAAGATTTGATGGCATAGCTGCAATTCGGCGATAAATTGTGAGTGGGATTCGGCATCGAGCAGCGCGCCTAGCACGGTGTGGGTTTCGCGACCCAAGTATTTGGTCATGTAGCCCAGCACATATTGCTTGCTGCGTTGCAGCTTTTGCGCGTAAATCAGTGCGGGTTCTCCGGAAAGCGGCCCGGTGTGGGTGACGGGGCCCGGGATACGCGGTGTCGCGCCAACTTTCGGCGCTGAAGCTGGCTCTTTGACGCGAACATAACCCCCCGCGATCAAGGTCTCGATGGCTGGCATGCCCGCCACCGGCATGGTCAAGCCCATCAATGCCTCCATCAGCTGCTTCGCCGTCTTGTGTCCGTCAATCAAGATCAACAGCGTACGCATCCGCGGGTGCAGCGCTGGACTGCGACTGGCGACCACGTCGCGGCCGAGGGCCGTCTTTTCGAAGACCGTATCGGCTTGAGTTCCGTTTAGTGACAAGCGACTCTGCCTTGGAATTGATTAAATGCTGATCTACTGAGGTGCACAAATCGAAAATAAATTGCGTAGCGAGGTGCGCCGGATTGTATGATTTTTCGAGTGTGGCTAGGCGATAATGCGCTCTTCGAGATCAAACCGTTTTCCGGCAACCAGCCTGCTTGTCTATTTGCCACCCATTTTTTTGCGATTCCTGCGCCATGAAACCATTCCATCTTGCTTTTCCTGTCCACGATCTGGCCGCTGCGCGTGGCTTCTACGGCGACCTTCTCGGCTGCCCTGAAGGTCGTAGTTCACCCGAATGGGTCGATTTCGATCTCTTCGGCCACCAAGTCGTCGCCCATCTTGCCCCCGAGCAGTGCACCGTAGCTGCCACCAACGCGGTGGATGGTGACAACGTGCCGGTGCGCCACTTTGGAGTCGTACTCGGTATGTCTGAGTGGCATTCTTTGGCGCAAAGGTTGCAGGCAGTCAGTACAAAATTCGTGATCGAGCCACATATCCGCTTCAAAGGCCAGCCGGGCGAGCAGGCGACGATGTTTTTCATGGACCCGTCGGGCAATGCGCTGGAGTTCAAAGCGTTTGCTGATTTGAGCCAGCTGTTCGCCAAGTAAGCGAAATTATGAGCGCGGCGTCGACCCCGTTTCGCCAGGAATTCGTGCAATGCGCCAGTCCGGCAGGGTTACATCGGCTCGCTTATGGCGAGTGGGGCGACCCGGCCAACCCCAAAGTGCTGGTGTGCGTGCACGGCCTGTCGCGGGTCTCGCGAGATTTTGACTTTTTGGCCGCTGCGCTGCAAGCCGAGTACCGAGTGGTTTGCGTTGACGTGGTCGGGCGCGGCAAGAGCGACTGGCTGCGCGACTCGAATCACTACCAAATCATGCAATACGTGGCCGACATGGTCACCGTGCTCGCTCGGCTCAACGCGCAAACCGTACATTGGATGGGCACCTCGATGGGTGGCCTGATCGGCATGGCGCTGGCGGCACAAATCGGTTCGCCGATCCAAAAACTGGTACTCAATGATGTCGGCCCGATCATCAAAGGCGATGCCTTAAAACGCATCGGTGAATACCTCGGCAACGCCCCCAGCTTTGCCAATCTCGACGAAGCCACCGCCTATATTCGCGCCATCAGCGCTACCTTTGGCGAGCACTCTGAGGCGCAATGGCGTTTTCTCACCGAGCACGTGACCAAGCTCGGCGCTGACGGTCGGGTAGTGATGCACTACGACCCGAAAATCGCCCTGCCTTTTCGTCTGGCACCGGCTGGAGATCAAGCCCTGTGGCCGATCTTCGATGCCATCAACTGCCCGGTGCTGGTGCTGCGCGGCGAGCATTCCGACCTGTTGGCCCCGGAAACCTTCGCTGACATGCAGGCGCGCGGCCCCAAAGCCCGGGGCGCGACGATTCCCAACGTCGGGCACGCCCCGACCCTGCTGACCGACGCGCAAATCGCACCGATCCGCGAATTTCTTCTGATGGAAATTAAATAGGGACAGTCCCTATTTAATTTCACTTCTTGGCTGCTGACATGGATTTAGGCGGGTTTACGTTCACGCTGTTTGATGTCGCGGTGCTTAGCATCCTCCTGATTTCTGTGCTGATCTCGGTGATTCGCGGGCTGGTGAAAGAAATCCTCTCGGTGATCGGTTGGGTACTCGCGTTTGTGCTCGCCAACTGGTTTGGTGCTGACGTTGGCGCGAAACTACCGATGCATGGTGCCAGCGAGAGTTTGCGCTTGATCGCAGGCTTCGCGTTGGTGTTTATCGTGACCGTATTTGCGATGGCGCTGGTCAATGTGCTGGTTGGCATGTTGATCCGCAAGATTGGCCTGGCACCGGCTGATCGCGGTCTAGGTGGCCTGTTTGGCCTGGCGCGCGGCGTGCTGATTGTGGTCACGCTGGTGCTGCTGGGCGGAATGACGCAGATCTCGCGTGAACCCTTCTGGCAAAATGCGACCCTGCGGCCGCTCGCCGAGGCAGCGGTAGAAACGATCAAGCCGCTGTTGCCTGAACAATTGCTCGCGCAACTCAAAATTTAGCCAAACCGAGGAAGAGCCAAGCCATGTGCGGAATTATTGGTGCCGTCGCCAAAACCCCGGTCAATCAACTGCTTTACGACGGTTTGCTGCTGCTCCAGCATCGCGGCCAAGACGCGGCCGGCATCGCTACCGCCGCCAGCGGGCGCGGCCAATCTTTCTATATTCACCGAGGCGCAGGTCTGGTGCGCGACGTGTTCCGCACCCGCAATATGCGCGACCTGCCGGGCACCATGGGCATTGGCCACTGCCGCTACCCTACCGCAGGCTCGTCGATCAACCCGGCCGAGGCGCAACCTTTTTACGTCAATTCACCGTTTGGGATTGTGCTGGCGCACAACGGTAATCTCACCAATGCCGAGCAGTTGAAGCATGAGATGTTTGTGCAGGATTTGCGTCATATCA
Organism: Burkholderiales bacterium; assembly: GCA_031362865.1. Taxonomy (GTDB): domain Bacteria; phylum Pseudomonadota; class Gammaproteobacteria; order Burkholderiales; family JAEUOS01; genus JANLTH01. Next base: position 1,829 of record JANLTH010000089.1, on the reverse strand, counting down.
ACACCGATTCCGACTCGGAAGTGTTGCTTAACGTGCTGGCCCACGAGCTCGAAAAGTCGACCAAAAACTTTAAGCTTGACCCGGTGTCGATCTTCGCGGCAGTTCACAAAGTGCATCAGCGCGTGAAGGGTGCCTATGCCGTGCTGGCGATGATCGCCGGATACGGTTTGCTCGCCTTCCGCGACCCGCACGGCATTCGCCCGCTGGTGATCGGAAAACAAGATAACGCGAATGGTGAAGAATTTTTGATCGCCTCTGAATCGGTGGCGCTCGAAGGGCTGGGCTTTGCGTTTCTGCGTGATGTGGCGCCCGGTGAGGCGGTATTTATTGACATCGAAGGCAAGCTCCACGCCCAGGTTTGCGCGGTTGGCGCGACCTTAAGCCCGTGCATGTTTGAGTATGTATATCTGGCCCGGCCTGATTCGCAGATTGACGGCGTATCAGTCTATGCTGCGCGCCTGAAGCTGGGTGAATATCTGGCTGAAAAAGTGCGCCGCTTAGGGCTGGTCGACAAGATCGACGTGGTCATGCCGATCCCCGATTCAAGCCGACCCGCCGCGATGCAACTGGCCAATCGCCTGAAGCTGGATTACCGCGAAGGTTTCATCAAAAACCGCTACATCGGGCGCACCTTCATCATGCCAGGGCATAAGGTGCGAAAAAAATCGGTGCGCCAAAAACTGAATGCGATCGGTGTCGAGTTTGCCGGCAAAAGTGTGCTGCTGGTAGACGATTCCATCGTCCGCGGCACCACCTCACGCGAGATTGTGCAGATGGCGCGTGATGCGGGCGCGCGCCGCGTGTACTTCGCGTCGTCAGCGCCGCCGGTGCGTTTTGCCAACGTGTACGGCATCGACATGCCCACGCGCAGCGAGCTGATCGCGGCGTTCAAAAACGAAGGCGAGATCGCGATGGAGATCGGGGCCGACGAGTTGATTTTTCAAGACCTCGACGATTTGCAGCAGGCCATCAAAGACGTGAACCCGAAGCTGACAAGATTTGAAACCTCGTGCTTTGACGGCTACTACGTCACGGGCGACATCACGGCTGAGTACCTCGAATCGGTGGAGAGCCAGCGCGATGCGATGCGCGACGAGGAGCCGGAGGACGCGCAATTGGACTTGAAGCTGGTGGCCTGATAAACTGCTGGCCTAGTGACATGCGCCGATTTGATTCAGCTTGCGGGCGCTTAATAAATACCAGCTAAAGCGAGGGAACCGAACATCGTGAACCCGCTTTGGCACTTTGCGCTAAAGCGGGTTTTATTTTTTTGGGATGATGTAATGGACGAATTTGCTTTTGACACCCTGGCCGTGCGCGCGGGCACGCAACGCAGCGATTTCAACGAAAACAGCGAAGGCTTGTTTCTTACCTCCAGCTTCGTGCATGAGAGTGCCGAAATGGCGGCCAAGCGCTTCGCCAACCAAGCGCCTGGCAATGTCTATTCGCGCTTTACCAACCCGACCGTGACCATGTTTCAAGACCGGCTGGCGGCACTCGAAGGGGCCGAGGCCTGCGTCGCGACCGCCAGCGGCATGGCGGCAGTTTCGTCCTGCGTGATGGGCTTGCTCAAAAGTGGCGACCACGTGGTCTGCTCGCGTAGCGTGTTTGGCAGCGTGATTACGCTGTTTGAAAAATATCTCTCCAAATTTGGCATTTTGTTTACCTTCGTCGAGGCGAGCGACAACGCCGCTTGGGCCGCTGCGGTCACGCCTGCTACCAATATGCTGTTTGTGGAAACGCCTTCCAACCCATTAGCCGAGTTGGCCGATATCACGGCGCTTAAAGCTGTGGCAACCAAAGCTGGCGCGTGGCTGGTGGTGGACAAC
>JANLTH010000081.1:0-49937 GCA_031362865.1 Burkholderiales bacterium | reverse complement strand
GGATCAAAGCGCACGGCGTGGACGATCTCCCAGGCGATGTTGGATTGCGCGACGCGCGTGGTTTCGGTGCGGGTGAGTTGTCTCGATGCTTCGAGGCGTTCTTCGAAGCTGATGGGCTTGCGCCGGTCTGTGCGCCGCCGTTCGGTGTTGTCCGGCAGTTCGGCGTTCGGTTCGACTGGTTCGATTGATACGGCTGCTACGGCTGCATCGAGGTGCGTTGCATGGCTCACGCTTGCGCTCCGGCGGCCAGTCCCACGCCCAAGTGATCGAGTTGGTCCAGATAGCCGATGTCCCCGTACCGTGGGTCAAGGTGATACGGCCTGAAGGTGCGAGCCTCTGTGTGGGCTAATTCGGGATCACGCGCGACGACAGCGCAGACTTGACTGACGAGGTAGTCGAGGTATCCTGAGTGCAGCCAGTCGCAGAACCCGTTCACCGCGTCGGTGTTGGAGAAGGCGATGGCGCGATCTGGGCCGGTGATGAATCCGGCCATGTTGCCGCTATGTTCCTTGAGCAGACCACCGGATTTGAGGATGCACCCGGCTGGCATGCCGATCTTCCGGTCAGCGAGTCTGACGCGCGTGGCATCCCGGTAGGCTTCGGTCCGCTCCGGGCAGAGCGCAGCCTGATCGACATACACAGCGAGTTTCCACGGGACTTCGATGTTCTTGGTCGTCCGTGCAATGCGATACAGTGCGCCCCAGCCGGTGGGAATACAGGGGCGCGGGGCGAAGAGGTCGCCGGTGAAGATGGCTTGCTGGTGGCGCTGTTGTGCGGCTCTGGCGCGCTGACAGATCGATGCCTTGATGATGTGGGGCGGTAGCTGTCGCATCGTCCAGTTGCTTGGGCCGTGTTGCGACTCGCTCTGTGCGGCTTGGCGTAGCTGGGCGGCGTAGGTTTTGGTGTCGTGCGTCATACAGGTTGTCCTTCGGTTGTCTTGACCGGTATCGCTGGTGCGTTTCGCTGATCGAGGTCTTGCGGCCAACGGCCTTGGGCCAGCATCTTGGTTTTGATATGCGTGACTCTGGCGCGATTCACGCCGAGTACCTTTGCCGCTTCGGACTGGTTCTTTCCGGCTCGTAACTCGGCAATCAGGGTGGCTTCTTGCTCACGCAGCCTTTGCGCCTCCTGGCCCGTGGTGCGCGGCGTAGACAGGTAAGCTCCGGCTTTGCGCAGATCGGAGTGCCCGGCGGTGTTTGTGATCTCTTCACGGGTTTCTTTGACCAGAGCCGGGTCAAGTGCCCTCACCAGACCACCACGAATCGGCGGTTCTATGCCAGTACGCTCCCGCCACATTTGGTGGAAGCGTTCGTGACGCAGACCGTGTACGGTGATGCCGATCCCGCTCTTGGTGATGCCGTGGCGCGCAAGCACGGCGTAGACATGTCGCGTCCATTTGGCGCTGGTCGTATCCTTGGGGATGAGGGACTCGCGCTTGGAGGTCAGGTTCTTGGTGGCTTCAAGTGCGTTCCGTTGTTCGACCGATTCGATCCTGACGGGCCGTGACCGACCTCCTTTGGTTCCGTGGGACAGCATGACGAACCCATGGGCAATGTCTTCCCACGGCCTGAACATGAGCGCTTCTGTAATTCGCAACCCAAACTCCCGGCACAGTTGCAGCGCTACCCCCACCCGTTCGTCGTCACATTTGACTTTTTCGATCAACTCGCGCGCGTCAATTCCGTGACCGGCCCAGCTCTTATCTTCCGTGGCGTTCAATCGGCGCTTGGCGCTTTCAGGGTTGACGACATACTTGTGAGACGCTTCCACCATCCCGCGCTTGCCGATCCACTCTGCAAACGTGCGAATCGTGGAGAACTTGTTGTCGATTGTGGCGGGTTTCTGTCCCCTCGCTTCCCAGTGGTGTCCCAGCGCTTCCAAGTGCTTTTTTGAGAGCGCCGACACCATTTCAATTTTGAAGCCGCAGATATCCCGAAGTTCGACCAGCGCTGCGCAGGTGATGCTCAGGCGCGCTTCGCGCGTGCGATAGCTTGACGTTTGACTCCCGACCCGTCCCTTCACAGTGGCGACGTTGTTCTTCTCGAACACGCGCACCAGCTCAAGTTTGATCCGACCCGGCAGGGCGTACCGCCCAACCTCTTCCCTGTAATTTAGAAACGTCTTTGCCACTTGCTCAATTCCTTTTCTGACCCGCGCCGGTTCGGTTGTCCTCACAACTTTCTCGGCTACCACTTGGATGCTGCATTTAGCGGACTCTTTTGAGCGCCGTCATAGTCATCCCGCTACGACTGCGCCGGTTTCCCCTATCAACGATCGGGTGGCTACCGGTGGAGCACTTAGTCGAAAAATCGAAACCTCTGGTCTCGCGTTCCTCCGCAACATCTAGTTACGGTTTTGCTTGACCCCTGGTCTCGCTGCGCAACCTATAGTCGCGCTTGACTTCGTGCCCTACTCACGCCCCGGTGTCAGGCCCCGAGGCAACTTCTCCACACCATACGCAACACCACTGGTAATTGCGCTCATCTCTCGCTTCGGTTGATCGGAATTTCCGAAACCCCTTGCGCCTCGTCCCTTGGAGTTGGTTCGAGATGATTTGGCCTTCTTGTTGACTGTTTAGTGTTTATGAAAAATCGTTCTGCACACTTCTGTTCTACAAGAAAGCTTTGAAACTGCGATTTCTCCTATGACGGTCTGGTGTATCTCGTCGCCTTCCCTGTACTGCTGTGTTCATCCACTGGAAAAGACACTCAGTAAGGCTGGGAATCGCCTCGATTCGACCGCTGGTCGAGTTGAGGAACCCCAATCTTTATCTAAAACCTCACCATTTCCATTTCGAAAATCACGCCCTTTCGGTGAGCTTTCGACGAGGTGACTTCGCGCACCCGCCCTAGCATTCATTTCGACCAATTGCTTTGCAAATAGCTACCACGCACTAAAGCCACCTCGATTTCGCAGCTTCGCTGGAGACCACGGGGCAAACAGTGTTGCTGACGTATTGGAGTAGCAATTAACGATTTAAGAGGAGAGGAAGCTATGGGGGCACATGGAGGCAAATCGGGATTCGTAGGATTAGATGTCGGCTACGGCCACGTCAAAGTGGTATGGAGCGAGGGGCGGGAGGAACCCAAGACCCTCTCCTTTCCATCCATTGCGCCAGTCGATCACCGCCATCTGCGGCCACTGGCTTCAATGGAGTCCGATGACGGCACACTGTCCGTCGTAGTTGCCGGCACTTCCTACCTCGTTGGCCCGGATGCAGGAGCAGCACTCGCAGCAGGAGCAACCGGGCGGGTACAGACCGAGGCATACGCTTCAACTCCAGAATACGCCGCACTCACCAGGGGTGCGCTTTTCCTGACCGGCTTGGATCGCGTCGAAACTATCTGCGTCGGATTGCCGGTCCAGCTCTTCAGTGCCCGTCTGGCCGATGCTCAAGAATCAGCCAATGGGCCGCACCAAGTCGGCGGCAAGGTGATCGGCGTTGGCTCAGTCATTGTTGCCCCGCAGCCAATGGGTTCGCTTCTGGCGCTGGCCAAGGAGAACCGTCAGCAGTTCGGCACGGTCTTGATCGTTGATGTTGGATTTGGCACTCTGGACTGGCTTGTCTTTGAAATGAAGCCGGGAAGCACCGGAATCAAAAGCAGTCGTAGCGGAGGATTGCCACTGGGTATGCGCGAACTGATCGACATCATCCGCACCAGCATTTCGCAGGCCGCTGGAGTTCAATACACCCGCGTTGACAAGATCGAGGAGGCATTGGCGGGGAATGGGCGCGTAATGGTCAATGGCTCGCCGGTTCGCGTCGAAGAACACATGGGTGCAGCCAAGCAGCAGTTGAACCAATCGCTTTCAGAAATCAAGCGGACGGTGGGCAATGGCTCGGACATCGAGCACATCCTACTGACAGGCGGGGGTGCGTTGCTCTATCGAGAGTTGATCGCCGAGCAATTCCCGAAGATTCCTGCCACTGTGCTTCGCGATCCCGCCTTCGCCAATGCGCGCGGATTCCACCTCAAAGCTCTCGGCTCGAAAAAGCCATGAGCGGGGAAATGAATGTCGAAAGCGACTTGCGCATCCAGCTCAAGGTGAGTGCGAATGAACACCCGGAGCTTTTTGCGGAGCTACGAAAAACCGACGTTCGCGGCTATGCCGCCAAACGTTTGAAGGCACTGGCAACTCTGGGCCTTTTTGCATCGCGACGACGAATTGGTGACGTGGTGAGTGAAGCAGGAGTTCCAGCATCGTCGCAGTTCTCTGGCGCGAGAGCACTGGATGGAAAGGAAGAACCCCTGTCAGCCGCTTCGGAGAACCCGATGCTGACGGCGCTACTTTCCAATAGTGACGATTTCGCGATGACGTAAACGAGAAACCCGGCCAGGCAATGAGAGACATTCAATGAAAAATGCTCTGAAAGTACCGCCCGAGGAAAGCCCTGCTCGCACTCAAGCCACCAATCGTGTCCGCACGCCAGTTGGCGAGGCGGCATGCCTACCCGTTTTGCGCGTCCAAGTAACCGTTCGCGCTGATGAGCACCCGGAGCTTTACGCCGAATTGACAAGAAACGAAGCATGGGGATTTGCGGCCAAGCGATTCAAGAGCCTGGCCACGCAGGGCCTATTAACGTCCAATTGGCGAACCGCTGATGTGACCGGCGAGCCACGCATCCACGCCAAGCCGCCTGTCGTAACGACGACGCACCCTGAGCGCTCTCCGAGTCCTGTCGCAAAGGCGGTACCGAGGTTTGTTGGGCTACTGGCGAGCGTCATGAATTTTGTGCGTGCCGTGATGACAAAAATCTCGCGCTCAGCGCCAACTAAAACAATTTCCCGACCTGCCGAGAAAGGCTCTCAATGAAGAAGTCTCGCAACACCGTAGCCGACGATGACATCAGCGACGATGACCTACTTCGCATCCAGGTCACGATTCGCCGCAGTACGCGACCAGAGTTGTATGAAGCCTTGACCGCCACGCGCGCAGGTCGTTTTGCTTCCGTCCGCATCTGCCAGTTGGCGCAAATTGGCTTGGGACTGGATGGCCATCGTCGTCGCGAGGATTACCGGAATGCGCCACGCCGAATCGTTGACATTGCCGCGTCGAAGACCAAGAAAGCGCTCACGAGCCCAACCGAACCGGTCAAGCCGGTTACTGCAATCGATTGCTAACCGATTCGATCCGCGAGCGCTTTTTGCGCGACTTGACTTAATTTCGAAATCCGTATGCTGGTTTTCAAGGGGCAGCACTTCGCAAGCTCGCAAGAAAAGAGAACCAGCATGGACGCAATCGAACTCCTCATCATCGTCGCCAGCATCGGCGGGCAATTCCTTGTTTCCCGCCAGAACAAGTGGGGGCTGGCGCTGTGGATCGTCAGCAGCTTCCTGCTTTCCTGGGTGTATTTCCACAGCGGCAAGTACAGCTTGATCGGCCTTCAAGCCGTGTACGTCGTCATGCAGTCCTACGGCTTCGTCAAGTGGCATCGCGCGGAAGTGGCGCGGGCGGCACGGGATGGTGCAAATAGCGCGACGGGCGCAAGCAAGAGCCTTGACCGCACGGGGCAACTTGCTGCCTGACCGGAATTCATCGCCCTCCCCTTTCCTTCTTCCGATTCCTTGTGACTGAGAGTAAACCATGACCGACAAATTTAATCCCTTGATGACCGAACAAGCCACGACAGGCCGGAAATCCCTTGACCCGACGCAGCCTACCGAGGCGCGCATGGCGCTGTACGCGCACCCGGAGGATCGTGCAGCCCTTGCGAATGCGTCGGTGGAGCGCTTCTCGATGGTAGACCGGGTGGCTGGTGCCCTGGCGGAGGACATTCTGAAGACAGTGCAGTGGGATGTGGTGAATAGCCGTGTTGGTCGGCAGATGTCGGCGCTGGGTGCCAATCTGCTTGATGCGGTGCAGAAAGAGGCGTACCTGGTCGGCTTGGCGCGAGGTCAAGAGATGGCAGCGCAAACCGTGAAGGGCGAACTTGCTTCGCTGCTTTCCGAAGGCTTCACCAGCGAGCCGCAGGAGGATGGGAGTGCGGTGCCGAATGGCGACCCGGCGAGCGTCAATCTGCGGGCGTACTGGTATGCGGCGCTGTTTGGCGAGGGTGCGTTGACGTGCGCCCAAGTTGCAGGGGAGTTGGCGGAACAGGGTACGCCGTTTACGGAGGCGGCTTGGGAACGAGCGATTCTGCGTGCTATCGAGGGGGTGCAGCGCGAAGGCGGTGAGGGAGGTGAAGCCGGCAGGGATTCGCAGGAGGCTCTCCTGGCCGTCACCAAGCGCGCTATTCACGTGGCGCTATCGCATGGGCGGCGTTCGACGGCGGAGTTTTGGTGCGACTTGGTGAAGCTGAGTCCGCAGGTTGAGCAGCGAGTCAAGGACTCGGTTTGGACGGCGGTTTACGGGGAGGATGTGACGGTGGTGTTGTGAGGTTAAAACTCTTTATTTGCACTGCAGCCAGGACCCTCTAGCCTAGAATCCATTAATCGGCAGATGCCGGAATTGGAAAAGGTTCGGTTCAACTTTGAGGCCAAACGGTTTGAGGATGGCGATGGAAGAGAGTTCACAATCCAACAATTCTCAGGACTTGCAAAAACCAAAAGAGCTAGACTTGCGCGAGCAGGGCGCATTACGTTGCAGAGAGCGGTTTTTGCCAATTCCGTTCTATCAGGAAAAGGACAGGAAGTTTGGCATGGAATACTGGCGCGGCTTGTTCGACAGCCGGGTGAATCATTAGGCCCATCGCTTCAGCATAGTCCCTATCAACAAGGCCCCGGAGTTGCGGGGCTTTCGTTTTCTGAGGTGCAGAAATGTCGTTCGCGAACTGCGAATGCACTGGAAAAAACGCCTTAAAAATCGCGATCGCTGCGATACAATGTATCTCAATAATTCCAAACGGAGCCATCATGGCTGCTACCACTACTATGGTTCACGTCCGCGTGGATGAGAACGTCAAAGCACAGGCTGCAGAGGCACTGGCCTCGATGGGGCTGACCGTTTCCGATGCGATCCGCGTGTTCCTGACACGTGTTGTCGCCGATAAGGCTCTGCCGTTCGCACTCAAGGCACCGAACGCCAGCAGTCGCGTCGCCATCGCCGAGGCCAAGGAAATCATGATGGGCCAACGCGGTCGTTTTGCAACCGCCGACGCTTTGCTGAATGACCTCGAAAAAGCCAGCCGCGAGTAAGCGGGCCATCCTGCCCAGAGCGTCGGACTACACCAAGTCTTTTTTGAAGGACTGGCAACGCCTGTCCCATTCCGGTAGATACGACATGAACCGGCTGAAACAGGCAATGATGTTGCTCGTCGCCAATGAAGCGCCGCTGCCACCCGAATGGCTCGATCACGCGCTGATGGGTGACTGGGCAGGGCATCGTGAGTGTCACATCGGCGGCGACTTCTTGCTGATCTATACGCTCGATGACTCTGGCAAGAGCGGAGTGGTGGTTTTCGTTCGAAGCGGGAAGCACTCCGAGCTGTTCTCGTAAGCCTGTTCACGCAGGCATATGCGATCGCGAACTTGCTTCGATATATGACTTGGGCGCACTCAGACCATCTTGAATCGAACGCGCGTAGTCCAAGACATCGGCAGTTGTCCACACGAGATTCCACGATTTTGTCCAAGTAGAGTACCTGTCACCTCCTCCGCATCGGAGGGCGGTTGCGACTACGTTCGAGCAGTTTCGTTTAAGCGTATCCCACGTCAAGAGTGGGCCTTGGTATAGAACGCCATCGCGACAAAGGCCGAAAGACTGCCACCAGTTTTTGATAGCACTGTGGTCAAGCCCTTAAATCATGACTACATGATCGGGTGGCTGCCCCTCCGCAGACAAATCCCCGCTGTAGCTTCGATTTCGAATTGGGGATGCCGCATAAATATCAGAATGAATTTTGGATCGAGTTCGATGTTTATCAGGCCACCAAGATATGTAGGTTTGATCGATTTGAATTGACGCATGTCCCCACGCTTCAGTCTTTCCTCGAAAACTCCAGATGTAAACGGTAAGCATGAGAACTCCACAACAACTGACGAAAAAGGAAAGCTTGGCCCACAAAACTCTGAATCAAACCATTTTCTCGAAACCAAAAATGCAACGTTGCGAGTTTTGGAAGACGCTTCAACAATCTATCAAGATTCGATGATTCAGATCATCGTCAATACTGTTTATTGCCGCCTCCAAGACGCAACGGAGTGCTCGATGGATTGAATTGCCAAATGCGAGAATCGTAGTTCGAACCTTTCGAGGCTAAAAATGAACTTCCAAACAGGCGATTTCATTTTCACCCAACTCGGTAGCCCCAACAACGCCATCGGCGCAGTGACTTCTGGGTATCGCGGCGCTCGCGTAAATCACATGGGCGTGGTACTTGAAAACAACAAGGGACTTTTCGTCCTCCAAGCCTACCCGCCTGACGTGTCCGCTACTCAGATCAACGTGTTCCTCCGTGCTTCAGACAATGGCCAGGGTCAACGCTACATTCATGCGAGACTCAAGTCGCCACATCGGCATTTCATCCCTTCTGCAATCGAGTATGGAATCAGGCAGTACAACGTGCCCTATGACTCGCGCTATCTGACAGATGAAGCCGCGCTCTACTGCAGCGAATTGGTCGTCGATATGTTCAAGTACGCAAATGACGGACGCGAGTTTTTTCCAGAGGTCCCGATGAATTTCAGAGATTTGGTGACCGGTGAGATTCTCCCCGCATGGGTCGAGTACTACAAGATGTTTGGCATGAATGTCCCGCAGGGCGCGCCAGGATCGAATCCCGGCGACATCAGCAAGCATGAAGGCTTGGACATTTTGGCAGTCGTCGGGCCGATAACCGGGTATGTTTGAGAGAAATCACGCTCACTGACATCGCGGGCAATGTCAGATATTTGAAATTCGAAGGGCGCGCCAAATCGACATCATAGCAGAACGCGAATAATCGAAAGTTCCACCAATCATGTTGAACCAACTCGCAACAGGGTTCCTTCGGCGACAGCAGGCTACGCCAATGGTCAACGTTTCCAAAATTCAGATCAAAAAAGGCAAAGCGAAATGACTTTTCAAGAACTCCTTGTTGAGCTTTCTGGAATTGCTGAAAACAATCATGAAAAGGGCACCCTGTTTGAAAAACTGATCGCGACTTATCTCATCACCGATCCTATGCAGGTCGAGCGGTTCAGCGACGTGTGGCTATGGAGTGAATGGCCTGACCGTGGCAATCAGCCTGATACCGGGATTGACTTGGTGGCGAAGGAGCGTGCCACGGGCGAGTATTGCGCCATCCAGTGCAAGTTCTATGCGAAGGGCCACACGGTTCAAAAAGCCGACATTGACAGTTTTTTCACCGCATCCGGCAAGAAGCCGTTCACCAGCCGCATGATTGTGGCGACCACCGAATTCGGCAAGCATGCTGAGGAAGCTTTGGTCAGTCAGCATGTACCTGTCCAGCGGTTGGACGTGACCGACCTTGAAAATTCCCCCATCGATTGGGCGCACTTCAGTTTGAAGCATCCAGATCAGATGAAGTTGCGCACCCGCAAGCAGCTTCGACCTCATCAGCGCATTGCGTTGACGCACGTAATGGAAGGATTTGCAGAAGCTGATCGCGGCAAAATGATCATGGCTTGCGGCACGGGCAAGACCTTCACCGCCTTAAAAATATCCGAGCAATTTGCTGCTGGGGCAAAGCCTTGGAAGCATGCTCCCGAGACCAGCGGAATGGTATTGTTTCTCGTACCGTCGATTGCCCTGTTGTCTCAAACCCTGTTCGAGTGGTCAGCGGAGACAGAACAAGGCATGCATTGCTTCGCCGTGTGTTCAGACACCGCTGTGGGCAAGCAAGCGGGCGACATGGAGGACATACGTCTGCACGACCTGCCTTTCCCCGCCACTACCGATGCCCGCAAGCTGGCAACCCAGTTGGCCGGGTTCGCGGGCAAGAAACCACTCACCGTGGTATTCAGCACCTACCAATCCATCCAAACCATTGCTGATGCGCAGAAGAAACATGGCGCACCGGCGTTTGACTTGATCGTGTGCGACGAAGCCCACCGCACCACGGGCGTGATTCTGGAGGCAGGCGACGAGAGCAGCTTTGTCAAAGTCCACGACGGCAAATTCATCAAGGCCAGCAAGCGCCTGTACATGACCGCCACGCCGCGCATTTTCAGCGATGGCTCAAAGACCCAAGCCGAAGAGAACGATGCCGTGGTGTGTTCCATGGACGACCCCACCCTGTACGGTGAAGAGCTGCACCGTTTGGGTTTTGGCGAAGCCGTGGGCAGTGGTTTGCTGACCGACTACAAAGTGATGGTGCTGGCAGTTGACGAAAAATTCGTCAGCAAGACTTTCCAGAAGCAATTGTCTGTCGAGGGCGAATTGAATCTGGACGACGTTGTGAAGATCACGGGTTGCTGGAATGGCCTGTCCAAGCGAATGGCACGCGATGCCGAGGGCAACGACCTGTCAGGCGACGATGCACCCATGCACCGCGCCGTGGCGTTTTCCCGCTCCATCAAAGACAGCAAACGCCTGACCGACTTGTTTGCGGGCGTGGTGGCGAAGTACATCACCAGCGCGAAAGAGTCCGCCACAGAAGACACTCCCGCAGAAAATTTTCTGCAATGCGAGGTGGATCACGTTGACGGCACGATGAACATGACCGTGCGCAACCGCAAGCTGGGCTGGCTCAAAGCCGACACCAGCAAAGACGGCAATGTGTGCCGCATCCTGTCCAATGCCCGCTGCCTGTCCGAAGGGGTAGACGTGCCCGCCTTGGACTCGGTGCTTTTCCTGAATCCCCGAAATTCCGTGGTGGACGTGGTTCAAAGTGTGGGCCGCGTGATGCGGATCGCCCCTGGCAAGAAATACGGCTACATCATTTTGCCCATCGGCATCCCCGCCGACGTGCCGCCCGAAGAGGCACTGAAAGACAACCAAAAATACAAAGTGGTGTGGCAAGTGCTGCAAGCCTTGCGGGCACACGACGACCGTTTCAATGCCACGGTCAACAAGATCGAACTGAACAAGGCCAGACCCGACAACATCCAGGTCATTGGTGTGTCGGGCGGCAACGAGGGCGGTGAAGGCGGCGAAAAAGGCGCTGGCAAAACCACCAGCGTGCAGATGCGCCTTGACTTCCCCAGCATCGAAGATTGGCGTGATGCCATCTTTGCCAAGATTGTATTGAAATGCGGCGACCGCCGATATTGGGAAAGTTGGGCAAAGGACGTGTCCGTCATTGCCGAGCGCCACATCACCCGCATCAAAGCCCTGCTGGACAATGCGGGCGGCACACACCGCCAAGCGTTTGAAGAGTTCCTGAAAGGTTTGCGCACCAACCTGAACCCCGCCGTGAGCGAAGCCGATGCCATCGAAATGCTGGCACAGCATCTCATCACCAAGCCCGTGTTTGATGCCCTGTTTGAAGGCTATGCCTTCACCCAGCACAACCCCGTGTCCCAATCCATGCAAACCATGCTGGACGTGCTCGAAACGCAGGCATTGGACAAAGAAGCCCAGGCACTCCAAAAGTTCTATGCCAGCGTGCGCCAGCGCGTGGCAGGCATCGACAACGCAGCAGCCAAGCAAACCGTCATCAAAGAGCTTTACGAAAAGTTTTTCAAGTCTGCGTTTCCGCGCATGGCCGAGAGACTGGGCATCGTCTATACGCCCGTGGAGGTAGTGGACTTCATTATCCAGAGCGCCGACGACGCTTTGCGCCAGGAGTTTGGTGTTGGTTTGTCCGACCACGGGGTTCACGTCCTCGACCCGTTTACGGGTACGGGCACGTTCATGGTTCGCCTGCTGCAAAGCGGGCTGATCAAGCCCGAAGACCTGGCTCACAAATACCGCGATGAATTCCATGCCAATGAAATCGCGTTGCTGGCCTATTACATAGCAGCCATCAACATCGAAGAGACTTACCACAGCCTTGCCAAGGCACACGACAGCAGCGCGACTTACCAGCCCTTTGAAGGCATTGTGCTGACTGACACCTTCCAATTGAATGAAGGCCAAAGCAAGCTGGACGACCAATTCCCTGAGAACAACAAACGCGCAAAGCGCCAGAGCGGCATTGACATCCGTGTGATTGTGGGCAACCCGCCGTATTCCGCCCAGCAAGAGAGCGAGAACGACGGCAACAAAAACCTGAAATACCCGCAACTGGACGAGCGCATTCGTGGCACATATGCGGCACACTCCAGCGCGACACTGGTCAAAAACCTCTATGACAGTTATATCCGTGCGGTGCGTTGGGCAAGCGACCGCATCCAAGACAAAGGCGTGGTTTGCTACGTGTCTAACGGATCGTTCATTGATGCCAACAACATGGACGGCCTGCGTAAGTGCCTGACGGATGAATTCACCAGTGTGTATGTGTTCAATTTGCGGGGGAATGCCCGCACATCAGGTGAACAGCGGCGCATGGAGAAAGGCAACGTGTTTGGCGAAGGCACACGCACGCCTGTGGCAATTTCACTATTGGTCAAGAACCCTGCAAAGCAAGGCAAAGGGCAACTTTTCTATCACGACATTGGCGACTACCTCAGCAAGGAAGAGAAGCTAAAAATCGTGGTCGAGTTTGCATCAATCGCCAGCATCCCATGGCGCACGCTCAAACCCAACGACAGCCAAGACTGGATCAATCAACGCGATCCAGCGTTTGATGCGTTTTTGCCATTGGGGGACAAAAGCAACCCTGATGAAACCACGTTGTTTGACCTCTACTCCCAAGGAGTGCTGACTGCCCGCGACACTTGGGCGTACAGCTTTTCAAAGAATGCGCTGACGGCCAACATGGAACGCATGATTGACTTCTACAACCAGCAGGTGAAGGGGTTCAAAAAATACCAGAAAGACTTGCCAGCAGTGAATGCAACGGAGCGCATGAAGCGCGTTGAAGAGTTCATTGATACTGACCCGAAGATGATTATTGATCCGGCCCGGTGAAGTATCAAGCCGCATAACGGACCCGGCGATCCTGGAAATAAGCAATTACGCGCTCAGGGGTTCTGTCCAGCATTGCCATGTGCTCGTTGGCAGCCTCGCGTAACCTTGCCTTGGTTCGTACCGGAACACGCTTGCCCAGCTCCTGCTTCAAGTCTGCATTGAGCCGCTCTTCAGGGTTCAGTTGGGGGCTGTAGCTGGGCAGATGGAACAGCTCAATTTGATCGATTCTTTCTGCCACCCACGCCTTGACGATTTTGCTGTGGTGTACCCGCAGGTTGTCCAGAATCAGGAAGACTTTTTTGTCCGCGTCCTTGATCAATGAGGCCAAGAATTCGATGAGTCTTTCTGCATCAAACGCATCGTCAATGATCATCCAGCGGGCTTTTCCCTGGTTGGTTACGGTGGCGATCATGGAAAGCTTTTGACGAGTGCCTCCAACGGTCTTGGCGACCGGTGTTTTACCCGCCGGGGCAAAGCTTCTGCCACGCACATCAGTATTCACCAGCGCGGTCTCATCACCCCAGTGAATCTGGGCACCTTCAGCGCGGGCGCGTTGTTCGATGGCGGGGTATTCACCTTGCAGCCAAGCCTGCACCGCTTGCGGGTTTTGCTCGTAGGCGCGCTTGATCGGCTTTTGCGGCGTGAAGCCCCAGCGCTTGAGGTATTTGCCTACGCTGCGCACGTGCAGTTTGATACCGTACTCCTGTTCGATGAGCTGGCCTACGGCGGTGCGGCTCCACAGGAAGAAGTCCATCTTGAGTTGCTCGGGGCGGTGGTCGATGATGGTGCGCTGGATACTATCTTCTTGCGCCTGCGTGAGGGTGCGCCCGATGCCGGCCCTGCGTCCGCGTTGGGCCGGTCGGATGGCGGGCCAACCGCCCGCTTCGAACAGGTCGATGCAGGTGCGCACTGCGGGGTAGCTCAAGCCGGTCAGGTCAACGATCTGCATGATTCCGATGGCTTTCTTGTGCAACCGCACGACCTGCTTGCGCCGCTCGTGCAGTTGATCCAACGTTTGCTTTCGCGCGTTTTCTTTTTCCATCACTCTTGGACAAAGAAGATTCAGGAAAATTCATACTTATTTGGGCCGAATCAATAGGGGCTTACGCGCGCACCCTCAGCGCCGCGCATACCGCGCCAAAAACGCTGCAATCTCGTCGGTGCTTAACTGGGGCTCACCGGGCTGCGGTTTGGAGCCGACGACGCGGTTCATCCAGGCCATGTTGCCTTCCATTCGCTTCACCACACCGGCCCATTCGGCGCGGGTGTGGGCTTGCGGGTCGGGCAGGGTGTGGCATTGCGAGCAAGCGCGCGCAAACGCCAAGCCGCCGCCTTGGCGCAGCTCGGTTTCGGCGATTTTGGCGCTCGATGCGGCAAGCGGCTTTTGCGCATGGCGCTGCAGGTAGGCGGTGAGCGTGGCGACTTCGGCGGCGGTGGGCGCTTGCAATTTGCCGTCGGCGCCAGTCATCATCTCGTGCATCAACTTGCCCATATTGCCGCGGCCTTGCATGCGTGGCAGCATGCGCTCGACGATCTTGGGCCACTTGGCATCATCATGCATCGCCGGATTCACCAAGTAGTGGCACTGCACGCAGTACTGCACCGTGAGCTTGGCACCGGGCGATTGCGCTTCGGGCAGGCGCGCGGGGGTGATGGCGGGCGGCAAGATGCGCTTTAGAAATTCGCCATGGCTCGATTGCTCCCAGCGGGCCACCGCGCGGGCGACCGAGATCTCGTCCGCCCGTGGGCTAGCGGCGGCGAGGGTAATCAGGAGGGCAAAAAGTAGTTGGCGCATTGGTGCGAGTTTATAGGCGGTGGCTGCGGTCGCCGCGCTCAAAGCCGGGCGGTGTTTCGACACCCCGACCGAGCGCTAGCACCTTGAAAAGTTCGCCCATTTCATGCGGTGCGGTGAGCCGCTGCACTTGCTGCGAAAGCGGCGGCAATTGTTCCGGCGGCACTTCGCGCAGCAAATCCAGCAACCCGCCATTCATCAAAAACTGCGCCTGCGAGGTGTAGCCGAGTGGCTGAAGACCCGCTTCCATGGCGGCTCTTGCGATAGCGGAAAAATCGACGTGGGTGGTGATGTCGGTCAAGCCGACGTTGTCAAACGGGTCTGGGTGTGCGCGATGCCGCGTGTGGCACATCAATGTGCCACGGTCGCGCTGCGGGTGATAGAACTCATGCGCCGGAAAACCGTAGTCGATTAGCAAAGCTGTGCCTTGGGTGAGCATCGCACCTACTGATGCCGTCCAGGCGTTTGCGGCCAAGTTGATTTCGCTCAGGTAGGGCCGGGGCATTGAGTGCGAGCTCTCAAGCGCCCGTGCCGCCGCCAGCAAGCCACCGCTGGCGGGCCGATCAAACCAGGTAAAACGCCCGGCGGTGTCTAACGCTACGCCACGCTCGCTGATTCCTTCAGCGCCATCGCCAGTCCACTCTACCAAGTGCGCGGGCATTGCATCGAGCACTTCATTGGCGAGCACCACGCCGGAGAAGCTTGCTGGAAGCGCCTCTTCCCACGATACCCTTGAAAACCATTGCGGGGCGCGACTCTTCAGGGTATCTGCCTGCGTGGCGCGCAAATCTGGCGACACATCGAGAATCCGATAGCGATCTACCGGGCAACCCTGCGCCGCGCATTCGTTGAGCACATCGGCCGCCAACGCTCCACTGCCCGCGCCAAATTCGAGCACTTCGCTCGCGCTTTGCTGCATTACTGCCACCACCCACCGGGCCAGCGTGCGCCCAAAGAGCGGCGAGATTTCAGACGCAGTCACAAAGTCGCCCTGCACGCCAAACTTTCGGCTGCCATTAACGTAGTAGCCCAAGCCGGGCGCGTACAAGGCCAGCTCCATGAAACGCGCGAACGGCAGCCAGCCGCCGCACGCCGCGATCTCGCGCGCGATGCGCGCGTGCAAGGCCGTGGTGATGTCGAGAGAAAGGGCAGAGTCAGTCATCGCTAGAATCGGATTCTCTCAAGCCCACACGCTCAGTCAAAGCAAGTTCGTGCAACCTCTTCTCGGCAAGACCGTTCTGATTACTGGGGCCGCCAAGCGCGTCGGCGCGGCCATTGCCAGGCGGGCGCACGCGATGGGCGCCAATGTGGCGATCCACTATCGCCAGTCGGCCGCTGAAGCAGCAGCCCTGGAGGCCGAGCTCAACGCCCAGCGCGATGCCAGTGCGATCACCTTGCAGGCTGATTTGAATGATGCCGACGAGTTGCCGCGCTTGATCCAACGCGCCGCCGCCGCCTGGCAGCGCCTGGACGCACTGGTCAACAACGCCTCGTCGTTTTACCCCACGCCGTTTGGCGAAATCACGCCACAGCAGTGGGGCGACTTGATGGCATCCAACGCGAAAGCACCGCTGTTTCTCGCTCAAGCCGCTGCGCCATTTTTGAAGAAATCCGGCGGTGCGATTGTCAATATCATCGACATTCACGCCGAGCGACCCTTGCCCAATTACCTCGTTTACAGCGCTGCCAAAGCGGCGTTGGTCGGCATCACGCGCGGGCTGGCACGCGAGTTAGCCCCGCTGGTGCGCGTCAACGGTGTCTCGCCCGGCCCCATCGATTGGCCCGAGGATAGCAAGAACAGTGTGGAATTCGGCGACAGTGAGCGCTTACGTATTCTGCAAACCACCCCGCTAAACCGCGCGGGTGGCGTAGACGAGATCGCAAAAACAGTAGCCTTCTTTTTGACCGACGCGCCGTATGTGACAGGGCAGATTTTGGCGGTGGATGGAGGAAGGTCAGTTTATTTGTGATTGCGCGACGAGCCCTAAGGCCGGCGGTTGGCCGGGCAACCAGCAAATTGACCCGAAGTACACGCAGCAGTCGAATGGGACCACTTTCTAGCCGATGATGGTTGCGAGCTCTACGAGGGCCAGTACTGGCTACGCTTGTCGCAACCTGCAACGACATGTTCGTCTCGCTGATGGAGCAACTTCGAGATGCCTCGCCATGCTTTACCAACGCACGGATTAGAGCGAGCCCGTTGACCGGCTGAAGACCGGTATATTGGAAGCGCCCGCGATTGGGGCATGTACTTCTGGCTTGCACCGGGCTGAAATGGGACGGTCAAGCCGGCTCGGCGGTAGAGAATGGCACTTGGCTGTTGGACCGCCAGGCGAACCGCGCCATCGCCACGTGGGCGAGACGCTGGCATGCCGATTTACGCGAGAAAATTAGCTCCTCTTGATGATGCATCGGAGACATCGAAGGTTGCGCAGGTTTTTCCATTAGGCTCTTCTCGGACATGACAACCAAACTCGCGTTGCTATCGCCGCTTTGTCGATCACCTCGTTGTCGATTGGTCGTTACCGCTTTGCCTCACGCAGCACTCACCCGTTTTGGCCGCAATCACCCATGCTTAGCATCCAAGCCCTAACCCATCGCTATGCCGTCAGCTCGCCGCCGCAACTGACCCTGCCTTCCTGGGGAATTGCGACGCAGCACCATCAACTGGTACTTGGCCCTTCCGGCTGTGGCAAATCGACCTTGCTGCACATCATCGCCGGGCTGCTGCTGCCTTCCGCTGGGCGGGTGGTCGTCAACGGCGTTGAGGTGAACGCCTTGAGTGAGAGCCAGCGCGACCAATGGCGTGCGGCCAATGTTGGCATGGTGTTGCAGCGCCCACACTTGATTCACGCCATTTCGGTGCTGCAAAACTTGCTTTTGGCGCAACGTTTGGCAGGCAAGGCTACCGATGCGGCAGTGGCGCGGCAACTGCTCGACCGCTTAGGGTTGAAGGCGCTGCACCACCAGCGCCCGCACACGCTCTCGCAGGGGCAGGCGCAGCGGGTGGCTTTGGCGCGGGCGCTGGTAAACCGCCCCAAGCTGATTCTGGCGGACGAACCTACCGCGAGCCTTGACGATGCCTCGGCTGATGCCGCGCTCACCTTATTGCGCGACATGGCCGACGAAGTGGGCGCAACGCTCATCATCGCGACCCACGATGCGCGGGCCAAGGCGCGCTTTGCGGATGATGCGCGACTCGAACTCAAGGGGGCGGCATGAATATCTTCCGCCTGAGCCTGGCTTACTTGCGGCAGCGCCCGCTAACCACCGCGCTCAATGTGGCGATGCTAGCACTCGGGCTGGCGACCATCGTGGTGCTGCTGCTGGCAGCGCATCAGTTAGAAGAGCGGATGACGCGCGACGCGCGCGGCATTGATATGGTGATCGGGGCCAAGGGTAGCCCGATGCAGTTGGTGCTGGCCGGGATTTATCACCTTGATGTACCGCCCGGCAATATTCCGCTGACCAGTGCGAAAGAGATTGCCAAGCACCCGATGGTGAAGGCGGCAATTCCGCTGGCGCTGGGTGATAGCTACAAAGGTTTTCGGATCGTCGGGGCACCGCTCGACTACCCGGCCCTGTACGGCGCAAAACCGGCGCAGGGCGTGATGTATGCGCAGGCGTTGGAAGTGGTGCTCGGGGCCGAGGCGGCGGTGGGCAGCGGCCTGAAAGTGGGCGATGAATTTGCCGGGTCGCATGGCTTGGGCGAAGGTGGCGAGGCGCACAACGAGGCCAAGTACCGCGTGGTCGGCATCTTGCACCCCACCGGTGCCGTGGTTGACCGCTTGGTGCTGTGCAATGTAGAGAGCGTGTGGAAAGTGCACGAGAAAGTCCATGAAATTCAGCCCGGCACGGCTGAAGCCAAAATCTTGGAGGAAGAGCGCGAGGTGACGATGCTCCTGATCCAATACAAATCACCGCTTGCCGCTGCCATGTTGCCGCGCGCGATCAACCAGCGCGGCGATGTCCAAGCAGCGGCCCCCGCGCTGGAGTTGGCGCGCCTGTTCCGCCTTGTGGGTGTCGGTGTGGATGTGGTGAAGGGCTTTGCCGTGGTGCTGATTCTGGCTGCAGCACTCGGCTTGGTGGCTACGCTGACCGCCGCGTTGCGCGAGCGGCGCTACGATCTGGCGGTGTTGCGCACGCTCGGTGCCTCACGCGGCAAGGTGTTCGGTTTGATGCTACTTGAGGGTGTGGCGCTTGCCTTTGCCGGGGCGGTACTGGGCATCGTATTGGGGCACCTGCTGATGGGCGGCATAGGCTGGTGGTTGGCACAGGAAAAGAGCGTGCCAATGACCGGTTGGATTTTTCTGTGGGAAGAGGCAGCGCTATTGGCGGGCGCGCTGGTACTGGGTGCGCTGGCTGCCTGCGGACCGGCTTGGGCGGCGTATCGCTCCGACGTGGCCGGAACGCTGGCCCAGTCGTGGTGACAATCATGCCGACAATCGTGGTAGCCTTATGGGCTACCTTTCTATAGCCTGGTGCGACCGATACCCCGCACCACCATCCTCATGAAAAAACTTCTCCTCCTCTGCGGTAAGGTCTTCTTTAGCGCAACTTTGGTATTGGCGCTACCTGTCGTCGCGCAAAGCAAACCGGCCAGCACCCATAGCAAAGAAGCGATTGCCGATCATCGTGCAATGGCCGCCGCCCACGAGGCCGCCGCCAAGTGCCTCGAATCGGGCAAGGAAGAGAAAGTCTGCCACGCGCAGCTGGCCAAGGACTGCAAGAACTTGGGCATCGGCAAGTTTTGTGGCTTGAAGCACAAACATTGATGGTGAATCTATGAGCCCCTGCCATGCGTGAAACCGCGACTAGCTATTTGAAAAGCCTCGGCTCCTGGGGTGTCGGCTTGGCCTGCGTGCTGGTGGCAGGAGCAACCGCGTTTGCTCTGACTGACCCGCCAAAAAAAGGCGCGGCCAAGGCGGCGGCAGCTTCCGGCGCACCCAGCGCCACGCTAACGCCGCCGGTGGCCGGTGCGCCCGGTGCCGAACCACATGCCGGGGCCGCCGCCGGTCTGCCGCCCGAGGCCGCCAAATACATGAATGGCCTGCCCGAGCGGCAGGGCTTTGTCTCGTGGAAAACGCTGGCCGATGTCAAGGTGAAACGCGAAAAAGACCGCATGGTGCCGACTTTCCCCGAGCCCATCGTCAAGCTCAATGCAAAAATCGTCAAGCTGCAAGGCTTTATGGTGCCCTTGGACCAAACCTCGCCCACGATGCAAAAACATTTTGTGCTGACCCCGCTGCCGCAGTCGTGCTCCTTCTGCCTGCCACCGATTGGCATGGAAGGCATCATTGAAGTTCGCGCGAAAACGGCGGTCAAGTTTTCATATGAACCGGTGCAGGTGGCGGGCAAGTTTGAAGTGTTGAGTGCCGACCCGTTGGGCATTTACTATCGGCTTTCAGATGCCGAGCCGGTGAAATAGGCACGGCGCTGGTCCAGTGCGCGAAGGCCGACCATGCCAATGTCATGCAATCCCTAGCATGCTTGCCGGATTTGTCGTAAGCTAACGTTCCGCGCAAGAAACTTTTGCATCCTCGACCTTAAGGTGTGGCAACGTGGTATTTGGACTGTTTGGCAAGAAGGAGGAACTGAAAAAGCCGGAGCTGAAAAAGCCCAAGCCACCGGGCTCGCCCGCGTCGGGCAGCGCCTCTTCGCTGGCCAAGACCGGCCCCCACAAGATCGATGCCAAGATCGACCTGCTCGAAGCGGAAATGACGCTCGATTTCGCGCGACCGGGCGAGGCGGCGGCGATTCATACGAAAAACGCCGAAACTTCCCGCGCGACCGCCAAATCGGGCGAAAGCAGTCTCGATTTTTCGGCGATGCCGACGCCGAAGCTTACCCCTGCGGCGGTCGCAGCACCACCCGCCGCGCAGGGCCCCGCCTCCACCCTTAACATGGAGATTACCTCCAGCCCGTTTGAGAAGGCCCCGGTGATCGAGGAGGCCGCCATCCTCTACGCCAACGGCGACGACGAAGGTGCGATTGCCGCACTCAAGCATTCCATCGAGCACGACAATCTACCGCGTGGCGTGGCCCCGCAAGTCTGGCTGCTGCTGTTCGACCTGTTCCAATCCACCGGCCGCCGCCCTGAGTTCGACAGTCTGTCGATGGACTACACGGTGCGTTTCGAGCTTTCTTCGCCGACTTGGGCAGATCGAGTCGGCGCAGGCCACGACCCTTCGCTGGCAACCGGCGGCGGCTCCTACTTTTCATTCACCGGCAACCTGGACAACGACTCGACCAAGCAGTTCGAGCAGATCAAAAAGATCGCCGAGCGCAGCAAAATTTTGCGTATCGAGTTTGGCAAGATCGATACGATCAGCCCGGAGGGTTGTCAGATGCTGTGGAAGGCGCTCAATGCGTTCAAACAGTCTGGTCATGATTTGGTGCTCTCGGGCGCGCCGCACTTGGTGGGCAAGCTTACCGCCGCCATCGAAACCGGGCGCAACACCGACCCGCAGGTGTACTGGCTACTGCTGCTCGACCTGTATCAGTTGCAGGTGATGCAGCTGGAGTTTGAAGAGGCGGCGCTGAACTACTGCATCACCTATGAGGTGTCGCCACCCGCGTGGGAGGAGCCGAAGAAAGTCGCCAAGAAGGCCAACGCTGCGCCGCCGTCCACGCAAGGCCCGGAAACGGTCAGCATCGACGTGATGCGGCTGGAGGGCGAGTTGTTGAACGGGGCCGACAGCACCATCGCGGCGATGCGGGAATTCGCGGCAGACAAGCCCTACCCGGCCTTTGATGTCGGGCAGGTCAAGCGGATCGACTTCGCCTCCGCCGGGGCGCTGCTCAATTTGGTCACCTCGCTGCACAAGGGCGATGCCCATGCCGAGCTGCGCAATTGCGGCCATATGATCGGCGCGCTGTTCGCGGTGCTGGGCTTTCAAGCCCACGCGCGAATCTCCAAGAAAAAATAGGCGCTTAAGTTCAAGCTGTCAGAAGGCTTGAAATCCGCTTAACGTCGCCTCATCTGCGCTGTTTGCTTACTTATCAGGGTTTGGATGGCGATGGAGCAATTTCACGGCACCACGATTGTTTCGGCCAGGCGCGGCAACACCGTTGCCATGGGTGGCGACGGGCAGGTCACGCTGGGCAATGTGGTCATCAAAGGCACAGCCACCAAGGTGCGGCGCATCTACAAAGGCAAAATTTTGGTGGGCTTTGCCGGGGCCACGGCTGATGCGTTTACGCTGGTCGAGCGCTTCGAGGCCAAGCTTGAAACCCACCAGGGAAATTTGCTGCGCTCGGCGGTCGAATTGGCCAAAGACTGGCGCACTGATCGCATTTTGCGTCGCCTGGAAGCCATGTTGGCGGTGGCCGACCGCGAACACTCCATCATCATCACCGGCAATGGAGATGTGCTCGAACCTGAGAACGGTTTGATCGCGATCGGCTCGGGCGGCTCCTATGCCCAAAGTGCAGCCAAAGCACTGCTCGAAAATACCGACCTTAGTCCCCGCGACATCGTCAAAAAATCACTTGAAATTGCCGGCGAGCTGTGCATCTATACCAATCAACACCATACGGTGGAAGTCATTGAGGGATAGGACGTGATTCCATTTCTAAATCATTACGAGATTAGGCGCACCGACGACGACAGTGCGCGTAGCACGGCTAGGAAGGGGCAACGACATATCGTAATGATTTAGAAATGGAATGAGGAGTCAGGGGTGAGGCGAGAGGTTTGCGCCCACCCAGCATTCCGAGCGCTTCTGCACTTCCCCTTCACCCCTCACCCCTTACTCCTTTCCCCAAAATGAGCTCCATGACCCCGCAGGAAATCGTCCACGAGCTAGACAAGCATATCGTCGGTCAAACCAAGGCCAAGCGCGCGGTGGCAATTGCACTGCGCAACCGTTGGCGTCGGCAACAGGTGGCCGACCCGCTGCGCCAGGAAATCACGCCAAAAAACATCCTGATGATCGGGCCTACCGGTGTCGGCAAAACCGAGATCGCGCGCCGCCTGGCCAAGCTGGCTGATGCGCCTTTTATCAAGGTCGAAGCCACCAAATTTACGGAAGTGGGCTATGTCGGGCGCGATGTCGATACCATCATCCGCGATCTTGCTGAAATTGCTGTCAAGCAAACCCGTGAATCGGCGATGAAGCAGGTGCGCACCCGCGCTGAAGACGCGGCAGAAGAGCGCGTGCTCGATGCGCTTTTGCCGCCCGCGCGCGACTTCGGCTTTCATGCCACCAATGCCGACGGCGAAACTGGTGCCAATGCCACGCGCCAAAAATTCCGCAAAAAGCTGCGCGAAGGCGACCTGGACGACAAAGAAATTGAAATTGAAGTCGCCCAACCGGCGGCGCAAATGGAGGTGCTGGCCCCGCCGGGCATGGAAGAGCTCACCAACCAGATTCAGGGCATGTTCCAGAACATGGGTGGCGGGCGTAAAAAGCCACGCAAAGTGAAGGTGAGAGAGGCGCTCAAACTGCTGGTCGATGAAGAAGCGGCCAAACTCATCAACGACGAAGAATTGAAGACTGCCGCGATTACGAATGTAGAGCAAAACGGCATTGTTTTCATCGACGAAATCGACAAGATCGCCAGCCGCAGCGACAGCCACGGGGCCGACGTTTCACGCCAGGGCGTGCAGCGCGACTTGCTGCCGTTAATCGAGGGCACAACCGTTTCCACCAAGTACGGCATGATTAGAAGCGACCACATTTTGTTTGTCGGTTCCGGGGCGTTTCACTTCGCCAAGCCATCTGATTTGATTCCTGAATTGCAGGGGCGTTTTCCGATTCGGGTGGAATTGGATTC
Source organism: Burkholderiales bacterium (assembly GCA_031362865.1). Lineage (GTDB taxonomy): Bacteria > Pseudomonadota > Gammaproteobacteria > Burkholderiales > JAEUOS01 > JANLTH01. Next base: position 26,473 of record JANLTH010000081.1, on the reverse strand, counting down.
GCTCAGCGTGGCCGATTTTGAAAAGATCCTCACCTCGACCGATGCCTGCCTCACCAAGCAATATGAAGCCCTGCTGGCCACCGAAGGAGTCACGCTCGACTTCAAGCCCGACGGCGTGCAGCGGCTGGCCGAAATTGCTTTTTCGGTCAATGAGAAAACCGAAAATATCGGCGCGCGCCGCTTGTACACGGTGATGGAAAAGCTGCTCGAAGAAATTGCCTTTGATGCCGGCAAACAAAGCGGCGTAACGCTCGTGATTGACCCTGACTACGTGAATAGCCGCTTGGGCGAAATTGCGCAGTCAGAGGATTTGGCGCGCTACGTGCTGTAGGCGTGCCGCCCAGCGCAGGTCAGCGCAGGTCAGCGCAGGTCAGAAACCCTGCCGCGCAGCGCCTTCACTTGCCCGCGCTGCACTTTGGTATCGACCCGTTTCGCGCGCGCGGCGCGGGTCGGCTTGGTAGGTGTACGGGTGCGCGGGGCACGTGCGACGCTGCGCACCAAAGCGTGCAGGCGTTCCAGTGCTTCCTCGCGGTTTTGCTCTTGGCTGCGCGCACTTTGCGCCTTGATGACGAGCACGCCGTCCGAGGTAATCCGCTGATCGTTGAGTGCCAACAGCCGGGCTTTGTGCGCTTCGCCCAGCGACGAGGCGCGAATATCAAAGCGCAAATGAATCGCGCTTGACACTTTGTTGACGTTTTGCCCGCCAGCGCCTTGCGCACGCACGGCGGTGAGTTTGATTTCGTCTGACGGGATTTGGAATTCAGCCATGCTTCGGCGGCGGATCAACTTCGCTTGCGGCCAAGGCCTCTTCAAGTAGCGTGAGCGCCGCCAATGCAAAGGCGCGCATGTTCGCCACTCGATCGGTCGAGCCGGTTTCGAGTGTCACCACCCGTTCAATCGCACCACTCACCGCCACACAAGTATGCCCCGCCGCGTCGCCATAAATGTTGCCAGTCGGACCGCTGGCCCCGGTTTCCGCCAAACCCCAACTCACGCCGTAACGCTCACGAGCGGTACGGGCAAGTAGTTGGGCGTAGGGCTCGGAGGAGGAGCGCATCCCGCGCATTTGGTCGTCGGTGATCCCCATCAGCAAGTTGCGAGCGGGCTTGGTGTAGACCACCGCGCCGCTGATGAAATAGCGCGACGCGCCGGACACCGCCAAGAGCGACGCGGCCAATAAGCCGCCGGCGGAAGATTCGGCAACCGCAATTGTTTCGCGGCGGCGGGTGAGGGTAGCGGCGATGCGGGTGGCGACTGGGATCAGTGATTCCATCAATCGAGCGTAACCCCCAACTCCCGCGCCAGCCCATTCCACTGCGGTTTGATTTCCTTGTCAAATTTCTCAAACTCTTCCGCAGTCATTGGCCGGTCTTTCAGACCGTAGGTTTTGATGAGTGTTTTGACGCGCGGCGACTCGCGCGCGGCTTCTTGTACCAGACTCGAAATACGCTGAATGATTTCTTTGGGCGTGCCTGCGGGCGCGAACATGCCCAGCCAGCCGTCGATCACAAACACAGGCTCGCGAAAGCCTTGCTCCAAGAAGGTTGCCACCTCGGGCAACAAGGGTGAGCGCACGTTAGTGGGCACGGCAATCGGGCGCAACTTGCCGGACTGCAAATGCGGATTCAAGCCCACCATGCTGCCCATTGCCGCAGTGATCTGCCCGCCCGCCAAGTCAACATACATCGGCGATTCGCCTTTGTAGTGCACGGCTTCGGCATCAACGCCGTAAACCTTTTGCAATTGTTGCGCAATCATGTGTGGCCATGAGCCGGGTGAGTAGGTGCCGATGGTGATGCGCTGCTTTTTGCCCAGCTCGACCAAATCGCGCATATTTTTGATCGGCGAATTACCCGGCACCGACAGCGGTAAATGCCCGGAATCGAAGCCTGCGACATAGGCAAAATCTTTGTCCATGTCGTAGGGGATTTTTTTGTAGAGCACACGGTTTTGGTTCATTGAACCGGTGATGGTGAACCACAGGGTGTAGCCGTCGGGTGCAGCCTTGGCAACCTCGGCCCCGGCCAACATACCCGAAACGCCGGGCTTGTTTTCAATCACCATCGGCTGCCCCAGCTTTTGTGAGACGTAGTCGCCGTAGCCGCGCGCCAGCACGTCGGTCAAGCCGCCGGCAGGAAAGCCCACGACCACCCGTACCGGGCGATTGGGCCAGGCGCTGCTTTGCGCGAGCGCTTGGGACGCGGGCAGGCTGGCGACACCAGCGGCACCGGCTGCAAGTAATAGTTGGCGGCGGGTCACGTGCATTGACGATTCCTTTCAGGGGTAGCCAAGTGAATGGACAAGAAGCTTAGCACCGAACCGCCAAGCCCGGCCGATTGCCTGAAGGCCCGCCATGGACGGACTTCTTCAAGCAGGTATCAGCGAGCGATCGCGTTCTGCCACGGTCACCCGAAAGAGCAGGCGGCGATGGCCTTCGTAGCCGCCAGTCGCCGCGTGAATGACGGATCGGTTGTCCCACAGGGTAAGCATGCCCTGACTCCAGCGATGGCGATAGAGAAAGCGTTCTTCAATCTGAAATTTGAATAATTGCAGCAGCAAATCGACCGCCTCGGTTTGCGCCATACCCTCGATGCCCAGCGTGTAGCCGGGGCTGACGAACAGTGCTTTGCGCCCGGTTTCGGGGTGGGTGCGGACCAGCGGATGCGAGCGGGTTTTGAGCGCGCTGTCGCCAAAGCGGATCGCCATCGAGCGCCCGGCCTGCGCATCCTTTTCGCCATACAAGCCATCTTTGGCATAACCGCCGCGCGCGGAATGGACCGCCATGCACCCTTCAACTCTGGCGCGCAGCGCTTTGGGCAGCGCATCGTAGGCTGCGTACTGGTCGGAAAACAACGTGTCGCCGCCTACCGGAGGAATCACTTCGCCATAGAGCACTGTGCCGGCCGGTGGTGAAGGCAAAAAGCTCCAGTCCGAATGCCAGGTTTCAGCGAAGAGCTTGGTCTTTTCATCCGCCTCGCGCTTGACTTCGACCACGTGCGGATGGCGCGGCAGGCCTGCGATGTAGGGGTCTTCGCCGCGCGGACCGATGTGGTGGGCGAAACGCTCAATGTCAGGGATCGTGAGCTGTTGGTCGGGGAAGGCGATTACTTGGTGCTTGAGCCAGGCGTTGCGGATCGCCGCGATCTGCTCGGCGTGCAAGTCTCCACTAAGGTCGATGCCGCGGATCAGTGCGCCGCAGGTGCTGGAAGAGGTATCGATTTGCATGGTGTGCCTCGAATTCCCAAGTGCAGTCTGGGAGCGACTCTTCAGGCAATAATAGCTGAAGAAGCTGGCTGGGCTTGCCTCTCGGCAAACACGCGTTGCCAGGTTGCGGCGAAATCGCGCACTTCAGCACCGGCTAGCATGCCGCGCGCCTTTAACTCGGCATGCAGGGCCGGCAGATGATAGTGCGGCACCGCCGGGTAGAGGTGATGCTCGATATGAAAGTTGACGCAGTGCGGGAACAGTACACCGCGCGTGAGCCAGTTGCCGAAGTTGGTACGCGAAGCCACCAGCGGCGATTCATAGCCTGCCGGTGCGCCGTGTTCGGCGATCGCACGCACTCGCAAAATCGCTTGCAAGATCGTGAGCATCGGGGTGAGCCAAAGCAGCGCATAAAGGCCCAGGCCAGTCAGGCCAAACGCGGTAAATGCGACCACCGGCAAGATCAGTTGCGTGATGACTACGCCACGCCGGTCGGCCCGCGCCTCGGCCTTGAGTTTGGGCGAAGTGTCGTCGAGCGGGCGCGAGGCTTGGTCGGTCTCGCGGTTGATCGCGGGTGCGCCAAAAAAGTAGGAGTAGGTTTTGTAGGCCGTCAGGCCCGACAAATCGGTGGCCAACTTTTTGAGCAGGTAGCGTTTGCCGCGCGGGTAGCCGCCATTGAGCGCGATGTCCGGGTCGGCGACGCTGTAGAGGTTGTTGTGGTGCAGGCGGTGGATCACGCGGTAGGTACACATCGAAACGCCCGCGCTGCTGCCAATCATGCGCCCGGCAATATCGTTCAAGCGGCGATTGGAAAAGAGCCGGTAGTGTGCCGAATCATGGTTCAGCACAAACAGCGCATGCTGCTGGGTGGCGATAAAGCAGATGGCGGCAAAGAGTGCTATCGCCAAGGTCGTACCCGTCAGAAAGTGCCAAGCCGCAAGCCCCAAACCAATCCCCAGCGTGAGGCCCGCCAAGGTTTGCCCAACCGCGCGCCACGCCTTGGTATCGTCCATCACCGTAAAGCGCGCCAGTACTTCGGGCGGCAGGCTGCGGCGTACCGCGTCAGTTTGTGTACCGACGTTTTGCCGCACCGGGCGTGCGTCTTCGCGAAATTCGTCGCCAGCGGCAGGAGTCAGTATCGTGTCAGCCATTCAGATCACCAGTTCAGTGGCAACGCCCCGACAGTCCATTTCAAACTCAAGATCGACCACCGGCGGGCGGCACACTTGCCATGATATTCCTGCGCGCAACAATCCGCGTGGCGCAAACTCCTCGGCGATCAGTGCATGAATGTCGTGAATGGTGTAGATGTGCGCGGCCGTGGTTTGCGCCCAGGTCGCCCCCAGAATCGCCATGCGCCGCTCCATCTCGGCCAGTACGAAGCGCGCCTTTTCAGCCATTGCGCCCGGCGAAATGTCGCCGCGCCGCACGATGAAATCGCGATAGTTGGGCTTGCCCTCGGGCGCTTCGCCGCTGCCCGCCACACAAAAATCGCCGCGCATGCCCGGGGCCGGCACGGTGTAGGCGAAGGCGAAAAAGGAGGGTTCATCCGGTGCGTCGAACTCCGGGCACACATTGCTGCGCGCCACCGGGTTTACGCCATTGCGAAAGATGTTCCAGCGCTTCAGCGCATCAACATACTCGGTGTTGAAAGCGCGAAAACCCGCTTCTGTAAAGGGCGCGGGCGAGCGCAATTCAGCGGCACAAAAAGCGGTGAGCGGCCGCTCGCGCGCTTGCAAATGGGCCGCGATCCGCGCAAAACCTTCGGCTAACGGCACTGGCGCGCGAAAGCGCGCGCGCTCAATGGCGTAGCCGTGGTCAGCGCCCACCCCGCCCGAGTAGGGAAACACCCCCGGAACAAAACGGTAGTTGCCGTCGGCAAATGGCGTGGCGAGGCGCGTCGGCATAGGCTTATTGGAACAACTCGCCCTTAGCCGCTTTGTCGCGCACCAATTGCGGCAGCTTGAAGCGCGCGCCATACTTGGCTTCGAGTGCGTCGGCGTTCTTCACAAAATTGGTGGGGCCTTCGCTGTTGATGTATTGCAGCGCGCCGCCGGTCCAGGCCGGAAAGCCGATGCCAAAGATCGAGCCGATATTGGCATCATGCACCGTTTCAAGCACGCCTTCTTCGAGGCAGCGCGCGGCTTCAATCGCTTGGCGATACAGAAAGCGGCGCTTCAACTCTTCCACCTCGTAAGTGGCATCGGCCTTTTCAAAAATCCGCTTGAGCTCGGGCCACAGCGCTTTTTTGCCGCCATCTTTCGGGTAGTCGTAAAAGCCGCCACCGGCGGCCCGGCCCGGGCGCTTGAATTCATTGACCATGCGCTCGGTGACCCCTTCGCCGGGCTGCGCGACGTAGGTTTTGCCCTCGGCGGCGTAGTCGGCTTTGGTTTGGTTCATCACATGCAGCGAGAGGCTCATCGAGGTCTCGTCAATCACCGCCAACGGCCCCACCGGCATACCGGCTTGGCGCGCCACATTTTCAATCACCGGGGCGGGAATGCCCTCTTCGAGCATGCACATGCCTTCACGCACAAAAGTGCCGAAGGTGCGGCTGGTGAAAAAGCCGCGCGAGTCGTTCACCACGATCGGGGTTTTGCCAATGGCCAGGACGTAGTCGTAGGCGCGCGCCAGCGTTTCGGCATCGGTTTTGGCACCCTTGATGATCTCGACCAGCTGCATCTTGTCAACCGGCGAGAAGAAATGCAGGCCGATGAATTTTTCCGGCCGCGCCGAGGCTTGCGCCAATCCGCTGATCGGCAGGGTGGAGGTATTGGAGGCAAAAAAGCCACCCGGGGCGAGCATCGGCTCAGATTCTTTCGTGACTTGTGCTTTGAGCGGGCGCTGCTCAAACACGGCTTCAATAATCAGGTCGCAGCCTTTGAGGTCGTCATTGTTCGCAGTGGCCGTGATCTTGCTCAAAATTCCCGCCGCCTTGACCTCGTCCATGCGGCCTTGCTTGATGCGCTTCTCGAGCAATTTGGCGCTGTAGGCTTTGCCTTTGTCGGCCGCCTCTTGATTCACGTCTTTGAGCACGCAGGTGATGCCGCGACTGGCGTTTGACCAGGCGATTCCGCTGCCCATCATGCCTGCCCCAAGAACGCCTACCCGCGTGGGTTTCCAGCTCTTCACGCCCGAAGCTTCGCGTGCTGCTTTGACCGAGGCTCCGCTCTTGATGGAGTTCAAATTGAAGAAGAAAGCGGTGATTTGGTTCTTCGCGACTTGGCCGGTGGCCAGTTCGGCCAGATAGCGCGATTCAATCCGGGTGGCGGTGTCGTAATCAACCCGCGCGCCTTCGACCATCGCTGACATGATCGCCTTTGGTGCAGGCATCAAGCCACGAGTTTTTTCCATCACCATCGCTGGGCCGATTGCCAGCCCCTGGGCGACTGCCGGGCTGGTCAAGCCGCCACCGGGCATCCGGTAATTTTTCTCGTCCCACGGCTGCATGGCAGTGGGGTTAGCTTTGATCCAGGCACGCGCTTTGGCGAGCATGTCTTCGGGTGATTCGGCGAGTTGATGCACCAAGCCCATGCTTAAAGCTTCACGCGGGTTAAAGAGCTTGCCTTCCATCAGATGCGGCAGTGCCGCCATAAAGCCCAGCAAGCGCACCATCTTGGTCACGCCAGTGGCACCCGGCAAGAGGCCGATGGTGACTTCCGGCAAACCCAGTTGGATTTTGGGGTTGTCGAGTGCTACGCGGTGATGCGCCACCAGCGCGGCTTCCCAACCGCCGCCCAAGGCTGCGCCATTGATACACGCAACCACCGGCTTGCCGCAAGTTTCGAGGGCGCGCCAAGCCTTTTTGATCGCTTGAACGCGATGGAACATGGCGGGTGCATCTTTGGGTGTGAGTTGCAACACACCCTTCAATTCGGCCCCGGCGAAAAAGGTGGTTTTGGCAGAAGCCAGGATGACCCCGGCAATCGTGTCTTTCGCCGCCACGATTTTTTCGCACGCCGCAATCATCGCTTCGTGCCATTCGTTGGTCATGGTGTTGACCGGCGAATTCGGTTGGTCAAAAGTTAAGGTGACGATGTTGTCAGCGTCTTGGTCGAAGCGGATGGGGGAGGTCATATTGATCGTATATACTTGAGGTAGGTATGTAGCAGGAGGTTGGAAATGCAAAGAGCCAAAGTGTTTATGACGGGCAACTCGCAGGCCGTGCGTTTGCCCAAGGAACTTCGCTTTGATGTAGACGAAGTTGAAATCGCCCGAGAAGGTGACCGCGTCGTGCTGCGCAAGCCGCTGCGCACAATGAATGATTTGATTGACGCGATGGATGCGGCGGCGGCACCGGTCCCCGACTTTCCTTTCCCGGACCGTACGCCGATGGACCGCCTCCACTACCTGTTTGAGGATTGGCGCGAGGACAAATTCGCGGCAGCCCCACCCAAGTCGCGGGCCAGCAGCAGCCGGGCGCGGGCAACTCCGGCGAAGACTCGCGCCGCCGCATGAGGTTGATGCTCGACACGGACATCTGCATTTACCTGCTGCGTGGTGCGATCAAGCGCGCCGAGCCGGTCGCGCTCGAGGGCATCGGCATCTCGGTCATTACGCTGGGCGAACTGGAGGACGGTGTACACCGCGCCCAGCATTCGACACCGGCGCGGGCACGCCTCGAAGTGTTGCTTGCCGCCATCGAAATCGTCCCCCTGCCACTGGCGGCAGGCAGGCTGTTTGGTGAGCTGCGTGCCACACTTGGGAGAAGCGGCTTTTCGCTTGGGGTCAATGATTTGTGGATTGCCACGCACGCGCTGGCGCTCAAGGTGCCGTTGGCAACCCGAAACCTGCGCGAATTTGACCGTGTACCGGGGCTCATCATCGAAGATTGGGGTTTGCGCGTCTGAACGTTAGTGCGCGCTACACCAACTCCACAATCGTCGCAATCCCCATCCCGCCGCCCACGCACAGGGTCGCTAAGCCACGCTTGAGTTTGCGCCGCTCCAGCTCGTCGATCAGGGTTTGCAGAATCATCGCACCGGTGGCGCCGAGTGGGTGGCCCATGGCGATCGAGCCGCCATTCACGTTGACTTTTTCTTCTGGTACGCCCAGCTCTTTCATAAAGCGCATCGGCACAGCGGCGAAGGCCTCATTGACTTCAAATAAATCGATGTCTTCGATCTTCAACCCTGCTTTGAGCAATGCCTTGCGTGCCGCCGGGGCGGGGCCAGTCAGCATGATGGTAGGGTCGGTACCGGTGAGCGCGGTGGCCAGCACGCGCGCGCGCGGGGTCAAGCCCATCGCTCGGCCTTTGGCTTCAGAGCCGATCAACATAGCTGCCGCACCGTCCACAATGCCAGACGAATTGCCGGCATGGTGCACGTGGATGATGCGCTCAACTTGGGGATATTTCGCAAGCGCGACCGAGTCATAACCCATCGCACCGATCTTCTCGAACGAAGGCGCCAGACCTGCCAACGCTTCGCGAGTGGTGCGTGGCTTGATGAACTCGTCCGCTTCCAGAATTGGGATGCCGATCCGGTCCAGCACCGGCACTACCGAGCGGCTGAAGTAGCCCGCCTCGCGGGCGGCGGCCGCTTTTTGCTGCGAGCGCACGGCGAAGTTATCCACGTCGTCGCGCGAATAGCCGTCGAGCGTGGCGATCAAGTCAGCGCCGATGCCCTGCGGCATGAAATTGGTGTTGAAGTTGGTTTCAGGGTCGTGCGCCCAAGGCCCGCCGTCTGATCCCATCGGCACGCGGCTCATCGACTCCACCCCGCCTGCCACCACCATATCTTCCCAACCCGAGCGGATCTTCATCGCGGCCAGGTTGACCGCTTCAAGGCCAGAGGCGCAAAAGCGGTTCAACTGCATCCCGGAGGCCTTCCAGTCCCAACCCGCTGCCAGTGCGGCGGTTTTGCCGATGCACGAACCCTGCTCGCCAGAAGGCGACACGCAACCCATCACCACGTCTTCGATCTCGGCCGTGTCCAGGTCGTTGCGGCGTTGCAATTCGCGCAACACGCCAGAGAGCAGCGTGATCGGTTTGACTTCGTGGAGCGAGCCGTCCTTCTTGCCTTTGCCGCGCGGGGTGCGGATGCCGTCAAATACGAATGCTTCGGTGGTCATGAGATGACTCCTTGGGGATCAGGGATTGGGGATCTGGGGGATGCGTTTGAGGTGCTAGCGGCACTTGCTAAACTGTAACCCTTAATCTTACTCTGTGCTTTTCGCCCAATTTTATGCATGCTGCTGATACCAAAGTTGCCGTCGTCACCGGTGCAAATCGCGGCATTGGGCTGGAGATTTGCCGCCAACTGGCCGGCCACAAAATCACCGTGGTGCTGACCGCACGCGACACGGCCAAAGGTGAAGCGGCGGTCGCGACGTTGCAGGCCGAAGGCTTGGAGGTCGTTTTCCATGTGCTTGACGTGACCAATCAGATCAGCGTAGATGCGCTGGCTCTGTGGCTGGCGCTCGAATACGGACACCTCGACATTCTGATCAACAACGCGGGAGTCCTGCCCGATGGCGGGCAGATGCTGCGCCGGATCAAGATGACCATGATTAACGAGACCGTGCTTACCAACACGGTGGCCCCGATCCGCATGATGCAAACCTTGATGCCGCTCTTGCTCAAATCGAGAGCGGCGCGGGTGGTCAATATGTCGTCGATGCTTGGGCAAATGGCCAGCATGGGCGCGGGCACACCGGCCTACCGGCTCTCAAAGGCAGGCTTGAACACCGCCACCGCGATCTTTGCGGTGGAAATGCGCGGGTCGGCGGTGAAAATCAACGCCATGTCGCCCGGCTGGGTGGCCACCGAAATGGGTGGCGCAGGAGCGACGCGCAGCGTCCAGGAAGGTGCGGACACGGCAGTTTGGTTGGCCAGCCTGCCCGACGACGGCCCTTCCGGCAAATTCTTCCAGGACCGGCGCGAGATCCCTTGGTAGCCCTCTCGGTCGGGCACCGCGATCTGGCGCTCCTGTTCGCGATTGCCGCAATGTGGGGCGCTTCCTATATTTTTATCCGCATCGCCGTGCCCGTGCTCGGGCCTTGGGTATTGCTGTTTGCCCGCATGGCGATTGCTTGCATGGCCATTGCCGCCTTCATGGCGCTCACGCGGCAGCGCGTGCACTTGCTCAAGCACTGGCGCGCCCACGTTTTTTGTGGATTCATGGGATCGGTGTTGGGTCAGGTGTTTTTGGCCTACGCCGCGTATCGCTTGGGCGCGAGCTTGTTGGCGATCGCCGGTGCGGCCGCGCCGCTCTGGGCAGCCTTGATCGCTAAACTGTTTTTCCACCAGACGCTTGGCCCAAGACGCGCTCTGGGCTTGGCTCTTGGGCCAATGGGCGTGGCGCTGGTGGTTGGTTTTGCGCCTTTGCAGTGGGACCCGCTCACGATTGCAGCGGTGGCCGCTGCCGTGACCACGCCGCTGTGCTACGCGATTTCGACTACCTACGTTTCGCGCCGCCTGCATCATGTGGATTCGTTGGAGCTATCGCTCGCACCGCAGTTTTACGCAGGCCTGATGCTCGCCGTGCCCGCCGCACTCACTTGGCCCACACAAATGCCGTCGTCCGGGGTGATGCTGGCGGTGGCGATTCTGGCGATTTTTTCCACCGCCTTGGCTGGGCGGCTCTACGTGGGGCTGTTGAAGCACACCGATGCCACCGTGTCGCTCTCGATCATGTTCTTGGTGCCCGTGTTCAGCCTGCTCTGGGGCTGGCTGTTTTTGGGCGAAACGCTCAATTGGCGGCAGGCCTGCGGCTTTGCCGTGATCGTGGTCGCTTTGCTTCTGGTGGTAGGCAAGCGCAAGGTAGCAGCATCCGAAATGAGCGAAAGTCCGTAAGATGTGCCTCAGCCCCTAGCCATCAAGGAAATCATGCACGCCACGCTGCCGCTTCTCGAAAAGTCCACCTTCCCGCGCATCAAGCGCCGTGCCACCGAAACACTTCAGGTCAACCTGGGCTACAAGTGCAATCAAACCTGCCAGCATTGCCATGTCAATGCCGGGCCGAACCGCACCGAAATGATGTCGGCCGAGACCATCAAAGTGGTGCTGGCCTACCTGCGTACGCACCAAGTGGGCGCGCTCGACCTGACCGGTGGCGCACCGGAGCTCAATGAAAATTTTCGCATGCTGGTGCGCGAAGCGCGCGCCTTGGGCGTGCGAGTGATGGATCGCTGCAACCTGACCATCCTCTCCGAGCCAGGCCAAGAAGGCTTGGCCGATTTTTTGACCGAGCAACAAGTCGAGGTGGTAGCCTCGCTGCCCTGCTACACCCAAGACAATGTAGACAAGCAGCGCGGTGCCGGTGTGTTTGACAGCAGCATTCATGGTTTGCAGCGCTTGAACGCGCTAGGCTATGGCAAACCCGGCACCGGGTTGGTATTGAATCTGGTCTACAACCCGCTCGGGCCTTCGCTCCCGCCCGCGCAAGAGGCGCTTGAGGCTGAATACAAGACGCGCTTATTCAACGACTTTGGCATCGTGTTCAACCAGCTTTTCACACTCGCCAATATGCCGATTCAGCGCTTTGGCTCGATGCTCATTTCCAAGGGTCAGTTCAACGATTACATGAAGCTCTTGATCGGCGCGCACCGTGAAGAAAATCTCGAAGGCGTGATGTGCCGCTCGCTGGTCTCAGTCGATTGGCAGGGCTATGCTTACGATTGCGACTTCAATCAAATGCTAGGTCTGCCGCTGCGCGTAGATGGTCGCCCGCGCACGCATTTGAGCGACTTGGTTGGCTACGACTTGAACGGCAACGCGATTGTGGTGCGCGAGCACTGCTATGGCTGTACGGCGGGGCAGGGGTCTTCCTGTGGTGGGGCGCTGTAGGTGAAGGGCAGTGCCACCGCCACCGCGCTCGACGACGCGCGCCCCGGCAGAAGCTGCCCGGTTCACTATCGCTATGGCGCCGCCAGCTTGGCGCGCCCGGCCGATTTTTCTGCCGACGTGATCTACGTGGTCGGCGGGCTGTACGGCAATGTGCTGGCGCTGGAAGCGCTGGAGCGGCTGCATGCGCTGGAACCTGACGCGCAGCTCGTTTTCAACGGCGATTTCAACTGGTTCAACATCGCCCGCGACGACTTTGTGCGGATCAATTCTTCGGTGCTGACGCATCCTACGCATCCTACGCATCCTGCGCATCGCGCGGTTCGCGGCAATGTCGAAACCGAATTGCTGGCGGACGACCCGGCTGCGGGTTGTGGCTGTGGCTACCCGGAATGGGTGGGCGATGTGGATGTGGCGCGCTCCAATTCGATGATGGCTCGGCTTGCTGCGACCGCACGGCAGGATGCCGAAACCCTCGCCTTGGCGCAACGCGCCGCCGCCTTGCCAATGACGCTGGTGGCACAGGTTGGCCCACTTCGTGTGGGTATCGTGCATGGCGACGCTGAATCACTGGCCGGCTGGGACTTCACCCAGGAAAGCTTTGCCAACAGCGGCCAGGCCGCCTTAGTGCGCGCCTGCGAGGCTGCTCGCTTGCAGGTGATCGCCAGTTCGCATACCTGCCTGCCGGTGGCGCAGGTGTGTGCCACCTCGCACGGCCCGGCAGCCTTGTTCAACAACGGTGCGGCGGGGATGCCCAATTTCACCGCTTCACACTTTGGCGTGGTCACGAGAATAGGCCGAAGAGCCGCACCAGATGGGCTTCTTCAGGCATTTCCCCGGCTCTACGGCACTGCGATTGCGGGGGTGACACTAGATGCCATCGCCCTGCCCTACGATCAGGCCCGCTGGTTGGCGCATTTTGACGCGCACTGGGCGGTGAGCTCTCCAGCAGCGCTTTCATATCGCAAGCGGATCGTGCAAGGCCCAGCCTACTCCATTGGCAGCGCCGCGCGGGCCGGCATTACCCTCGCACCACTCGATGTCACGCAAATTGGCGCAACCATTGACGCAACCACTGTGCCCAACGCTGCGTATGAACGACGGGCGGCATAGGTTTCGTTGAAGTAAATCGTTGCTTGCCGTCACCAATAAAAAACCTCAAAGGGGGAATTCATGAAAGCCGGAAAGCTTGTACTACTCGCCGTGATCGCCATCGCGATTGGCGCATTTTTCTACTTCGATGTGGGGCAGTACCTCAACTTCGCCACGCTCAAAGCCAAGCGCGAAGTGATCTTGGCCTACTACGAGGCCAACAAGGTGCAGACGCTCGCGATCTACTTCGTCGGCTACGTCATCATGGCGGCGCTCTCGCTGCCGGGCGCGGCGATTACCACTGTTGCAGGCGGCGCGATTTTTGGGCTGGTTACGGGCACCATCGTCGCCTCGTTCGCTTCGTCATTGGGCGCAACGCTCGCCTTTCTGACTTCGCGCTACCTGTTGCGCGACACGATGGAAGCGAAGTTCAGCGACAAGTTGAAGGGTATCAACGACGGGTTGGCCAAAGACGGGCCGTTCTACCTCTTCACCATTCGCATGATCCCGGCGATTCCGTTTTTCGTCGTCAATCTGGCGTTTGGCCTGACCAAGCTGAAAACCTGGACCTTTTACTGGGTCTCGCAACTGGGAATGATCTTGGGCACGGCGGTATTCGTCAATGCCGGCACGCAATTGGCAAAAATTGATTCGCTCAAAGGCATCCTCTCGCCTGGCATCGTCGGCGCGTTTGTCATGTTGGCAATCTTGCCGATCTTGACCAAGTGGATCATCGGCACGATTCAGGCGCGCAAGGTGTACGCGAAATGGAACCACCTGAAGCCCAAGTCTTTCGATCAAAACGTGGTGGTGATCGGCGCCGGTTCGGCCGGTTTGGTGACCTCCTATATTGCCGCGGCCGTCAAAGCCAAAGTCACCCTGGTGGAGCGCCACAAAATGGGTGGCGACTGCTTGAATACCGGCTGCGTGCCTTCCAAAGCCTTGATCCGCTCGGCCAAATTTCTCTCGCACGCCAAGCGCGCCCAAGAGTTTGGCATGCAAAGCGCGGCGGTGCAATGGAATTTTGCCGACGTGATGGAGCGGGTTCAAACGGTCATCAAAACCATTGAGCCGCACGACTCGCCGGAGCGCTACGGCAGCTTGGGCGTGAGCTGCCTGGCGGGCGAAGCCAAGATCATCAGCCCATGGGAGGTCGAAGTCAAAACTCCAACTGGCGAAACTAGAAAACTCACCACCAAAAACATTGTGATCGCCGCTGGAGCGCGCCCCTTTGTGCCGCCGATTCCGGGTATCAATGAAGTCGGCTTTTTGACCTCAGACACCGTTTGGAACTTGCGCGAATTGCCAAAACGCTTGGTGGTGCTGGGCGGCGGGCCGATTGGCTCGGAACTGACGCAAGCCTTCGCGCGCCTGGGCTCGCAAGTCACGCAGGTCGAAATGGCCCCGCGCATTATGATTCGCGAAGACGAAGAAGTCTCCGACTATGTGATGAAGAAATTCCGCGAAGAAGGCGTGAATGTGTTGGTCAACCACAAGGCCAAGCAGTTTGTGCTCGAAGGCGGCGAGAAGCTTTTGATTGCCGAGTTTGAAGGCAAGGACGTGCGGATTCCCTTCGACGCGCTGCTCTGCGCGGTCGGGCGGATCGCCAACACCACCGGCTACGGGCTCGAAGAGCTGGGCATTCCCACCAGCAAAGCACGCACAGTGGAAACCAACGAATACCTGCAAACCCTGTACCCAAATATTTTTGCCGCAGGCGATGTGGCAGGCCCGTATCAGTTCACCCACACGGCGGCGCATCAGGCGTGGTACGCGGCAGTCAACGCCTTGTTTGGCAAGTTCAAGAAGTTCAAGGCCGACTATTCGGTGATTCCGTGGGCCACTTTCACCGAACCTGAAGTGGCGCGCGTCGGCTTAAACGAACAGGAGGCCAAGCAGCAAGGTATCGCCTACGAGGTAGTCCACTACGGGATTGACGATCTGGACCGCGCGATTGCCGATTCTGAAGCGCACGGCTGGATCAAAGTGCTGGTAGCCCCCGGCGACAGGAAAGGCAAGATTCTCGGGGCCACGATTGTCGGCGAACATGCCGGTGATCTGCTCGCGGAGTTTGTGTTCGCCAAGAAGCATGGCCTGGGACTTGCCGCGATTCTTGGAACCATCCACACCTACCCGACGTTATCGGAATCGACCAAGTTCACCGCAGGCGAATGGAAGCGCGCGAACGCACCGCAGAATGCACTTAAGTGGCTTGAGAAGTTCCATGCTTGGAGCCGTGGTTAGCATCCGCACTACCAGTCTGCTGCGTACCAGCGACATAGCCAACTTAATCTTGATGAAGCAATCCATGAAAACACTGCTTGCCAAATCTGTCCTCAGCGTCGCCTTGGCGTTAGCGCCGCTCGCAGCCTTCGCGCTCGACCACACCCACGCGGGCTGGTCGGCGCTCTTGAAGAAGCACATCGTGATCGCCGCTGACGGTAAATCAAGCACGGCGCGCTACGGCGAATTTGCCAAAGACCGCGCTGCGGTCAAGAAGTACATCGGCGAGCTGGAGGCTGTCACCAAAGCGGAATACGACGGCTGGAGCAAAAACCAGAAATTCAGCTTTCTCGCCAACCTGTACAACGCGGTCACGATTGACTTGATGATCGAGCATTACGGCAAGATCAAGTCGATCCGTGATTTGGGCTATCGCCCTTGGGACAGCGTCTGGAAGAAGAAGATTTTCAAACTCTTTGGCAATGAGTTTTATCTCGATGGCCTGGAGCATGAAGTGCTGCGCGGCAAGGGCAATTTTGACGACCCGCGCGTACATTACGCGGTCAATTGCGCCTCGACCGGCTGCCCGATGCTGGGCACAGAAGCCTTGCAAGCCGACAAGCTTGAAGCGCAATTGAACGATCTGGAAAAGCGCTTTCTCTCGGACCGCACACGCAACCGCTACAACGAAGCCACCAAGCAGCTTGAAGTGTCGAAAATCTACGACTGGTTCAAAGTCGATTTCAATTCTGGTTTCAAAGGTATCAACACGACCAATGACTACTTTGCCAAGTTCGCCAAAGAACTCTCGGACAAGCCAGAGATTCAACAGTTGATTGCGCAAGGCAAGGCTGACATCAAGTATCTCGACTACGACTGGACCCTGAACGACGCGAAGCGGTAGGCCATGGTGGTAGCTTGTGCGCGACAATGGTCGCAATGCAGCTCTCCATCATCGTCCCCACACTGAACGAAGCAGCACAGATCGACGCCACGCTGCGAAGCTTGGCGTCTCTGCGTGGACGCGGAGTTGAGATCATCGTGGTCGATGGGGGCAGCACCGACACCACGGTGGATGCCGCGAGACGCTTATCCAGCGCGGTTCTTCAAGGCACAGCGCGCGGGCGCGCGGCGCAAATGAACGCAGGGGCGGCCCATGCGAGCGGTGATGCGCTGCTCTTCCTGCATGCGGACACGTTGCTGCCCAGCGATGCGGGTGCGTTGGTCGTGCAGGCGCTGCAATCGCACGATTGGGGCCGCTTCGATGTGACGCTGGATGGCAAGCATCCGCTGTTGCGAGTGGTGGAAGCGATGATGAATTGGCGCTCGCGCGCCACCGGGATCGCAACCGGCGACCAAGCGATATTTGTGCGACGGAGCGTGTTTGAGGCAGTCGGTGGCTTTCCCAATCAGCCGCTGATGGAAGATATCGACCTTTGCGCCACACTCAAGCGCCGTGGTGCGCCTGCCATGTTGCGAGCACGGGTGACGACCTCAGCGCGCCGCTGGGAAAAGCACGGCATTGTCAGAACAATTGTGAAAATGTGGTGCTTGCGGGCCGCCTACTTTTTTGGCGCGAGGGCCGAAACGATTGCGCGGTGGTATCGTTAATCCTTCACATTTTCTTGACACGTTGGATAACCCGACCTCATCGGTTTGATGGGCGAAATGTTGACAAAACATCATGAATGCTTTCCAGCGGTGTTTCTCTGGCACTCCATTGCTTTTTGATATACGCAAAGCCCATCGTTCGGGAAAGCTAATTCCCGTCATTGGGGCCGGAGTCTCGGCCAGCGTCGGATTTCCGAAATGGAAAGAATTGGTTAAGCAGGTCGCACAAACAGTTTTAGATTCTGCCCATTGGAGTCAGCACGATATCGACGGCATGTGCGAGTTGATCGAACAAGATAGAGTATCGAACACACGTACCATCCGGTTTCTAGAAAAGACATGCGGATTTGAAAGCAAGCTGCTTGAAGTCGTAAAGAAAAAGCTCTATTCGAATCCTATCAGAGCACCTCAAGAGAGTTTTTTTACCAGTGTATGCCAAACGTTTTTTAGCCCGCGTTTTAGGCATGCCCCATGGGCGATTTCGTACAATTTCGACGATCTCATAGAATCTGAGACAACCAGTCGAAAATTGGTGGGGGCGGTTTTTTCGCCTTCGACGCTTGCCACCCACGGTTACCAAGTACCGATTTATCACGTTCACGGATATTTACCTCGAACGAGTGATCCGCTAAGCGACAACCAAGTTGTGCTATCGGAGCGTCGTTTCCACGCGCACTATTTCAGTCCTTATTATTGGGCGAATGTCATACAGCTTGATGCGTTTCTTCGGTACAACTGCCTGTTTCTCGGCATTTCTTTTGATGATCCCAACCTGCGGAGGCTTCTCGACCATGCCAGAAGCTTTTCTGGCGTTAAAGAACCGAGGCACTTTGCATTTATGTCACGCGGCGAGTCGAGAATAGCCAATCGAGTTCTTGAAGATGACCTAGAGTCATTCGGTATCCAAGTGGTCTGGATTGCTCGTGAAGATATGTCCAAAGCCGTGCGTGCC
Source organism: Burkholderiales bacterium (assembly GCA_031362865.1). GTDB lineage: Bacteria > Pseudomonadota > Gammaproteobacteria > Burkholderiales > JAEUOS01 > JANLTH01. The sequence continues at coordinate 8,606 of JANLTH010000081.1, read as the reverse complement.
CTCCAGTCGCCCAAAACCGGTCTGCGACGTGGAGCCTAACTCAATTGAACGCCAAAATCGAGCACGGCGCTCGTTCCATTTCCTCCCTTGGCTTTGTGTTGGCACATATCGTATATCCACTGACACATGCTGAGCAAAGAGTCCACTCCTAACTCGCGGAAATGAAAATCGTAGAGGGTGTGGTAGAGCTTGTTTTTGCTTAACTCGACCTCCGCTTGGATGCCTAATTCACTTGCAATCATGTCGAGGGCACGTTCGATTGCAAATCGCTCGTTTACGAAAAGCGAGTGATCCATTGGACTGGGCTTGGTCGGAGGGATGAGAAGCTCGCGCCGAATCATCAACGGACGAAACTTCAAAATCCACTTGATGAAGTATGCAGACCGCTTCACTGCATCCGACTTAGTTGCATTTGGGTCATCTTGGTGATAATACTTGTATCGAGCGATATCGTGGTAGGTTGCGACCACCGTGGAATAGAGGGTTTCCGGATCTGGCACGAGCTCGTAGGCACCCTTCTTTTGTGAATTTACCTCCTCACAGTAGAGGCGTGCAGATGTGAAAAATTCGATGAAATGCATTTCCAGAACCGCGTCGGAAAATGAGAACATAGGGAGAATGTCAATAAAAAGCCCCCTAGGTTTAGGGGGCAATAGAGTCAGAAACGTGACGATTCAGATAGGCGGCGCAGAAAAACATGCCATCGCGTCATCGAAACGCGCGGCTCGCGTTTTTGCGAAACGCAGCTGCCGCTCAATCAGCTTAGATGAATCATACTCAGGAGCCGAATTTGAGCGCCGCGCGTTCGCTTGATTGTAGACTGGCGAATCTTTGGCGTTTAGGGCAGCGAACCACATAGCCCCCTCCTTTTGAAGAATTTCAATTTGTTCCATTTCGTGTCCCGGCGTGTCATTGTTCATACTACCTCCACCGTTTTTCTCAAATCGGCGAAACCCTCAACTATACCGTTAGCTGAGTTGAGTTGTCAATTCTAGTTACGAGACTCGACGAGCGGATATCGCATTTTGAGGTACGAAGCGACACAGTCCCGCAAAACCCAAGCTAATGCTACATGTTGCTGGTCAGCAAGGCGCTGAAGTTCATCGAGCTGATTTGCATCAGCAGTGAAGGTAATTCTGCGCTTTGGTTTTGTAGGGATTGCGTTTGTTTGCATTTTTTGCAGCATTATGCATCAACTTGATTCAACTACGTTACTACTCCCCACAAAAGATTGCAAGCAACTTCACCGTAGAGGGATCCATTAATCTCTTTTAAATCCGTATCTCATTGTTTTATATAGTGGAAATTGATCCCGTATCCAAATGCCCGAGAGTTGAAAAACCGTAAGATATCTTGTGCTGTAAGGCATCCAGCTTCCCACGGACCTTCAATTGGGGTTTTGGGATCACTCGATTTTTTGCGAAAACCGCCAGGCAATCGACTTGAGGCTCTCGCCGGCAATCGCAAGGGGCAAATGAGTATTCGGATCAACGACCAGTGGCGCATTTGTTTCGTCTGGCGCACCGGGCATGCGCACGCGGTCGAAATCGTTGACTATCACTAGGAGGTGCTTTATGGCTCGTCAGGTTCCACTGGTTCACCCCGGCATCATCCTTCTTGAGGACTGGCTCAAGCCGAGGGCGCAGAGTCAGTATACGCTGGCAAAAGCGCTTGGCGTACCAGCCCGGCGGATCAACGAAATCGTCAAGGGGCTGCGCGGTATTTCGGTCGATACGGCCTTGCGCTTGGGCGCATACTTTCAGACAGATGCGCAGAGCTGGATCAATCTGCAATCTCATTACGACACGGAGCTTGCTCGTGCAGCGATGAGCGATGTGCTGGCACGAATTGCACAGCAATCGAGGCGCACCGTGGCTGCGTAGCCACCTGGCGAGTGCCTCGACAGAAGAATTCAGTAAGTCTCCAGATGCAACCTGCCATCCCGCTTGAGCGCGGCTGCCAGACTATCCCAGTCCAGCTTGGCGTTTTGCGCGATATCTCGCAAGGCCAGTACCACGCCTTCTTCCATGCTTTTCAATCCACAAACATAGAGGTAGGTGTTGGCATCTGCCAAGCCTTGCGCCACATCGGCGGCACGTTCGCGCATCAGGTCTTGCACATAGCGCTTGGGCTTGCCTGCTTCACGCGAAAAGGCGAAGTTGAGGTCGATGAAGTCTTTTGGCAAGTTTTGCAAAGGACCGAAATAGGGTAGCTCTTCGGGCGTGCGGGCACCAAAAAAAAGCATCAGCTTGCCGCCTTCAAATTTGCCACTTTGGCGCAAGCGGCGGCGCCATTCGGTCATTGCGCGCATCGGCGCGCTGCCGGTGCCGGTACAGATCATCACGATGCTGCTCCTGGGGTGGTTTGGCATCAAGAAGCTTGCGCCAAACGGGCCAATCACTGCCACCTTGTCGCCAACGTTAAGGTCGCACATGAAGTTGGAAGCAACGCCACGCACCGGCTGGCCTTGATGGTCTTCGAGCACGCGCTTGATGGTGAGCGAGAGGTTGTTGTAGCCGGGGCGCTCGCCGTTGCGCGGGCTGGCGATGGAGTACTGGCGCGGATGATGGGCGCGGCCATTGGCATCCACGCCCGGCGGCACGACCGCGATCGATTGGCCTTCGAGCACCGGAAAGGCTTGGGCACCGAAATCGAGCACGACATGGTGGGTGTCGTACTCGCGGCCCACTGCGGTGACGCGCACATTACCGGTGACCGTGGCGGTGATGGTTTTCTCAGCAGTTTTGGGGCCGTAAAGATTGGTGTAAGGGTGCGCCGCTGACCATGGCGGGGTGGTAGCGCCGAACTGCGCGCTGGTGGGTGCGAGCGCCGCATCCGGGGTTGGCAGCTCGCCTGCAAGCTCACCTGCAAGCTCACCTGCAGGCGGAGAATTTGCCGAACCCTCGGCTCCAGCGGCGATGCCTGCGTTCAACGCCTCCGCCGGTAATTCGCTCGGCAACTCGTCCCAGGTCAATTGCTCTTCTGTGCCATAAGCCTTGACGCGCGGCATCATGCGCCAGTTGTCGATGGAGCCGGTGGGGCAAGGCGAAATGCAATCCATACACAGGTTGCACTTGGCCGCATCGACGACGTAATTGCGCGAGTCGTGGGTGATCGCTCCCACCGGGCAAATCGCCTCGCAGGTGTTGCAGCGAATACAGATTTCCGGGTCGATCAGGTGCTGTTTGATGACGTGCGTGGTGGTTTGCATGGTGGGCGTTCGCGACAGACGATGAACCGGATCAGTTATAGCGCACGTACTCGAAATCAATCGGCTGGCGGTTGATGCCCATCGGCGGTGGCGCGATCCAGTTGGCGAATTTGCCCGGCTCGACCACGCGGCCCATCAGGCTGGCGACAAAGGCGCGGTCTTCGGCAGAAGGCAGCCACTGGCCGACATTCGCGGCCCATTCTGCAACGCTGACCACGCGCCCGTCGGGAGCAATCTTCACAGCGGAAAGGGAGCCGATGTTGCGATGGAACGCTTTGTGCGGTACGGTCAATTTGACGGGAATGCCCGCCTTTTCGATCACCCGATTCCAGCGCTCGACCCCGGCCACTGAATCTTTGATGTAGTCGTCGCGCAGCACTTCGTTCAGGGCATTGAGCATCGGCACTTCTTTCTCTTGCAGGCGGCCGTCGCGCACTTCGAGCACCTTGTAGGTTTGCCCACGCAGCATGTGGTCGTCGGTGCGCTTGCCTTCTTCATAGCGGCCTTTTAAGCCGGTACTGTAGAAGGTGGCGGCGTTGCTAGATTCGTCCGCACCAAACAAATCGATGGTCACGCTGTAATGAAAATTGAGGTAGCGCTGAATCGTGGCCAGGTCGATCACCCCGGCGGCGCGCAGTTTGCCTGGGTCGTCGGTTTTCAATTCGTTCATCATGGCGCAGGTGCGCGAGAGCACGCGCGAGATGCCGCTTTCGCCCACAAACATGTGGTGCGCTTCTTCAGTGAGCATGAATTTGGTGGTGCGCGCCAGTGGCTCAAAGGCGCTTTCGGCTAACGCACACAGCTGAAACTTGCCGTCACGGTCGGTGAAATAGGTGAACATGAAGAAGGCCAACCAGTCGGGCGTGGCTTCGTTGAAAGCGCCCAGAATGCGCGGATTGTTCTCGTCGCCGGAACGACGGTCAAGCAGCGCTTCGGCTTCTTCACGCCCGTCGCGCCCGAAGTGCTTGTGCAGCAGATAGACCATCGCCCACAGGTGGCGGCCTTCTTCCACGTTGATTTGGAACAGGTTGCGCAGGTCGTACATCGAGGGCGCGGTTAGCCCTAAGTGGCGTTGCTGCTCAACCGACGCGGGTTCCGTGTCGCCTTGGGTCACGATGATGCGGCGCAGGTTGGCGCGGTATTCGCCCGGAATGTCGTTCCAGGCTTTTTCGCCCAGATGGTCGCCGAAGTGAATTTTGCGATCAGCCACACCGGGGTTCAAGAAAATGCCCCAGCGGTAGTCACGCATTTTCACGTGACCAAATTGCGCCCAGCCTTGCGGGTCTACGCTCACTGCGGTGCGCAGGTAAACCTCGTGATCGGTCGAACCTTCGGGGCCAACATCGTCCCACCAGTTGATGAAATTGGGCTGCCAGCCTTCAAGCGCGCGTTGCAGCGTGCGGTCTTCAGCCAAGTTGACGTTGTTGGGGATTTTTTCGCTGTAGTTGATCGACATGGCTTGCCTTGTTGGGGGAGTGGGGAGAGAAAGGGTGAAAGGAATCGGTACTGGACGCGGCTACACGCGGTGCCAGTCAAACGCGGCTTTGTCGCCCTTGCCATACACCTTGAGCGCGCCCTTTTCGCCCACTGCATTGGGGCGCTGGAAGATCCAGTTTTGCCAGGCGGTGAGGCGACCAAATACGCGGGTAAACATGTTTTCCGGGCCGTTGAAGCGCAGGTTGGCTTCCATCCCGGTGAGTGCATCAGGCGACATGGTGATGCGCTCTTCAATTGCGATCCGCACTTCTTCGGCGTAGTCGATGTCGTCCGGGTTGGCAGTTACCAGCCCGACAGCATGGGCGGCATCGGCATCGAGCATTTGCCCGGTGAGTGCGCGCACTGCATCCAACGCAGGCGTTTCGTTGTAGAAGCGCCGTTGCAGGCGGCTCTCACCGGTCACCATCGGGTAAAAGCCGAAATTGGTGGCAGAGATGGCGATTTTCGGCGCTTTGTCAGGCGCATCAGGCAACGCCAAATGGTAGCTGCGGTCGCAGGCCAACGCCAATTCGAGGAAGCTGCCGACAAAGCACGAACCCTCTTCGATCAGCGCAAACAGGCTGCGCGAAGAGACATCCAAGCGACTGAAAGTGCGGCGCAGGTAGCCGATGGTTTCGCGCACCAGCCAATGCTGTTGGTGCGCCACCAGCGTCGCATCGAGCGCCAGCACGGCGGCAGCTTCGCCACTGGTTTTGATGAGCCACGTGCCGATCTCTGGCTCGTTCGTGCGCATCGACAGAATCGCGTCTTCCAGCTCGCGTGCGAAGGCCAGCGGATACCAGGCTGCGCCCTGCGCTTCAATCGTGGCGATGTCGGTCGGCACAGGCACTTGGGGCGCATGCATCGTAAAGGTGGCAACTCGGCGCGCGCGGTCGATTTCCACAGTCACATTGGGGTAGCGCAGCGCGTCCGCCTCGATCGTGCGCGTGACTGGCAGTAGAGCCACCGGCTTGCCGTCAGCCGGGCGGTCGCTCAAAGCGGCAAGCTCAGTGGCGCGCTTGGTCACGCTTTGCGCAAAAACCGCCGGTTTGGCGATATGGTCTACCAGCCGCCAGTCTTTGGCCTTCTGCCCGCGCACGCCTTCCACGCTGGTGCAAAAAAGGTCCGCCAAATCGTGGCGCACATGCTTCTTGTCAGTCACGCGGGTCAAGCCGCCGGTGCCGGGCAACACACCCAACAGTGGCACTTCGGGCAGGCTCACGGCTGAGGCGCGATCATCGACCAGCATGATCTCGTCGCAGGCCAGCGCCAGCTCGTAACCACCGCCTGCGCAGGCACCGTTGACGGCTGCCAAGAATTTCAAACCGCTGTGCTGCGAAGAATCTTCCAGCCCGTTACGCGTTTCGTTGGTGAACTTGCAAAAGTTGACCTTCCACGCATGGCTTGACACGCCGAGCATGAAGATATTGGCCCCGGAGCAGAATACTTTTTCTTTGGCGCTGGTGACGACCACGGTGCGCACTTCGGGGTGCTCGAAGCGAATGCGGTTGACCGCATCATTCAACTCAATATCCACGCCCAGGTCGTAGCTGTTGAGCTTGAGCTTGTAGCCCGGGCGCAGGCCCGCGTTTTCGTCAAAATCGGCCTTGAGCGTGGCGATTGCGCCGTCAACGCTCAATTTCCAGTGGCGATACTGGGCTGGGTTGGTTTGATAGTCCACGCGCGGCGCGGCGCTGGTGGGGTTGCTAATGGAGGTGCTGATGGCGGAGCTGATGACGGTAGTCACGGAAGTTAGCCTTTCTTCAAAATTGCAATATAGTGCATACAAATCAAGCCGATCTCACGGCCATAAAATGCACTTTACTGCTTATTTTGGCCTGCGTCAAGCGAATATGCAACTTTGTTCATGCGGGGCGTTGCAGCGCGTCGCGCACGATCTGGCGCAACTGCACAAACGCTTCTTCGAGCGCGATGCCGCTGGTGTTGAGCGAAAACTGCGCCTTGGAGTAAAACGCCGCACGCCCGGCCAAAATGCCTTTAAGGTCGTCCATCGCCTCTTTGCTCGCTGCCATGGGGCGCAAATCGCCTTGCGCTTGCACCCGGCGCATATGGTCTTCGGGTGCGGCTTTGAGCCAGATCGTGGTGCAGTGCGAGAGCAACTGGTTAAAGGTGGCGGTGTCAGACACAATGCCGCCGGGCGTGGCCAAAATCATTTCGGGGTGCGCGGCAATCATCTCATCGAGCGCGCGGCGCTCATAGCGACGGTAAGCACTCATACCGTAGAGCGCCTGAATTTCACCCACGCTGCAGCCCGCAACCCGCTCAATTTCGCGGCCCAGCTCGACAAAAGGCAGGCCCAAATCTTCGCCCAGCATGCGCCCGAGCGTAGATTTGCCCGCGCCGCGCAGCCCGACCAGGGCGATGCGCGGGCTGGCACTGGCGCGGCTCACATTCACCCCGAGCGCCTGCGCCGCCGCTTGGCGCACACGCTGCAAGGCCGTGTCATCCTGGCCTTGCAGCAGCTCGCGCAGCATCAGCCACTCCGGCGTGGCGGTGGTGAGGTCGCCCACCAGCTCCGCCAGCGAACACTGCAAGGCCTGCGCCACCTGATGCAGCACCAAAATGGAGGCATTGCCCTCGCCATATTCGAGATTGGCCATGTGCCGCTCAGACACACCGGCGGCGAGCGCGACGGCCTTGCGCGTCATGCCGCGCCGCGCGCGCAGGTTGCGAGCGCGCTCACCTAGCGCGATGAGGAAGGGATGCTTCTCTTCGGACCCCGAAGCAGCGCCTGAAGAAGCGCTACTGGCAAGCTTCTTCAGGCTTTTACCAGGGGATTTTGCGGTAGTGTTGGGCATGTGGAGCAAAGGCAGAAGATGCAATATAGTGCTTGACAGGTGATTGATAGCGTTTTATCGTGCCAACATGCACTATAGTTTATCTTACGCTGATGTAGCAACTCCTGTAGCAACCGAAAAATTGCCGAAACCTCCAAGATGACTACCACTCTCTCCGCCGGGCCATTCAATTTTGCCCAACACCTGATCGATTTAAACGCTACGCGCGCCAGCAAAACCGCTTATCTCGACGATCACGGCGCTTTGAGCTACGGCGCGCTGGCCGATCAGGTGCGGCGCTGCGCCGCCACGCTGTTAAGTTTGGGCCTGCGCCGCGATGAGCGTGTGCTCTTGCTCATGCACGACTGCAACGAGTGGCCAGTCGCCTTTTTGGGCGCACTCTACGCGGGTATCGTGCCGGTTGCTGTGAATACGCTGCTCACCCCGGAAGACTACGCCTACATGCTCGCCCACAGCCGCGCACAGGCCGTGCTGGTTTCCGGCAGCTTGGTGGCGACGCTGGAAAAGGCGATGGCAAGCGCCGCCCATGAAGTCCAGCATTTGCTGGTGGTGCGCCCGACTGCGCCGCTGGCAGGCGATGCCCGCGATTTCAGTGCCGCCTTGGCCGCCAGCGCCCCAGCCGTGCAACCCGCCGCCACGCATGCGGACGAACCGGCGTTTTGGCTCTACTCCTCTGGCTCCACCGGCCGCCCCAAGGGCACGGTACACACGCACGGCAACCTACACGCGACGGCCGAACTCTACGGCAAGGCGGTATTGCGCTTGACCGAAAGCGATGTCTGCTTTTCTGCCGCCAAACTCTTTTTTGCCTATGGATTGGGGAACGCGCTCACCTTTCCGTTAAGCGTGGGCGCAACCGTGGTGCTGATGGCCGAGCGCCCCACGCCCGATGCCGTTTTCAAACGCTGGGTGGAGCAGCGTGCCACGGTCTTCTTCGGCGCGCCCACCGGCTTTGCGGGCATGCTAGCCGCACCCAATCTGCCTCTTCGCAGCGCCGTCACCCTACGCTTGGCCTCTTCGGCGGGCGAGGCCTTGCCCGCCGACTTGGGCGAGCGCTTTACCAAGCACTTCGGCATTGAGATCATCGACGGCATTGGCTC
>JANLTH010000060.1:0-14531 GCA_031362865.1 Burkholderiales bacterium | reverse complement strand
CCATTTCTAAATCATTACGAGATTAGGCGCACCGACGACGACAGTGCGCGTAGCACGGCTAGGAAGGGGCAACGACATATCGTAATGATTTAGAAATGGAATGACCTGCCGTGAGGAGTGACGAGTGCCCTCAGAAAAATGCGCGCTCCCCGTGCTGGCAAGTGCCTGTGACATCTCGGCATGATTTGCCAGCGGATTTACGCCATCCGCAACTCCCGCTTCATCACCTTACCATTCGCGTTGCGCGGCAGTGGCGCATCCACGAACTCCACCGTTTCCGGAACTTTGTAATCCGCCAGTTGCGCCGCGCAATGTTGGCGCACTGCCTCGATGCCCGGCGTGGCGGCAGGGGCATAGAGCACGGCATGTACGCGCTCACCTAACACCGGGCACGGCTTGCCGATCACCGCAGCTTCGACCACGCCGGGCAGTGCCATCAGCACGTTTTCTACTTCAATGCTGTAAATCTTGAAGCCACCACGATTGAGCATGTCTTTTTTGCGGTCGAAGATGCGCACGTAGCCTTCATCATCTTTGCTACCCAAATCGCCAGAATGCCACCAGCCCGCCGTGAATTCCTGTGCCGTGGCTGCGGGGTTGTCCCAATAGCCTTTGACCATCATCGGCCCGCCGATCCAGAGTTCACCGGTCTGGCCGTTTGCCACCTCACGGCCTTGGTCGTCCATGACGCGAATCTCGCCGCAAGGCACGGGCACGCCCACCGTATCGACGTGTGCACGGGTTTCACCTGCTGGCATGCAAGTGGCAGGCGAGGTCGATTCAGTCGCGCCGTAAGCGTTGGTGAGCACCAAATTGGGAAGGCGTTCGGCGAGTGCGTCAATCGTCGCCACCGGCATGGGTGCGCCACCAAAGCCACCAACCCGCCAAGCGGAAAGGTCGTGCTGCGCCAGCTCAGGTTGCCGGAGGATCAAGTTGACCATCGCGGGCACGAGGATGGTGTGCGTCACCCGCTCGGCGGCGGCTTGGCCAATGTAGTGCGCCGCCTTGAACTCGCGCAGCATCACCACCGCCCCACCCACCTGCAGCATGGTGGCGATGATGGCGATGATGCCGGTCACGTGACTGGCAGGTACGGCCAGGGCAGAACGGTCAGTCGCATCCAAGCGCATGCAGGCCGCAAAGTGCATTGCGGAATGAACGATGCCCAAGTGGGTGAGCATCGCGCCTTTTGGGCGACCCGTGGTGCCCGAGGTGTAGAGGATCAGCGCCGTGTCCTCTTCGTTCACCGCAGCCGTCTGGGTTAGAGTGCCGTGTGATTTGAGGCTTTCAAACGGCGCACCGGTGGAAATTACGCTGCGCACGCCAGGAATTTGGCTCGCTAGTGGCACGCGCGTCTGCAACTCGGCCGCGACAATCACCGCCGCCGCGCCACATTGGTTGAGGATGTATTCCAGCCCCGGCGTGGCTTCGCGCACACTCACGGGCACGGCGATGGCTCCGATGCGCTGCGAGGCGTAGAGCGCAATGACGAACTCGGGCACATTGCCTAAGAACAACACTACCCGGTCACCGGGTTTCAGCCCGTGCGCGTGAAGACCGGCGGCGACGCGGGCTACTTCTGCATCGAGCGCCTCATAGGTCCAGCGCCGCCCCTCAAACACCAAGGCCTCGCGGTTGCCATGGATGCGAACGCTGTGCTCCAACATCGCCGCAAAATTGGGCCGCCGCTCGGCGAAACATTGCACCACTCGATCACCAAAATGCGCCTCCCAGCGCGTTTCAAGAACAGGGTACGAATGCCAATGGTTCATCGTGCGGCGCTTGATGGGGTTCATGCTGCGGCCACCAGCACCCCGTCGGCCAGCCACTCGGAGATCTCGTCAGCCAGCACAAAGTTGGGGACCGCAGCCAGGGCTGTTGCGAGTGATTCACCAATCGTCTGCGCTGCACCCAGCGGCTGGAGCAGCGCAAACGAGCCTGCGGTCAGCACTACCACACGGGTCTTGAAACCATGCCGCCACACCAGCGCATGATGCTGCCCCGCGGTCAGATCAATACCGTTCAGCGAAATCGGTAGCCTCTGATGCGCGAGCCAGATCGGCGCGGCGGCGTAGTCGCCTACGACCAGGCAAGCCGATGGATGCAGGCGAAACAGCATCATCGCCAAGGTGGTCACACCGCTGGCTGCCACTAAGCGCACAGGCGCGGCATCCGCCGCGTAATAGGCTCTTTGCACCGCCCATTCAAGCGTGGCCACATCGGGCAAATAGGGCAACTCCTGCGCTGGCGAGAAGCCCCGCAAAAATTCTGGAAAGTGCGCACCAAACTGATTCAGATCGCCGCTGGCAGAAGGGTGTGCAGCGGCGTATTCATGGCACAAGCCGCTAAAGAAATCGTCGCCCACCAACTGGTGTACCACCGGAAAAACGTTGTCCATGGCTGATCTCCAGACCGCCCTCACATTGTCGCGATAGACCTCGAAGCGCGCTTGGCAGTTCACCCCGCCCGCCAGAGCCGGTTGCAGTGCGGCGAAGGCTGCACGCCAGTTGCGCCGCGCCGTAAGGCTTGCGCCAAAGTTTGCTTCAAGGGCTTGCAGCGTCATATCTTATGTGCCGTGAGCGCGCAGTCGATCCGGCCGGCCTTGGCCGCCTCCGCCACCAACACATCGAGCGAGGGGAGTTGGTTATCCCATTCGAGCAAGGCAGGCGTACCAGGAAAGAGCCTTGCAGCTGCGCGGTAAAGCTCCCACACGGGCGCGCTTACCGGTGCGGCATGGGTGTCGATCAGCAATGTTTCGTCACCGATGGTGCGCTCGGTGTAGCCTGCGATGTGAATCTCACCGACTGGCACATTCGCCAGCGCCGCAAGCTCGGTCAGCGCATCCACGCCGTGGTTCACTTGATTAACGTAGAGATTATTGACATCAAGCAGCACCGCACAGCCACTGCGGCGACACAGCTCGCGCAGGAAAACTGCCTCGCTCATGCTTGAGTCGGTGAACGACACATAGCGGGAAACGTTCTCCACCAGTATCGTGTGTCGCAAACGCGTTTGCACCTGATCGACGTGGCGCACCACCAACGCTAGTGCTTCTTCGGTGAACGGAAAGGGCAAGAGGTCGTTGTAGGCATGACCGCCAATGCTGCCCCAGCACAGGTGCTCAGAAACCCAACGTGGCTCGATTCGGGCAACCAGGCGCGCAAGCTGGTCGAGGTGCGTGGCACAAAGTCCATCGGCAGATGCCAGCGACAAACCAACCCCGTGACAACTCAAGGCATAGTCACGGCGCAGGCTGTCAAGCACGTGCCAGTCATAGCCACCGTCGGAGAAAAAATTCTCCGCGTGGATTTCGAGGAAATCGACTGCCGGGGGTGCGATCAGGGCATCGGCGAAATGCGCGTGGCGCAGGCCGATGCCGATCATGGTTACTTCTTGACTTTGGCTTGCGCTTCGTCTTTGTTCAGGCCACCCGCCGTTTTGCAGGTACCTTTGGCAACGTACTTCCACTCGCCCGGATCGTTATCCGTTTTCGCGCCGCCGGAGCAGCCGTGCGTGCCTTGCAGGTTGCCGCAGTCGTTTTGGCCTTTTTTGGCAATGCCGTAGCATTTTTCTTGGCCGGCGCTCGATTTGTCGGTGGCCAATACTGGTGCCGACGCGACACCTGCCGCAAGAATGGCTGCCAAGGCAGCTTTCAACATGATTTCGTGATTCATTGTTTTCACCTTCGGTTCGAATAAGGCTTTGCAGCACTGGCAAGGCTACCGAACTTAACGCGCGACCTGCCCAAATAGTTACGCCGAATCGCTGGGCCCAGATGCACCGCAACCTAAAATTTCGTGATGGAAATCACTATTTTATGGAAAGCGGCGATTCTGGGCATCGTCGAAGGCCTGACCGAATTTTTGCCCATTTCATCCACCGGTCACTTGATTATCGCTGGGCAACTGGTGGGCTTTACCGGTGACAAGGCGAAACTGTTCGAAATCGTGATTCAGTGCGGCGCGATTTTGGCCGTGTGCTGGGAATACCGACAACGCTTGATCGGTATCGCGACCGGCTTGCAGCATAAGGCGCAGCAACGCTTTTTGCTTAATCTCTTCATCGCGTTTCTGCCCTTGGCAATGCTGGGATTGATCTTCAACAAGGCGATCAAGGCGGTGCTCTTCAATGCCACCGCTGTGGCGATTGCCTTCATCGTGGGCGGCATCATCATTTTGTGGGTCGAGCGCAAGCCGCGCCCGCATGCCGATGCACGTATCAAAGAAGTCGATGAAATGTTGCCACTGGATGCGCTAAAACTGGGCTTGGTGCAGGCGTTAGCTCTGATTCCCGGCACCAGCCGCAGTGGTGCCACCATCATCGGCGGCATGCTGTTGGGCCTGTCGCGCAAGGCCGCTACCGAGTTTTCGTTTTTTCTGGCCATTCCCACGCTGTTTGCGGCCAGCGCTTACCAGTTGGTGAAGGAGCGCCATCTGCTTTCGGCAGATGACCTTGGCATGTGGGCGGTGGGGCTGGTCACCGCCTTCATTTCAGCCTTCGTGTGTGTGAAGTGGCTGTTGCGCTACATTGCCACTCACGATTTCAAACCGTTTGCGTGGTATCGAATTGCCTTTGGGATTGTGGTGCTCTGGACCGGCTGGAGTGGCGCAATTAACTGGGGAACATAACTACTTTGCAGGCGGCAGGGTCAAGCCCCCGCCCGCGCCCATACCTGGCGCAGGCGCGCCCAAGCGCGGGCCTGGGCCCGACGCAGCTGGAGCCGCAGAAATGGGCGCAGCACCCTGAGCGGCCGCAGCCTTCTCTTCAGCCGCAATCAGTTGCAGCACATTTTCAAGCTCAGCCGCGCGCGAAACGTTTACCCCGAGGCGGCAGTCTGAGTTGTTCAAATTAACCGGCGGCGCGCCCTTTTCGTCGGCGTAAAAATTGCAATTGCTGTCGCGGAACCTGGCCCAATTCTGCTGCGCCAATGTGAGCCGTTTTTTTCCTTCTGCGGGTAAGCGCGCGAGTGCTGTTTGATACGCTTTGGTGACCCGCGCGTCTTGCTTTTTGCGCTCGGCTTCCAGGCAAGAGAAAAGAGCGTCACCCATTTTTTCTTGCGGCTGCGCTTGCGCGCGTTCCATACAAGGCTTGAAGTCTTTGCTGATGCCGATGTCCTCGGGCTTGGGGCCAGCAGCAGGCGGGGCGGCAGGCGCTTGGGCGAAGGCTGCCAACGGCGCGCCGGCCAACAGCAAGATCAATACGGTTCTTTTCATGATGATTTCTTTCTAAAAATGACATCCCACACACCGTGGCCCAAGCGGATGCCACGGGACTCAAATTTGGTAATCGGGCGGTAGGCTGGACGCGGCGCAAATCCTGGAGCGGTATTGACCAATGCGGGCTCGGCCGACAGTACTTCGAGCATTTGCTGGGCATAGGGTTCCCAGTCAGTCGCGCAATGCACATAGCCACCGGCTGCCAAGCGGCTTGCCAGCAGTGCCACCAAGGGCGACTGAATCAGGCGGCGCTTGTTGTGGCGCTTTTTGTGCCACGGGTCGGGGAAGAAAATATGGATGCCATCCACACTCGCCTGAGGCACCATGTGGGTCAACACCTCAACTGCGTCGTGCTGGATGATGCGCAAATTCGACAAGCCGCGTTCACCAATTTCCTTGAGCAAGGCGCCAACCCCGGGGTTATGCACTTCGATCCCCAAAAAATTGGTCTCGGGCAGGGCAGCAGCAATATTGGCGGTGGTCTCGCCCATGCCAAAACCAATTTCAACAATCACCGGGCTGGTGCGCACGAAGCACTGCGCCCAATCGAGCGGCGTGGGTGCATACGGAATCCCAAACTGCGGCAGCAACACCTCGAGCGCCCGCGCCTGCGCGTTCGACACCCGGCCTTGGCGCGTGACAAAACTTTTGATACTGCGCGCGTGCAGGGCTTGCTCGGCTGAATCCGCTGAATCAGGCAACTCACTTGAGTCAGCTGAGTCAGGTACCAATGCGGCCACCCACAGGTGAAGAAGGCGAGGCCGAATAAAGCTTTTTCGGCATGCGCCCAGCAAGCCAGGCCTCGCGCCCCGCCTGCACCGCCAAGTTCATCGCACGTGCCATGCGTATTGGTTCACGCGCGGCGGCAATCGCGGTGTTCATCAACACGCCGTCGCAGCCCAATTCCATCGCAATCGCCGCATCAGAGGCTGTGCCGACTCCGGCATCGACAATCACCGGCACCGTGGCTTTTTCAAGAATGAGTTGTAAATTCCAAGGGTTCAAAATGCCCATGCCTGAGCCAATCAGCGAGGCCAGTGGCATCACCGCGACACAGCCGATTTCTTCGAGCTGCTTGGCAATAATCGGGTCGTCGCTGCAATAGACCATCACTGAAAAACCGTCTTTCACGAGCGTTTTTGCCGCGCTCAGCGTTTCGATCATGTTCGGGTAAAGCGTATGCGAATCGCCCAGCACCTCAAGCTTGACCAGCGCATGCCCGTCCAACAACTCACGCGCCAGGCGCAGGGTGCGCACCGCGTCATCAGCCGTGTAGCAGCCAGCGGTATTGGGCAAATAGGTAAAGGCCGACATCGGCACCGCATCGAGCAGCGAAGGCGCATTGGCATCCTGGCCGATATTGGTGCGACGAATCGCCACTGTGACGATCTCACAGCCCGAAGCGTCAAGCGCCGCGCGGGTTTCGGCGAAATCTTGGTACTTACCGGTACCCACCAAGAGGCGTGAGCGATAGGTTTTTCCGGCGATGACGAAAGGTTTGTCTGGCATGGGCCGCGGCGGCTATCAAGAAAAACGGCAGGTTCTCTTCTCCAAGAACCCGCCGTTAGAATCATTTGCGAAATGAGTGGAGCGGGCGATGGGAATCGAACCCACGTTAGTAGCTTGGGAAGCTACAGTTCTGCCATTGAACTACGCCCGCATGCAGAAAAATCAAACCGGAGTTTACCATCGCGTGACAACCCAAATCTCATTAAACGGTGTGCCGCGCACAACCACTGCCACCACCGTCGCCGCGCTGCTAGACGAACTGGCCTACACCGGAAAACGGGTCGCGGTTGAAAACAATGGCGAAATTGTGCCCAAAAGCCGCCACGCGACCACGCCACTGCAGCATGGCGATGCGCTTGAAATTGTTGTGGCCGTAGGCGGAGGCTAACCCGTGTTCAACAAAATCTTCATCGCCAATCGGGGCGAAATTGCGCTGCGCATCGCCCGCGCTGCACGCGACCTTGGGCTGGAAACTGCCCTGCTGCACGGCGAGACACCTGCGGCATTTCTCGACATTGTGGCAATCATTGCGGCGGCTCAGGCGCACGGCTGCACGGCCCTGCACCCGGGTTACGGATTTCTTTCTGAGCGCGCCGACTTTGCCAGCGCGTGCGCGGCGGCGGGCATCAAATTCATCGGCCCGACGCCCGCGCAGATGCAGGTATTTGGCGACAAGGCGCAGGCGCGGCTCTTGGCGCGCCAGTGCGGTGTGCCGGTTTTGCCCGGTGCGCAGGCCGATTCTCTTGCCGAAGCGCAAGCCTTTTTCACTGAACACACTGCCACCGGCGTGATGGTCAAGGCCGTGCAGGGCGGCGGCGGGCGCGGCATGCGGGCGGTCGTTTCGGCTGATGCGCTCGAAGCGGCGCTGGCGCGTGCTGCCAGCGAGGCGAATGCGGCCTTTGGCAACGACACGCTTTACCTCGAAAGACTCTACCCGGCGGCGCGCCATATCGAAGTGCAGATCGCGGGCGACGGCGCACACTGCATCGCCTTGGGCACGCGCGATTGCACGGTGCAGCGGCGCTTTCAAAAGCTGATCGAAATCGCGCCCGCATGGACCATTTCGACACAAATGCAGCGCCGCTTGCGCGATGCGGCACTGGCGCTGGCCCACCACGTGCATTACGAAGGCGTGGGTACGTTCGAGTTTCTGGTCAACGAGAGCGACGTCGTTTTGCCCTTCGTTTTTATCGAAGCCAACCCGCGCTTGCAAGTCGAGCACACGATCACCGAAGAGGTGTTCAGCATCGACCTGGTGCAGTTGCAGATTCGGCTGGCGCAAGGCGAAACGCTCGCGGAAATGAACTTGCACCGCGCTCGCGAGGCGCGTGGCATGGCGCTGCAATTGCGCATTAACGCCGAAACATTAGATGACGAGGGTAATGCATGGGGAGCCGTCGGCACGCTCACTCGCTTCGACCTGCCCGGCGGGCGCGGTGTGCGGATCGACACCCATGCGCACGTGGGCGAAGTGGTGAGCGGGCAATTCGATTCGCTTTTAGCCAAGCTGATCGTCACGCAACCCGGCGACGATTTCGCAGCGCTGGTGCAGCGCGCCCAAAGCGCCTTGGGTGAGCTTCGCATCGACGGTGTGACGACCAATGCGGGGCTGCTGGCAGAGCTATTGAAGCTCTTGCCGACAGCACCTTTGCATACTCGATGGCTTGAAGAAGCGCTCCCTGACTTGCTCTCCGGCCTGCCTGCCACGAGAGCCAATACCAGTGCGGCTCTTCAAGCAGAGGGCCAAGCGAATGCCATCGTTGCACCGATGGCAGCGACCGTGATCGAGATCAACGTCGCAGCGGGCACTGCGGTGAGAAAGGGCCAAGCCCTCGCCGTGCTGGAGGCGATGAAGATGCAGCATGTCATCAGTGCACCGGCGAGCGGCTTAGTCGTGCGAGTCAACACCACCGTGGGGGCGGTAATTGGTGCAAGCGAAGCCCTTCTGCACCTCGAACCCGCGGCCACCGACGACGGCATTGCCGCGCCCACCGCCGCGCCCGACGCAGAATGGATTCGCCCCGACTTGCAGCGCGTGCGCGAGCGCCATGCGCTGGGCAGTGACACCAATCGCACCGACGCGGTAGCCCGCCGCCACGCCACCCAAAAACGCACCGCCCGCGAAAATCTGGCCGATCTGTGCCAACTCCAACACGTCGATTCTTCGTTTAGCGAGTACGGCGCACTCGCGATTGCGGCCCAAGCCCGCCGGCGCTCACTGGATGATTTGATGCAGAACACCCCGGCTGACGGCATGGTGACTGGCATCGGGACTGTGAACGCAGCGCTGTTCGGCCCGGAAAACTCGAAGTGCGTGATCATGCTCTACGACTACACCGTGCTGGCCGGTACGCAAGGCTGGCGCAATCATCACAAAAAAGACCGCATGTTGGGTTTGGCGCACCAGCTCAAGCTACCCGTCGTGCTCTATGCGGAAGGCGGCGGCGGCAGGCCCGGCGATGTCGATATGCCGATTGTGGCGGGCCTGAACAACCACACCTTCAGCCAGTTTGCCGCGCTCTCAGGCAAGGTGCCGGTGATAGGGGTGGTCGCGGGCTATTGCTTTGCGGGTAACGCGGCCTTGCTGGGCGTGTGCGATGTCATCATCGCCACTGAAGATTCCAACATCGGCATGGGTGGCCCGGCAATGATTGAGGGCGGTGGGATGGGGCAAGTCAAACCGACCGCGATTGGCCCATCAGGCGTGCAAAGCCGCAATGGCGTGATCGATATTTTGGTGCGCGATGAAGCAGAAGGCACGCGCGCGGCGCAGCAGTACCTGAGCTACTTCCAAGGCCGTACCCCCGACTGGCGGTTAAGCGATCAGCGCGCCCTGCGCCACGTGATTCCTGAAAATCGCTTGCGCGCCTACGACATGCGCGTGGCTGCGCCGGGCATGTTTGATACCGATTCGATGCTCGAACTGCGCGCCGGATTTGGCCATGGCGTACTCACCTGGCTGGCGCGGATTGAAGGCCGCCCGGTGGGCGTGCTCGCCAACAACCCGCTGCATCTGGGCGGCGCGATTGATGCTGATGCTGCCGACAAAGCGGCGCGCTTCATGCAACTGTGCGACGCACACGGCCTGCCGTTGGTCGCGCTCGTCGATACGCCAGGCTTCATGGTCGGGCCCGCAATCGAAGCAGCCGCGCAAGTGCGCCATGTGAGCCGCATGTTCGTGGTTGAAGCGCAATTGACCGTGCCTTTCTTCGCCGTGGTATTGCGCAAAGGCTACGGCTTAGGCGCGCAAGCGATGACCGCCGGCGGCTTCGACGCACCAGTGTTCACCATCGCCTGGCCCACCGGGGAATTTGGTGGCATGGGGCTGGAAGGCGCGGTCCGACTCGGGTATCGCAAAGAGCTGGAAGCCGCCGCCGACGACACGGCGCGCCAAGCACTCTATGAAAAACTGGTGGCCAAGCAATATGAAAACGGCCACGCACTCAATATGGCGACAACGCTGGAGATTGACGCGGTAATCGACCCGGCCGAAACTCGGGCTTGGCTGGTGCGCGGGCTGGAGAGCGTGGCGGTCGGCTTGAAGGGTAGCGGCCGGTTTGTGGATACCTGGTAGCCTTGGTGTTACACTTGCTCAATCGAGCGCTATGCCGTACAACAACCAGGTTATCGATATGCATACCGACACCGTCACCGTTTCACCCAAGTATCAAGTCGTCATTCCCCGCGCGTTTCGTGAACGACACCACATCAAACCTGGCAACAAACTGACTTGGGTCGAGTTTGGCGGAGTCGTGCATTTGGAACCTTCGCAGCCTGCCAGCGCTTATCGCGGCATCGCACGGGGCATCAACACCACAGTCCCTGACGAGCCAGAGCGTTTTTGACGATGGCCGCACGAAAAGCACCACCGCTGCCAATAGTGTTGGATTCTTCGTGTTGGCTGGAATTTTTCGGTGACTCCGCACGCGCCGATTTGTTCGCACCGGCGATTGAACGGGTGGAGATGCTCATCGTTCCGGTCATCACCGTCTACGAGGTGGTCAAGGTGGTGAACCGCGACTTCGGTTCGGCGGTAGCGCGGCGCGCCTTGGGAATGATGCAAAAAGGCCAGATGGTCGATTTGACGCTAGCGTTGTGCTTGGACGCAGTTCTGAACGGCCTGCCGCTGGCGGACAGCCTAATTCTGGCTACCGCACGCGCGCATGGGGCGCAGCTCTGGACGCAAGACGCGCACTTCGAACACTTGGAGAACGTTCGGTTTTTCCCCAAGACTTGAGAGAAACTATCCGAAGAAGCCCATCCCGCGCGCTTCTTCAGCCAGTCGTTCACGCAGCGCAGGCTCTGCCAGCGCAATCATGCGGCGCGCGCGTTCGGCTTGCGAGCAGCCGGTCAGCTTAGCAACGCCGTGCTCAGTAACAAAGGTATCGGCATCGGCCGCAGCAATGGTGGAGGGGCCCGAAAGCCGCGCGACGATGCGCGAAATGGTGCCGCCCTTGGCGGATGAGGGCAAGGCGATGATGGCACGCCCGCCAACCGATGCTGCCGCGCCGCGCACAAAGTCAACCGCGCCGCCGGTACCGCCGACGTAGATGCCCGCCGCAACCTCACTGTTCACGTTGCCCAGTAAATCCACTTCAATCGCGCTGTTGATGGCAGTAAATGCCGGCAGTGCGGCCAGCACACTCGCACCATGCGAAACGCCAGCCTCGACTAAGCGAAGTCGCGGGTTCTCGTGTGCCCAAGTGTAGAGCCGGTCGGTGCCAGTGACCGAGCCGGTGACGATGACGCCGTCAACCGCACCGGATTCGATCAATGGCAACACGGCCTCAGTGAGCATGCCGCTATGCAGGCGCAATGCGCGATGCTGGCTCAAGGCGGCGAGTGCCGCGTCTGGAATCGACCCCAAGCCCACTTGCAGCGCGGCACCGTCAGGGATCAACGCGGCGATGCGGGCCCCGATCTGCGCTTCCAGCGGGCCGATGGCGGGTGGGCGCAATTGCGGAAGCGCACGCTCGGTGTGAATCGTTTCTGCCACGCGCAGGTCATCAGGAAATTCAGCCCCGAAGCAATACGGCGCGGCAGCGTTTTCTTCCACCAACACCACCCGCGCCCGACGGGCTGCAGCCAGTATGTAGCCCTGCGCCGCGCCGATGCCGCGCCGCCCGTCGCGCGCGCGCGAAGCTTGCAGCAACACGACATCGGCGATGAATGCGCCGCTGGAAAAAAGGCTTGGCAGCGCGGAGTAGTGACATGGCGCCACCGCAATCCGCTGCGCTTTGCTCAAGCGCCCGGCGTTGGCGAGTGCGCCGTAAGAAAGGTAGGCCAAGGCCGGCGCGCGAGCGGGGTCGAAGGTGTCGGCATAACACGCGCCGATGAAGGCCGTGACCCCGGCAAATCGGTCTGGCGCGGCCTCGGCCTGCGCTACGAGCGCGCCGGTGAGCGTAAGCGGCTCGGCGGACATTTGCGCGCAGACGACGGTGTCGCCTGGGTGCACGAACTCGGTGAGGTCGATCATTTTGCCGCCTCACACCTCGTCATTCCTGCGCACGCAGAAATCCAGGCTGCGCCAAGTTCTCGCTCTGGACTATGGCGGAGCCGCTCACAGGATTTCTGCTCGGCGCGGCAATGACGGCATAGACACCTTCGACTGCAGTTAGTCATTCGTAATACCCGCGTCCTTGACCAATTTGCCATAGCGCGCGAGTTGACCGCGGGTTAGCGCCCCCAACTCCTCGGGCGTGGTGCCACGCGGGCTCAGGCCCTGGGCGATCAGGCGCTCGCGCACTTCCGGGTCGGCCAGCGCCCGCGCGATCTCGGCGTTGAGCTTGGCGATGATCTCTTTGGGCGTGCCAGTTGGGGCCATCACGGTAAACCACGAGTTGAATTCAAAGCCTGCCAAGCCCGATTCCCCCACCGTCGGCGCATCAGGAAACTGCGCCAGGCGGGCCTTGGTAGAAACAGCAATCAAGCGCAGCTTGCCGCCCCGCACCAGCGAGGTCACCGTCGCCAAACCTTGAAAACCCACCGGCACTTGGCCCGCCGCAACATCGGTCGCGGCTTGGGTTGCGCCTTTGTAGGGCACGTGGGTTAGGCTGATTCCGGCTTGCGAGGCGAAGAGCGCCATCGCCACGTGCTGCGGGCTGCCGTTGCCGCCTGAAGCATAGTTGAGCTTGCCCGGTGCGGCCTTGGCAGCGGCGATCACATCGGCCGGGGTTTTGAAGGGCGCATCGTTGCTCGCTATCATGCCCCACTCCACGGTTGCCACCAATGAGACTGGCTCAAAGTCTTTCAAAATGTCCCACGGCAACTTGGGGTTGACGTTGGGCACCATCGTCATCACGCTGTCGTTAAAGCCGCCGATGGTATAGCCATCAGGCGCGGCTTTGGCAACCCGGTCTGCACCAATTGCGCCAGATGCACCAGCCACGTTTTCAATCACCACCTGCTGGCCCATATTGGTGGACATTTTGGCCGCGACGATGCGTGCGGCATTGTCCACCGCGCTGCCCGCAGCGAGCGGCACGATCATGCGGATCGGCTTGACGGGATACTGGGCGTGGGCCAGCGCGGCAGTAGCACACAGCACGATGCTTAAGGAAATATGACGAAGCATTAAAGACTCTCCTGCGTTTAAAGGGATTTGAGGGGCTTGAGGGGCGCAACTTTAAGTTCGCCTGCCAGGTGCGCCAGCGTTGCCACCAGGGCGGCAGGCAGGCCGATGCCATCGCGTGTATGGGCATTGCGCTTTTCATGCGCCTGTTCACCAGGCAGCCAAATACGCTCTACACCGGGCATGCGCTCAGAATTGCGCAGCTCGCGAATCAGCGCATCGACGCGCCGCTTGAAGGTGTCCGGGTCACCAAAGGCGGCAATATCAATCGCCAAAATCGCTTGGCCAGTGTTGCCCACGCTCGAAAAATCGGCGTTGAAGTCAATCACATCGCGCCCCATCGCCGCACCATTGAGCGTGCCGGCCAGCAAGCCGATGATAAGCGCCAGGCCATAGCCCTTGTGTGCGCCAATCGGCAGCAGCATGCCCTCGGCGGCGCGCTTGGGGTCGAGCAAGGCATTGCCCTGCCGGTCGATCATCCAGCCTTCGGGCATCATTTCGCCTCGTGCCGCCTTGGCTTTGACTTTGCCGTAAGCCGCAACAGTGGTGGCCATGTCGAGCACGATGTCGGGCTCTTCCATGGCTGGCACGGCGCAGGCGATTGGGTTGGTGGAAAGCAGCATGTCCAGCCCGCCCCAAGGCGGCAGATGGTTGGCATTGCCCACCGCGAAATACAGGCCGATCATGTTGTGGCCTAAGGGCATGCGCGCATAGAGCGACGCGGGCCCCGCGTGGTTGGAGAGTTTGGCCCCAACCCAGCCGACCCCGGCACTGCGCGCCTTTTCAACCGCCAATTGGGCGGCGCGCTGCATCACCAAATGGCCCATGCCGTTATCGCCGTCAAGCAGGGCCATCGCGGCCCGCTCATTGACCACCCGCATTTGCGGACGGCAATTGATACCGCCTTCGCGAATCCGGCGGATGTAGGGGCTCAAACGGATGATGCCGTGCCCGTCTGAGCCTTGCAGGTCAGCCTGGCTCATCAACTCAGCCACGGCGCGCGCATCGGCAGCGGGCAGGCCTGCGCTCACAAAAGCGGCATCAATGAAATCGCGCAGGGCGGTGGCGGTGAATTTATGCATGATTGTCATTGGCTAGTGTAGTGTTGCACACTTAATGCGACTTAAAAATGCGTCTTTTCCGCCGACTCGTCGTTGCAAATGCTCGTCATAGTGGAACTATGACTGTGCTTTGCGCCTCGATTCGACGAAAAATCCATCATTTTTATAAGTCGC
>JANLTH010000034.1:0-44704 GCA_031362865.1 Burkholderiales bacterium | reverse complement strand
GAAGGCTGGGGCGGCGCGTGCGCGCGCTCTCGAAGGCCAGCCAAGACCGGATTGCCGACTCTTCGGCTTACGCTGGCGAGCGTTTACTGGCGGCTACCACGGTTCAGGCATATGGCCAAGAGGCGCGCGAGGCAAGCGTCTTCAAGCAATCGGTAGAAGATTCTTTTACTGCGGCACTCACCCGCATTCAGGCGCGCAGCGTGCTCACGGTGGTGGTGATTCTGTTGGTATTTGGAGCGATTGTGCTGGTGCTTTGGCTGGGCGCGCAGCGCGTGCTGGCGGGCACGATGTCGGGCGGCACGCTCGGGGCTTTCATTCTCTACGCGGTGATCGCCGCTGGTGCTTTGGGTGCGCTGGCTGAGGTGTGGGGCGATTTGCAACGTGCTGCGGGCGCGACTGAACGCTTGCTCGAACTCTACGCTGCGCGCTCCACCTTGCAGGTGCGCGAGTTGATTGGTGAAGCCGCCACGCAAAAGGCGAGCCGTGCAGCCATTGAGTTTGACCAGGTGCGCTTTTCGTACCCATCACGCCCCAAAGTGGCGGCGCTTGATGACTTCAGTTTGGTGGTGCAGCGCGGCGAAACCATTGCCTTGGTTGGCCCCTCGGGCGCAGGCAAGACAACCCTGTTTCAACTGTTGCTGCGTTTTTATGATGTGGCCCACGGCCGCGTGCTGCTCGATGGGATTGATGTGCGCGACTTAGCCCCGGTGGAAGCGCGCGCGCGCTTGGGCATCGTCACCCAGGACAACGTAATTTTTTCCACCAACGCGCTCGAGAATATTCGCTACGGCAAGCCCGATGCGACACGTGAGCAGGTGATTGAAGCGGCCACCCGCGCCGCCGCACACGAGTTCATCGAAAAATTGCCGCAGGGCTACGAAACGCCCTTGGGCGAACGCGGGGTGCGGCTCTCAGGCGGCCAACGCCAGCGTATTGCCATCGCGCGCGCGCTGCTCAAAAACCCGCCGATTTTGCTGCTTGATGAAGCTACCAGCGCACTTGATTCCGAATCTGAGCGTCAAGTCCAGGCGGCCATTGAAGCCGCTGCCAAGGAGCGCACCGTGCTCATCATCGCGCACCGCTTGGCCACCGTAAAAGCGGCGCACCGCATCGTGGTGCTCGACCATGGGCGGATTGATGCGATTGGCACGCACGACGAACTGCTGGAGAAAAGCGCGCTGTATGCGAGGCTTGCGGCCTTGCAGTTTGGCGACGAGAGCAAGGCGACTGAATCAGCCTGACGGGCTACTGGCTGCCACCATGAATCCAACGTGACTCAACCCCGCCACCCACCATTTCGTCGCACCCTGATCGTCCGCGCCTTAGGCGTAGCCGCGCTCGCGGTAGTCGGTCGCTCCGCCGTATTCACCCAGGCCAGCCAGCGCCAATTTGTGCCGGAGCGCCGCTGGTACGAGGCAGCGCTGGCGCAGTTGCGCCTGGCCGAATCGTGGGGCGATCAACCCTATGGCGCGGTGGTCGTGGCCGATGGTGAAATCATCGGCTCCGGTGCCAGCCAGGTGCGCAAACGCAACGATGGCAACGCCCATGCCGAACGCGAAGCGATGCGCGCGGCGCAAATTCGTTTGGGGCGGCAAAACCTCGCGGGCAGCGTGCTCTACTCCACCTCGCGCCCGTGCCGCCTGTGCGAACTGGCCGCCGCACAAGCGCAGGTGGCTCGCATGATCCATGGCGAGGCGTTGACCGATGCTGGTGCGCCACAAGCAAACTGAGCACAGAAGCACAGAAAGCATGCCTGCCCTGACCGCGCTCTTCGTGCATGGCATGGGCCGCTCGCCGATTTCTGGCCTGCCGATGCTGCGCAAACTGAAGCAGGGCGGCCTGAAAACGGCCACTTTCGCCTACGCGGTCACCTTGCAAGACTTTGCCAGCATCCAGCGCCGCTTGGCGCTGCGAATCAGTGCGCTCGCGGCGACGGGCGACACGATTTTGATTGGGCATTCGCTGGGTGGTGTGTTGCTGCGCGCGGCAATCAACGCTTTGCCAGCCGACACCCGCGCGCCGCTGCATCTGTTTATGCTCGGCTCACCAGTGCAGCCAGCGCGGCTCGCGCAGGCGCTGGGCAGCAACCTGTTGTACCGCGCCTTTACGCGCGACTGCGGTCAATTGTTGGGGTCACAAGCGCGCATGGCGGCGGTAGGCCGAGTCAACGTACCCACCACCAGCATCGTCGGTGACCGTGGCTTGGGGATGACTAATGGCCCCTTCAAAAACGAGGTTAATGATGGTGTGGTCGCGCTTTCAGAGGCGAGCGCACCGTGGATCAGTCATCAGGTGCGGCTCCACACCGTACATACTCTGCTGCCTTCGAGCACCGAGGTGGCCGAGATCATTCTGCAACGAATGCAACCTGCGGAGAAACGACCGTGAAACCAAGTCTTCCCATTCTGCGATACCCCAAGCCACGCTCGCTCGACCAGGCTGGGCTGCGCGTTCACCACGACCAGGCCAGTGCGGCGCTCTGGGTTAGCGAAGGCCTGCTGGCGGGCAACGCTTACCGCGAGCTGGCGACCGGCGATGCTAGTCAGGGCACAGTCGGCTTTCGCCAAATTCGCGCGGTCAAGCCATTCGCTGCGGCCACTGGCCTGCACTGGCACGACATGGATTTGCACGTCGTCTACGTACTCAAAGGCCACATCGACTACCGGTTTGCAGGCGAAGAACAAACCTACCGCGTGGTTGCTGGCGATTGCATTACTCAACCGGCCGGCGTGCCGCATGAGGTGATCGGTCACTCTGACGATATGGAGCTACTGGAAATCACCTCGCCGCAGCGTTACGCCACGGTCGATCTATGAGATTCGCTGACGCTCTAGTGCAGTGTTGCACACTTAATGCGACTTAAAAATGCGTCTTTTCCGCCGACTCGTCGTTGCAAATGCTCGTCATAGTGGAACTATGACTGTGCTTTGCGCCTCGATGCGACGAAAAATCCATCATTTTTATAAGTCGCAAACAGCGTGCAACACCACACTAGCCTCCGCTTTCGCGGCCTTGCTGCTGGCCGCATGTGCGAGTGCGCCGCCGTCGTTACCCCCTGGGTTGCGCCCTGGGTTGCCCCCTGCGTTGCCGACTGAAACGGCCTGCGTGGGCGGCATCGTCTCAGCACCGGCAGGCTTAGCCGAAGTTGACGATCCGGATTTGCTGCGCAGCGCCGTGGGTGCGCCCGGCCGGGGCGGCCTGTGCAGCGGCAAAGTGTTTGTCGCGCTCGCGACCATGCCCCTGTACCGGGTGTGGGAAGGCGCTGGCCCTGACTCGGCGTTCGGCCGTTGGTGGACGCTCATCGAACCGGAAGGGCCGCGCGATGCCTATCGAGCCGCCAACGCGATCTGCCGCGAATGGAGCGCGCTTGATCGTGTGAGCCGCTGTATGCTCAAAACCGGTGCGCGCGTAGTCATTGGCCCAGGGCAAAGCGCACAGTGCAACGCAGGGCTGCTGGCGCAATCCGCCGTCAATCAGGTGTACGTGCCCAACGACAGCCGCAAGGGCTTGCTCTGGGTGGAGCAATGCACGCCGGGCACACCCTGGCCCGACGGCGCGCGATAAACGTAGTCGGGTTTGAGCAACGGCGGCAAGATGCCGTTCAAGCCCGCGCCGCGGCGATGCAATCCGCCAGCACCCGCTGGGCG
This sequence comes from Burkholderiales bacterium, assembly GCA_031362865.1. GTDB lineage: Bacteria > Pseudomonadota > Gammaproteobacteria > Burkholderiales > JAEUOS01 > JANLTH01. The sequence continues at coordinate 41,057 of JANLTH010000034.1, read as the reverse complement.
CCAATTTGATTTGCCAGCAGCATCACCAGGCGCGCATTGAGAGCGGCGCTTTGTTGGTCGCTCAAGCCTTCGTGTGCAGCGGCGAGCGTTTCGTAAAAAGCGTCGGCATCGGTGAGTTGGAGCGTGGTTTTCATCGTCAATTCCCCAGAGCTTTACGCAGCGCCGCGCGCGCTTTGGCGACACTCGCCCCGGCGATATGCGCCGCCAGATGCCCGTCTGGGCGGATCAAGATAAAGTCGCCATCTTGCGCCCCGAAGAGCCTTGCCAGACGGCCTTCTTCAATGGCAATGCGTGAAAGACCAAGCTGGGCGGACTTCTTCACGGCATTGACTTGGAGATGCCGCACCAGTGCGGCGCTGGCGTTGGCAAAGCGAATGACTTCGGCGTGATCCGCTTTGCCGGCACCGATCCACAAACCCAAAAATGCCGGCGCGCCGCGCCGCAAATCAGCCAGCACGCCCGGCGTGCCATCGGGCAGTGTAATCGGCGCGTTCTGCACGTTGTGCCCACCGTCGCTGGTGAGTGGCGAAGTTTTGTAGCTGTACGCCGTGGAGAGCCTGCCGGTATTGATGATGCTGCGCGCAAAGGGGTAACGGCGCGCGAGGTGAATCGCCGCGTCGCGCAGCAGCTTTTCCATGGCGGTCTCGGGGGACAAAAAGCGCGAGGTGCGCTTGGTCGTCATGATGTTGAATTCGGCAGCAGGGCGGCGTTCGTCGTGGTAGCTGTCGAGCAAGGTTTCCGGCCCCAAGCCCTGCAAAACCAGCACCAATTTCCAAACCAGATTGTCCGCATCTTGAATTGCGCTGTTGCCGCCGCGCGCGCCAAACGGGCTCATCACGTGGGCGCTGTCGCCTAAGAAAAACGTGCGCCCCACCTTGAATTCATCGAGCAATTGCGAGCGGTAGGAGTATGGCCCGACCCAAACGATCTCGAATTCCACATTAGGACCGACTTGGCGGCGCACCCGTTCCTCAGCGACATCGCGGCGACTGACGTAATCGAGGTCGCAGGCCGGGTCCATCTGAAAATCAAGTCGCCATACGTCGTCGGCCATGAGGTGCTGCCAGACCGCGCGGTTTTCGTTAAAAGGGGCTTCAATCCAGGTCCAGCGTTCAATCGGCAGTGGTGCTTTGAAGCGCACGTCTGAAATGCACCAACGGTCGATGCCACGCGCCGGGTGGGTATCCAACTTGAGCGATTCACGAATCAAACTGTTCACGCCCGAGCAGTCCAGCACCCAATCGGCTTCAAGCGTGTAGCTGCCCGCCGGGGTCTCCACGCTGAAGCGGGCGAAGTCGGCCTGCTGCTCGAAGGCTGTCACCTTGTTCTTCCAGCGCAGGTCGGTTTTGACGCCTGCGGCCGCCAACTCCTCGATCCGATCTACCAGAAACCACTCAAGATAAAACTGCTGCAAATTGATGAAGGGCGGCTGCGCTGATTCACTCTTGCTGGCAGCATCAAATTCATAGACGACGTCGTGCCCCGCCAAGGTTTTGCCAATGTGCCATTGCACACCTTTGGCGCGGATGCGCTCGTAAAGCCCCAAGCGATCCATGATCTCCAAGGTCTTTTGCGCGTACACGATGCCGCGCGACGATGCACCCCGAACACCGATTGTGTTGTCGTCGTCCAGCACGACCACCGGCATGCCGCGCGCTGCAAAATCGCAGGCTGCAGTCAGGCCGCACAGGCCCGCACCGACGATCACCACCGGGTAGCGCCGCACTGCACCGGTTTCGCCCATGCTCAGTTCGACCGGTGGCACAAAGGCGTACTCAGGAAGCGTATAGCCTGCGGTTTGGTCAGTGCTGGTCATGCTTTCCTCGTGCCGTGTTGCAGGTTTTTCTCCAATTCGCGGATCATGCCATAGAGCGATTCAATATTCGGCACGGCGATCCGGACCCGCTGTGCCAGCTCAACTACCGCGCCGATCAGCGGCTCGATTTCCATCGAGCGGCCGCGCTCCAGGTCTTGGAGCATCGAGGATTTCACTGGCCCGACGGCGCGCGCCATCTCCAAACGTCGCTCGATAGTCACCAATTGGCGAATGCCGTAAGCCGCTGAGATTTGATTCATTTCTTCCATCACCCGGCGGATCACGGCGATCAGGCCGGGGTTGTCGCAAATCTGAACCAGGTTGGCACGGGTCAGCGCAGCGATCGGGTTAAACGACGTGTTGCCAATCAGCTTGAGCCAAATTTCGTCGCGAATCCGTTCGGTCAGTTTGGGCACATGTCCAGCGCGCTGCATCACCTCAGCCAAGCCATTCAAGCGGCGCGACAGCGAGCCGTCTGGCTCGCCCAATTGAAACACGCGGTTGCCATTGCTGCGAATTTCGCCCGGGGCGGTGACCTCCGCTGCGGCGTAAACCACGCAGCCGATCAGGTGATGTGGATCGAGGCTGTGCAGTCCGGCACCGCCGGGGTCAATGCTTTGCAGGTGCGTGCCATCGTGCCCACCGCCTTCACGGAAGAAGTACCACCATGGCACGCCATTGATTGCGGGTACGACCATCGTGTCAGGGCCGATCATCGGCTTTAAGCTTGGCAGCATGGCGGGAATCTGGTGCGCCTTCAAGCCGATAAAAACCACGTCTTGCGGGCCGAAGGCCGCCGGGTTTTCCGCAGCGGGCAGCTTCACGCGGAACTGTTCATCCGGTGCGGTGATCGCCAGGCCCTGCGCCTGAATCGCCCTCAAGTGTTCGCCGCGCGCCACCACGCTGGTCGTAAACCCGGCGCGTGCAAAGTAAGCGGCCAGCACGCCACCAATGGCACCGGCACCGACCACACCGATTTTCATCATCACGGGCCTCCTACAAGCTTTCTGCAAAAGCGGCGATTTCGTCGGCGACAAAATCAACCAGTTGAGGTTTGCCTGCGAGATAGTGATCGCCGCCCTTCACGTCGACATTGCGAATGCGTGTGCCGCCGGCCCGCATCCAAAGATCACGCGTCGATGGAAAGGTCGATTGATCGGCCGTGTGCGACAAGTGCAACACCGGCACTGAGGTGCGCGCCAGGTTGCTCGGGCCGTCGGCCCGGCTTTTGGACGACCATTGGCTCAGAAACGCCTTGAGGCTGGTGTAGCGGCCCATCGCGTTGCCCGCGTAATTCACCGCCTTCGCATCGCCCCAAATGCTGCCGGCGGCGCGGTCGTTCGCATCCATCGAGAGGTCCAGGCAGCGCGGCTCGGCATGGGTTCGGTAAACCACAAAAGCCTGGTCTTGCGGCCCCTGCGGATCGGTTTTGAGCCGCAGTTGCAACTCCCGTAGCCGGTGCGTCACCCAATCTTCGATCCGGTCGCGGCGGGTGCGCTGTGCGGCGGTGAAGCGTCGCAAAAAATCATCCGTAAATGGCGGGCCATTGGCGGGGTTGTAGAGGTCCAGCGCCGGGTCCGCCGAGAGCGGGTCATGCTCATCGATTACCGCGGGGTCGATCCAGCGTTCAAACAATGCCGAGCGGCCCTCATGCGCGGCAAATAGGGCCAAGCCCGCACACGGCGGAAAGTCATCTTGCACAAAATGAGTGGGCGCACCATCAACAAAATGGGTTACGGACAGCTTCTCGGCCTGCGCTTGGAAGAAAGACATCAGCGCCGCGCCGCCCGAGTTGCCGAGCAGCACAATCCGTTCATAGCCCTGCGCCTGAAGAAACTTCACACCCGCACCCAAATCTTGAATCACGCGCTCCATCAACAGCTGGGTGTCATTGTTCGGATAACGCGAGTTGAGCCCCAAGCAGGTGATGCCACGCTGTGCTAGCGGCTCAATGATGTAGTGCCCCATGAAATTGCTGGTCGGGTGCATCACAATCGCAGCAATTTTGGCGCGCGCCACTGGCATCCAAGCCCCAAAAATGCGTGGCCGCAGCATCGCCAAGCCCGACTGCGATTCAAGCGCCGAGCCAGGTTTTACGTCGATGGTGGCGAGTTGGAGAGGTGGCACGGTTTGGAGGATGGGAATAGTTGCTTTGATTGTAGCCAATGGGGCGATGGGCTCGTGCCGCAGTTGCGTCGCCGTTGCGCCGCAGTTGCGCCACAGTTGCGTTCAGCCACCCTTGTGCCGAGTCGCCATTTCGACCCGATCTAGCGAAAGAAATCGACGCATCCGCTCCAGCTCAGCTTCCAGCGCCCGGTCGAAAGCGCGCACTGTGGGGTGCGCCACCCAACCGGTTTCGCAAACCAGCGTTTCGTCGCGTTTGGTGAGATTTGCCCAGCCCACGCAGGCATCGCCCCACAGCACCGGCAGGGCGTAGTAGCCCAGTTTGCGTTTGGCAGGTGGCACGTAAGCCTCGAAGGTATAGCGCCACTCGTGCAAATGGGCGAAACGCTCTCGATCCCACACCACCGGGTCAAACGGGGTGAGCAGGCGCACCTTGGCGAGAGCGCTCGCCCGTGGTTCGCGGGCCAGGCACCACTCCAGCGCGCTACGCGAGCCAGGGTCGCGCCGCCATAGGTAGCGAATGCCGTCGACCATTTCGTCATGCAGATCATCCACCAAAGCTTGCGCCAGCGCCACGACGAGCGCTTCGTGCAATTGCGGTGCGCCGTAGCGCGAGAGGCGCAGCAGGTAGGTCAGGCTGCGCCAAGGCAGCGGCTCATAAAGTTGCAGGATCCAGTCAAGCGTGGCGCGTGCCTGGAGTGCCAGTCGACGCTCTGCAGTAGCCAGGCCAGAGCGTTTCGCATAATGGGTTGCCAAGTGCGCCGCCGGGCTGTAGACCTTGATGCCGTTGTCGCGCCGCGCCACCCGCAGCTTGCCCCGATAGTGGAGCGAATCGAGCAGCCGGGTCGTCATCTGTGAACTGCCGCCCCAGGCGTTTTGCGTGGGTAGTGAGCCGAAATGGGCGAGCAATTCGGCGGGTGCTGCTGCCCCTTGGCGTTGCACAAATTTGAGCACCGGTGCGATCAAATGCTCTGCTGCCAGCTCAGCGCGTGTCGGTGTTTCGCGTACACGCGGGTGCAGCAGGGCTTGCCGAGTGCGCGAGACAAAGCCGTAGTTGACAAAAAAGTCCTCCTCCACGCTGTCGAGGGCGGGGTATTGCGCTTCGAGATCGTCAGCCCGATACCCCTTGACCCGCAGCCGCAAAATCAAATCCTGCGCTCGCGCTGGTGCGCGGATCGGGTCGGCTTGCACGAAGCCCATGGCTTCGACGGCGGCATCGATGGTCGCGTGACTGGCCGCGAGTGAGTGCAGGCTGGCGCGGCGCAGGAGTTGTTTGGCAATGGTGGGTGAGCTGCGAGGCTTTGTCATTGGTTTGCATTGGAGTGAGCGAGCTGCTCGGGGGCCCTGCCTGCGTGCCGCATAAAATCCCCAGTATGGAACCATTCTCTCTGCTCTTTGTAATCCTCGGTGCGCTCGGCATCTCCCAGCACGCCAGTGCCCCGCCTTCCCCCACGCCGTTGCGTGGCCATGAAGTGGTTCATGCCGGCTGGTGGAGCATTTCCAGCACCAACCCGGTGCAGCCGGGCCAGGTGGGGGCACCGGGCGTTTCCTATGCGATTTGCCTCGGTCAAGGTCATTGGGACCATGTGCGCTTGCTGCTGCCGCGCGCCGCCAATTCCAGCGCTTGCACCGAAAACGCGACCTATCTTGACGGCAATGTACTGACCTGGCGGTTGCGCTGTGGTGGCGCGACCCCGGCGATTGCGGATGGTCGATATGTTGTGAGTGCGCTTAAGGTGGAAGGCGAGGCCAAACTGTCTTCGCGCCCGGGCGACCCGGTTTTCACGCAGATCGTCAAAGCCACCTACGCTGGGCCTTGCAGCCCGGCGGATTCCACTGACCCTAAAGATGCATTTGGCAAATGAACAATCAGTCTCTCGCCATTGGTGTTCTCGGGGCTGCCAACATTGCGCGGCAATTCTGTGCGGCTGTCAAAAATACTCGCGCGGCGCAGGTGGTCGCGGTGGGCAGTCGCACGCTCGCCACCGCGCAGGCTTTTGCTGCCGATTGCGGCATTCCCCGCGCCGTCGGTAGCTACGAAGCCTTGTTGGCAGACCCTGCGATCGAGGCGGTCTACATTCCCTTGCCCAATCACATCCATGCCGAGTGGGCGATCAAAGCGGCGACGCACGGCAAACACATTCTTTGCGAAAAACCGCTCTGCATGGGTGAAGCTGAGGCACGCGCGATGTTTGCCGCTGCCAAGCAGCATGGCGTGATGCTGCTTGAGGCCTACCCCTACTGGTTCCAGCCGCAAACCCGCGAGTTGCTTAAATTGCTGCATGGTGGCGTGGTGGGTACGGTGCGCACGATGCAAGCGTCGTTTGGCTTTACGATTTTGCAGCCTGAAGGCAACATCCGCATGAGTGCCGAAAAGGGCGGCGGCGCGCTGCTCGATGCCGGTTCATACCCTTTAAGTTTGGTGCGCCTGGTGATGGGCGAAGCACCGCTGAGAGTGACTGCGACGCCGGTGTGGGATCAAGCCAGCGGCGTAGACATCAGCATGCTGGCCACGCTCGAATTTGCTGGGGGGCGAACAGCACAAATCTCGTGCGCGATGAATGTGGGCTACCACCGCCGCGCCATCATTTTGGGTAGCCACGGCACGATAGACACCGAATACCTGAATCACACCAGCGCTGCCATGCCCAGCCAACTGCGCGTGCGACGTGGCGTTGCCAATAGCCTGCCGTTTGAGGATGTGCCAGCGGCGATGGGCAGCGGCTTTCGCTTTGCTGCCGAAGCGTTTGCGGATGTGGTGCGGCGTGCTGACCAAGCCGCGATTGACCGCGCCATGCACGCCAGCATCGACATCGCGCGCACCCTTGAAGCGCTCGGCCAAAGTGCCCGTAGCGGCACTCCAGTGACGCTGAAGAATGCCTGAAGAAGCGCTCTGGATGGACTTCTTCACGGCATGATTCCGATCAAATTGGTGTCGGGAAGAGCTTCCAGCACGGCGGCCCGAGGTAGTTCGTCGGGCTTGCAAGCGCTACCGCCGCTCGCGCTCTACACTCATATTCCGTGGTGTTTGAAGAAGTGCCCGTATTGCGATTTCAATTCGCATGAGTCGCCTGGCAGTACGGCGGAAATTCCCGAAATGGAGTATCTGCGTGCTCTGGAAGCTGACCTCGATGCCGCCTTGCCGCAGGTGTGGGGCCGCAAAGTAGTCTCGGTGTTCATTGGCGGCGGCACGCCGAGTCTGCTCTCGGCGGCCGGGTTGGATCAATTGTTGGTGCTGGTGCGGGCCCGCTTGCCGCTGCTGGCCGATGCTGAAATCACGCTGGAAGCGAACCCCGGAACCTTTGAGATCGCCCGTTTTCGGGAGTATCGCAAGAGCGGTGTCACGCGGCTTTCAGTCGGTATTCAGAGCTTCGATCCACGGCATTTGCAGGCGCTTGGGCGGGTCCATGATGCCGATGAAGCCCGGCGCGCCGCCGAAATCGCGGCTTCGACCTTCGACACCTTTAATCTCGATTTGATGTTTGCGCTGCCCGGCCAAACGGTAGCGCAGTTGCAAACAGACGTGCAAACTGCCCTGAGCTTCGCGCCGCCGCACATTTCGCTCTATCACCTCACGATTGAGCCCAATACCGTGTTTGCCAAGTACCCGCCGGTGATTCCCGACGACGATGCGGCGGCCGATTTGCAGGATGCCCTCGAATCGATGCTTGGCACGGTGGGCTATGAGCATTACGAAACCTCGGCGCATGCCAAGCGCGGGCATCGCTGCCGCCACAATGAAAATTACTGGCGCTTTGGCGACTACCTGGGCATCGGTGCGGGCGCGCACTCCAAGCTTTCGTTCCACGATCGCATCATCCGCCAAGCGCGCTACAAACAACCTGCGCAGTACATGCGGGCTGCACTCGAAGGCAACGCGCTGGCGGAGGATCGGGTGCTTGCGGCCGCCGATTTGCCGTTTGAATTCATGATGAACGCGATGCGCCTGAGCGACGGCGTGGCGGTAGCGGAGTTCGCCGAGCGCACCGGTTTGCCGATCACCGCAATCACCCGTGAGCTCGAAGCAGCTGAGGCGCGCGGGCTGCTGGTGCGCGATCACAAGACCATGCGGGCCACCGACACCGGAGCGCTATTTTTGAATGATTTGCTGCAACTTTTTCTGCCAAAGTAAAATCAGAAGATGAATTTTTCCACCACCGACCTTTGCGACGAATACGAAGACCGCCCCGGCGTGATTCAGGTCGCGCAGCCCTTGTTTCAGCACTTCGGGGGTCGCAAAAAATTCGCCGGGCGCATCGCTACCTTGAAATTGTTTGAAGACAACCAATTGGTGCGCAATGCCGTGACCGAAGACGGCATCGGCAAAGTGCTGGTGGTCGATGGTGGCGGCAGCCTGCGCGGCGCGCTGGTGGGCGACGTGTTGGCGAAAAAAGCGGCTGACAACGGTTGGGCTGGCATCATCGTTTTCGGCGCGATTCGCGATTCAGCGGTGGTGGGCACGCTGCCGATTGGCATGATGGCGCTCGGCCTGATTCCGCGGCGCAGCCCGAAAAAAGGCGAAGGCGCACGCGAAGTCACGGTCCGTTTTGCTGATGTCACTTTTACGCCGGGCCACTATGTGTACGCCGACGAAGACGGCATCATCGTAGCCGCCACAAGTTTGCTAAAACAACAAGCCTAACGCGCACGGCCCCGCAATCCCCGATCCCCGACCCCTGATCTCCGACCTCCAAAAAAATGTACGAATCCGAGCATACCCAATTCATGCGCGCGCTGTTCGCGCAAAAACCGCACTTGGCCGAAGACCAGAAAAAAGGTCGTGCGATCTGGTGGGACAAGCAATTGCAAAGCGACGAGCAAAAAGCATTTGGCGACGCGAGCCTGAAGCAGTCGGCTTACGTCTACCAAACCAAGGGCTAGCGCGTGATGCCAGGTAGTGAAGCGGCCGTGGTTGACCTGCCGATAGAGTCAGCCCAGGCACTTGCCGTAGTGCTGGAGCTGGACGGCAACGAGCCGCCCGCCGTAGCCGAGCCTGAGATCCCGCCAGTGGCGCGCCTCTACGGCCAGCCGCTGATGGCGATGCCGCATGACCTCTACATTCCGCCGGATGCTCTTGAAATCTTTCTTGATGCATTTGAAGGCCCGCTCGACTTGCTGCTCTACCTGATCCGCAAGCAGGGCTTCAACATTCTGGACATTCCGATGGCGCAATTGACCAAGCAGTATCTGGTCTATGTGGAAGAAATTCGCGTGCGCAATTTGGAGTTGGCCGCTGAATACCTGTTGATGGCCGCGATGCTGATTGAAATCAAGTCGCGGATGTTGCTGCCGGTTACCAAGTCCCACGATTCTGGCGAACCGGAAGATCCGCGCGCCGAGCTGGTGCGCCGCCTTCTGGAATACGAAAAAATCAAGCTGGGCGCGCAAAAGCTCGACGAGCTGCCGCAGGTCAATCGCGACTTCTGGGTGGCGCAAGCCTATGTTGAAACCAGCAGCGCGCGAGTCTTGCCTGAGGTCAATGCCGAAGATCTGCGGGTGGCTTGGCTCGAAGTGGTGCGCCGCGCCAAACTCAAATCGAATCACAAGCTCGGGCGCGCCGAATTGTCGGTACGCGAGCACATGAGTGTGGTGCTGCGCCGCTTGCAACATTTGAAATTCGTCGAGTTTCAAGACTTCTTTGACACTGCAGCGGGCTTAGCAGTGGTGGTGGTGCATTTTCTGGCGCTGCTCGAGTTGGCGCGCGAAGGCTTGGTGGATATCACCCAAGCTGAAGCTTACGCGCCGATTTATGTGCGTTTGGCGTACACGCCGGCGGCTTGAGTCGCTGGGGAGCCTGGCATCGGTTTTTTCGAAGAGGAAATCCTCATGGAAATTCTGCGAACCCCTGGAGCGCGTTTTGCCCATTTGCCGGGCTATCCGTTTGCGCCGCACTATGTGGATGACCTGCCCGGCTTTGCTGATATCCGCGTCCACTATTTGGACGAAGGGCAGGGCGGCAAGACCTTTCTCTGCCTGCACGGTCAACCGACCTGGAGCTACCTGTACCGCAAGATGATTCCGGTTTTCACTGCCGCCGGGCATCGTGTGGTGGCCCCGGATTTGATTGGTTTTGGCAAATCCGACAAGCCGGACGACGACGCTTTTTACAGCTTCTCGACCCATCGCGAAATGCTGATGCAACTCGTGTTGCGGCTCGGCCTCACGAATGTTGTGCTGGTCTGCCAAGACTGGGGTGGCCTGCTGGGTTTGACTTTGCCGATGGATTTGCGCGAGCGATTCATCGGCCTTCTCATCATGAACACCGCGCTGGGGACTGGCACCGCGCCTCTCACGCAAGGCTTTATCGACTGGCGCGCCTGGTGCAAAGCCAACCCGGACATGCCGGTTGCCAAGCTGATGAGCCGCTCCAACAAGCATCTCACGCCTGACGAGGCGGCAGCGTATGAAGCGCCGTACCCGGACGTGCGCTACAAAGGCGGCGTGCGCCAGTTTCCGCAGCTGGTGCCGGATCATCCGTATGCCGATGGTGCGGCTCTGTCGCGGCGCGCGCGCTATTTTTGGCAGTATGAGTGGCAGGGCAAGAGCTTCATGGCGATTGGCATGCAAGACCCGGTGCTGGGGCCGCCAGTGATGCGCGGCTTGCAAAAAATTATCCGCAACTGCCCAGCGCCGCTGGAGGTGACTGAAGGCGGCCATTTCTTGCAAGAATGGGGCGGCCCGGTCGCCGCCGCAGCCCTGGGCGTGCTCGCATGAAGATCGGCCTGATTGCGCCCTCGGGCCAGATTCTTGAGGCAGCGCCGCTTGCGCGTGCGATAGCCTATTTCGAGAGGTGCGGCTGCAAGGTAGTCGCGCCACCGGCAATCCGCCGCACCTACCAGCGTTTTGCCGGGACTGACGCACAGCGAGTGCAGGCGTTGCACGCGATGGCGCAGCGCCGCGATGTGGACCTCATCATGGCAGTGCGCGGCGGCTATGGCCTGACCCGCCTCTTGCCGAAGATCGACTATCAACTGCTGGCGCAATCAGGCAAGCTCTTTTGCGGGCACAGTGATTTCACCGCGCTCTCGCTCGCTCTCTACGCGAAAACCAAAACGGTTTCGCTTGCCGGGCCCACAGCACTGTTCGATTTTGGCGCGGAACCAGACAATGAGCATGGACTGGCGGCCCATGGGGTGTCGGCATTTACCGAGCAGCATTTCTGGCAATTGCTGAGGCATCGCAAAGACAGCGTTGCCTTCAAGTCCGATACCACCGCGCGGCTGGGGGTGCGAGGCCGGTTGTGGGGCAGCAATCTGAAGATGGTGACCAATGCGATTGGCACGCCTTACCTGCCGAAAATCCGCAATGGCATTCTGTTCGTGGAGGATGTCAACGAGCACCCATTTCGGGTGGAGCGCATGCTGTATCAGCTGCTCAATAGCGGCCTGCTAGCTCGCCAAAGCGCCTTGGTGCTGGGCGAATTCAACGGCTACAAATTGTGGCCAAACGATAACGGCTACGACTTTGCGCAAATGGTTAAACACTTTCGCACGGTGTGCCCGGTGCCGGTGGTGACCGGGCTGCCATTCGGCCACGTGCGCGACAAGGTCACACTGCCGATTGGTGCCACCGCCACTCTGACGCAGGTGGGCAAGGTGGCGACCCTGGCCTTCAGCCTTTGAAGGTAAACGGAAACGCCTGCTGCTTTAAGAACCCCTGTGGCATGTAGTCACCGAGCACGCCATACTTCTCGGGAAAGCGCTGGTCGGATTTGACTGCGGTGCCGAACAGATAGTCGAGAAACGAGAAGTGTGCGGCGTAATTTTTGTCCAGCGCGGCCTCGTCGGAACTGTGATGCCAGTGATGGAAATCTGGCGTGACCAAGGTGTATTTAATCGGCTTCCAGTTGAACATCGGCAGACTCACGTTGGCGTGATTAAACACCGCTTGGAAGCCCACGATAATGATGTAGGTGTCCATCACCTGCTTGGAAAAACCCATCACGTAGATCGCGCCTAGCACCCCAACCCGGGTGACGATAAGCTCAAGCATGTGCTGGCGTGAACCCGCCATCCAGTCCATGTGCTTGGTGCTGTGATGAATCGCATGGAAGCGCCACAGGAAGGGCACTTCGTGATACGCGCGATGGGTCCAGTACTGGACCAAATCGGCCACCAGCAAAATCATGAACAGCTCGGCCCAGAAAGGCAGCGCCTGGATCAAGGCCTGCAGCGGGTCATACGCGGCCCACTTGAAGAGCCGATGAATCAGAAAATTGACCACCAGCAAAATCAAGCCCACCATGAAGTGGTTGACGATGAAATGAGTGAAGTCGGTCTGCCATTCCGGGCGAAAAACCGGCTGGTCTTTGTAGAGTGGAAACAGCTTTTCGATCAACACAAAAATTAGCGTCGAACCGAGCAGATCAAGAATGAACCAGTCCAGTCCAATGTAGGGCGTGTGGTCCGGGAAATCGCCTACCGGCACGGCGTGCCCGCCGCAGATTGCCGTTACCAAAACAATCAACAGCGCCGTACCGTTGAGCCAGCGGTTGAGCTTGAACAGCAGGTTGGCCGCTGCGATGCCACCAGCGACCAGCATTGCCGCCAGCATCACGTGGCGAATCATGTCCACCGAGTAATTCTTGCGCAGCTCTGGAGTGGTCAGATACTGCGGGAAGTGGAAGGCCAGCATGCCCAGAAAGCACAGAATCGCCAGTGAAAAAGCGATGATGCCGGTGACCTTGCCGCGACCACGTTGCAGTGGGCCGGATTGCTTGAAGACGGCAACCGGTTTATCCAGCACTTGCTCACCGAGCTTTTCCACCCGTTCGAGAGAATGAGCGAACGAGCGGGCGAGCTTTTCTTCCAGTTCGGTTTTGTGACTCACGGTGCTTGATTTCCTACGAAAGTTGGTCTTGGCCGAGCATGAATACCAGGTCGTCCCCCGCGCTGGTGGTAAGCCAGGTGAAATCGGTTTCGGGGTAGGCGGCCTCTAGTGCTTTTTTGTTGTGCCCCAATTCGATCACCAAATGACCGCCGCGATTCAGGTGGCCGCGCGCTTGGCGCAAAATGCTGCGCACACAGGTCAGACCATCTTCGCCGCCGTCGAGTGCCAATTCTGGCTCGTGCCGATATTCTTTGGGCAGGTTCAGCATGCTCTCCTTGTTCACATAAGGCGGGTTGGCGATGATGAGGTCGTAGCGCTTGCCTTCCACCGCAGTGAAGAGATCGCTGTGGTGCAGTTGAATTCGCTCACCCAACTCGTAGTCGCTGACGTTGCGCTTGGCCACCGCGAGCGCGTCTTCTGACAGATCGACCGCATCAATTTGTGCGTTCGGAAAGGCATGGGCGGCGAGCACGGCCAAGCAGCCCGAGCCGGTACAGAGTTCGAGCACCGATTTGACTTGATCCGGTTTGTCGATCCACGGTTGCAACTGCTCGCGCAGCAGCTCGGCGATAAAGGAGCGCGGTACGATCACCCGTTCATCGACATAGAACTTGAAATCACCCAGCCAAGCCTCTTGCGTGAGATAGGCGGCGGGTACGCGCAGGCGCACGCGCCGCTCGACGATTTGCACCACGCTGTTGATCTCGCTGTCGGTGAGCTTGGCATCGAGAAACGGGTCGAGCAAATCGAGTGGCAGATGCAGCGTGTGCAAGATGAGATAGGCGGCTTCGTCGTAGGCGCTGCCGCTGCCATGGCCGAAAAAGAGCTTGGCTTCGCCAAAACGCGAGACGGCGTAGCGCAGAAGATCGCGCAGGGTGCGCAGTTGGGTACGGGCTTCTAGGAGCATTTGTTGGGGGCGGGGATCAGGTGGTGCAGTGGTTGCTGGCGCGGTCTTGCAGGCCGTTGAGACCGCGTGCGGCGGGGGTTTGACCGGTGAGTGCCTGTGGTTGTACTAGCAGGCGCACCAGAGTCTCTTGGTAGATGTCTTTGAGCGGTTCGAGCGAGTCAAGTGCTACGTGCTCATTGATCTTGTGAATGCTCTCGTTGATGGGCCCAAATTCGACCACCTCGGCGCAGATGTCGGCAATGAAGCGCCCGTCACTCGTACCGCCGGTGGTTGAAAGCTCGGTAGTCACGCCAGTGACTGCCGCGATCGCACCGGCCACGCCCAAGACCAGCGCACCGCGCCCGGTGACAAAGGGCCTGCCTGAAAGCGTCCACTGGATGTCGTAGTTCAGGCCATGCCTGTCAAGAACCGCGCCCAGCTTGGCTTTTAAGCCATCGGCTGTGAATTCGGAGGAAAACCGGAAGTTGAAATCGATAGTGGCACTGCCTGGTACGACGTTGAGCGCGCCAGTGCCGGCGGTGAAATTCGAGATTTGCCACGTGGTCGGCGGGAAGAACTCGTTGCCTTGATCCCATTGCGTGGCTGCCAGCTCGGCCAATGCAGGTGCGACCAGATGCACCGGATTTTTCGCCAGATGCGGGTAGGCCACGTGCCCCTGTACCCCTTTGACGGTGAGCTTGCCGTTGAGCGAGCCGCGACGGCCATTCTTAATCATGTCGCCCAAGGTGTTGACCGAGGTTGGCTCACCGACGATGCAATACTCGAATCGCACGCCGCGCGCCTTCATCACCTCCACTACTTTGACGGTACCGTTAACCGAGGGGCCTTCCTCGTCAGAGGTGAGCAAAAAAGCGATAGAACCACCGTGCTCGGGGTGAGCTGCGACGAACTCTTCGGCTGCCACGACCATCGCCGCAATCGACGATTTCATGTCAGCCGCGCCACGGCCGTAAAGCCGCCCGTCGCGAATTTCCGGTCTGAAGGGGTCAGAGAGCCATTGATCAAGTGGGCCAGTGGGCACGACATCGGTATGCCCTGCAAAGACCAGTAGCGGGCCTTCGGTTCCGCGCCTGGCCCACAGATTGTCGACGGCTTGGCTGCCTTCCCCAAAGCGCATGGTTTCGCACATGAAGCCGATTTTTTCGAGGCGCGCGGCAATCGTCTTTTGGCAATCGCTGTCCGCCGGGGTGACCGAGCGGCGCGCAATCAGGTCGCGCGCCAATTCAAGGGTGGGTGAATTCATGCGAACAGCTCCGCGTAAACCTCTGCGTCAAAACCAACCAGGGTTTCATGCGCTTGGGTTCCGGCAATCTCCATGACCGGGCGTTTGATGAGGGCAGGTAGCTTGACCAACAGGCCAACCACAGCTTTGGGGTCGTCGGCTTTGAGTTGCTCAGTTTTGGCCAGCATGCGCCAAGTCGTCCCACGCCGATTGATCAGGCTTGCAGCCCCGACTTCTTTAAGCCATTCGCGCGCGAGCGCACTGGTGAGGCCGTCTTTTTTGAAGTCATGGAAGCGATGCTCTACCCCTTGCTCAGTCAGCCAGGTACGCGCTTTTTTGACCGTGTCGCAATTCGGGATGCCGTAAAGAGTGACTGCACGCATGGCTAGCTTTACGCCTTGTCGTCCGTCATTAGCGTAAAGCCGTCGAACGAGGCTCCGCCGCCCTGGTCTTTGGCATCACTACTGCCGGCCGCTTCGATGGTCGGGACTTTTGGTATGCCCAATGGGGTGGAGGCCGACAAGCTTGCGCCATGCTCTGAATTATTAATCAGCCAGAGCAGGTTGGTGGGCGAGTCGGCATTGACGAGCGCCTCTTCCTGCGTGATGATGCCGTCGGCGAAGAGCTTGAAGAGCGCTTGCTCAAAGGTTTGCGTGCCCGGCGAGGTACTTTTTTCCATCGCCTCTTTGATCGACGACATCTCGCCTTTTTCGATTAGCTCGGCGATGTAGCGCGAATTGAGCATCACCTCGACCGCTGCGGTGCGCCCGCCTTTTTTGTTCTTGGTCAGGCGCTGCGAGACGATCGCTTTCAGCGACGCGGCCAAGTCTTGCAGCAACGCAGGGCGATTCTCCAATGGGTAGAAACTGACCACACGGTTGAGCGCGTAGTAGCTGTTATTAGCGTGCATCGTGGCTAAGCACAGGTGGCCGGTTTGCGCGTATTGAATCGCGGCCGTCATGGTTTCGCGGTCCCGCACCTCACCAATCAAAATGCAGTCGGGGGCCTGGCGTAGTGCGTTTTTGAGCGCGGTCTGAAACTCGTGCGTGTCGCGCCCGACTTCGCGCTGGTTGACGATGGATTTCTTGTTTTTGAAGATAAATTCAACCGGGTCTTCGATCGTGAGAATGTGGCCCGACTTCAATTCATTGCGGTAGTCGAGCATGGAGGCCAGCGTGGTCGATTTGCCGGTACCGGTGGCACCCACCATTAAGACCAAGCCGCGCTTTTCCATGATGATGTCGCCCAGCACTGTCGGTACGCCGAGCGTTCCTAGCGCAGGAATCGTGCCCGGAATGTAGCGAATTACGCAAGCCGGTGTGCCCCGTTGGTGAAACGCCGACAATCGGTAGGCCCCGACATCGGGCACTTCATAGGCTTTGTTTAACTCCAGCGTGGTCTCAAACTCCTGGCGCTGCGGCTCGCTCATCACCTCATAGAGCAGGCCCCGAATCGTGTCGGCGGTCATCAACTGCTGATTGACTGGCACCGCCACCCCGTTGATGCGAATGTTGATCGGCGCGTTGACCGACATGTAAATGTCCGACGCCTTTTTCTCGGCCATCAGGTGAAAGAGGCGTTGCATCGCGGACATGGTTTGCTCCAGAATGGGGGATCAGGAATCGGGGATCGAGAATCAGGAATCGGCGGCTAGTCGCGCAGCAACTCGTTGATCGCCGTCTTGGCACGGGTTTGTGCGTCCACCCGTTTGACGATCACCGCGCAATAGAGGCTGTATTTGCCATCTGCCGAGGGCAGGTTGCCGGGCACGACTACCGAACCCGAGGGCACGCGGCCATAGGTGACGATGCCGGTGGCGCGGTCATAAATCTTGGTCGATTGCCCGATAAATACACCCATCGAAAGCACCGAGTTTTCTTCCACAATCACGCCTTCCACCACTTCAGAGCGCGCGCCGATGAAGCAATTGTCTTCGATGATCGTCGGGTTGGCTTGCAAAGGTTCGAGCACGCCGCCAATGCCGACACCGCCGCTCAAATGCACATTTTTGCCAATCTGCGCGCACGAGCCGACTGTAGCCCAGGTGTCCACCATCGTGCCTTCGTCCACATAAGCGCCGATATTGACGTAAGAGGGCATCATCACCACATTCTTCGCCAAGTAAGAGCCGCGCCGTGCCACTGCGGGCGGTACGACCCGAAAGCCACCGCGCTGAAACTGGGTCTTGTCGTAATCGGCAAACTTAGTGGGCACTTTGTCGTAAAACTGCATGCCGCCGCCACCGGGAATCGGCGCGTTGTCTTCCAGGCGGAAAGAGAGCAGCACCGCTTTTTTGATCCACTGGTGCACAACCCAGTCGCCATCTTTCTTTTCAGCCACGCGCAGGCGGCCATGATTGAGTTCTTCGATCACATGATTGACTGCTGCGCCAACGTTGGCGGGCGCCGTGCCGGGCGAAAGGTTGGCGCGGTCTTCCCACGCGGCATTGATGGTGGTTTGGAGGTCTTGGGACATGAACGGATTGGATGCCTTAAGCGGCGCTCGAAGTTGACGGTAAAGCCGGATTCTAAAGGGGCGCGTCAGTCGCGGGTATAGAGAGACAGTGGCAATACTTTGGCAAATTCGCGAAAGTCGTGGTCGATTGAGAAAATTGGCGGATTTCGCTCCAAACTGACCGCACACGGCAAGAAATCGGTGTTTGCACCTTGAATGCCACTGGCCCGGCAACGATTGAAGCAGTCTGCCGCACGCACATAGTCATTTGCGGTGAGTGCCACGTCAACAAATGCGGTGAGCGCATCGCGGAGCAGTGAAAATTGATCTGCCCGCTTGATCCGTGAGGGCAACTCCTGCCGCACCGCGTCGAACAGAAGAGCGCGTCCGTCCTGAATCAAATCCTGCAACCGGGCTACCACCAACGCTTCAGCGCTTGAAAGAGCAGTACACCTCGGACTGCTGGCGGCGGGCGGTGTACTCCATCAACGCCTGAGTCACCACCGCTTTTTTGGTGCGTTCACCGCATAGAGGCTCAAGATCCGTCATGCATAAGCGTCTCGGTGTAATCAATCCTGGCGCGGGACGGTCTTAAACCGCTCGGGCACGCGCTCGTCGACGCCTAAAGCCACCCGCCGCACCTCTGGCGAATCGGTGGGTGCGTGGCCCACACCGAGCGCCGCGGCGCGCGACACTGGGCCTGCAACCACGCTTGAGCTGAGTCGGCCCAAACCGGTAATCTCCAACTCGATCAAGTCACCCGCATCCAGCGAGCGCGAGTGACAGGGCGTGCCGGTCAGAACCAGGTCGCCCGGCATGAGCGTGATGTGGCGCGCAATGTCGGCCACCATGTAGTGTGGCCCCCAAATGAGTTCTTCGCCGATCTGTGCTTGTTGCACCAGTTGCCCATTGCGATACGTGCTTAAGGTCTGCTCATAGATATTCACTCCAGAGACGATGCCCGGGCCAATCGGCAGCAGACCGTCGGCCCCTTTCACGCGCAGCATCGAGCCTTGATCGGTGTCGCGAAAATCTTGCAGTCCCATGTCGAGCGCTGGCGCAAAACCAGTGATGTAATCCCACGCTTCGTCTGGCGTGACATTGCGGCAGATTTTGCCGATGACGACTGCGAATTCGCCTTCGTAGTTTAGATACTTGCAGTCGGCGGGCTTGACGATTTCACCGCCATGGTGATTCACCGACGTGGGTGGTTTGGTGAAGTAGGTGGGGGTTGGTGTGGGCTTGGGGTTGTTGCGCGTTTCGATGCCGCGAGAGCTGTAAGAAAGGTGTACGCAGATGATTTTGGTAGGCTCACACGGGGCCAAGTGCTGCACGGCTGCTGTGTCGATTTCGCGGCCGTCATCCAGCCGTAAGCTCGTGCTGCCCTGCATCGTGCCCCAGTACGGGCTGCCGCCTACCAGCACCCGGCGGCGCTCCACCCGCGGGCCACGCATCACGGCGGGAAGTTCTTTGAATGGAAACTCTTGGTTGGGCATTGCGCGTCTCTCTAATTTTTCTCTACGTTTTGGCTGAGTTTGCGTGAATCAAACGTCAAACCACATGTGGATGTTGCCGGTGCCGCGCGCATTTTCATAGTCGGAAAGACGCGTGCCTTTAGCGGCGCACTGCGCGGCTCCCAAGGCTCCGATCATTTGCAGGTAATGGCCGCCAAAACCCTCCCAGGGCAAGCGCCGAAACTTCTCATCCCATTGCTCCAAGAGCCGCGCGTGGTGGCCTTCTTCGAGCATCGCTATAGCCTCTTTATCGAGCGCAATATTGGCCGGATCAGCGACATTACTCTCGTGATAAATGCGCGGGTGATTTTGTACCCAGTCAATCTGGTTGAACTTGTGCGAGAGTGCGCCCGAAGCGAGTAACACTACGCGCTCGTCGCTACGCGCAATCGCCTCGCCGATCACGCTACCTGATTCCAAAAAATGCTTGGGCTGGCAATTCTGACAAGTGCTCACCGAGACCACTTTTTCGCCACGACACAGCTTGTTGACCACGTTGATGGTGGCGTAGTGCTTTGGCAGGTCGTGGTCGTAGACCGCTTTGCTGAAAACGCTACGTTCGTTGGCCACTGTTTCGACCAGCCCGGCAAACGCCGGGTTGCCGCGATAGTCATACGCTTTGCCGTACAGATACCAAGGCATTTCGTCGGAAATATAGCTGCCGCGATGGACCGCACCGCCGTCGATTAAGTGAAAGCCAGTGGTGAACCAGTGGGTATCGAAAATCACCAAGGTGGTCGGTTTGACAGCATCGATGCGCGCGCGTAAGCGCTCGTACCCGGGAATCAAGTCTGAATCACGTCCATCGCCCATCTTGATGCGAAATTCATCGGTTTGAAACAAGCCCGGGTGGTGTGAGACGAGTGCCGCACCAACGATTTTTCCCATGACCGTAAATCCCTTTTTTTAGCGATGACTGAAGCTGGCTTTGAACGGTTTTTTTGGCACGACCACATCCTTGATGTCGCAGAAAAATTCGAAACTCCAGTTGCCGCCCTCACGCCCAATGCCGGAGCGTTTGCAGCCACCAAATGGTGCGGCAAGATCACGAATGCCGAATGAATTGACCCAAATGAAGCCGGTGCGCACCTGTGACGCGACCTGAGTAGCGTGCTCGACTGCGCCATAGCAAACCCCGCCCAAGCCGTAGTCGGTATCGTTCGCCAAACTGATCGCTTCTGCATCGTCGGTGAACGCCTGCAAAGTCAGCACCGGGCCGAAGACTTCGCTTTGCACAATTTCTGAATCCTGCGCCACATCTGTGAGCATGGTAGGCGCAAAATACTGCGCGCCGAATGGGTGTAGATGCCCGCCCCATAAGGCTTTCGCGCCACTGCTCAGGGCTCGCTCGACAAAGTGTTTGACCCGCTCAACCTGCCGTGGGTGAATGATCGGCCCGACTTCAGTAGCCGCATCTCGCGGGTCGCCGACGGTGAGCTTTTCAACATAGCTGCGCATGCGCTCGGTGAATTCCTCCAGCACGCTGGCTTGTACCAAAAAGCGCGTGCCAGCCAAGCAAACCTGGCCAGCGTTGCGGTACATCAGCGCGCCTGTGGACGCAGCTGCGTCAAGGTCCGCATCTGCCAGCACAACGAAGGGCGACTTTCCACCCAGCTCCAGGCTGCATGGCACGAGATTGGCGGCGGCTGCTTGGGCAATGCGCTTCGCGGTGGGTACGGAGCCGGTGAAGGAAATGCGTGCCAAGCGGGGGTCTGCGACCAGCGCGGCACCGGTCACCGCGCCCGATCCCTGCACCAAATTGAATACGCCGGGCGGCAAGCCAGCCGCGTGGGCCGCGTCTGCCAACAGCGAGCAGGTGAGCGGGGCCCATTCCGGCGGCTTGATGACCACCGTATTCCCGGCGGCGAGTGCCGGCCCCAGCTTCCAGGTGGTCAGCATCAAAGGTGCGTTCCACGGCGTGATGATGGCCGCAACCCCTGCGGGGTCGTGGCGCACCAAGTGCGTGGCCTGCTCCGTTTCCAGTGCCTGATCTTGCAAAGTGAGCGCACGCTCGGCAAACCAAGTGATATTGAGCACCGCACGCGGCACTACGCCATGCCGCATGCGCGAAAGGAGCACGCCGGCATCGTTTGACTCCACCACGCACAGCGCCGCGCTGCGCGCCTCGATTTCACCGGCAAAGCGGTCCAGGTAGGGCTTGCGCTGCGCCGCCGTCAGCGCGCCCCATGCCGGAAAGGCGCGCTGGGCGGCGCTCACGGCAGCATCGACGTGTTCCGGCAAGCCTTGATCGACCTCGCCCAGCTTGCGCTGGTCAATCGGTGAGAAGAGTTCGAACTGCTGTGTCGAGGCGACCCGCTTGCCACCAATGTAGTGGTGCGGAGAAATGTGGATGTCGTCGATCTGGATCACTTGGTGACCTTTAAACGAAGCGGAAGGTGATCGCACCCAGTGGGCCGTAGTCGGCGTGAAAGGTATCGCCTGCCGCGCCGCCCACAGGCCGCGTGAACGAACCGGCCAACACCACCTCACCTGCTGCCAAACTTTCGCCATGTCCCGCCAGTTTGTTGGCAAGCCAAGCGATGCCGTGTGCCGGGTGATTCAGCACAGCGGCGGCTAAGCCAGATTCTTCAATCACACCGTTTTTGTAGAGCAGCGCGCCGCACCAGCGCAAGTCCACCGCGTCCGGCTTGATCGGGCGGCCACCGAGCACGATGCCCGCATTGGCGGCGTTGTCGGCAATCGTGTCGTACACCTTGCGCATCGCCTTGGTATGGCGGTCAAATTGTTCGATACGGGCATCGATGATTTCCAGTGCTGGCACAACGTAGTCGGTGGCGTTCAGCACATCAAAAATCGTGACTCCCGGGCCTTTGAGCGGCCTCGCCAGAATGAAGGCTAACTCCACTTCTACGCGCGGCAAGATGAAGCGCGCAACCGGAATGTCAGACCCTTGCTCAAAAAACATGTCGTCCAGCAGTGCGCCAAAATCCGGTTCGGTAATCTGCGATGCCACCTGCATCGCGCGCGAGGTGAGGCCGATTTTGTGGCCCTTGATCACGCGGCCGTCGGCAACCTTGAGCTTGACCCATTCGCGCTGAATCGCATAGGCATCGCCGATTTCGATGGCGGGAAAGCGTTTGGAAAAATGCTCAACTTGACTACGCGCCTGTTCGGCTTGGTGCAGTTCACGGGCTAGGCTTAAGCGAGTGGCTTGATCGAGCATGATGTTGGACTCTAGCTAAAGAATGCTCATTGCGAAATGGATGTGCAACGAGGCACCAGGGTTCACCGCCCTCAAGAACCTACCCGCGCTGCAGAGCAAATTATCTCTCCCGCCCCGCCTCCAAAAACGCCTTTTGCACCGGTGAGAGCAAATATTCCATCACCGTGCGCGTGCCTTGGTGAATCTCTGCCACCGTCTGCATGCCCGGAGTCAGGTTGAGCCTGGTGCCCGCCACTTGAAGAAATGCCCGATCCAGTTTCACCAGTGCCTTATAAGTCGGAGTGGCACTCGCTTTGCCAGCGCCTGCTGCGCCAGGATCGTTCGCATCCGCCCCCACATGCGTCACCGTACCTTCGATCAACCCATATTTCTGAAACGGAAATGCCGCCAACTTGACCTTGGCGCGCTGATTGACGTGGACAAAGCCGACATCCTCATTCTTTACCTGCACCTCGGCAATCAGCGGCTCGTGTTGCGGCACCAAGGTCATCAACACCGTGCCGGGCGACACCACCGTGCCGCGCGTGCTGGTAGCCACATCTTTGATGATCCCCGCTTGCGGGGCCTTCAGTTCGAGCAGCGTCGCTTTATGCGCCACCTTGGCCGTTTCCTGTGTCAATTTGTGGAACTGCGCCTCCACCTCCACGCGCTCATTGGCCAATTGCGAATGATAGTTGGTGGTGATTTGCGCGATCTTCTTTTCTGCCGCCGCAATCGCTGAGCGTAAGCTTGCCACCGCCGAATCTTGCGCCTTGAGTTCCTGCTCCTTCTCGATCCGCTCGCGGCGCTTTTCATCAGCTGCGAGCGGGCCAACAAAGCCGTCTTTTTGTAGCTTGTCGAACGACTCTGCGGTGCGCCGGTAAATCGGCAGGGTTTGCACTAGCTTGGATTGCGTCTGCTGCGCCGCCGCCAAATCATGGCGTGCCTTGTTGAGCACCTCAGCCTCTTGCTCAATCGACTCCAGATACGCCTTGCGACGTGCCTGGGTTTGGCTGTTTACCTGAGCAAACAAAGCCGGCGGGTCGCCGGTTTCGCGGCGCAGGGGCTGCCCGGTGAGCTCGGCCTCAATGCGCCGCAAGGCGAGCTCTTTGCCGCGCCGTTCGTTGTCAATGGTGGCCGAGTCAGCCCGCGCCAGAGTAGTGTCCATCCGCATGAGCACTTGGCCCTCACGCACCGTTTCACCTTCGCGCACGAGGATCTCGGCCACGATCCCCGCATCGGCCGGCTGCACGATCTTTTGGTAAGTCTGCGGCACCAGCTTGCCTTCGGCACTCGCGATCACGTCGAGCCTGCCAAAGGTCGCCCAAACCAGCAGAATCGCGACCAAGGCGCACACCGCCCAAAGCACCGCGCGCGGCATGCGCGCGGGTGGGGATTCTTGGATCGCGAGCAGGCGTGGCGCGAAGTCGGAGAGAGAGGGGTCGAGGTGTTTCATTTCGCTTGCGCTGGCCGTACCGAAAGCTCCAGCCCCAGCGCAGTGAGTACTTTGAGAACGGTACCGAAACTGGGGTTGCCAGTGGCCGAGAGCGACCGGTACAGTGCCTCGCGCGAGACCCGCATCATGCCGTGGGCCCGGGCAATATCGCCCAACGCGGCAGCGATGGGCTTTTCATCGCCTTCCGCTTCTTGAATGATCGCATCCAGATACAGTGCGCATTCTTCTTCATCGTACAGATAGTTGGCCGGGTCCCAGGCATGCGTGACGGTTCGTTTTGTGGTTTTGATGGTGGCGCTGGCCAAGTCTTCAGCGGAGAGTTGCGGGGTTGGTGTGGTCATTTTTTGGGTATCAGTGGATCGCTGGATCATTGGGCTGAACGGTGATTCGGGTGTGGGCGGCTCAATCTGATTTCATGGAGCTTCGCCGCCGATGGATTTTGCGCGCTTGGTAGTGGTCCCGGCTCACAACTCATTTCGGAGTGCGCCAGCTCTGATGCATGTCGAACAAATGCACAATTTTTGTAGTCATGCCAAGACTACAATACGGGGAAGTTTGATCTTCTTTACCACTTAAGACAATTCATATGATCGCTGCTGACACTTACGTTCGCGCCCGCATTGATGCCGCTACCAAAGAGCGCGCCACTGCCGTACTCGAATCCATGGGGCTATCGGTTTCCGATGCGATCCGGCTGCTCATGCTGCGTGTCGTTGACGAGCGCCGCCTGCCATTTGACATCAAAGCTCCGAAACGTGCGACTACCCATGCACTGCGCGAACTTGAATCCGGTAAAGCGAAGCGCTTTGCGAGCACCGCCGAACTGATGGCGGATTTGAATGCGGATGATTGAACGGGCCTCGGCTTTCAAGCGCGACTATAAACGCCTTAAAGCCGCCCCGCGGCACAGCCGCGACATCGAGCAACTGGTTGCATCGACGGTAACCCTGCTGTTGGCGGATGAGATTCTTCCGGTGCGCCTGCGCGATCACGCACTCGCTGGTGACTGGGTTGGTTATCGCGAGTGTCACCTCAAACCTGATCTGCTGATGATCTATCGTAAACCGGATGCGCTCACGTTGCGCTTGGCGCGCCTGGGGTCAGATAGCGACTTGTTCAGGTAGCGCGCGCGACGCTCATCCCCCGCGCACCCCTCAAGCGCCGATCCGCACCACCGCCGGATCAAACCGTTGCCAGGCGTGAACTGACTGGAGCTGCTGGCCAAATCCCTGACCATTGAGCGCGGCTTGGGCTGAATCGACCGCCATGCCCGAGAGGCTGCCCTGCTCAGAATACCGTGCTGCCAGCTCCCCACCCAAGGCCCCGGTGGTAGACGAGCGCAAATGCGCGTCCAGTAAGCCATTCATCGCACTCCAGCGGTCCCGCCCGGTGTTCAGATTGGTGTTGCTGGCGCGTGCCTGATCGAAGTTAGCCACCAAGCGCTTGAAATCAAACACCACAAACTGCTCGTCCCCGCCTCGATTGCCGTGGCCCGCCGACCCGAACCACCCACCACGGTCATCATTGACCAATTGCAAGCTGTTGAAGGTCTGGTTCGCACCCACGCTACCTGCCAGATACCAGTCCTTGAAAGTCACGCTATCCCCATTCGCGATCTCCAGAATCAGATCGTCCCCGGTCTTGCGCAAATTGAGATCGCGCGCGGCAATGTCCTCCCCCAGCGACAAGGTATTGTTCGCCCCCTGCGATTGCTGCCCTGCCACAATCGTGTCACGCCCATCCCCCTGGTTGAACGCGACCACGTTGTTGCCCGCACCGGTAGCGATGGTGTCATTGCCCGCGCCCCCCGCCAGAAAGTCATTTCCCGCTCCTGCCGTCAAGCGGTCATTGCCAGATCCTCCTAGCAAGGCATTATTGCCAATCAAGTCACGCACCGTGTCGTCGCCTGCGCCACCGTCCAGAATGTCGGTGCCGCCGCCGCCGTCGAGCGTGTCATTGCCACGGCCCCCCGAGACGTAGTCGTCACCACCATCGCCGTACAGAAAGTCGTCGCCGTTGCCCCCATAAACCGCATCATGGCCTGTCCCGGCGTTCACCGTGTCGCCGCCGCTGCCCGCGTGGATCGTGTCGTCGTCACGCCCACCGGTGAGGGTATTGGCGCGGCCATTGCCGCGCAGGCTGCGGGTTTTGATGTAAAGGTCGTACCAGGTCTTTTCTGAACCGTCGGCAAACACGAACTTCTCAATCGGCGAGGAAACATGCCCGCGATGATCGACCCGTACCGCAAAGTCGATCCCCTGGCGCGCCTGCTCGTCGCCATTGGCATCGAGCACCCGAATCTGCGCGGTGAAGCTGCCATCGGGATGGTTCTTGATGCGCAAGGCCACATTGGCCAAGGTCAAACCGGCCCCAAACTTGACGCGGTCGTAGCTGGCGGGAATCGGGTGATGGTGGCCTTGGCCATGGCCTTGCCCTGGGTTTTGTCCATCGTGATGGCCATGCCCATGGGGTAAATCCTCAGGCCGGGTCTCGACAATCGTGTCCAAACCATCGCCCATGTCGTAGAAGTACACATCGTGGCCCTCGCCGCCTTTGAGCAGGTCGTCACCCTTGCCGCCCGCCAGGCCATCATTGCCGACATCGGCTTCGAGCGTGTCATCGCCCTCGCCGCCATTGACAAAGTCGTCGCCCAGCCCGGCTTGGATCACGTCGTTGCCACCTTTGCCAAAGAGCTTGTCGTTGCCGATATTGCCCACGATCAGGTTGGCTTGGTCGTTGCCTGCGATTTCCAGGCCAGTGGTGGTTTTGACGAGAATGGTTTCGATATAGTCGCCAGCGGCATGGTTAGCCGTGGCGTGGATGGTGTCGTTGCCACCGGCATCGCTGCCTGTGACCGCCTGCCCATCTGGTCCTAAGCGCGCTTCAGAGGTGACATCTTTGACATCATCCACGAGGTAGAGGTCGTCACCGGCCCCGCCCACGAGGATGTCTTCCCCAAGGCCGCCGTCCAAGGTGTCGTTGCCGCCATTGCCAATCAAGGTGTCGTTGCCGCCTAAGCCGCTTAAGCGGTTGGCGGCATCGTTCCCGGCGATGGTGTTGTCAAGCGTATTGCCAGTGCCGTCGATGGTGGGGTGAATGGTGGGGCTGGCTGCGGTGCCTTCGCCCAAGGTGGTGAGTACCAAGTTCTCGACATTGGTGCCGAGCGTGTAGCTGTAGTTGACCCGCACGGTGTCGCGACCGTCTCCTGCAGCTTCCGTGACGGTGTCGCCCAGGTTCTCCAGAATGTAGGTGTCGTCGCCCCGACCACCCACAAGGGTGTCGGCCCCCAGACCTCCATCAAGGAGGTCGTTCCCATCCCCGCCGGCCATGGCATCGACGCCGAGGCCGCCGTCCAGGGTGTCATCCCCGTCTTGGCCGAGCAGTTGGTCGTTGCCTGCGCCACCATCCAGGTAGTCGTTGCCGGCGCCGCCGGCCATGACATCGTTACCGGCATAGCCGTAGAGCTGGTTGTTGCCCACGTTGCCTTGGACGTGGTTGTTCAAGGCGTTGCCGCCCAGCTGGATGTTGCCAGTGCCAGCGCCCAGAATGTTCTCGACATGGTCGGGGGTGGCGTAATCGACGGTGGTGATGATGAGGTCTACCCCACCGGCGTTGCTGCCGGCGGTGATAGTGCCATCCGTACCGATCACGCCTTCACTGACGATGTCGCCCGCGATGGTTACGGCTGCCGTGGTTCCTGAGGCGGGCGTGACTTGGTGGGCGGTATCGACGTAGTAGATGTCGTCGCCTGCGCCGCCGAGCAGGGTGTCGCGTTCGGTGCCGCCGTCGAGCACGTCGTTGCCGTCGTCGCCGATCAGGGTGTCTTTGCCTTGCCCGCCGTTCAGGCTGTCGTTGCCGGCTTTGCCGTTCAAGTGGTCGTCGCCGTCCAGGCCGGAGAGCACGTTGGCGGCGGCGTTGCCGGTGATTTGGTTGGCGAGGCTGTTGCCGGTGCCTTGCAGCGGGGCGTCGGGGGTGATGGGGTTGCCCGCAGTGTCCAGCGGGTTGGCGTAGAGCCAGAGGTTTTCGACGTGCTGCGGGAGGACGTAGTTGATCTTGGCGATGACGCTGTCGGTGCCTTGGTTGAGCCATTCGCGCACCAGGTCGCCTGCGTGGTCAACGTGGTACAGGTCGTCGCCTTGGCCGCCTGCCATCACATCGGCCGCGGCACCGCCGTCGAGTTCGTTATCGAGCGCGTTGCCGGTGAGGATGTTGGCAAGGTCGTTGCCGATGCCTAAGGTGGCAGCACCAGTCAGGGTGAGGTTCTCCAGATTCGTGCCCAGGCGGTAGTTGATGCTGGCGATCACGGTGTCGGTGCCACCGGCATCGCTACCAGCAATCAGACTGCCTGTGGTGTCGAGCAGGCCTTCACTGATGGTGTCACCGGTGATGGTGGTGACAGTGCCATTGGCGTCGGTGCTGCTGCTGTGGGCGGTGTCGACGTGGTAGGTGTCGTCGCCCGCGCCGCCTAGCAGGATGTCGGCCCCGAGGCCGCCGTCGAGTACATCGTCACCAGCGTTACCAATCAGGGTGTCGTTGCCGTCCAGGCCCCTAAGCAGGTTGGCGGCGTCGTTGCCTTGGAGCAGGTTGGCGAGGCTGTTGCCGGTAGCCGATATGCCTGAAGAACCAAGCAGGACGGCGTTCTCCACGTGGTCTTCGAGGGTGCGGGTGAGGTGGGTGTAGACGGTGTCGGTGCCTTCGCCTGCCGCTTCGACGACGCGGTCGTTCACGTCGTCAACAACGTAGCGGTCGTTGCCGCCGCGCCCGATTAAGGTGTCGCCTCCGGCCCCGCCGTCGAGCTGGTTGGCGGCGCTATTGCCGGTTAATGTGTTGTTCAGGGCGTTGCCGGTGCCGTTGATGCTGGCAAAGCCGGTGAGGACGAGGTGTTCGACATTCGGCGTGAGGCTGTAGTTGACGCGGGAGAACACGGTGTCAATGCCGAAGCTTTGCCCGCCCGGCGTGCCGCTGCCGTTGATCTGGATGGCGTCGAAGAACCAGGCGTATTCGTCGAAGAACCAAAGCACTTCGTCGGCATAGTCCGAGTCGCCGAATTCCTCTTGCAGAGCGAGCACACGATCCGCGCGACTCAGGCTGTTGTTGGCGAGCAAAGAGACGCTCCAGGCGCGGCCCAGTACCTGGAACGTGAGGTCGTCGCTGAGGTGCGCTTGGAGCAGTGCTTCAATGTTGGTAGTGGCGATGGTTTCACCGGCAACATTGGCCTCTTCAGTGACCAAGTCGCCCGCGTTGTCCACGTAGTAGGTGTCGTCGCCGGCGCCGCCTGCCATCGCATCGGCACCGGTGTTGCCGTCGAGTACATCGTTGCCTTCGCCGCCGATCAGCACGTTGTTGCCCAGGCTGCCGATCAGCGTGTTGTTCAGGCTGTTGCCGACGCCGTTCAAGCCGTCTGTGCCGGTTAGGGTGAGGATTTCTACGTTCGTGCCTAGCTGGTAGCTGATGCTACTGCGCACCGTGTCGGTGCCGCCTGAGTCGGTGCCGTTCTGTTCCTGTTCGCGCACGATATCGCCAGAAAAGTCCACCACATAGGTGTCGTCTCCAGCACCGCCCAGCATAAGGTCAGTACCCGTACCGCCGTCGAGCACGTCACTACCACTATCACCTTGCAGGCGATCGTTGCCGCTGTCGCCTGACAACGCATCGTCGCCTTCGTTTCCGAACAAGGCATCGTTGCCGCTTTCACCTGAGATCAGGTCGTTGCCCAGTCCTCCGCCGAGCACGTCGTCGCCTGCGCCACCGCCGATGACATCGTTGCCGCCACCGCCAAGAATGATGTCGTTGCCCGCCTCGCCCAGAAAGAGGTCATGGCCCAGCGTGTCAGCCGAGCCCACGATCAGGTCATTGCCCGCCCCGGCAAACACGCTGTTACGCCCATTGCCTGCCAGGATGATGTCTTCACCCACCCCGGTGTAAATCACGTCGTCGCCGTCGCCACCTTCGACATAATCGTTACCCGCATCATCGACAATTGTGTCGTTGCCACCCAGGCCGCGCAATTGGTCGTTGCCGACCGTGCCAATCACAAAATCGTCTGCCGCTGTGCCGGTGAGTGCTTCGCCAGCAGACACGGCGGGCCGATTGGTTACCACCAGGCCGCTGGCGGTGGGCTCGAGGGTTTCGGTGCCCACTCTCAATGTGACATCCGCCATCGTGGTTTGGCTGCCGTCGGTCATCGTGACTACGGCGCTGCCATGCACCGTGTTGCCCGCCACTACCGCAAATTGCCCATTGCTGGCAAGGCTGATTGTCGCGATACCCGCTTCAGTCAGCGTTTGCAATTCACCGGCTTCTGAAACCCCATTGCTGTTGAAGTCGCGCCAGACGCGAAACTTGTTGAAGGCCGCATCGGCGGCGCTGAGCTGCCCGTCGCTGTTGGAATCAAACGCGGCCAAGCCTTCCAGATCCGTTTGTGCGCCGTTGCGATAGCGGGCAAAGTCGATTTCGCCTTTCCCGGCAATCGTGCCATTGCCGTCTGCGTCGTACGCAAGAAAGCCATCACCCGCACCGACCCAAGCCATGCGGGTGCGCAGGCCATCACCGTCGATGTCATAGAAGGCCGTAGAGTTCTCCAGCGCGACCAGATTGATGCCGTTGCCATCCAGGTCGAGCACCAGCGGAATCCCGGTGGTGTCGCCACCGGTGTTGTAGACCGGCAGGATCGGTGCGGTAATGGTCACCCGGTCGGCTTTGATGACCGGGTTGCCGGAGGCGTCGACCTCGCTGCCGCCAGCATCAACCACCTCCACTTCAAATGTGTCGTAGCTGACCCCCGTGATGCCTGATGGCAGATAACGCCAGGCTCCGGTTGCCGGGTCCACGACAGCAGTGCCATAGCGCGGCTGGCGGCTGATGCGATACGTCAGCGTCGCGTCATCCAGATCGCTGGCGCGAATTCGCCCGGCTTGCGGTGACCCCGCATCAAACGGACGGTCCAGGTACATCCAGGTGTCCGGTTGGAAGTATGGCGACGGCGCGAGCAGTCCAATGCCAGGAGCGGTCAGTGGTACCCACGTGACCGAATCTGTTTCCCCATAGTTGTAAATGCCGCGATAGCCATAAATCAGGTTGGCCCCATCGTTGAAGACATTCGTTTGGTTGACTACCGGCGCATCGTTCACGGGTTTGAATGTGAGCGACACATTCGCAGCACCCAGATGGCCAAACCCGTCAGTAATGGTGTAGCTAAAGTTGGCGATGCCTTGAAAGTTGGCGTTTGGCGTGAACCGCACCACGGTACCGCTGCTGATCAGTTCCACCGCGCCGTAGCTTGCATTGCTGAGGGAAAAAATGCTCAGCACACCCGAGCTTGCGTTGAAGTTCCCCAAGCTGTCGTTTGCCAGCAGCGCGCTGACCGGAATATCGAGCGCGACATCCTCTTGCGCAAAAGCAAAGCCGTCGTCGCCAGGCACGCCTGATCCGCTGCCCCCGCCGCCACCCGTGCCAGCGCCGCCGCCTCCGTTGCTGGTTGGGCCCAAGTTGGTTAATTTGGTGGCCAGCAATGACACCTGACCACCGGTGCTGGTGAGTTTGATGCCCACCGAATTGCCCGCCGCATCCAGCACCGGCTGAGAGTTGACCCCCTCTGTCAGCGCCTCCAGTTCCGGGCTTTGCAGCAGCGAGGACACGGTCACCGAAGCCCCAGCGATCGTGGTCACCTTGTCATAAGTGCCCAGCCGATAATTCAGCGCGGTAATCCCCAACTCGGTAATCGCCTTGGTCTCACCGGCCTGCGCCACGCCATCCTGATTCGCATCCTGCCAGACCCGCAGTTGGCTAAACACCGGGTCTGCCGCCGTAATCCGGCCATCCCGGTTCGCGTCCACTGCATCCAGCGCTGGCAAACCTCGGCGGCTACGCGCCACCTGGGCGTTGCTAAACACCTCCCCACCGCCATCAATTGTGCCGTTGACGATGTTGTCGAGTACCAGAAATCCATCCCCGGCCCCAATCCACGCGGTGTCTTTCAAAAAATCGGTATCGTCCACATCAAACGCCACACTCGCAGTGGTGCGCGAGACGATGCTGATCCGGTTGTCACCATTCAGATCGAGCGTAATCGGGCGAAACACCTGGGTTCGCGGTGTGGGTGGCGTATCGGTCGGGTTGTTCGGGTTCACCCCGTTCGGGTGTGTGCTCACCCATGCCGCCAGTGCCTGGGCATCCGCCGCATGGTCAATCGGGATGCCGTTGATCGTCAAGGCGCGCTGCCCCTGGCGCGCCGCCCGCACCGCCTCAGTCATCCCCGCATCCGGGTCACCCACCTGGGTTTGGATCAGCGCGGTCTGGCGCTCCCACAGGGGCGCAATCGCGCTGCGCCCCAAGCTGGAATAGATGAACTGCTCAAACACCGTGCGGCTGGCTTCCGCACTGCCGGCCCAGGCTTCGCGCGCGGCCGGGTTGGCATACGGGTTGGCAGCAAACTCCGTGTCGGTTTGGGTGGTCGCATCGCCCCGGTAGCCGCCCAGAAAGAAACCCTGAGCGTCATAGATCAGGCTGCGGTCGCGCCCGCTCACCGGGTCAATATCGACCAGGGTGTAAGCCCCATGGAAGTTAAGCTTGGGCATGCGCTGCGGGATCAAGCCCAGTTGCAGTGCGGTGGTTGCACCCGCACCGGCGGCGGCGGCGAGCAATTGCGCATTGGCGGTGGCAATGACTTGGTCGAGCTGCGCTTTGGCTTGCAGGGCAATCGGCTCAACCCGGTGGTCGCCGCCGTCATCGCTTTCGATGTGCAGCGCGATGCTGCCATCGGCCGCACCGGTGAAGCGGAACACCGCCACCCCCCATGGGTCAGGTTCGTTCTCGAAGATGCCTTCGACCACGGCACGCACGATGGAGAGGATGGTGCCCAGAGGCGGGTTAAAGGCCGAGACGATGGCGATGCCCGCGCCAATCGGGTCATTGTTGGCTAGGGCATTGATGACCGAGAGGACGGTGAGCGCACCGATGCTGCCTTCGGTGATGAGCACGCCTTCACCGGTGATGAAATTGGGTTCAATCACCGTGGGCGTGCCGTTCAAGAAGGTGTTGATCCCATTGGTGACTTCGTTGGCACCGTAGGCGGCGATGTAGAGTTTGTTGCCGTAGTTGATGGCATTGGCCCCGGCGGTCAGGGCCCCCAGGGTGTCTTGTTTGTCGAGCGCACGCTGCAGTGAGATCAGGCTGCTGATGCCGCCAATCACATTGGCCCCGGTGCCCAGCTTGGCCCAACTGTCGCTGCTGGAGGCGATCAGGTTGGTCAGGCCCTGTGCGGTGCCCAGGGGGCTGTCGTTGAAGAGTGCTTTGCCCACATCGAGGATGGTTTGGCTGGTGGCGATGACCTGGTTCAGATTGACATCGCTGGCCGCGTTGGTGAGGGCCGGGCGCTCGGCGCTGACGCCGTCTAAGTCGGTGTAGCGCAGGGTGGTGCTGCTGCCGGCACCAGCGCCTACTATCGGCTGACCATCGGTGCCCAGGTTGGTGCGGGTGATGGTGTCGAGCACCGTGCCGTCGTCGAAGATTTGCCGCACCGTGCTGCTGAGGAGGGTGTTGGTGCTGTTGTAGAGGTCGGTGGTGCTGCCGGTGGGGGTGGGGCTGGTGACGGTGCGTGAAGTGAGAATATTTGTAGCTGAGTAGCTGTTGATGACTGCTGACCGGTTTCCATCTTCGCTGCCAATGTCGTAGCTGCCGTTGGCGAAAGTCTGTTTGAAGGTGCTGACACCCGTGGCAGCGTTGTAGGACTGGGTTACTAAACTGCCATCGTCGATCGAGTATTCAGCGGTTGCCGTGCCGTCTGGCAGGACGACATATTTGGGGATGCCGCCTTCGATCACCGCTACCCCGCCGCCCGGATTCAATTCGGTGCGATTTGGCAGAGGGGCAGGCGGGGTGGGGCCATTCGGCGCGCCCTCACCTGCGGCAGGGGGTGGCAGAGTTCCGGGTGTCACGGTAAGCGGCGCTTCCGCCAGAGCTGGCAATCCGAGTTGCTGCCGAGCGGAATTGATCGCAGAAAGCCCACTCAAAGTGCGCGCATCCACTTGCGTTCGAATAGCTTGAGTAAGGTCGATCGTGCGCATAAAACCAGGCTCATCGTTCGAGTCACTTGGCGCGAACGTGTACGCTCGATCAATGCGAACGGTGTTGCCAAGGCGATTCGCCACCCCTTCAATCACAACGACTTCGCCGTCACCATTCTGAACGCTCATCACAAAGCGCGTTTGCTGCCCTGCCGTATTGGGAATCGTCTCGCCGCCTAGGCCAACTGAAACGCCGGTGGCAGGATTGACCAGAGTGATTGAGCCATTCAATCCGCGCAATGCGACGTCGGTGGGTGAGACATCGGTTGCGACGTAGATTGCGCCGCCTGGTAGGCGACCGAGTCCGGCTAATTGAATTAGGCCGTCAATGGAATGGGAGGCACCGTAGGTCAGGCCGCGGTTTTGCGGAGTGCTGGAATCCTGGTCGGAGCCGCGCGCCTCCTCATAGGGCGTTCGCATTGCGTTTCTCAATACAGTGGTCGGCGGGACGACTGGAATCGCCGTAGAACCCTCTGGTAGTTGATTTCGGGCATTGATGTAGGCGGTATTGATCGCAGTGAAATAGTCTGCATTTGCGCCATTAATGCGGCCCCGAATCACTTCATCGCTGTGACTGCCACTTTTGAGCGCGTTGAACTCGGCGACTTTTGAGTCCAGTTCGTCATCAGTGCGTGCGCGGCGGTAGGTATTGACCAACGACGTTACGGTGCCGTCGCCTTTGAGGCCGTTGATCTCAGCATCACGCCGCGCAGTAAACGTGTTGGAGTGCTGGATTTCATGGGCGAGGTCTTTGATCAAATTGGCGCGTAGCGTATCAGCAGAGACACTCGCATCCGGTGTCTGAAAGTATTCCAACGAGAACTGGACTCGTTCCGCATTTGCATTGGTATCGGGTATCAAGTCACCGTTCCCGGTTTCGCCAGCGAGTTGGATAAAGGGTTTTTCTCCCGCAAAAACACTCCCCGGCGGAATCGTTCGCGCTTCAAACGCATCCCACAAACTACGTAGGTAAGGCGAGCTATTGACGACCGCGACAATTGCCGCCGCCTGTGGACTGTTCGCGCCCAGAAAGCGAAGTGCGGGAGATGAGGTGGTGATGGGAGTGGTGGACATGAGCTAGCGCTCCAAAGTGGTGAAATTAATCGAAATATTGGGGTTGCATCGGTAATCATCGTAGTGATCTGAAAGGGTGACCGAAACGATGTAGCCGGATTTGGTTATTTTGGCGAGGTTGAAGTGATAACTAACCGACCGGTTGGTGCGTGACGTTTGGCGACTGAACTGCCAGCCTGCGTCTACTAGGCGAATCGCGATCATTTTTGGGGAAACGCAGTAGGGGTTCAAATTTTTATCATCCACAAAGGTCGTATTCAGCGTCAACAAAAGGCCCGAAGGGACTCGGTCTTCGCTTGCCCGTCTGTCGAGGATGACGCTCAGAAATTCATCGTTTGGCGTGGATGCACTATGACTTTTGATCGCCAGATCAGGCCGAACAATCCGCTCTTGCCACTTGAACCTGAACGTCTCTTCAACCAGCGCCGGATCGGTCAGGTCTTTCTCTAGATAGTCACGCAGCCGCGCAACAAACTCCTCTTTTTGCGCAAAAGCACGATCTCGTTTACGGGCTGCCTCGAAGTCGAAGGCAGGCAGTTCCTCGCGCACTGGAGTCTGTGCCCAACTCGCGAAACTCGACACAACGAGCAACAGCAAGAGCCTTTTGAGCAACCGAGTCGCCCGCCCGCCCCAAGCGGGGGACCGTGTCCGATGGTTTGTGGCTCGCGGCACGCTTTTCATCTTTTGCCTCATAAAAAACAGCATAAAAAACAGCATAAAAAATGGGTCATAAAAAACGGGTCAGCATAAAAAACGGGTCAGGGTCGAATTCTCCAAGCGTCGCAGCGGCCTCGCTGCCAAGTCGGCAATCGACTCGCGCCTCATAGCATGTTCGCGGCATCCGACATCCGCAGTACGATTTTGCCCTCCACCCCCGTAAGCCAAACCACTGTTCGCGCACCTCGTCTTTTAAAACCCCCACCCAGTCTGACTCTTCGGCCTACATGCCGTAAAGACTCACATCTGTATTGCCTCTTTAGCCTATCGCACTCCCTGAAATCAGCGCTGTCGCCAGCCCGATTCGCGTCCATCCAGCGCAAGGCCGCCCCGCCCTGCGCACCGAGGGCTACGCTGGGGTTGGCAAACAACTCATTGCCCCGGTCGATTAAGCCGTCGATGTCTTGGTCGAGCACCAGAAACGCATCGGTAGCGCCGATCCAGTCGGTCTGATTGTAAAAACCGAAGTCGTCTACGTTGCATGCCACGCTGGTGCTGGTACAGGGGGCACTGGTCTTGGCCGAAGCAAACCGGATTGGTGACGACTTTGCGTCTACACACCAACGAATCTTCGTCGCGCAAGTAGCTAGGTAATTTTTCATTGCAACCTCTCGGTATTAAAAGTCCGGAGCGCAGCTCCATTCTTGCCATCGTCCACCCACCCCTGCACTGGCTTGCCCGGCGCAATCTGCTTGGCCATTTCCGCCAGCAGGCTCTCCCGCTCGGCCGCATTCGCCCCCACCGAGAAGGGCATCAGTGCATCGATTAGCCAAGGAATTTCGCCGCTTTTCCACTCGTGCGGCGCAATCACCGGCTGGGTGGTGCGTAGCCGCGCGTCCACCGCCTCGCTCACAAACGCCCACGAGAAGAAAGCCCATGGCACTTGGCCTTTGCTCAGCAAATGGCATTGGTTGTGAATCAACGGCGGCAACAACCGAAAGTCCATGTCCGCCACGAAGGTGTACTTGCGCTGCGGGTCACGCGCATAGAGCCAGAGTACTGGCCCCAAGAGGGGGAGCTTGGCTAACTCCTTGGTGGCGCTGGCCAAGTCTTCAGCGGAGAGCTGGGGTGTTGTTGTCATCGATGTCATTTATGGCAATTTTGGAGAGAAGAAGTTGCACTGTCGTCGGCTACGGATATTCCCCTATTCCGCCCGCTTGCACGCCTTCAGATCCTCCAGCGCTTTGCCCTGCTCACGCCGCACAATTTCGGAGCCAATGAAGAAGGCATTGGCCAACGGCCCGCTGTTGAAGTCGAAGTCGTAAAACGTGGTCTTGCCCGCCTCCACTGTCATCGGATGCTCAAAGAATTTCGCAAAACCACCCGGCTCGATGGTGAGCGTGTATTTGCCGGGAGCCATCTCACGGCGCAGGTACGAGGCGTTCTGAATCTCGCCGGTTTTCTGCTTGTCGATCAGCACCGTAAAGGCCTGACCCATCGCGAAGAAGCGGTCGGTGCGATAGATGTAGATAGCACCCTTACCGGTGCTGGGTGGTTCGAGCGCGGTGAATTGGGGGCCGGGTGCGGTGGCGCAGCCGGTGAGAAGCAATGCGGCGAAGGCCAGGAGGGTGAATTTTTGGACGAGGGCTTGCATGGTGATTTTCCTTTAGTGGTTTGGTGGATTGGGGATTCGGTGATTGTGTGACTCAGGCTATTGCGTGATTATTTGGGGCGACTGGATTCCTACATGGCGCGGCATTGATAGCAATGGAGCGGTGGATGCGATGTGCGGACAACGGCATTCCATCGCCTTTCCTTCACCCCGACCCTTTCCCAGTCGGAGGGGGAGAGGCAGAAGGCGAAGAAGTAGGGAGGGAGGCAGTCTGCGCTTCGATCCTGACGATCCGGTCCACCTTCAAACTCTTGGGCACCGCATGGGTAATAAACAACATCGTCACGTGGCCACGCAGCTGATTGATCGTGCTGCCGAAGTGTTCCGCCGTTTCCGCATCCAGTGCGCTGGTGGCCTCATCAAATATCAGCACTTTCGGGCGCCTGATGAGGGCACGCGCAATCGCCAAGCGCTGCCGCTGCCCGCCTGACAAACCCGCGCCGCGCTCGCCAATCGCGTTCTGGTAGCCTTTGGGCAGGGCTTCGATGGTGCTGTGGATTTCGGCCATTCGGCAAGCCTTGACGATGTCGTCAAAGCTGGCATGCGGGTTGGCCATCGCCAAGTTGTCGTAAATCGTGCCGGAGAAGAGCACCGTTTCTTGTGGCACCACACCGAAGGTGGCGCGCAGTTCATTCGCCGCCAAATGGTGGATGTCGGTTCCTTCCACCACAATTCGCCCATCGGTCGGTTGATAAAAGCCTTGTAAGAGCTTGGCAAAGGTGCTTTTGCCGGAGCCAGACGGCCCCATCAGTGCCACCACCTCGCCCTTGGTCACCG
Organism: Burkholderiales bacterium; assembly: GCA_031362865.1. Lineage (GTDB taxonomy): Bacteria > Pseudomonadota > Gammaproteobacteria > Burkholderiales > JAEUOS01 > JANLTH01. Next base: position 3,328 of record JANLTH010000034.1, on the reverse strand, counting down.
AGAAGCTGAAGTCGCGGTAGAGCAGCGGCAGGTCGTCCGCATGGCGAAAGCCCAACCCGGTGACTTCGATAATCGGCGCTGCGGCATCGGTGGCTTTCTGCCCGGCGCGCGCCGGGAGCAGTGAATACGGTTCGGTCGGCGCATTCATGATGTCGCCCAAGCGTTCCACCGAAAGCCGCGCTTGCTGAAACTGCTGCCACAAGCCCACCAAGCGCAGCACTGGCTGCGAAAGCTTGCCCGCAAACATCTGAAAGGCGATCAGCATGCCAATCGTGAAGGGTTCTTTGACGGCGCTGAAGATCGGCGCGGTGGTGGGGTTGCTACCGGTCGCGGCGGCGGCTTGGGCAGCGCTCGCCGCATCGGGTGGGGTCATCACCAGGTACGCACCCACCACCAGGATCAACAGCGTCATCAGCTGTTCCAGAAAATTGGCCGCGCTGGAATAGGTGTTGCTGATCTGCCGGGTGCGGAACCCGGCTTGCAGATAGGTGGCCAGGTAATCCGCGTATTTCTGCTTGATCTGCGGTTCGAGTTGCAGCGATTTCACCGTTTCCAGCCCGGCCACATATTCGGTGACAAACGCTTGTGAACGCGCCCCGAGCAAGAACTGTTCTTGCAGCCGAGCTTGAAACACCGGGGCCATCAACAGGCTGATGCCGGTGATGACGGCCAGAATGCCCAGCGCAATCAAGGTCAGCGTGACGGAATAGAAGAACATGATCGCGACAAAGATGAACAGAAACGGAATGTCGAGCAGCAGCGTGACGATGGAGGATGCGACAAATTCGCGAATCGTTTCCACGCCGTGCAGGCGTGCCGCGATCACGCCAGTGGGGCGGTGTTCGAAATAACGCGGCGGTAGCTTGAACAGATGCTCGAACACGGCAGCGCCCAGCGTGGCATCGACCCGGTTGCCGGTGTGCAGCACGAGGTATTGGCGCGCCCACGTGAGAAAAGCGGAGAAAAGCATGAAGACAAACAGGCCAATGCCGATCACGATCAGGGTGCTTTCGGTGCGATGGACGACCACTTTGTCCACGATAGCTTGCGTGAAGAGCGGCGTGCCAAGCGCGAGCAGCTGAATCACCAATGACGCAATCAGCACGTCGCGCCACACCTGCTTGTGCTTGAACAGCTCGGGGATGAACCAGCGGAAGCCGAAGGCGCGCTGGCTTGCACGGGCGGTTTGCGCATCTGGGTCGTTAATCGTGGGGGCGGCGGTGGCGAAGAGGATGACATCGAGCGTGGCGCTGTTGCCCGACTCGAAGGCCAACGCGGCGAGCGCGGCTTTGGTGATTGTTTGGGGGTTTTGTTCACCTGCGCGACACAACATGAAACTGGGTTGACCAGCTGGATCAGGCGCGGGCGCTGCGCTCGCCAGCAGGGCTGGCTGATGGTCAAGCGGCAGCACGCAGGGCAGGGGGAGCGCGGCGAGGTGATCGATTTCTACGGATCGTTGCTGCACCTGGAAGCCCAAGGCGCGCCCGGCTTCGATCAGGCTCACTTGGTCGTACGGCGGTGGAAACTGTTTGGCGACTAGGTCGGCGGCGAAGGGTAGGCGGTGCAAGGCACACAGACTGCCCAGCGTCCACAGAAAGGCATCGAGTGGCCAGTTGCTGCCGGTGGGCGGCGCTGTGCCGGTGGTGCGGTCAGCGTCGGCCATGTCTTTCAGCGGGGGGGGGGGCTAACGCGGCGAACATACCGTGCTGGCGGCGTATGCAGCGCTGGCTGGTCTGCGTTGGAGGCAGTTCATCTGGTAGTGAAGTTGTGAGGAGGTATAGCGGCGGGGTGTTTACGATGTGCGGGCTTCAATCGCCCAAAAAGACCCCAGCCTGACTCAATGCGGCCTGGAGTTGTGGCGCCGCAAGCCGGCGTGGCACGACCCCGGCGCGCTGCGCCAACGCGGCGGCCGTGCCTGCGGCTTGGCCCATCACAAAGCAGGCACCTGACACGCGCGCGGCCGATTGGCCCATGTGAGTCATCGAGGCGCAACGTCCCGCTACCAGCAAATTGCCCACTTGCTTGGGCAGCAGCATGCGGTAGGGCAACTGATTGTAGCCACGCACCTCTGGCTCGCCCAACCGGTGTTGGAACACGAATTTGACATCCCCCGCCACGTGTTCTTCAATCATCCAGCCGTTGACACCGATGCTATCGTCAAACGAGAGGCAATTGAGGACATCGTCTTCTGTGAGCTGATATTCCCCAAGCACGCGCCGAGTTTCGCGAATACCGACCTGCGGTGCGATGTCGAGCAAATAGGCGTTCTCGAAACCCGGCGCATGGGCGCGCAAGAAGCGAAAGAAATCCACGCTTTGGCGGCGGCCATCGATCTCAGCTGCGCTCAATTGCTCCGCGTTTGTACCGTCAACCGGCGTGCCGTCGGCATTGGCGAGTTGCGTCACATTAGCGCGCCACTCCTGCGGGTTTTTTTGCGGCCGCAAGATCGGCCCCTTGCGCGAAAAATGCTGCCCCCGGCTGGCGGCGTCGGCCATCCATCCTGTAACGTGGTTCCATGCCTCGCCAGCGCGAATCGGGTCAACGCCGTTCACGCGAAACATGGTCGAGGGGTACATCATCTCGCGCCCGTCCACGCCTTTTTCAAACGGTACACCGGCGAACGCCGCCAGATCACCATCGCCCGAGCAATCGATGAAGGTGCGTGCCTTGACGGCAACGCGGCCCGACTTGGTTTCAAGCAGTAGTGCGGCCACGCGCTGCGGCGATTCCATCACCACGCCCACGGCAAGCGCGTGGAACAGCAATTGCACCCCGGCACCGGTGACCAATTCGTCGGCGGCAACTTTGTAGGCAGCGTTGTCGTAGGCCTGGGCGGCGGTTTTGCCGTTGAACAAGGCATGTGGCTCACTCAAGCCGCCGAGCGCGCGAATCCCGTTCAGCAACTCGTCAGCAATGCTGTGTACCACCTGCTGAACCGTGCCACGCACATTGGCATGCAGGCCGCAAAAGTTGGTAACGCCTGCCGCCGTACCCATGCCGCCCAAAAAGCCGTAGCGCTCCACCAGCAAGGTTTTCGAACCATGGCGCGCGGCGGCTGCTGCCGCAGCGATGCCCGCTGGGCCGCCGCCCAAGACGACGACATCAAACTCTCCCGAGACTGGCGTGTCGCGTGCGGCTTCTTGCAGATAAGTTTGACTCATTGCTGCAGATCTAGCGGATTAAACAGGCCAACCAACTCAAGCGTGCCGCGTGCGGCATCTGGTTTCATCAAGACCCAATGGCCCATCGGCGGGCCAACTCCGGCGAGTGCCTGAATGTTGACTTGGTGCGTCACTAATAGCCAATTCTGACCCGGGCGCACCTGGCG
>JANLTH010000169.1:0-3498 GCA_031362865.1 Burkholderiales bacterium | reverse complement strand
GGCTGATTTCCATTGATTAATTCCACAGAACGATTGGAGTCGCGATTGTAGTGGCGCGATCACGGTATTCGAGCACGGCTGAGTTCCGGACCAATCGTCAAACTGCGCAGTACGAAGACTTGGCCCAGCGCAGGCCACTGTTGCCGCTCAGCTGATGCTGATGGCATGCACAGTCTTTGCGGTCTTTCCCCAAGCGGGTGGCAAGGGGAAAAGTTCATCTATCTGACTAGCTGACCGCCCTCTCAGAACTGCGTTTGCGATGAACTGATTGCAATAATCATCGCAACGCCGCTCGTAAAATGCTGCATAGTTTCTCCTCTGCCGACCTCGCCAGCCTAACTCCTCACCCCTAACGCCCCACCCCAAAAATGACCACCATCCGCGAAGAAGATTTCATCCAGTCCGTCGCTGACGCTTTGCAATTCATCAGCTACTACCACCCGAAGGACTACATCGAGCATTTGGCGCGAGCCTATGAGCGCGAGCAGTCACCGGCGGCGAAGGATGCGATCGAGCAAATTTTGACCAACTCGCGCATGTGTGCTGAGGGCCACCGGCCGATATGCCAAGATACCGGCATCGTCAACATCTTCCTAAAAATCGGCATGGACTGCCGCTTTGACACCAAACATTCGGTGGCTGAGTTGTGCAATGAAGGTGTGCGGCGCGGCTACCTGTTTGGCGACAACTTGCTACGTGCCTCCGTGGTGGGCGACCCGCAGTTCGCGCGCAAAAACACTGGCGACAACAGCCCGGCAGTCACCGTGATGGAGCTGGTGCAGGGCAACACGGTGGAAGTGATTGTCGCGGCCAAGGGCGGCGGCTCTGAAAACAAGAGCAAGCTGGTCATGCTCAACCCCTCCGACTCGGTGGTGGATTGGGTTCTCAAAACAGTGCCCACCATGGGCGCTGGCTGGTGTCCACCGGGCATGCTCGGCATCGGCATTGGCGGCACGGCTGAAAAAGCCATGCTGATGGCGAAAGAATCGCTCATGGAACCGCTCGACATGCACGAGCTCTTGGCGCGCGGCCCGCAAAGCAAAACTGACGAGCTGCGCATTGAGCTTTACGAAAAGGTGAATGCGCTCGGTATCGGCGCACAGGGCTTGGGCGGCCTGTCCACCGTGCTGGATGTGAAGATTGCGATGTACCCGACCCACGCGGCATCCAAACCGGTGGCGATGATTCCGAATTGCGCCGCAACCCGCCATGCGCATTTCGTGCTCGATGGCTCGGGCCCGGCGCACTGTGAGCCGCCGCTGTTGTCGGATTGGCCGCAAGTGAACTGGAAACCGAATACGCTCACCGCCAAACGGGTGGACCTGAACGCGCTCACCAAAGACCAGGTGGCGAGTTGGAAGCCCGGTGACACGCTGCTCCTCAATGGCAAGATGCTTACCGGGCGGGATGCTGCGCACAAGCGCATTCAAGACATGTTGGCCAAAAGCGAAAAACTGCCAGTGGACTTCACCAACCGGGTGATTTATTACGTCGGGCCAGTAGACCCGGTGCGCGACGAGGCGGTGGGCCCAGCTGGCCCCACCACCTCCACGCGCATGGACAAATTCACCGAAACCATGCTGGGCCAAACTGGCTTGATCGCGATGATCGGCAAGGCCGAGCGCGGCCCCACCGCGATTGAAAGCATCAAGAAACACAAAGCCGCTTACCTCATGGCGGTGGGCGGTGCCGCGTATTTGGTTTCCAAAGCGATTAAGCATGCCAAAGTGCTGGCCTTCGCCGATTTGGGGATGGAGGCGATTTATGAGTTCGACGTGACCGATATGCCAGTCACCGTGGCGGTCGACAGCAACGGCATCTCGGTGCACAACACCGGCCCCGCAGAATGGAGTAAGCGCATTCACGACCTCAAAATTCCACTGCGGGTGGCTTAATGCTGACCATGAAGAATGGCTCTGGACGGGCGTTTTCAGGCATCGTTGCCGCTATCGCCTTAACTGGCGCGGCTTTTCAGGCAGCGGCAGAAGAAAAAAAGCCTCCTGCTGCTGCTAAAGCGCCAGTCAAACCGGCCGTAAAAGCTCCGGCCCAAAAACCACCCGCCAAAAAACCAGTTGTAGCCAAAGCCGTACCGCCACCGCCCTCCCCTGGCCAGCTATTTTTGGCCGGAATGACGGCGCTCAACAAAGGCAATCCGGTGGCTGCGATCAAGAATTTTGAAGCGGCCAGCACCGGCGGGAATAGCGAAGCCGAAAACATGCTGGGCACGATCTACTACTCGGGCCGCGGCGTGAAGCAGGACTATCGCAAAGCTGCGGTCGCTTACGAAAAAGCCGCCAGCCATGGCCATCTGCTCGCGGCTACCAAGCTGGCCGATATGGCCGATGCGGGGCATGGCATGCCGAAAGATTACGCAAAAGCGGCGCATTGGTACGGCTACGCCTCGCAACGCGGCTTTGTGACAGCGCAGGTGAAGTACGGCGGCTTGTACGAGCGCGGTGACGGCATCGGACAAAGCGACGCTGAAGCAGCTGAGTGGTACAGCCGCGCGGCGGCGCAAAACCAGTGGGACGCGCAGCACCGCCTCGGTCGCTTGTATGTCGCCGGGCGGGGTGTCCCGCAAGATGCGGCACGGGCCGCCGAGCTGTTCTTAGCCTCTGCCAAAAACGGCAACAGCTTTGCCAAGATCAGCTTGGGCGATTTGTATGCAGCAGGCAATGGTGTCGCGCAAGATGAAGCGCGCGCCTTGCAGCTTTACCGCGAAGCGGCGAAAGACGGCGAGCCGCTGGCAAAAGAGCGGCTGAAGGCCTTGGGTAAGCTGTAAAGTAATGGTTTGATGAACCTTCAGGAGGGAACCATGGTGAAGCCCATAATTCGCGCCGCATTACTGTTGTTAAGCTTCACGCTGATGGGAGCTGCGCATGCCCAAAAGTTCTACGCCAACGAAAACAGCAACGACGGCATTGATCCGCGCTCAAGCTACCGATTTGAGGATTATCACGCGCCCACTCCGCTCACCGTTCCAGGGGCCAAAACCATTCACACCGAAGAGCTGTACAAGGCATTGCAAGGCGACAACAAACCCCTGCTGATCGACGTGCTGGGTGGGCCGCCGCATCAAACTTTGAGCGGTGCCATCTGGTGGCCTGGCTCAGGCGTTGGCTACAAAGGCGAATCGGCCAGCTCCGATGCGCTCACCAAATTTACCCGCAAGCTGGACGAACTGACCGGCGGGGACAAGGCCAAGCCGGTGGTGTTTTTTTGCCTTTCCAACCAATGCTGGCTCTCGTACAACGCCAGCTTACGCGCGCTCGCTGGCGGCTACACCAACGTGATGTGGTATCGCGGTGGCCTGGAGTCATGGAAGGCCGCCGGGAATGCAGCGGCGGCAAGCGGAGCCTCGAAGTATTGACTGGCCCTTCCGGCAAACGGGAGTAATTCCATTTCTAAATCATTACGATATGGCGTTGCCCCTTCCTAGCCGTGCTAGGCGCACTGTCGTCGTCGGTGCGCCTAATCTCGTAATGATTTAGAAATGGA
>JANLTH010000132.1:0-17754 GCA_031362865.1 Burkholderiales bacterium | reverse complement strand
GGATCGAACCCACGACCCTTGGCTTCGGAGGCCAATACTCTATCCACTGAGCTACAGCCGCGCTGGTATTGCAGATTTGCGCCCCGCATTCTAACGGATCGCCTGCTGACGGCAATGCTGCACGCTATAATCTTGGGTTGCCTTAGCTCTCCGCTAAGACACTCAAGCCACCCACCCCGCAGACGAACAAAAGCACCATGAGCCACGACGCCTTCATCAAAACCCCGAAGCAACTCATCATCACCATTGTGCTGTCGTTTTTGGTGCCGATTGTTCTGATTGCGTTGCTTGCTTCATGGGTGGTGGGCGGCTTGCGCACCAAGGCCCCCGAAAGCGCGTCCATGACCCCGGCAGCGGTGGCCCAGCGCATCGCGCCGGTGGCTCAAGTGGTTTACAAAGACCCCAATGCGCCCAAGGTATTTCAGTCAGGCGAACAAGTTTACAAAGCGGTTTGTGCGGCCTGCCATGATGGTGGTCTGGCAGGTGCCCCTAAGCAGGGTGACAAAGGACTCTGGGCCGACCGCCTGAAGTTGGGCTTTGACGGTTTAGTGGCGTCGGTCATCAAAGGCAAAGGCGCGATGGCCCCCAAGGGCGGCAACACCGATTTGGACGATTTTGAGATTGCGCGCGCAGTGCATTTCATGACCGCTGCGGTGGGTGCTGGCTTCGCTGAACCAAAAGCCCCTGCCCCTGCCCCAGCCGCAGCTACGCCCGCACCTGTAGCGCCTACCACCGCAGCTCCAGCGGCAGCACCGGTAGCAGTAGCTGCAGCCGTCGCACCCGCTGCCGCCCCCGCTGTGACCGCTGCCACCGCCGCTCCGGTAGCCGCCGCAGTCAACCCACTGTATTCGCAGTTTTGCAAGGTCTGCCACGAAGCGGGTGTCGCTGGTGCGCCCAAGTTTGGCGACAAAGCAGCTTGGGCGGATCGCGCCAAGTTGGGCATCGACGCATTGTTGGCTTCGGCGATCAAGGGCAAAGGCGGCATGCCACCTCGGGGTTTGGCAATGGCCGCTTCAGATGCTGATTTGAAGGCATCGATTCAATACATGCTGGACGCGGCGAAATAGTTCGACCGCGCACCACGGAAAAAAAACGGCATCTGCGGATGCCGTTTTTGTTTTCAGCGGCGGCTTTTCATAAATTTCGCCAGATTTGCGTTTGCCTGAGTCTGCACTTTGTTGCGCAAAAAACCACTCCAGCCCAACAGCAGGCCGGGTGCGCCCAGCGCCTGTTTTGCCCAATGGTGAAAGTCGAAACTGTCGGTATGGCGCACGATCAAGCCGTTGGCAAAATCAAACTTGGCATCGATCCGATTTTCCACCAAGCGGTTGGTCGCTGAAAAGCGGTAGTTCGCGACCCAGTGCGCGCTGCCCGTCGTCTGGTCGGCATTCACTCCGGAGTGCACCAGCTTCCAGTCGGCCGGCGCATTTTTCTTGGTGGCCTCGGTCAACATCGTCCACATACCAATCGTTTGATCGCGACCGTTCAATTCAAAAACCTCGTCGCGAAACTGCACTTGCGGGGAATAACAAGTCGCCATGGTGGCCGCATCCAGATTGGCAAAAGCGGTGTAAAACCGTTCGATGACTGCTGCATTGGCGTGTGGCATGGCGGCTCCTCGTGGGGTCTAGGGTAGTGTTGCACGCAAGAATAGCAGGTGCAATTTTTGCATCTGCTTCCCTGTCGGCCCCGTATCAGCTAAAGTTCGTGTGTGAACTATTTGTACTCCCACGCTTGACTACAAGCTTCCGTAAGACTCTCCAAGCCTCTTTGTCCCCCAAATGAAGCCGATCCTTGTCCTGTTTCCGAATGAGTGGGACAAAATTGAATTCGCCAGCCCGAAGCTGACGGAGCGTTTTCGCGTGCATTACGAGGGTTTTGACCTGTTCAAATTCCCTGAGAATGCGCGGCTGATGTGGTTTGACTGCCAGCGCTTTATCGACAAAGTGATCAAGAAGTATCGCAACAAAGGCTTGGTGGCGGTGTTGAGCACTGACGAACAATACGGCGCGATGATGGCCGCCGTGGTGGCAGAAGAATTGGGCCTGCCCACCACCTCTCCCGAATCGATTTTGCGGGCGCAGCACAAGTTCTACGCCCGCGAGCGGATGCGCGCCATCGCGCCCGAAGCCACGCCGCCTTACTCGGTGTTCCGCTACACCGAGACGGACCCTACCAAGTACGGCATGGGCTTTCCGATGTTTATCAAGCCGGTGAAGGCCACCTACTCAATTCTCTCCAAGCGGGTGGACGACTACGCCGGTTTGCGCAAGCACTTGAGTTTTCGTCGCTTAGAAAAGCGCATTCTCGAAAAGCTGGTGCAGCCCTGCGACGACCTTTCGCGGCGCTATATCGCCGAGTATGAGGTCGATGCGCAGCACATCATCGCAGAGCCGGTGGTCAGCGGGCATCAAGTCACCGTGGAGGGCTTCGCCTATCGGGGCGAGGTCACCATGATTGGGGTGGTGGATTCTTTCATGTATCCCGACACCATGGCTTTTGAGCGCTTTGAGTACCCTTCCAGGCTACCGCAAGCGGTGCAGGAGCGCATGTTGGCCCTAGTGGAAAAAGTGATTCGGGGCTTTGACTTTACGCACGGTTTGTTCAACGTCGAGCTGTTTTACGACGAGGCGACCGACCAACTAACACTGATTGAGATTAACCCGCGCCTGGCTTATCAATTCGCGGATCTCTACCAAAAAGTGGACGGCTTTGATACCTACGACGTGCTGCTCGATCTCTCACAAGGCCTGCAACCGCACATCAGCCACCGCGCGGGGCGCTATCGCAACGCGGCCTCGTTTGTGCTGCGCGCCTTCGAGAAAACCCGGATCAAGTCGGCACCCTCTGAAGCGCAAGTGCGCGAACTCGAAAAGAAATACGAAGACGCGCGCTTTCTGATTTACATCAAAACCGGCTCCAGCCTGGAACGGGAGTTGAAGTGGCTGGGCAGTTACCGCTACGCCGTGCTTAACCTAGGCGCAGCAGATTTGGGTGAGTTGTTCGATCGCTACCACGAAGTCAAAAGCGAGCTCAAGTTTTCCTTCGCGTGACCCCAGTAAACTTGCGCGCATGAACGCCTCGCGCTATTACGTCATCCTGCCATTTGCCTTGCTGCCGGTGCTTGGCTGGCATTTAGGCGCATCGTGGATCTCCCTGATTGTTTCGTTTCTGGTCATTCCCTTGGTCGACCAAATTGTCGGCACTGACGAACGCAACCCCGACGACACGCAATCCACGCGCAGCTTTTGGTACGACCTTGCGCTGCTGTTCTATGTGCCATTGCACTTCGGGCTGATCGTGTGGGGCGCGTGGGCTGCGTCGGGCATGGCGGGCTTAGGCGCACAACTGCATGTGGCGGTGGCGGTCGGCGTGGTCACAGGGTCGCTTGGCATCACCATTGCGCATGAGCTGGGGCATCGGCGCTCGAACCTGCACCGCTGGCTCTCGCAACTGCTACTGATCGGCGTGTGCTACGGGCACTTTTACATCGAACACAATCGCGGCCACCACGTGCGCGTGGCCACGCCGAACGACCCGGCATCGGCGCGGTTCAACCAAAACTTCTACGCCTTCTGGCTGCGCAGCGTGTTTGCAGGCTTTGCCAGCGCCTGCCGCCTGGAAGCCGCGTGGCTGCGGCAGCGGCGTTCTTCGCTGTGGAGCTGGCGCAATCGAATTTTTTGGTACATCGCCTCGTCAGCCGCCATGGGCACGGCTCTTCAGGCATTGTTCGGGTGGGTGGCAGTGCAATTTTTTGTGGTGCAGGCCGTGATTGCTTTCACCTTGCTCGAATTGGTGAACTACGTGGAGCACTACGGCTTGACGCGGGAGCGCCGTGGCGAGCGCTATGAGCGCGTGAGCCCGACGCATTCGTGGAACGACTCGCACATCATCTCCAACGCATTTCTGATCAACCTGCAACGCCATTCCGACCATCACGCCAACCCTTCACGGCCCTACCCCGCGCTGCGCCATTTCAATCAAAGCCCACAGTTGCCCGCAGGCTACCCGCTCATGGTGCTCATAGCACTTGTGCCGCCACTATGGTTTGCCGTCATGAATCCGCGGGTAGAACGTTGGCGTGCCAGCGTGGTATCCGCAACACCCGCAACCCTGGAAGCAGCTCAATGACCATCGACCAAGAAACCTTCTCCCTGCTCAAAGATTCGGTGCGCCGCTTCGTCGCCGAGCGTTTGGTGCCCAATGAAAACCGGGTCGAAGACGAAGACGAGGTTCCTGCCGAGATCATCCAGGAAATGCGCGACTTAGGCCTTTTCGGGATCTCGATTCCCGAGGAATACGGCGGCATTGGCTTGTCGCTCTCGCAAGAAGCCGAAGTGTGCTTTGAGTTAGCGCAAACGGCACTGGCGTTTCGTTCGGTGATTGGCACCAATGTGGGCATCGGCTCGCAAGGCATTTTGATGGACGGTACTGAGGCGCAAAAGCGCAGCTACCTGCCCAAGATAGCCACTGGCGAAATGATTATTTCCTTTGCGCTCACCGAGCCTGAAGCCGGGTCGGATGCGGCCTCGATCAAGACCACCGCCTTGCCTGATGGCGACCATTACATAATCAACGGCACCAAGCGCTACATCACCAACGCGGTGCGGGCTTCGTGCTTCACCTTGATGGCGCGCACCGACCCCGCAAACAAGGGTGCCTCGGGCATTTCAGCCTTTATCTTGCCGCGCGACACGCCTGGCATTGCGCTTGGCCAAATCGACAAAAAAATGGGCCAGCGCGGCACTAAAACCTGCGACGTGATTCTGGACAATGTGCGCGTGCCCGCTGTCAACATCATCGGTGGCGTGCCGGGTCTAGGTTTCAAAACCGCGATGAAGGTGCTCGATCGCGGGCGGATTCACGTTGCGGCTCTCGCGGTTGGCATGGGCAAGCGCCTGCTACACGAGGCAGTGACTTACGCGGCACAACGCAAGCAGTTTGGGCAGCGGATCGGCGACTTTCAACTCGTGCAAGCGATGCTGGCCGATATGCAAACCGAACTCTATGCCGCGCAAAGCATGGTGCTCGATGCCGCGCGGCGCTTCGACGCGATGGGTGCTCGCGACCCCGAAATGCCGATGCTCTGCGCGTGCTGCAAGTATTACGCGACCGAAATGGTGGGGCGCTTGGCCGACCGTGCGGTGCAAATCCACGGTGGCGCTGGTTACATGGCGGAGTACAAGGTGGAACGCTTCTACCGCGATGTGCGTCTGCTGCGGCTGTACGAAGGCACCAGCCAGATTCAGCAGATCGTGATCGGGCGAGCGCTGCTGCGCAACGCCGGCTGACCGCGTTTTATCCAATAAAAATACCTGAAGAACCGCCACCATGGCGGCTCTTCAGGCATCGTTTGCGGTGCTGAGGCGCTTACGGGCTTACTGTTTGTCGCGCAATTCCCGCCGCAAAATCTTGCCGATCGGGGTTTTCGGCAGTACGTCGCGGAATTCGACCACCTTGGGCATTTTGTAGCCGGTCAGGTGTTTCTTGCAGTGCTCGATCACCATTTCTTTGGTCAGATTCGGGTCTTTCTTGACGATCACAACCTTCACCGCTTCGCCCGATTTTTCGTCCGGCACGCCGACTGAAGCACACTCCATCACGCCGTCGTGCATTAGCACCACCGACTCAATCTCATTCGGGTAGACGTTGAAGCCTGAGACCAGAATCATGTCTTTCTTGCGGTCTGTAATCGTGACGAAGCCCTTGTCGGTCATGTGGCCCACGTCGCCGGTTTTGAGCCAGCCGTCTTGCATGATCTTGTCGGTTTCTTCCTTGGAATAAAAGGGGTCATCGTCGAATATTTCCATTAGAATACTTCCATGCCGCGCCGCCCCCGCATCCAACTCGACAATGTGCCACTGCACATCGTTCAGCGCGGTCACAACCGCGAAGCGTGCTTTCTTGGCGAAGACGACTACCAAAGCTATCTGCACTGGCTGGGCGAGGCTTTGGCGGCGCACGAATGCAAACTGCATGCTTACGTGTTGATGACTAACCACGTTCACCTGCTGCTTACCCCCAAGCGAGCGGCCAGCGTCCCGCGCCTGATCATGTCGATTGGCCGGCGCACCGTGCAGTACATCAATCGCACCCACCGCCGCACCGGCACGCTCTGGGACAGCCGCTACAAGTCATCCGTCATTCATGCCGACACCTATCTACTCGCCTGCCAACGCTACATCGAGCTTAACCCGGTGCGCGCCGCGATGGTGGACGACCCGGCGCATTACCGCTGGAGCAGCTATCGGCACAACGCACTGGGGCAGGCAGATTCCCACCTGACCTCGCACCCGGTGTATCAGGCCATTGCGGCGACGGACAAAGACCGCCAAGCGCACTACCGCGCGCTATTCCGCGCGGAGCTGGATCAAGCGGCGATTGACGATATCCGGCTGGCGCTCAATCAGAATCAGCCGCTGGGAAATGACCGGTTTCACGCGAAGATCGAACGGATACTGGGGGAAAGGCGGGAGGCCAGACCGCGCGGTCGGCCCAGACTGGCAGATGGAGCTGCGGAAGCGTTGCCGGGGCAAGGCACATTGGCGCCGTAAGAAAATCGTCGTTGAACGCCTTGATTCTATGATTCCCCCGTGGCGGCAACCAAGCACTTCCAGACTCGGCAGCCCATGCTATGATGTGTATCAATTCCATAACTGGTACACATTATGAGAACGAACATTGAAATCGACGAAAAGCTCATGAAAGATGCCTTGCGGGCCACCCGGGCCAAGACCAAGCGCGAGGCAGTTGAGCTTGGTTTGCAGACCTTGGTGCAGTTGCACGCGCAGGAGAAGGCGCGCGAGCTTCGCGGCAAAATCATTTGGGAGGGTGACCTCAATGCGATGAGAATCGACCGGTGATTCTGGTTGATTCCAGTGTGTGGATCGATTATTTTCGCGGAGCTGATACACCGCAGGTGGCGCTGCTCGATGCCTGTTTCGGGCGCACCCGTCTGGCCGTTGGCGACTTGATCGCTGTTGAAGTATTGCAGGGCGTGCGAGACGAGCGCGAGTTCAAGCTGGTGAAGCAAACGCTAGCTGCCTTCGACCACGTTGACCTTGTCGGATATGCGCTTGCGACCAAGGCTGCCGAAAACTACCGAGCGCTGCGCGCCCTCGGCATCACGGTTCGCAAGACCATTGACAACCTGATTGCCACGCATTGCATTGAGAACGGGCTGACTCTGCTACATGCAGACCATGACTTCCTGCCTTTCGAGCAGCATCTGGGGCTGCGAAGTGCCTATGCCGAAAACTAAACATAGCGTCTTAGATAATGCCGCATAGTTTGCGCAGAAGCGGATTAGAGCGGATCAGGGTTGAATAAAATTAATGCCACCGTCAAAGGCGGCTCCTGACAAGCTTCTCCAGACACTGTCGATGAAAAAACCAATATCAGCGCGCCTGCACGGCTACTTGGCAGTGTTTGGCGCTGGCTGGAGCGCCTGAGAAATCTCTGAAGAACCGCTACCAGAGCGGCTCTTCAGGCATTAAACGAAGAAAAAACCGCCACCCGACTACTGTTTGTCGCGCAGCTCCCGCCGCAAAATCTTGCCAATCGGAGTTTTCGGCAACACATCGCGGAACTCGACCACCTTGGGCATTTTGTAGCCGGTCAGGTGTTTCTTGCAGTGCTCGATCACCATTTCTTTGGTCAGGTTCGGGTCTTTCTTGACGATCACCACCTTGACCGCTTCGCCAGATTTTTCGTCTGGCACGCCCACCGAGGCGCACTCCATTACGCCGTCGTGCATTTGCACCACCGACTCAATCTCATTCGGGTAGACGTTGAAGCCTGAGACCAAGATCATGTCTTTCTTGCGGTCTGTAATCGTGACGAAGCCCTTGTCGGTCATGTGGCCCACGTCGCCGGTTTTGAGCCAGCCGTCTTGCATGACTTTGTCGGTTTCTTCCTGGCGCTGCCAGTAGCCCTTCATCACCTGCGGGCCCATGATGCAGATTTCGCCGGTGCATTTCTCAATATCGCCTTGGCCTGTCCAGAGCGGCAATTCAACAAAATTGTCGTCGCGAATCGAGATTTCGGTGGACGGAATCGGCAGCCCGATCGAGCCATTCCACGGCGTGCCCACCGGGTTAATACTGGCACCCGGCGAGGTTTCAGTCAGGCCATAGGCTTCGGTCAGGTATTTGCCGGTGACTTTTTGCCAGCGCTCAGCCACCGGTTTTTGCACCGCCGCACCGCCACCCACCACCAGTTTGAGCGCGGTGAAATCGAGCTCGGCGAAGCCCGGCGTATTGAGCAGGCCGTTGAACAGGGTATTGACCCCGGAGAGCACGCTCCAGCGCAGCCCTTTCAATTCTTTGACGAAGGCCGGCAGATCACGCGGGTTGGTGATGAGCACATTGTTCGCGCCCAGTTTCATAAAAAAGAGCGAGGTGGTCAGGCAGAAAATGTGATACATCGGCAGCGGCGAAACCACCACTTCTTCGGCCTCCTTCAAGCTCACCCCGATCCACGCGCCTGACTGCTCCAGATTGGCCAGAATGTTGCGGTTGGTCAGCATCGCCCCTTTGGAAACGCCAGTCGTGCCACCGGTGTATTGCAGGAAGGCGATGTCGTCGTGCGTGATGGCCACATTTTTCATGCCATTGTCAGAGCCGCGGCGCAGCGCTTCGCGAAAGGTAATTGAGCCATCGAGCCGCCAAGCTGGCACCATCTTTTTGACGGTCTTCACGACAAAGTTGACGATAAAGCGCTTGGGCACTGGCAACAAGTCGCCTAGCTGCGTGGTGACCACGTGTTCAACCGGGGTGTTCTTGATGACTTCTTGCAAGGTGACGGCGAAGTTTTCGACAATCACCACCGTTTTGACACCCGCGTCTTTCAACTGGTGCTCAAGCTCGCGTGCCGTGTAGAGCGGGTTGACGTTCACCACCGTAAAACCGCCGCGCAGAATGCCAAACAGCGCCACCGGGTATTGCAAGACATTGGGCGACATGATCGCAACCCGATCGCCTTTTTGCATGCCGGGCAAGCCTTGCAAGTAGCCTGCGAACTGGGAGGAGAGTTCGTCCAGCTCATCGAACGACAGCGAAGCGCCCATGCACGAAAACGCCGGGCGACTGCCGAATTTCTTGCAGCTCTTCTCGAACAGGTCTTTGATCGAGGTGAATTGGGTGTAGTTGATCTCGGCCGGAATGTCGCGCGGGTAGCTTTGCAGCCAAGTTTCTTTGCTTACCATGTTTTGTCTCCTAGGGTTTTCGATTCAATCTTTGGGGGCTCCCGCCACACCTGCGAAAGATTATAGGCAGGATTCGCAATCGCGTAAGGCTGTCGTCAGGAAGTCTTTGTTGCTTCAACCGAAGCGCCGCCAAACCAGACCTCCATCATCGCCCTCTCCCGCGAGACAATCGCACTGACAAATTCGTCGGCATCGCCCATTTTTTTGAAGGCCGCGAAGCCGCGCTCGAGAAAGCTTTGCAACTCGCCCAAACTTGCGGCACGCGCTGGCCCGGCCATTAATTTGAGCGTGGTGTGCAGCAAGGGCACGCGCGTCAGGCGGTTGAGTGAATCCCCCAGCTCGCGCGTGATCGCCAGTTGTCGTTCACGCGCCGCCCGGTTGGCGCAGGCGCGGTAGGCAGTCGCATAGGACTGGCTCGAAAAATTCAGGTCTGGCAGATGCGAAATCAGGGCGGCATCGAGTTCTTCAGACAAGGCATCCAACTCAATCGCCTGGGCCAAGGTCGCCAATGCCGCCGTCGGCAGCAGCTTCACCAAGGTGGGCACGATGCGGGCGATATCGTCGTCGCGCTGGGCAAATTCCTTTGGGCCGTACAAATCGTCCAGGAAAAAGCGCGCGGCATCGTGAAAACGCGGCGATGCCAGCAAGTCGGCGTGAGTCTTCTCCAAGCGCGCTTGCTGCCACGCGCGCAGGCGGGTGCGGGCCTCGCGCGAGGGCGCGTCAATGCGGGCTGCGACGCGGCGCTCTTTGGCCAGCGCCACGTTGGCCAGCATCAAAGCCCCCAGTGAGTGTTTATCCATGCGGCATTATCCGGCGGGCGCGAGATGGCGTGAGTCGGCTCAGCGCCGATTAGAACCCTTCTACAATATGAAACTTAAGCGAGAACCAACCATGAGAGCCACATGAGCCTTGATTTGGATTTGCCCAATGCAGCAGGCGCGGAACCCGGTTCCGCCAGCCACCCGCCCGCATTTGCGAACGCGGCTGCCTGCAAGGAGTGGATCGAGCAATTGCCGCTCTCAAACGCGAGCCAGGCGCAGACGCGCCTGCTAGCCGAGATCGAAGCCCTCGGGCGGGCTGACTGGAATATCGCCGAACTATTTGCCGCACTCGAAGCGCTGCGCACCCCGGTGGGCTTTGTGCAAGGCGAAGCCTGGAAAAAATTTGCGCACCGACCCTTGCCGCTGGCCGAAGAGCTCACCGGCTTTAACACCACCGTGCAGCTTTGGGGCTCGCTGGGTCAGGCCTATCAACGTTGCTTGGCCAGCATTCTCGAAGAAGACCGTTCGCTCAAGACCCAAGCCGCGACTGTCGCCCAGCGCGCGCTCGATGCGCTCGCCCGCGAATTGATCGACTACGACTTGGCCAATATGGTCGCCCCGCGCAGCCGCCTGCGCCTGTTGCACACGCTGATTGGCGTGGCCGAAAAGCTCGGGGTGGCGGCCGAACCGGTCAAAGACCCGTGGCTCACCGAAACCGGCGACACGCATGCGGTGGCCGCCTACGCGCGCGCCTTGCTGGGTCAGCTGGGCTCGCCCAACGAATTGCCCTTGAAACAAGTGCTACTGATCCAGCGCTGGCTTGAGCGTTGGGCGAAGAAAGTGACACTGCGCAAACTGGCCCCCACCGATCTTTCCAAGCCCCCGCTGTGGGTGGATTTGAAAAGCGATCGTGGCGCGTTTCGCCCTGAGGCAGGCAAATCGGTGGGCACCGATGTGCGCTACCTCGATGTCGGCGAATTGGCCGACTCGCTCAAAAAGCGTGTGCTGCTGCTCAAACGCGGTGAAACACCCGAAAAGTTGGGCCTGGGCAGCGATTGCGTGCAACCGGCTTGCGGGCAATTGGTCATTAATCTGTACCACCGCTGGATCGCGCCGCACAACGAAGCCACCGTCGCACGCAATCAAGCCCGACGCAGTGCCACCGGGCGCGCCCAGGTGGCCACTGGCCTTGAACAAGCGCATTACTACGCCAGCGGCGGCCCGTTTCGCCCGCCGGTGGAATTGAAAGAGTTGTCGGCCAAGCAGCGCGAAGAAATCGCCACCTTCGGCCGTCTTTCCACCAAAGACTCCGACGACTATAGCCAGATGCATGGCTACGTGCTCGAGCAGTGGCATTTAGAAGATGAAAGTCTGACCGGGATGCGCGTGCAGCGCGCCAAAGATTCGGCCGGCAAACGAATCGGGCAAAACCAGTTTGTAGCAATCCGCCCAGGCGACAGCAAGCATTACCTGCTGGCCTCGGTGCGCTGGATGCGCATGAATGAAGAGGGAGCCGTGATTGCCGGACTGAAATCGGTCGTCGGCGTGCCCGAGCCAGTGGCGGCGCGCCCGATGGGCGTCAATGCGGTGGGTGAAAAATGGAGCCAAGCGTTTTTGCTGCCAATGAGTGATGCGCTCAAGGCCCCGCAGTCGCTGGTCATCCCGGCCGGTTGGGGGCGTTTTGGGAACGTGATCGAAATCAACAATGGCGCACGCACCTGGCATCTCAAGACGGGCGACGTGCTTGAGCGCTTCACTGACGTGGAACGAGTCGCATATACTTAGGTACTCAGAACCGTAAGTCGCATTGTCAACTTCAACTAGGATTTCCCCATGGGACTGAAAGACCTGCTCTTCGGCAAGAAAGAAGATGCCAACAAAGTAACTTACCGGGAAGAGGTCAAAAAAGCCGTCGCCACCGGCGACTTGACCCCGGAAAAAATTGCGGAACTTGAACGCCGCCGCAGCGAACTCGATGTCACCTCGCTCTCGCAGGAGATGACTCAGGTAAGGCGCGACGTGTACAACAAAGCCGCCGATGCGGTCAAAGGCGGCGGGCAGTTGTCGGCTGAAGACGAAGCCAAGCTGGCGAAAATCCAGGCTTTCTTGGGTCTCAAAGACGCGCAAATCGCGCAAACTAAAAACGAACTCGGGCGCATGAAAATGATGACCGAGATGAAAGTGGGCAAATTCCCCACCGTCTCTGAGCACAACATCGTGCTGCGCGGCATGCGCTTCAACCCCGGCGAGACGCCGCGCTGGTCCGAAATTGCGATCATGCTCGAAGCGGCCGATACGGCCGGTGTCGCTGGCCTGAAACTAGTCGCTGGCATGAGCTATCAAGTTGGTGCGGCAACGCCCTACTCGCTGTCGCTCAAAGGTGCCGCGCCAATTTCCGAAGGCAATCTACTCATGACCAGTGAGCGCCTGATTTTCAAGGGTGCTGAAAAAGTGGTCGCTACGCCAGTCGACAAACCGGAAGAAATTTCGCTCTACAAAGACGGTATCCGTCTGAAAATGAGCAATGGCAAAGCCCTGCTGTTCAAGTTTCGGTCGGTCGAAAATGCCGATTTTTTCGGCCTGATGATTTGCAATGCGCTCAACCCGAACGCGGCCTCGGCGGGAAGTGACGAAGACCTCGATTTCCTCAATTAACCCAGCAAGGATTTGCATGAGTCTCGATAAAGTGCTAGTGGTAGACGACGAACCGGCGGCGCTGGCGAATCTGAACAAGATTCTGATGGACGCAGGTTATCGCACGATCACCGCCAGCTCTGGAGAAGATGCGATTGCCAAGGCCCGTGCCGAAAAACCTAACGTCATCCTGATGGACATCGTGATGAAGCAGGTGGACGGTTTCGGTGCCACCCGCGAAATTCGCAGAGACCCACTGACTAAGGATATCCCGGTCATTTTTGTCTCGTCCAAATCCAATCAGGCCGACAAGGTCTGGGGCAAGATGGTGGGCGGTAATGGCTATGTCACCAAGCCTTACACCTCCGAGCAGATCATCGAACAATTGAAAGCGCTGGGTTGATGCTTGGTAGGGCCGCTGGCAAGAGTACCTGTCCAAACCGCGCTTTCAGGCGCGGTTTGTTTTTCTGCCGCTCGATCCGTGCGGATTGACCAACCATGCTGACCCGGCTACGACAACTCAATCAGCTCGATCTAGGTGCGCAACCGGCGCTGGATGATGCGGTACGTATGGCGGTGCTCGAAGCACTCGGGTTTGTTTTGGCTGGGCGGCAGCGCGAACCGGCCCAAACACTGGAGCGCACGCTCTGCGGTTTGGAGTCGGGAGCTTTTCGTTTTCCCGGCGGGGAGCGCCTTTCTGCCCTGGGTGCCATCGCGGTTGGCGAAGCCGGTGTGCGCAGTGTCGCGCCTGCGCAAGATCTCGCCCTCTTAGTCTGCGGCCTGTTGCCACTGGTGGCGATACGCGATGCCAGCGTCGGCTCACTAATCTCAGCCCTGCTGGCTGGGGCTTGCGTGCGAGAAGGCGGCCTGGGCACGGGCGCTGCCACCACCGCAGCGGTGGCGTGGCTGGGTGAAGCCAGCCCGGCCGCCACAGTGGCGCTGGCACTCGCCAATGCGCAAGCGCCGAGCGTGCATGAAGGCGTATTACGGGCGATGACGCATCCGGCCACCGACGAAACGGGCTCTGCGGGCGAGCCAGCCGACACGTTGGTGCCCTTCGCTTTGCCGAAGGCGTTCACCATCCACGCCAATGTGGCGCTTGAACACGCCCGTGAAGAAGTCGCAGCCCGTTTCATGCGCCGCGCCGCACCCGGTGTCAAGCCAGAGCAAAGCCTGATTTTTGCCACCAACCTGTTTCTGTGCGAACGCGCCACGCCGTTTCGGATGCTGTGGGATACGCTTTTCTAGCTCTCTAGCGATGCGCCAGCGCACGCCCAAGCCACCACAGCCTGCGGGTCGCAACTACGGTCTGCCGCCCGAATTGGCGAAGACCAATCATCTGGGCAAGCAACTCGCCGCCAAGCGGAAAGAGGAGGCCAAAACCGGGCGCAAGAACGTTCGTCTACGTCCGATCGCCATCGAGAGCCAGGCCGTGTTCGCGTTTTCACCCAAGCCATTGCCTGAAGAACCGCTCCAGAAGGCGCTCTCCATCGACCACTGGCTGGAGAGCAAGCACTGGCGCGCCTTTCCATTTCAGTGTGAAGCATGGGAAGCAATTGCTCAAGGCAAAAGTGGCCTGCTGCACGCGACCACCGGCTCCGGTAAAACCCATGCGGTTTGGCTGGGAGTGGTAGCCAAGCTACTGCAATCGGGCGGCACATCACCCGGACTGAAATGCCTCTGGATTACGCCGATGCGGGCGCTCGCGGCGGACACTGTCAAAGCCTTGGCCGAGCCGGTAGCGGCGCTCGATTTGCCATGGACGGTGGTCGCACGCACCGGCGACACCGCAGCGGCCGCCAAAGCGAAGCAAACCGACCAGTTGCCCACAGTGCTCGTCACCACGCCGGAAAGCCTCTCACTCCTGCTGGCCCGCAGCAACGCCGCGCATTTGTTTGCGCAACTCCAGTGCGTCGTGGTCGATGAATGGCACGAGCTGCTGGGCAACAAACGCGGCGTGCAGGTGCAATTGGCGCTGGCGCGACTGTTTGGCTGGCAACCCGGCTTGCAGGTGTGGGGTCTCTCAGCCACACTGGGCGACCTGGACGCGGCACGTGCCGCGCTCGCCGGCCGCTACGCCCCCGACTTCACCTTCGTGCGTGGCGCTGCGCCCAAAACGCTGCGCATCGACACGCTGATCCCACAGGCGATGGAGCGCTTTCCGTGGGGCGGGCACATCGGCATCAAGCTGGTCGATCAGGTAATCGCCGAAATTGAATCAGCACGCTCGACCATCGTGTTTACCAATGTGCGCTCACAAGCTGAAATTTGGTATCAAGCGATTCTGACCAAGCGGCCCGATTGGGCCGGCGTGATCGCCCTGCATCATGGCTCACTCGACCGCGAAGTGCGCGAATGGGTGGAGGCTGGGTTGAAGGCCGGTGCGCTCAAGGCCGTGGTCAGCACCTCGTCGCTCGATTTAGGGGTCGATTTCTCACCGGTCGAGCGGGTTTTGCAGATCGGCTCGCCTAAAGGGGTTGCGCGGCTGATGCAGCGCGCCGGGCGCAGCGGCCATGCGCCTGGCCAAGTCTCGCGCATCACGATTGTGCCCACCAACGCGCTCGAACTAGTCGAAGCTGCCGCCGCGCGCACCGCCGCGCTGGCTGGGCGCATCGAGGCGCGCACTACGCCGGAAAAGCCGCTGGACGTGCTGGTGCAACACCTGGTTACGGTGGCGCTAGGCGGCGGCTTTGTGGCGGCCGCGCTGTTCGACGAGGTCCGCACCGCCCATGCCTACCGCAACTTGACGCGCGCAGAATTCGACTGGGCGATGGCCTTTGTGGAACGCGGCGGCACTTCACTCACGGCCTACCCCGACTACCACCGGGTTCAGCCCGACGAACACGGTGTTCATCGTGTGCCCGATGCGGCGATTGCGCGCCGTCACCGCATGAGTATCGGCACGATTGTGGCGGAAGCCTCGATGCACGTTGCGTGGATGAGCGGCGGCCGCCTTGGCACAATTGAAGAAGACTTTATCGCGCGCCTGAAAGAAGGCGACAGCTTCACTTTCGGTGGGCGCGTGCTCGAGTTGGTAAGGGTGCGCGACCTGACCGCTTACGTCAAAAAATCGAACCGCAAAACCGGCATCGTGCCGCAGTGGGCGGGTAGCAAGTTATCGTTTTCTACCGAAATGGCAGCCGCTTCGCTCGACAAACTGGCGCAGGTTCATGCGGCGCGCACCGGGGAAACGTTTGCCGACCCGGAGCTTAACGCCGTGCGCCCGCTGCTTGCAATTCAGCAGCGCTGGTCGGCGCTGCCGCGCCCAGACACGTTGGTGCTGGAAGTGATCGCAAGTGACGAGGGGCATCATCTTTTCTGTTACCCCTTCGCTGGGCGTATGGCGCACATTGGCTTGGGCTCGCTAATCGCTTGGCGCGCGGCGCACCGCCAGCCCGGTCAACCTGGCACCTTCTCGGTGGCGATGAATGACTACGGGATTGAACTCTTTTCAGCCGTTCCCTTCAATTGGGTAAAGCTGGTACGCGAGGGCTTGTTCTCGACTGACAATCTGTTGGCAGATGTCATCACCGCCTTGAGTTCGTCGCAATTGGCCTTAAAGCGCTTTCGTGAAATTGCCCGCGTTTCTGGCCTGGTGTTTCAGGGTTTTCCTGGTGCGCCCAAATCGATGAAGCAAACCCAAGCATCGAGTTCGCTCTTCTACGAAGTGTTTCGCAAACACGACGCGGGTAATCTGCTGCTGGCCCAGGCTGACTTTGAGGCTTTGTCTCAAGAACTAGAACTGGCGCGGCTCTCAGCTGCATTAGAGAAAATCGCTACGCAGCAGATCGTGATCAAGCGCCCACCGCGCTTCACGCCGTTCGCATTTCCGCTGATGGTGGCACGCCTGCGTGAAATGGTCACCACCGAGAAATTGTCGGGGCGCGTGGTGCGCATGGTGGCCGAGTTGGAGGCCGCGGCGGATGCGTGACCGGCAGCTCAAAGCTGTCTGTCGTCTGCCGAATCTGGCTCTTGAATTTACGACGATAGTCATCAGATAGCAAACATGGACACTCCTACTCTACTCTGGATTTTGGCCGGCACGCTGATCGTGATTGGCGTGATCGGCACGGTTTTGCCGGTATTGCCTGGCACCATCCTGGTGCTCGCAGGAATCGCGCTGGCGGCGTGGATTGATGACTTCACCCGCATCAGTGCCTGGACGGTGGGGCTGGTAGCTGTCTTGGCCGTACTGGCTTGGGTGACTGAATACGTTGCAGGCCTGTTAGGCGCCAAAAAAGCCGGGGCGAGCACGCTGGCCATCGTGGGCGCGGCGGTCGGCACTGTAGTCGGCGTACTCAGCGGCCTGTGGGGGCTTTTGATCTTCCCATTCATCGGTGCTGCCGCTGGACAGTACCTGCATCAGCGCGATTTGGGCGAAGCCGGTAAAGTCGGTTTGGCGACTTGGCTGGGCCTGTTGGTGGGCACAATTTTGAAACTGGTCATCGTCTTCGTGATGCTGGGTATTTTTGCCGCTGCGCTGTGGATTGTCTAAACCCCGCAGAGCACCTCACGATTCACGGCGAAACGCTCAGGCCGTTGCCCGAGCGCGCTCTGCTTTGGCCGGCGCAACGCGCACTGCTGATCGCTGATGCGCACTTTGGCAAGGCGGCAACGTTCCGCCGTTTGGGTGTCGCCGTGCCGGAACAGACGACGCTTGAAAATTTGGCCACGCTATCGCGCTTGTTGGTTGCACACAGCGTGCCTCAACTGATTTTTCTCGGTGACTTTCTGCACGCGCGCGCCGCGCACAACCCGCACACCATGGGCGCGCTGCACGCTTGGCGGGAGACGCATGCCAGCCTGCGCATAGCGCTGGTGCGCGGCAACCATGACGACAAAGCGGGCGATCCCCCTGCTTCACTACGCATAGAGATGCTTGAAGAACCGCACCAGATGGGCATCTTCAGCCTATGCCATCATCCGCAGCAGGTGACGGGGTCGTATGTGCTGAGCGGGCATTTGCACCCAGCGATCCGTTTGGGTGACCGCATCGGCAGTGTTCGGCTGCCGTGCTTCTGGTTTGCCAAGGACCGCGCCGTGCTGCCCGCGTTTGGCGCGTTCACCGGCGCGCATGTCGTGCGGCCCGCCGCAGGTGATACGGTGTTTGCGATTGCGGAGGAGCGGGTCTTTCAGGTCCCGGTAGGGCGAGCC
>JANLTH010000110.1:0-24996 GCA_031362865.1 Burkholderiales bacterium | reverse complement strand
GTGGTGGCATTTCGGGGGATCGGGGATGGGGGGGCGAGACTTGGGCATTGGGGAGCGGGTATTGGGGCTCGGGGGGCGCTGCAGTGCAGCGGCTTTTTGCGGCAGAGCGGATTATCGGCGACAATCAAATGCTGTTTACTTCAATCTCGCGCCTGATGCCGGAGTTGCTCCCCATGCCCCCCAATCCCCAATCCCCGATCCCCGATCCCTTAGCCGCTCTCCGCAAAGACTACGCGCTCGCTTCGCTCTCTGAAAGCGATGCCAACGCCGACCCGATTGCGCAATTTGAGCGCTGGATGCAAGAGGCGCTTGCGGCAAAAATCCCTGAGCCTACCGCGATGTCGGTGGCCACGGTGGATGCGCACGGCCAGCCTTCGTCGCGCATTTTGTTGCTTAAAGGTTGCGATGCCACCGGGTTCAGGTTCTATACCAATTACAGCGCCAAAAAAGGGCGTGATTTGGCGGCCAACCCGAAGGCGGCGTTGCTGTTTCATTGGGTCGAGCTGGAGCGCGAAGTGCGCATTGAAGGCACGGTCACGTTCACCGATGCTGCCGATTCGGATGCCTACTTTGCCTCGCGCCCTTTGAAGAGCCGCATTGGTGCCATCGTCTCGCCGCAAAGTGCCGTGATCGAGGGACGCGATTGGCTCGAACGTGCGTTCGCCGAGGGCGAGGCCGCGCATGGTGTGAACCCGGTGCGCCCGGCGCATTGGGGTGGCTATCTGGTGCAGCCGCAGATGATCGAGTTTTGGCAGGGTCGCCGCAGCCGCCTGCACGACCGGATTCGCTACACGCGCCAAGCCGCCGGTTGGTTGATTGAGCGGCTCGCGCCTTAACGGTCGCCCTCGAGCGCGATGAAGCCCGCGCCGGTGCAAGACTTGTTTGGCCCGCCAGCCGAACCGGTCGATGCCCCAAGAACCAAGCCAGATGCGGTTCTTCCGGCATCACCTTCCGAAGAAGCACGCCAGTTGGGCCTCTTGCGCCCGCAAGCTTTGTGGCTTGGCACTTCGTCGTGGCATTTCCCTGGCTGGGCGGGCTTGGTTTACGACCGGATGGCTAGCGAAGGTGTGCTCGCCAAATCGGGCTTGGTGGCGCTTTCCGGGCATCCGCTGATCAACGCGGCGGGGATTGATCGATCGTTCTATGCACCCGTTCCAGAAAAGGATTACGCCCGCTATGCCACCCAGGTCCACGAGGCATTTCGCTTCATCGTCAAAGGCCCGAATGCGGTGACCGATGCCTTTGTGCGCGACCCGCGCGGGCGCGCCTTGATGCCTAATGAAAATTTTTTGCGAGTGGCACCAGCGGTGAAGGATTTTGTCGAGCCTTGTATTCGCGGCTTGGGGCTCAAAGCCGGGCCGCTGGTGTTTCAGTTTTCACCAGTCGGCAAAGGCTACACGCGCGACCCGAATGCGTTCGCCGAAAAGCTCGACACCTTTCTGGACGCGTTGCCGCACGAGGTGGCGGGGGTGCGCCCACTCTATGCGGTGGAGGTGCGCGACCCGGAGCTACTCGTGCCCTCGTTTGTAAACGCGCTCAAAAGCCATGGCGTGCGCTATTGCGTGGGCTTTCATGCGCGCATGCCCAGCTTGAAGTCGCAGCTGCCAGTGCTGCGTGCGCTTTGGCCCGGGCCCTTGGTGGTGCGCTGGACCTTGCACGCCGGGTTCAGCTACAACGAAGCGCGGGCGAAGTACCAACCCTTCGATCAACTTGTCGATGAAGATTTGCCGACCCGCGCGGCATTGGCGGATTTGATCGGCAAGGTGCTGGGGGCGGGCGAAAAGGTGTATCTCACTGCCAACAACAAGGCCGAAGGCTCGGCCCCGCTGACGCTGCAAAAACTCTTGCAAGCGCTGCTGGAGCGGATCAGCGCGCGCTAGGCGGGTTTCACGCGCGGGTCAGACGCGTTTCTAGTGCGTCCAGCTCGCACTGCAATTCTTCCTCGTCTCGGGCCACGGCGTAGACGTAGTGGTCGGGCCGCACGATGGCGGCCAAGCAGCTGTGGCGCGTACACCAGGCTTGCACGACGCCGTCGGCTTCGTGCCATGCCATGCCGGGCATCAGGGGCATGATGCGCGTGGTGCAGCGGACCAGCGTGGTCGTGCCATCGAGTCTGGGTTGCCAGGCACTTGCCGCTTCGCCTAGTACCACGCGCCAGCCACTGCCGCAGACGTCGTCAAGTAGTGCCGTCGCGTCCAGATGAAACACCCGTGGTTGTGGAAACAAAGTGCCCCGCGCAGCGTGTACTTGGGACGAAAGAAAGCCGTCTTGCAAGCTGGGCATCAAGTCCTGGCGCGGCACTGTTTTCACGCAGCCACCCGCCGCTTGCAGCAGGTTTTCGTCGCGTTGCTGAGCCCGTAGCGGGTCGCGCTCGCAAATGGTGTGACCGATGTGCTTGATGGTCGCGGTCAGTTGGCGCACATGGGCGGCACGCTCGATGCCGTAGCTGTCGAGCAGGCCATCGGGGGCTGCGCCGCGCATCACTTGTAGAAGCTTCCAGGTCAGGTTGGTTACATCGCGCAAACCCTGGCACATGCCCTGGCCTAAAAAAGGCGGCTGCTGATGCGCCGCATCGCCTGCGATGAATACCCGCCGGTCGCGCCATTGCGTGGCGACCAGGGCATGGAAGCGATAACTCGCGCTGCGCCACAGCACCGCATCGTTTGGGGTGAGCCAACGTGCCAGCAGCGGCCACACGGCAGCTTCGCGTTCCATCGCGCGCGGGTCTTCGCCTTGCGAGAGCATGATTTCCCAACGGCGATGATTGCCTGTGCCGATGATGAAGCTGGTCGGGCGGGCGGGTTCGCAATACTGGGCGCTGACGGTGGGCAACTTCGCAAGCCCGGCTGGGTTGACCCGCAAGTCAACCACCAGCCACGGTTCGTCAAAGCCTAAATCCTCGAGCGAAATTCCGCTCAAACGGCGCACCGTACTGGCAGCGCCGTCGCAACCAATCACGTAGCGCGCCTGAACTGCATCGCGGGCGGCACCGGGGCCGGGGTTAACGAGCGTCAGCCCGACCCCGGAGTCGTCTTGAGACAGGCCGACCAATTCGGTGCCCAGCCGCACCGTCACGTTTGGCAGTGCTGCCACGCGCGCGCGCAAGGCCTGCTCAAGTGCCGGTTGCAGGAACACCATCGAGGGAGTCCAGCCCATCGGGTAGGGCGGGGCCACCATATCGAGGCGGCGGATCAGTTGGCCCTGCGCGCCATAGTGCTCGGAGGCGGAAAACGGCTCGACATGGGGCGCAATCTGCTCAGCAATTCCCAAGCCTTGCAACGTGCGCATGATTTCATGGTCCATCGACACTGCGCGGGGCTTGTCGTAAACCTGATCGGCTTTGTCAATCACCAACACCCGCAGCCCGGCCTGGCCCAACTGCGCGGCAGCCACCGCGCCGCTGGGGCCGAAGCCGATCACGACAGCGTCGTAGGGTGGCTCCGAAGTATCGGGATTCATTGCCCGACTGCCGTACCGGTTCCGCTTTCGTCGCGGATCGGATTGGCGAGCACACCGATTCCGTCGATCTCAATTTCGACCAAGTCGCCATGCTTCATCCAGACCGGCGGGGTGCGCGCCTGGCCCACCCCGGCGGGTGTCCCCATGATGATGAGGTCGCCCGGTTCGAGGGTCATGCATTCAGTCAACAACACCAGGGTTTCCGCCACTCCCCAGATCATGTCAGTCGTGTTGGCATCCTGCATCACCTGGCCATTCAAGCGGCTCTGAATCCGCAAGCCGGTGGCACCCGGTGCGAACTCATCGGCACTGACGAGTAGCGGGCCGAAAGCGCCGGTGCCGTCGAAGTTTTTACCGATCGTCCATTGCGGTGTTTTCTTTTGATAGTCACGCACCGAAATATCGTTGAAGCAACTGTATCCAAACACACACGCGAGCGCGTTGTCGGCTCGAAGATGGCGCGCCCTGCGACCGATCACCACAGCGAGTTCGGCTTCGTAGTCGAGCCGTTCTGAAACCCTCGGGCGGATGCCCGGCTCGCCTGGAGCAATCAGCGAACTGGCGCTGCGCAGGAAGAACCACGGATAGTCCGGCTTGGCGCGCCCGCCTTCCTTGGCGTGGTCGAAGTAATTGAGTCCCAGGCAGATGATTTTTCCGGGGCGCGCGAGCGGCTGCGCGAGGCGTAGTTGATGCAGTGCCTGACGCGGAGTGGCTGAAGCCTGCGCCGCGCGGCCCCGCGCCAGCAGGTCAAGGCCGGCGCTGAGCCCATCCAGCAGGCTGGGTGGGGTGCTGGCATCGGCGTGGTGCAAGTCCACCAGTTGCTCGTGCTCGACCACGCCGGCGCGAACTTGTTTTCCTTGGTAGTAGCTGGCGAACTTCAATGCAGAGTCCTTTTCAGTCGGTCAAAAAATGAATCGTGCGCTGCGCTTCTTTGAGTCGTGCGGAAGGCGGCGCTGAAATGCCCCAATGGTCTACCCGGCCGGGCGGCCAAGCCCATTGCTCAGGCGTGCGCGTGACGTAGCTCGCATCGACCTGCTCGACTTCGGCGGTGTACTCGATCACAAAGCCGGCCGGGCCGATGAAATAGTTGAAGGCGTTGTCGCCCGGCCCATGCCGGCCCGGCCCCCATTCGATGCCATAACCGGCATCGCGCATGCGCCCGCCACCACGCATCACGGCATCCAGGTCAGGCATCGTGAAGGCCAGATGGTTCAAGCAGTCGTTGTCGGCATCCGCCAGCGCAATACTGTGGTGGTCGCCCGCCCTGGGTTGCGGGATGCGCAGGAAGGCCATCGCCCGGGTGCGATCCGACAGTTGCATCCCCAAGGCTTCGTAGAAAGGCTGCACGGCTGCGACACTACGGCTATTCATCACCACATGGGCCAGGCGTTGCGGGCAATCACGCATCGCGTTGGTATCCGCGTGGCGTTGGTCGCCTGCCACGAAACGTAGCACCCGCCCTTGTGGGTCTACGATTGTGAGTGCCGCGCCGCCGCCGGGTTCAGTCAGCTCTGCGAGCGGCAGTAGCAGCGTGCCACCAGCGCCCAGGGCGCGCGCGGCAATCGTTTCGAGCGCCGCCTGAGAGCGCGCCCGCAGAGTGACGCTGCGCAGGGCGGGCACCGGGTGCGGGTGCAGCGCCAGCAGATGATGGTCGTCGCCCGTACCGCGCAGGTAGACGATTTCGCCGACCCGCGCACTGACTTGCAAATGCCAGGTTTCGACATAAAAGCGCTCGGCTGCCGCAACCTCCGGCACCCCCATTTCGACGCTGCGCAGCGCCTCAATCCAGTTTGATCCCCCGCTTGGCAGATTCGCAGTCACGTTCAAGGCAGTCTCCCGACGGTTGGTTCAGATCGAAAATGCGCGACCGTTGCGACATAGTTTAGGAATCGCGTGCGCATTCATCAAGCCGATTTGGCGTATAGCTACAATCCACCAAATGGATTTAAGGAAAGTTGATCTCAATTTGCTGGTGGTTTTTGAAGCGCTCTGCAACGCGCGCGGCGTGACCCGCGCGGCCGAGGCGCTCGGCCTGAGCCAACCGGCCACCAGCGCCGCGCTGGCGCGCCTGCGCGTGTTATTCGGTGATCCGCTATTCGTTAAAACCGGGCAGGTGATGCAGCCAACCCCGCGCGCCCTGGAATTGAGTGTGCCCGTGAGCCGCCTGATGAGCACCCTGCGTGAAGACGTGCTCAAGGTGGCAACGTTCGATGCATCACACACCACCAAAACCTTCGACCTGATTGCCCCCGACATTGCCGAGGTGCTGCTACTGCCGCGCCTGTTGGCGGCACTCAGGCGGGCCGCACCACTGGCAAAAATCCGCCTGCGCTCGATGCCGCGCCGCGCGACCGCCGTGGCGCTCGAATCGGGCGATGCCGAGTTGGCACTGGGCTATCTGCCGGATTTGCAGAAAGGCAGCTTCTTTCAGCAGCGCCTGTTTCAGCACCGCTACGTGTGCATCGTGCGCCGCGATCACCCGGCAATTGGCGCGCGCTTGACCCTTAAAGCCTACCTCGCAGGGGAGCATGTGGTGGTGCGGCCCGAGGGGCGCGAGCATCTGGTCGAGCAGTTCCTCAGTACCCAGCGGCTGGACCGCAAGGTGGTGCTGGAGGTCTCGCACTTTATGAGCTTGCTCACGGTGGTGGCCGAATCGGATCTGCTGGCCACCATCCCGCTCGATCTGGCACAGTTTTTTGTCGCGCACGGCAAGGTGCGCATCATCGAAGCCCCGGTTAAGGCCCCGGAAGTGCAAGTGCATCAATTCTGGCATCAGCGCTTGCACAAAGACGCTGCCAACCAGTGGCTGCGCAAACTGGTCCACGATACCTTGCGCGCGTGAGCGGTTGAGTGCGCGTGAGCGCATGCTTGGGTCAGCCAAATTCACGCACCCGGCAGCGCCTGCGCAGCGGCAAACTGCGTCAGTGATTCGCGCAGCCAAGCATGGGCCGGATCGTGCTGCAAATACTTGGGCCAACACATGGTTTCCACCAGCGGCGGCATCTCAAACGGTGGTTTGAGAACGCGCAAGGGCAGATGGCTCGCGAACAACTGCGCCAGACGGCGATGCACTGTGGCGATCCGTTCAGTGCCGATCACCAACAACGGCAGGGTGCTGAAATTATCGACACTGACTTCGACCCGGCGCTGTTTGCCATAGCGCGGCAGAAACCATTCTTCGAAGACCACACTGCGCTCGTCACCGAAGCGCACGCAGACATGCCCCATCGCAATGTATTGCGCAAAACTGAGGGTGTCACCGACACTGGTGTTGCCATTCCAGATGATGCACACCTGCTCGTCTTCAAACCAGGCCTGCTGCGGATGCTGGATCGTCGCCGTGAACTGCGCCGGCATCACCAACAGGTCAATTCCGCCCCGGTCGAACAAGGCAAAAATATCTTTCGACGGGCTGCGGATGTCTAGCGCGACGCCCGGAGCCTGCTGCGCCAGCAGAGGCAGCGCCCCTGCCAGCATCACCGTGGTGGCGTAGTCGGAGGCATAAATCAGAAAACGGCGCTCGGCGCAGGCCGGGTCGAAGGCGGGTTTGCGGGCGATCGTGGCGCGCGCTTTCTGCAAGGTGTCACGTACCGGTTCGACCAGGCTTGTGGCCAGTGGCGTGAGCATCAGTGTGCGCCCTACCGGCACTAATAGCTCGTCCTCAAAGTAGTCGCGCAGGCGCGCCAGTGCCGCGCTGGTGGCGGATTGCCCGAGGTGAACGCGCTGGCTGGCTTTGGTGACATTGCGTTCTTCGAGCAGCGCGTCGAGCACCACCAGCAGATTGAGGTCAAAGCGGTCCAGTCTCATGTCGGTTGGTCCCTGACCGGCTGGATCGCCCGGATCGGCTGGAAGGCAGGTATTGTTTGCATCAATGGGTTCAATCGAAAGAAACTGTTTTTCGCAAGGGCGATGATTGATTATCGTTCGGTTTGATTTTCAACCGCCGACTCAGCCAGTCGCACGTTTTCTTGAAAGGGGTGGCTGGCCCGCCAAGCGAATAATGACCTCTCCCTATCGAGGAATACGAATGATGAAGCATTCAACCAGACGTGATGTGCTCGCGTTGGGCCTGTGCGGCGCGTTCGCCGGGTGGGGCGGCGTACGGCGCGCAGCGGCGCAGTCGCTGCCGGAGTCGGCCCGCATTTTGGTGGGCTTTCCCGCCGGTGGCGCGCCGGATTTCGTCGCACGCCGCCTGGCAGAGCAATTGAGCGGCAAGCTCGCCCGCGCGGTGGTGGTGGACAATCGCCCCGGCGCTGGCGGGCGAATCGCGGTCAACATCGCGCGCCAGAGCGCGCCGGACGGCACCACCCTGTTGCTCAACCCGGCCGGCATCCTGACGATCAACCCGCATAGCTACAGCAAGCTCGATTACGACCCGTTCACCGATTTTGCGCCGCTCGGCATGGCAGCCGAAATCGACTTTGGTTTCGCGGTTGGGCCGGCAGTTCCTGATAGTGTGCGCACGCTGACCGACTTTGTTGCTTGGGCCAAAACGAATCTGGGCAAGGTCAGTTTCGGCTCGCCCGCCGCCGGGGCGCCGCCACATTTTGTGGGTGACGCATTCAGTCGCCAGGCCGACTTGCAACTGACCCATGTGCCGTACCGTGGCGCGGCTCCCGCGATCAACGATTTGCTCGGCGGGCAGGTGAGTGCCCTGGTGCTCACGCTGGGCGATCTGGTGCCGCATGCGCGGGCCGGCAAGGTACGTCTGCTCGCCATCACCGGCCCGCAGCGCTCGCGCTTCGCGCCCGATGTACCGACCTTTACCGAACAGAGAGTCAGCGGGCTGGATGTGCGTGATTGGTTCGGCATGTATCTCGCGGGCAAACCCGAGCCGCAGGTGCAGGCGCGCGTGGCAGCGCTGGTGCGAACTGCCGTAACAGCGCCCGCCTATGTGAGCGGTTTGGCGAGCAGCAGCCTCGAAGCTGCCAGTTCCACCCCGGAGGAGCTGGAGCGGCGCGCACGCGCTGAGCTCGAGCGCTGGCGGCCGATAGTGGCAGCATCCGGTTTCAAAGCGGAGAACTGAGGCGCACGCATCACTTTTGCTGCGCGGCTGCGTAACCCATCACCTGAATCGGAATAAACATGATTACGCTCTATGGCGCGATGGCTTCGCGCGCGCACCGGGTCGTCTGGATGCTCAAAGAGCTGGGTCTGCCGTTCCATCACGTGGACACCAATTTTCAAGATGGCAGCACCCGCACGCCCGAGTTTTTGGCGATCAACCCGAATGGGCGTGTGCCCTCACTCGACGATGACGGCTTTCGCCTGTGCGAGTCGCTGGCGATCAATCTGTATCTGGCAAAAAAGTACGGCGGCCCTCTCGCCCCGCGTGACCTGCCCGAAGATGCCTTGATGACCCAATGGAGTTTCTGGGTGGTGACCGAGGTGGAAAAGCCGCTGCTCTTCGCCGCCGCGAACCGCGCCCTGTTCGTTGAAGTGGCACGCAACGAAGAGGAAGCACAGATGGCGCTGACCAAGCTGGACCGTCCATTCAAGGTGCTGGAGCGGCATTTGCAGCAGCGTGACTACCTGCTGGGGGAGCGCTTCACCGTGGCTGATCTCAATCTGGCGACAGTGATGGATTTGGCTCCGCAATGCGCGATCTCGCTTCAGCAGTGGCCCACGCTTAAGGCATGGCATGAGCGCTGTTTGGCGCGCCCAGCGGCAGCCGACTGGGCCGGGATCACGTTCACCATTCCCCGGCCCGCCAACAGCTTGGGGCTTCTGCGGATGTTTGTGTAAATCTGCCCCGCCTGATCCACTGGACGAAACCGGACGACACGCTTGAACCCCGCTTGAACCCCGCTTGAAACTCTTTCACTCTTCCATTGCCCTATGACCCCAATGACCAATCCGGCTTCCGCCGCTCAGGCCAGTTTGCAATTTCCTGATTTGCTGATCTACCGGGGCTACAGTGCGCCGGTGCGAATCGAGGGCGATGTGTACGACCTTGAGGTGCAAGGGCAAATACCTCCGGGACTAAACGGGGCCTACTACCGCAACAGTGCCGATCCGCAGTATCCGCCGCTATCGGGCAAAGATATCTTCCTCAATGGCGACGGCATGGTTCACATGGTGCGCTTGGAGAATGGTCACGCCGATCTCAAAACCCGCTACGTCCGCACCGAAAAATTCGCACGTGAACGGCAGGCGCGGCGCGCCCTGTTTGGCGCATACCGCAATCCGTTTACCGACGACCCCAGTGTCGCCGGGGTAGACAACGGCACGGCCAACACTTCGCTGCTGTGGCATCACGGCAAGCTCTATGCACTCAAAGAATCGCAGCGCCCGATGGAGCTGGACCCGCATACTCTGGAAACCCGCGGCTTGACTGGTTTTGGCGGCAAGCTGACCAGTAAAACCTTTACCGCGCACCCCAAGCTTGACCCGCTGACCGGCGAGGTGATCGCGTTTGCGTACAACACGGCGGGCAAGAGCAGCAAGCAGATTGAGATCTACACCCTTTCTCCCGCAGGCGAGATTGTGCGCACCGAGATTTTCGACGCACCCTATTGCTCGATGGTGCATGACTTCCACGTCTCGCGCCATCACATCGCCTTCACCATTTGCCCGATGGTCAACGATTGGGAGAGGGTGCAGCGCGGTGAGCCCTTCTTCCACTGGGATTCGACCAAACAGACGATGATCGGCATCATTCCGCGCCAAGCGGGGGTGCGGGCGATCCGCTGGTACATCTGCCCGGTGGTGGCGATGCAAACCCACACCTTCAATGCATGGGAAGAGGGGTGCGTACTGCACCTGGATCATTTTGTGACAGGCTCGGGCTGGCTGAGCCAGTTTCCCGATTTGCACCACCCGGAGGCGAAAGAAAAGCCGCCCTTCGGTGAGCGTTGGTCGTTCGATTTGAGTGATCCAGCCGACCATTTCAAGATCACACGGCTCATCAATCACGTGGGTGAAATGCCGGTGATCGACCCGCGCTATGCGATGCAGCGCGCGCGCCATTTCTATTTTGGCACGAGCAACCCGGCGCTGGGGCCGATGCTTCCCCTCGGGCCGAAAGGGCCACCATTCACCTGCCTGGCGCACTTCGATGAAGCGCATGACCAGCTCAATTTCTTCTACGCGGGGGCGAACGCTGCGCCGGAAGAGCCGTGCTTTGTGCCAAAAAGTCCGGACGCGCCCGAGGGCGACGGCTGGTTGCTCACAATGGTCGGGCGGCGCGCCGAAAATCGTACCGATCTGGTGATTCTCGATGCCGCCAAGATCAGCGCCGGTCCCGTCGCTATCATCAAATTCCCGTGCCGTGTGCATGAAGGTTTCCACGGCATCTGGGTGGCAGAAAGTGAGTTGCGCCAATCCTGAGAATCCGGTAGCGCCGTAACCCTCGACTAGCTCAACCAAGGAAGCACACATGTCTCGACTACTCAATACCCTGGCAATAACGCTCGTCGCTCTGAGTCTTAGTATCAGTGCCACCCCAAGTTACGCCGCTGATGCGGTGGCCGAAGCGAACAAAAAAATCGTCCTCGCGTTCTACGACGCAGCTCTGGTGCAGCGCGATGTCGATGCCGCGGTCAAGTATCTGGGCGACAAATACATCCAGCACAACCCACTTGCACCCGACGGCGTTGATGGCGTGAAGGGCCTCATCAAATTCTTGAAAGAAAAATTTCCGCAGCGCTCAAGTCAGATCAAGCGGGTGATTGCCGAAGGTGATTTGGTGGTGCTCCACGTGCATGCCAAGCCCACCCCGGAGGATCGTGGTACGGCGATCATCGACATCTTCCGGGTGGAGAACGGCAAGATTGTCGAACACTGGGATGTGATGCAGCCGGTAGCTGAAAAAGCGGCGAATACCAATACGATGTTTTGATCTCGCACTCTCCGCGAGTTCCCGGCGAACCCTGAGTGGCAGGCTGAAGAACCGCTCTGCGCTTGCTTCTTCAGCCGCTACTTCTTCAGATTCTGGGTAAATTCTTGGCGCGCCTTTGCCACCTTGGGTGCCACGACAAACAGACAGTAGGGCTGGCGCGGGTTGTTGACGAAATAATCTTGGTGGTATTTTTCGGCCGGCCAAAATTGCACCGCTGGGGTGATCTCGGTGACCGCTGGCACGCCCCATGTGCCTGCCTCGTTGATCGCCTTGACCGCTTCGAGGGCCTGTTGGTTTTGCGCCTCCGAGTGGGTGAAGATGGCGGAGCGATATTGCGTGCCCGCATCGTTACCCTGGCGGTTCAGCGTGGTTGGATCGTGAATCACGAAAAAGACATTCAGCAAGTCACGAAACGAAATCACCGCCGGCTCAAAGGTCACTTGCACGACCTCAGCGTGACCTGAATCACCTTCACATATTTGCTCATACGTTGGGTTGCTGCTGCGCCCGCCCATGTAGCCGGAGGCAACAGACGACACGCCTTTGAGCTCGTCGTACACCGCTTCCAAACACCAGAAGCAGCCGCCGGCGAGCGTGGCAATTTCAGTAGTCATAAGACGTTCTCCAAAATTAAATAGGGACAGAAATTAAATAGGGACAGTCCCTATTTACTGCGATATTGGTTAATTGAATCGCGCGTTGATTGTGCCGCCGCGCGCGGGTCGGCGGCGTAGAGAATCGCGCGGCCCGAGTTGATGATGAGGCCGGTACCGTTGGCGGTTTGCCCTGCTTTAACCGTGGCTTCGACATCGCCGCCCTGCGCGCCAATGCCTGGCACCAAAAGCGGCATGTTGCCAATGATGGCGCGCACGGCGGCAATTTCTTTCGGGTAGGTGGCCCCCACCACCAGTGCGCACTGCCCGTGCTGGTCCCATTGTTCGGCCACCAGCCGCGCCACGTGTTGGTAGAGCGGTACACCGCCTACGTCGAGAAATTGCAAATCGCTGCCGCCGGGGTTGGAAGTGCGGCACAGCACGATCACGCCTTTGTCGGCGTAGGCCAAATAGGGTGTGACCGAGTCGTAGCCCAGGTAGGGCGACACCGTGACCGCGTCGGCGCGATAACGCTCGAATACTTCGCGCGCATATTGCTCAGCGGTTGAGCCGATGTCGCCGCGCTTGGCATCGAGTATCACCGGGATCGCGGGGTGCTTTTCTTTCAGATAGGCGATGGTGGCTTCAAGCTGGTCTTCAGCGCGCAAGGCGGCGTAGTAGGCGATTTGCGGCTTGAAGGCGCAGGTGAATTCGGCAGTGGCATCAATGATTTCACGGCCAAATTCAAACACCGCGTCACTACGGCCTTTGAGGTGCGCCGGCAACTTGGCGAGGTCGGGGTCGAGCCCCACACACAAGAGCGAATTGCTGCGCGCCCATGCGTCGTTTAAGAGCGAAATGAATGTCATAGCGACAATTTTACGAGGCGCGAGCGGGGTCAGAAGCGGGGCCGGATACGCTTGCCATTGCAACAGTTTCGGCGACCGGTTCGGCAATGGCGCTTGCGGCAGGCTGCCAATTGGCCTCATTGCTGCCACGCGCGAAGAGTTGGTCAAGGGTGGAATCGAGCTGCGGGTCAGAAAAGCTGCTGCGCCAGTCGCCGACTTGGGCGATCAGCTTCTTGACGGCGGGCTCTTCTTCGGGCACGCGCATCAATGCTTGCGAGGCGTTGAACACGAAGCGCTGAAATACGTCGGACGCGCGCACTTGCGCCGGGTCACAGGTCAGTACCCAGCGTTTCGCTTCCGTGCGCGTCGCCCAGCCCGCCGCCTGCAAGGCATCGAGGCGACTTTCGGTATTTTCAAAGCCAATCTTGAGTGCTGCGCGAATCTGCCGCATCGTTGCGCCAGCGCCGGGCCCTCGCTGGGCGCGCGCGGCATAGAGGTGCTTGAGGATAGCCAGTGCTTCATAGAACGCTACGCCTGGTGAGTGGCGCAGGGCTGCGCGCTCAAAGCGGTACAGCGGCAAGGTGGCGGTGAGCACCGCGCCAAACAAAGCGACAAACCACGAGAGGTAAATCCACAACAGAAAAATCGGAATCGCCGCAAATGCGCCGTACACCATCGAGTAAGTGGGGAAGAAGGCGATGTAGAGGCCAAAAATGCGCTTGGTGGCCTCAAAAATCAGCGCTGTCACAAACCCACCGATGAGGGCATGCTTGAGTTCAATTTCCCGGTGCGGCATCATGCCGTAGAGTAGCGAAAACGCCACTGTATGCAGCAAGATCGGCATCAACCCTAAGCCCACACGCCCTACGCCTGGCACCTGGCTCACCCAGCCCACTGAGGTGGATACGAGGTAAGAAGTCACCGCCAAGCTGGCCCCGATCAACACTGGCCCCAGAGTGATGCCGGTCCAATACACCATCACGCGCTGGGCCAATGGGCGCGGTTTGGTGACCCGCCAAATCTGGTTAAACGCATTCTCAATTGTGAGGAGCAGCATCACTGCTGTCACCATCAGGAAGACGATGCCTACCGCCGTGAGATTGGCTGCCTGCTCGGCGAACAGCGACAGGTATTTTTGAATCGCGCGTGCGGTTTCTTCGGGCAACATGCCAGCGGCGAAATACTCCAAATCATCGCGTAATTCGCCAAATAGTGGGAACGCGGCAAACATCACCAAGCCCACTGTAATCAGCGGGACCAGCGAGAGCAAAGTGGTGTAGGTGAGACTGCCGGCTACCTGAAAAATCCGGTCTTCGTCGGCGCGCTCCAGCACGTAAAGCAAATACTCTTTGATGTAGGGCAAGTCGGCGCGGGCACGTCGCCACCAGCCAGGTGCTGTGAACTTGCGGGAGGGTGGCGGCATGAAGCTGATAAGAGGGTCTGCTGGAGAGGAAGCTTGGAGCACTTTCTATAATAGCCCACCCTCCTGCTTGACCCCTGAATTTCTCTCCTGGATGCCTTCTGCTTCGTCCACTCTTTATCGCGGTGCGGTAGCCTCACTGCTCATGTTGATGGCACTCTTGCTTGCCTGGGAGTTGTGGCTGGCCCCCTTGCGGCCCGGCGGCTCTTGGTTGGTGCTCAAGGTAGTGCCGCTGCTCTTGCCGCTGCGTGGGGTGCTAAAGCGCGACCTGTATACGATGCAATGGTCGTCGATGTTTATCTTTCTCTATTTCACCGAAGGCGTGGTGCGTGCCAGCAGCGACAGCGGCGCGTCCGTACCCTATGCATGCGTCGAAGTGGTGCTCTCGGTGAGCTTTTTTCTCTGTGTGGTTTTTTATGTGCGGCCCTATAAGCGCGCCTTCAAGGCAAACCTCAAGGCCCAACAACAAAAGGAGCTTTCTGTATGAACAAGATTGATTTGCAAGGCCGGGTTGCGGCAATTACCGGCGGCGCACGCGGCATCGGTTTGGCGATTGCCGAGCGTTTTTTGGGCGAAGGCGCGCACGTGGCGTTGTGGGACATGGATGCCAAACGCCTTAGCGAAACCGCCGTCGCGCTCGCTGCCAAAGGCTTTGATGCCACCCGCGTGGGCACTTTTGCACTCGACATTCGCGATGATGTGGCGGTAGCCAAAGTGGCTGCCGACACCGTGGCTAAATTCGGCAAAATCGAGATTCTCGTCAACAGCGCTGGAGTCGCCGGTGCGCCGCTAAAAACCTGGGAATACGGCGCGCAGCAATTTCGCGATGTGATTGACATCAACCTGAACGGCACCTTCTTCTGCTGCCACGCCGTCGTGCCGCACATGCTGAAAAATGCCGAAAGCTTTGGGCGCATCATCAACATCGCCTCCATCGCGGGCAAAGAGGGCAACCCAAATGCGTCGGCCTATTCCGCATCCAAAGCCGGGGTGATTGGCCTGACCAAATCACTGGGCAAAGAGTTGGCCACCACCGGCATTCGCGTCAACTGCATCACCCCTGCCGCCGCGCTCACCGAAATCCTCCAGCAGGTCAACAAAGAGCACGTGGACTATATGCTCTCAAAAATTCCGATGGCGCGCTTTGTCAAAGTGGAAGAAATTGCCGCCATGGTGGCTTGGCTGTCGAGTGAAGAATGCTCGTTCACCACTGCCTCGGTGATCGACATTTCTGGTGGCCGAGCCACATACTAAAGGTAGCGAAACCATGGCTGACTACATCACCATCACCGCACCCAAGCTCACCAACGCGGTGCGCGCCATTGTGTTGGCAGGCGGCAGCACGGCTGCTGAAGCCGAGCTGGTAGCGACCAATTTGGTCGAAGCCAATTTGCGCGGCCACGACTCGCACGGCGTGGGCATGCTGCCACGCTATGTCGATGCGATTCAGGAGGGCGGCCTCACAGTCAACGCCCAACCCAAGCCGATTCTCGACACCGGCACGCTGCTCACGCTCGATGGGTGCGAGGGCTACGGGCAAGCCATCGGCTATGCCGCGACCAATCTGGCGATTTCGCGGGCGCGTGAGCATGGCGTGTGCATCATGGGCTTGGCCAACTCGCACCATATCGGGCGCATCGGTCATTGGGCCGAGCAAGCGGTGGCGGCAGGCTTGGTGTCGATCCACTTTGTCAATGTACAGTCGCGCCCCATCGTGGCCCCCTGGGGCGGGCGCGACGCGCGGCATGGCACTAACCCGTTTTGCGTGGGCATCCCTCGGGCTGGCGTAGCGGGCGGCGCAGAGCCGATCATCCTCGACTTTGCCACTTCACGCATTGCGCAAGGCAAAACCCGCGTGGCCTTCAACAAGGGCGAGCAAGTGCCACCAGGCATCGTGATCGACGACCAAGGCAACCCCACCACCGACCCGCGCTTTGCGGTGATCGAACCGGCCGGGGCGATTCTGCCCTTCGGTGAGCACAAAGGCTCAGGCCTGGCCCTCGTCTGCGAACTGCTAGGCGGCGCACTCTCAGGCGGGCGCACTTGGCATCAGCCGTCCACCGGCAAACGAAAGGTGTTGAACAGCATGCTCTCAATTTTGATTTCGCCAGAAAAGCTGGGAACGGCGGACAGCATGTTCGGCGAGTTAGAGCAATTCGTCGCGTGGTTCAAGGCCTCACCACCTGCTGCGGGTGTGGAGGAAATTTTGATCGCCGGCGACCCCGAGCGACGCTGGAAAAAGCAGCGACTGGCCGCAGGCATACCAGTCGATGCGACCACTTGGCGGGAGATTCAAGCCGCCGGTGAGAAATTTGGCGTACCGGCAAGCCAGACCAAGCAAACAGCGGGCATCTGAGAGCGGCATCGAGGAGAGCGGCAATGAGTTATGCAGTGCGTATCGACGGTAGCAAGAAAATCAAGTTGACGGCCTTTGATCCCGCCGACGCCTGCGGGGTTTCCCGCGAGCAGGCGGAGAGCGAAACGGCGGCGCTCATCAGTGAATTGGCAGAAATGCAGGAATTGCTCTATGCCGTGCGGAGCCACCGCGTGCTGGTGATCTTGCAAGGCCGCGATGCCGGAGGCAAAGACGGTGTGATTCGGGGCGTGACAGGCAAGCTCAATCCGCTTAGCTGCGCCGCAGTTTCTTTCGGCGCGCCCACCAAGGAAGAACTGGCGCATGATTTTCTGTGGCGAGTTCACCCGCATGTTCCTGGGGCCGGGCAGATCTGTGTGTTCAACCGCTCCCACTATGAAGATGTGCTCGCCGCGCGGGTGCGCGGTTTTGTGAGCGAAGCGGTTTGGCGGGCGCGCTATGAGCACATTAACGCCTTTGAAAAACTCCTGACCGACAACAACACCATCGTGCTTAAGTTTTATCTCAACCTGAGCAAAGCCGAACAGCTTGAGCGACTCGCCGAGCGCGAGCGAAATCCTCTCAAGGCGTGGAAGCTCTCGCTCGGTGATTGGCATGACCGCGAGCACTGGGACGACTACACGGCAGCCTACGAGGACGTAATTAACCGTTGCAGCAGCGTCAGAGCGCCTTGGTTTGTGGTTTCTGCGGACAAAAAATGGTTCCGCAATCTGACGATTGCAGAGGCACTGCGCGATGCGCTCAAGCCCTACAAACAGCGCTGGCGGAAGCAGTTAGGCGAGGTTGGCCTGGTCGAACGTCGCGCAATTGAGGCGTATCGGCAAGGCAAAGGCTTCACGCTACCGCCGGTGCGTGGTTAGATCCAAGCGAACTGTGAAGACGCTTTGCCAGTAAGCTTCTCCAGGCAGACCCGCTGAAGAAGATTGTCCGATAACCCTCTTCAAGCATTCGGCAAAAAGCGCTCGTCAATCTCTACCTGATACGCCTTCACATCTTTGTTGCCTTTGTTTGCCAGGCCGACTACGGCAATCAGCTCGCCCAACATCGCATCGTTCATGCCTGCCTTGCGGGCGGCGGCGGTGTGGGTGTTGATGCAGTAGTCGCACTGGTTGGTCATGCTCACGGCGAGGTAGATCAATTCCTTGGTACGTTTGTCGAGTGCGCCATCGACCATGATGGTTTTCATCGCCTCCCAACTGCGCGCCAGGTTTTCTGGGTGGTTGGCCATCACGCGCCAGATGTTGTTGATGTAGTCGGTGTTGCGGGTGGCCATGATGTCGTCGTAGACGGCTTTGACCGCAGGCGGGGCGGCTTCGTAGGAGATTTTGGGGAGCAGGGCCATGGCTGGTCTCGGTTGGGTGAAAACGAGAATCATAGGGCATGCGCCGCTGTGGCCAGCCTACTGGGTAGCAGATTCCTCACTTCCACACTTCCAGCACGCCGAAAACTGCCCGTCGCTGCGCTCGCCGCATTGCGCGCAGAGCCATGCGGCGAGCGCTTCAGGCTGGTCGAGCTGCGCGAGCAAGGTTTGCGCGCGCTCCCAATCACCTGCATCATTGAGCCACAACTGCACGCGCCCCTGATCGACCGGAATTTCGCCGACCGCGCTGCTGGCAAACTGGTTGCGTAGATGCACTGCGAAACCGGCTTGTTCAAACAGGTTTTGCCAGTGGGCAGCCAGGGTCAGACTATCGAAAGTGCGCAGTTTTCGCATAGTCAATCTCTTGAGCAATGCGCTGGTGCAGCGCATGGCGGCGCGCGGTCATGCTGCCTCGACTCACCGCCCCGCTGAGCGCACAGCCGGGCTCCGGCCCGTGCTTGCAATTCTGAAAGCGGCAGTGGTTCAAGTGAGGCCTGGCATCGCGAAAGCTCATGTCGAGCGCGTCGCGGTTCATGAAAGAGAGGCCAAATTCTTGAAAGCCGGGTGTGTCGATAATGACACTGGCCTCTTCCAGAGCATAGGCTTGGGCCGAGGTGGTGGTGTGAGTGCCTGAATTGAGTGCTTCTGAAATCTCGCGGGTGCGCGCTTGCGCCTCGGGTGCGAGCGCGTTCAAAATCGTCGATTTACCCATGCCGCTTTGCCCGATCAGCAGCGTGATTGCCCCAAGCAAGTGCGTGGAGAGGCTTGCTACGCCTTGCTTTGCAGCTAGTTCAATAATCTCGTAGCCCATGGCAGCATAGGGTTGCAGTGCGGCGCGCGCCTCGGCGGCGGAGTCCGCGAGGTCGATCTTGTTTAGCACGATCAACACTCTCACGTCAGCTTCTTCAGCCGCGCACAGGGCGCGAGTGAGCAATTCGTCGCTGAAGGCAGGTTTGCCTGCCACAATGATTGCCACCTGCGTAATGTTGGCGGCGAGCATCTTCTCTTTGAAGGCATCAGCGCGCCGGTAAATATTGCTGCGCGAATGGATCGATTCGATCACGCCGCTGGCATCGCCCGTGACAGTAAAGTCAACTTGATCGCCGCAGGTCGCTTCGCGCTTTTTACCGCGCGACACACAGTCGATCAGCGTGCCCGAAGCAGTAGCAGCATGCAGGGTCAGGCCCTGCGCCACGCGGTAGCGCCGCCCGAAAGTGGCGACGATAAATCCGCTCACGGTGACTGGTTTCAAAAGGACATGAGCGCGTCAGCCTTCGCGGCGCAAATAAAGTCATTCTCTGAAAAACCGTTCACCGCATGGGTCCAATACTCCACCCGGGCTTTGTTGTAATAAATGTGCAGGTCAGGGTGGTGGTCTTCACGGTGCGACACCCAAGCCAGTGTATTCACGAAAGCCATGGTTTCGTAGTAGTTGCGAAAAGCGAAGGTCTTGACCAAGCGCCCATCAATGATTTCCCAGGCTTTGAGCTCTTTCAGCAAGGTGTCGCATTCAGGCGCGCTCAGGGGTGGCCCGCCTTCTGAGCAGGCGATGCATTTGCGCTGGGCCAGCGGGGCAGGGTTGCTCATGTCGAGGCTGCTCCCGGTGCGCTCAGTGCATTAAGCCGCGCAATCCGGATTGCAGCGGGCGGATGGGAATCGTAGAAGGCGGAGTGCAGCGGGTCTGGCGTGAGTGTGGACGCATTGTCGCGATACAGTTTGACCAGAGCCGAGATCAAATCGCGCGACCCGGTGTGGGCGGCGGCGAAGGCATCGGCTTCAAACTCGTGCTTGCGTGACACCAGGCTGGTGAGCGGATGCAAGACAAACGTGAACACCGGCAGCACGAGCGAAAAGAGCAGCAGCGCCGCGCCGTGTGAGGGCGTGTTCACGCCCAAACCGGCCAAGAACCACGACTGCGTAATCAGCCAGCCCAACAGCGCGAGACAGCCGAACGAGAGCGCGAAGAGGGTGACAATGCGCTGCACGATGTGTTTCTTTTTGAAGTGGCCCAGCTCGTGCGCCAGCACCGCTTCAATCTCAGCCGGGGTGAGCTTGGCAATCAGCGTGTCAAACAAGACGATGCGTTTGGCTGCACCGAAACCAGAGAAATAGGCATTGCCATGGGCGCTGCGCTTGCTGCCGTCCATCACAAAAAGACCGCCGGAGGCAAAGCCGCAGCGCGTCAGCAAGCGCTCGATGCCGGCCTTGAGCGCCTCGTCAGTCAGTGGAGAGAATTTGTTGAACAGCGGCGCGATCACGGTAGGAAAAAGCACCAGCATAGCCAAGTTGAATGCCGCCCACACCGCCCACACCCACAACCACCAGCCTGCCCCCATCGCCCCCATCAACCACAGGGCCAATGCCAGAAGAGGCAAGCCCAGAGCGGCTCCCAAGGCAATGCCTTTGAGGCTATCGAGCACAAAAAGCTTGACCGTCATCTGATTAAAGCCGAACTTCTGCTCGACCACAAAGG
Source organism: Burkholderiales bacterium (assembly GCA_031362865.1). Lineage (GTDB taxonomy): Bacteria > Pseudomonadota > Gammaproteobacteria > Burkholderiales > JAEUOS01 > JANLTH01. The sequence goes on along the minus strand of JANLTH010000110.1, from coordinate 4,629 downwards.
TGCGGTAAAGCGTGAACGGCAGATCGATCAGCCCCGCGAGCACGGTGAGAGCGGCGATCAGCACCAAGTCTTTCACCAGCGGCTGCAGGTCGGGCGCGCGCCCGGCAATCGCAGTGCCGATCGCCTCGATGCCGCCGCCCACCGTGAATGCCAGTAACACGATGGCCCCGACCACCGTGTCGAGAATGCCGACGCGGCTTTTGGCGATGGTGTAGTCGGCAGCGCGCTGGTGTGCATCGAGCGAAATTGCGGCGGCAAAATCGGGCGGCACGCTGGTGCGATGCTCGCTTACGTGCAGCATGTGGCGCAAGGCCAAGGCGATCTTGAGGAAGGTCGCCAGCGCCAGCACGAACAGAAAGATGAAGGTAAAAATAGCCGCGTCGGACATGCGATTTTTGCTATGGGAAAATGCCGCTTTATCGAAGGAAAAATGATTCTATGGCACAAGACCAAAACAACCTCGTGTGGCTCGACATGGAGATGACCGGCCTGGACCCCGCGAAGGAACGCATCATCGAGCTTGCGATGGTGGTGACGGACGCGAACTTAAACGTGCTGGCCGAAAGCCCGGTGTGGGTGGTGCATCAGGAAGATGCCGTGCTCGACGCGATGGACAACTGGAACAAAGGCGCGCATGGCAAGTCCGGCTTGATCGAGAAGGTCAAGGCTTCTGCCCTGAGCGAGAGCGAGGTTGAGGCGCAAGCACTGGCCTTCCTCAAGCCTTATGCCACCAAAGACAAATCACCGCTGTGTGGCAATTCGGTGCACCAAGATCGGCGCTTCATGGTGCTGTGGATGCCCAAGCTGGAAGACTGGTTTCACTACCGCAACCTCGATGTGAGCACGCTCAAGGAACTGGCTAAACGCTGGAGGCCTGATTTGATTAAGAGCTTCAAGAAGGCGCAAAAGCACGAGGCGTTGGCCGATATTCACGAGTCGATCAATGAATTGAAGCACTACCGGGAGCATTTTTTGCGGCTGGATGTGCCGGTGGAAGTTTGATGCTGGTGTGGGGCGTTGTAGGTTGTAGGTAGGCCGGCCAGGAGTAGAGGTGAGGCCCACTGGATTCCCGCCTGCGCGGGAATGACGAGGTGGGGGTCGCGGTCTGCGGGCTTGCCTCGCGCTGTGCAGGAGAGCCGAAGGGATGCCTACTTGTCAAATCCCGCCTTGTACGGCCCCATCGTCACGTACTTTCCGCCTTGGCGCACCGTTGCCGGATCAGCAGGGTCTTCTGGCGGCATTGCCGCTTCGATCTTGGCGCGGAAAGGTTCGGCGCTGTCTTGCGGCGTCCAACCCAAATGCGCGGCTTGACTGTTGTCCCACCACGTCATCCCAGGGTTGTTCGATGCGGCAAAGCAGATCGTGTGTTCCACCTTCTGGGCGCTTAGACAGCAGGCGATCAGGCTGCTGAGATCGCGATACGAGAGCCAGCTTGCCAACATGCGCCGGTCGCGCGGCTCGGGAAAGCACGAGCCGATGCGCAGGCACACCGTTTCAATGCCGTAGCGGTCCCAATAAAAGCGCGAGAGCGTTTCGCCGAAGACTTTTGATACGCCGTAGTTACCGTCGCCACGGGTCGGCTGCGTGGCATCGATGCAGTGCGCGCGCGGGTGGAAACCGACTGCGTGGTTGGAGCTGGCGAACACCAGCCGCTTCACGCCATGGCGGCGTGCCGCCTCGTAAAGATTGTGCAAGCCCATGATGTTGGCCTTGAGAATCGGCTCCCAGGGGCCTTCGACCGAAATCCCGCCCATATGCACTACGGCCTCGCAGCCTTGCACCATCGCGTCCACTGCTGCTTCATCGGCTAAGTCGCATTGCACCAGCTCTTCATCGGGCGCGGCGTTGCTTAGCGCCACGATGTCGGCCACGCGCAATGTTTGGCACAGCGGGCGCAGCGATTGGCGTAAAACCGTGCCGAGCGCACCAGCCGCGCCGGTCAAGAGCAAGCGTTTCATCGTCATCTTGGAGACCTCAGTGAATGTGGCTACCGCCGTTAATGTCCAACTCGCTGCCGGACACATAGCTTGCCAAGTCGCTGGCCAAGAATAGCGCGCAGCCAGCCACTTCATGGGCATGACCGGCGCGGCCCATCGGCACACTGGCCAAAATCATTTGCATGCGCTCCGGTGTCATCATGCCGGCGGTGATGTCGGTGTCGATAAAGCTAGGGCAAATGGCATTGACGCGAATGTTGTCGGGCCCCAGCTCGCGAGCCGCTGCTTTGGTGTAGCCCAAAATCGCCGCCTTGGCCGCCGAATAATGTGAGCCGCCAAATACGCCGCCGCCGCGTTGCGCTGAGACCGAGCTCATATTGACAATCGAGCCACTTTTTTTCGCGCGCATCGCGGGCACAACGGCCTGGGTCATGTACATGGTGCCGCGCATATTCACGTCCATCACGCGCGTGTAGGTGTCTGGGTCGATCTCCATCAAGCGCTGCGGCGAGGTGATGCCGGCGATATTGACCAGAATGTCGATGCAGCCCCACGCCTTGAGCGCGGCTTGCGCGGCGGCTTCACACTCGGGCTTGTCGGTCACGTTGCAGCGCCCCGCGATGTGGCCACTGCCTGCCAACGTGGCGATGGCAGCTGTGGCAGCCGCTGCATCCAAATCAAAAATGGCGACCCGCGCACCGTGTTCCGCAAACAGTTTGGCGCAGGCCAAGCCCAGGCCACGCTGGCTGGCTCCACCGGTGATGATGACGGTTCTGTCTTTGAGGAGCATGGTCATTTGCCTAACGCGCGGCGCACGGTGGCGGCGACACCTTCGGCATCGAGCCCGTAGTGTTTGTAAAGATGGGTAGGGGGCCCGAGCAGGGAGTATTGGTCTGGCATACCTATCCTGAAGAGTCTCGCTGGTAGGCCTTCTTCAGCCAATACTTCGGCGACGGCGGAGCCGAATCCGGAGGAAATGTTGTGCTCTTCCGCAGTGATGACGACCGCGTGGCGCGCGGCTTTGCGAATCGCTTCGCGGTCAATCGGGGCGATGGAGTACATATCGACCACGCCTGCATCAATGCCTTGGGCTTTGAGCAAATCAGCAGCTTCAAGCGAAGCGGCGACCAAGTTGCCGATGGCAAGGATGGTGACATCGCGACCTTCGCGCAAGCTGTGTGAGCCGCCGATTTTCCACTCAGGAGGTGTCTCGTAGACCACTTTTTCACGCCCACGCCCAGCGCGAAAGTAGATCGCGCCTTGGTGGTCAATCGTTTGCGTGAAGGCTGCGCGAATCGCGTTGCCGTCGCACGGGGCCATCACGGTCAAGCCCGCAATTGCCCGCAGCGCGCCGATGTCTTCGCAGCAATGGTGCGAAGTACCGTAAAAACCCATCGCGATACCGGAGTGCGTGCCGATCAGGCGCACATTCAAGCCGGGGTAGCAAATGTCGTTGCGGATGTTTTCCACTCCCATCAGGGCCAAGAAGAACGAGTAGTTGCTGATGACTGGCAAGTGTCCCGTGGTCGCTAAACCTGCCGCAGCACCGATCATGTTGCGCTCGGCGATGCCGAAGTTGAAATAGCGGTCGGGGTACTTGCGCCCGAAGCCGATCACTTGGGTTGGGCGACCAAGGTCAGCAGTACAGACGACGATGTCGTGGCCTGCTTCGACCAAATCGGTCAGCACCGCGCCGGTGGTGATTTGGAGCGACAGGCCGAGTGACGCGGCCATGTCCCAGGTCGCTTCGTCGTCGGTCGTGCCAACGCGGCTTTCAGATAGGTCAATCGCCGCCTTCATTTCGGCGGAGATGTAGCTCATGCCCGGTGCGCGCGGCTGCGGCACCCAGCGAGATTGGTTTTGCGGGGCTTGGTGTGCGGTGGCGCTCATCCGACAGTTCCTTCCAACACTTCTTTGTAGGCGCGTTCCAGGTCCTTGGGGCCCAAAAAGCCCAAATGCCATTCCCAGCCGCCCTCCATGAATGAGACTCCTTTGCCGCTCACGGTGTAGGCGAGGATGCAACTGGGGCGGCCATCGGGTTGATTCATGGCGCTGTCGAGTGCTGCGCTGACCGCGTCAATGTCATGGCCATCTTCGAGGACCAGCACGCGCCAACCAAACGCTTCCCATTTGGCGCGCAGGGGCTCGGTTTTCATCGTTTCTTGCGGATGCCCGTCAGACCCGGCGGCATTGATGTCCACGATGCCCACCAAGTTGTCCAGTTTCCAGTGCGCCGCTGAAATCGCTGCTTCCCAAATCTGCCCTTCGGTTTGCTCGCCGTCGCCCATTAGGCATACCGTGCGGGCCGGCGAGCCGCGCCTTTTAGTGCCCAACGCCATGCCGACCGAGACCGAGAGATTGTGCCCAATCGAGCCGGATGAAAAATCTACCCCCGGCACTTTTTTCATATCGGGGTGGTCGCCCAAGGGCGACTTAAAGCGCGTGTAGGTGTCGAGCCAAGCTTGCGGGAAGAAGCCTAAGTCGGACAACACCGGAAACAAGCCAATCGCGGCATGCCCCTTGCCCATGGTGAAGCGGTCGCGGTCTTGCCATTGCGGCTCGGTGTGGCGCACGTGGATGTAGCGGTAGTACAGCACCGCCACCAACTCGGCCATGGAAAACGAAGAACCGTAATGCCCCGAGCCGCAGATGTCGGTCATGCGCAAGGTTTCGAGGCGGATCAGGCGGGCTT
>JANLTH010000086.1:0-26685 GCA_031362865.1 Burkholderiales bacterium | reverse complement strand
ATCCCGAGTATCACGCACTGCTGGCCGCCCCTGAAAAGCACCGTGACCGCGACTATTTGCCTGAATTCGGCGAAACCAATCCGTTTTTGCATCTTTCGCTGCATCTTTCGGTGGCCGAGCAGATTTCGATTGACCAGCCTCCCGGCATCAAGGCGCAATACCAGCGCCTGGCGCACCGGCACGGCAACCTGCACGATGCCGCGCATGATATTTTGGACTGCTTGGGCGAAACGGTTTGGCGCGCTCAGCGCGAGGGAACGGGCCCGGATGGCTTGGCCTATCTTGAATGCATCAAACGAAAGTAGCGCAAAGTAAAAAAATCCAATATAATCCGTAGGTTAGGTCAGGTGATTCGGATTTTTGGGTTGACTTCCTAACACTATTCGATTCTGCGGTCACGCCCTGCAAAGGTGCGTGAAAACGCAAAAATGAGTGGGCCTAGTGCCCACTTTTTGTTTTTGAAACCTGAATTGCACAAACTGGCAATGCCCTTCGATCTAAACGCGACAATTGAGCAGGTGGTGACAGGCTTGGGCTACGACTTGGTCGATGTCGAGCTGTCGAATCGCGGCAAGATGCTGCGCGTCTTCATTGACACCAAATTCGCCCCGGGTAAAAGTGTAAAGAGCGAGATCAACGTGAATGACTGCCAAAAAGTGAGTCATCAACTGACCGCCGTTTTTGCAGTGGAAGACGTGGACTACGACCGACTCGAAATTTCGTCGCCGGGGGTTGATCGTCCACTGCGCAAGCAGGTCGATTTCGAGCGGTTTGCTGGTCAAGAAGCGACGGTCAAGTTTCGGCTCAACCCGACTGAAAAGAATCAGCGCAACTACATCGGCGTGCTGGGTGTCGCCGCCGACGGTAGTTTGACCTTGAGTAGTGAGGGCATGACTGTGCCGTTAGACCCTGCGAATGTGGAGAAAGCGAAGCTCGTGCCCAAACTTGATTTTCAGAGCTCTGCCCCCGAAAAACCAGCGCGGCGTGCGCGCTCCAGTCCCGAAGCGGCCAAGCCCACTGTGCCCACCCCGCCTGTCAAAAAATCCCCCAAGAAAACCAAATCGTAAAGCCTTGTCTTTTGGAGTGAAGTAAAAAATGAACCGTGAATTGCTGATGCAGGTTGATGTCCTCTCGCGCGAAAAAGGTGTTTCGCGTGACGTGGTGTTTGAGGCGCTCGAACTGGCGCTCGCCGCTGCTGGAAAACGCCGTTACAAAATGGACGTTGACATCCGCGTCACCATCGACCGTGAAACCGGTGAGCATGAGGCGTTTCGCCGCTGGCAGGTGGTGTATGAGCCTGATCTGGAGAGTGAAGACCTGCAAATCGGCATCACCGATGCGCGCGATGAAGACCCGGACTATCAGATTGGCGACTTCATCGAAGAGGCTTTGGAGCCAGTTGATTTCGGGCGGATATCCTCGCAAGCTGCCAAGCAGGTGATTTTGCAAAAAATCCGTGAAGCCGAGCGGGACCAAATTCTCGCCGACTTCCTGGAGCGCAACGAAAAACTGATTAACGGCACGGTCAAGCGGGTTGAAACCAACCGCATCTTGGTCGAAGCTGGGCGCTTGGAAGCCATGCTGCCGCGCGACCAGATGATCCCGAAAGAGATTTTCCGGGTCGGTGACCGGATTCGCGCTTACATCCAGCGCATCGACAAAACCCTGCGTGGCCCGCAGGTGGTGCTATCACGCACCTCGCCCGAATTCATCAAGGCGCTGTTTGAGATTGAAGTACCCGAGATCGAAGAGGGCTTGCTTGAAATTAAAGCGGCCGCCCGCGACCCTGGCGTGCGCGCCAAAATCGGCGTATTCACCAACGACAAGCGGATTGACCCGATTGGCACTTGCGTGGGCATGCGCGGTTCGCGCGTGACGGCGGTCACCAACGAGTTGGCAGGCGAGCGGGTAGACATCATCATCTGGTCGGCCGAGCCCGCCCAATTTGTGATCGGTGCACTGGCCCCGGCACAGGTCAATTCCATCATGGTGGACGAAGAAAAGCACTCGATGGACGTGGTGGTGGACGAAGAAAACCTCGCCATCGCCATCGGTCGTGGCGGGCAAAACGTGCGCCTGGCGTCTGAGCTCACTGGCTGGCAGATCAATCTGCTTTCGCAGGCAGAGTCGGGCAAAAAGCAGGAAGCGGAGACAGCGAAGATGCGCGCCGTCTTCATCGAGAAATTGGACGTCGATGAAGAAATGGCTAATCTATTGATCGAAGAGGGTTTCACTACACTTGAAGAAGTGGCCTATGTGCCACTGCAAGAAATGCTCGAAATCGAGTCGCTCGACGAAGAAACCGTCAACGAACTGCGCAACCGCGCCCGCAATGCTTTGCTCACTGAAGAAATTGCCTCAGAAGAGGGGCTTGAGGGCGTGGAAGAAGCACTCCTCAGTCTCGACGGCATGGACCGCAAACTGGCCGCCAAAGTGGGTCGCAATGGCATCAAAACGCTGGACGACTTTGCCGAGCTTGCCACTGACGAATTGACTGAGATGAGTGGCATTGGCAACGACCGTGCCAAAGACCTCATCATGAAGGCCCGCGCGCATTGGTTCACGGAAGAGGAGAAATAATTTTCACGTCGGCTTCGATGGAAGACAGACCCATGCGCAGTGCAGTTTTGATGCGCCTCCAGATCAACCAGACGGGAAATTAAACACATGGCCACTACTACCGTAGCCCAATTCGCAGCCGAGATCAATACGCCGGTCGCCACCATGATGGACCAGCTTAAGGCCGCCGGTGTTCCCAAGTCGGGACCAGGCGATGCCCTCGTTGAGGCCGACAAGAATGCCTTGAACGCCTATTTGCACAAGCTCCATGGCACCGACGCGCCCAGGAAAATTACCCTGACCCGCAAGCTGACCTCGGAGATCAAACAGGCAGACTCAACTGGCAAAGCTCGCACGATTCAGGTCGAGGTGCGTAAGCGCCGCGTGCTGGTGCAGCGCGAAGCGGTTGTGCCAGAGCCGGTTGTCGTAACGCCACCCGAGGCCGAGCCGTTGGTACCGGATGCGCCCGTGGTCGAGGCCGTGGTTGAACCGATTGCGCCGCCACCACCGCCTTTGGTTGAAGTGCCCGTGGTTGTGGCGATTGCGCCACCACCACCTGCTCCAGCGCCAGAGTCAGAGCCTGCACCTGCAGCAAATGTGCAAGCTGTGCCTGAGCCTGCTGCGCCGACCACCTCTCTCGCCGCAGCACCTGAAGCTGCATCCGAGAAGGCCGAGCCTGAAGTACCTGCCAAACCGCAAGTGACTCGCGCCTCGATCATTGGCGAGCGCGAATTGAAACAGCGCGCCGAGCAAGATCGCCGTCAATCAGCTTTGCTGGCGCGCCAAGCGCTCGATTTGCGCGAGCGTCAAGAGCGTGAACGTCAAGCGCAAGCCGCGCGTGAGGCGGCTGAAGTTGCCAAAAAGCTGGCTGAAGAAGAGAAAGCCAAGAAGGCTGCGGCGCTCAAAGAAGGCACGCTGCACAAGCCGGTTGCCAAAGTTGGTGCGGCCGATGCCAAGGGCAAGAAGGTGGTTGCCAAGCCCCAAGCCGTGGTTGGTCAAGTCGCCTGGGACGGTGACACAGCGAAGAAAAAAGCCATCAAAACCCGTGGCGACAGTGCCGGTGGTGCCGGTGGTTGGCGTGGGCCCAAGCAACGCAAGGGCCGTGGCGGCAGCGACGAAGCGCGCGAAGCCAACCCGGATACCAACTTTCAGGCCCCCACCGAACCGGTGGTGCGCGAAGTACATGTGCCCGAGACGATCACGGTGGGCGAATTGGCCCACAAGATGTCGGTCAAGGCGGCTGAGCTGATCAAGATCATGATGAAGATGGGCCAAATGGTCACCATCAACCAAGTGTTGGACCAAGACACGGCGATCATCATGGTCGAAGAAATGGGCCACACGGCGGTTGCGGCAGCACTGGACGACCCGGAAACCTTCCTCGAAGACGGTGAAGAGCACCACGACGCGGAGAAATTGCCACGTGCGCCGGTGGTGACCGTGATGGGCCACGTCGATCACGGCAAGACCTCACTGCTGGACTACATCCGCCGCGCCAAAGTGGCGGCGGGCGAAGCGGGCGGGATTACCCAGCACATCGGGGCCTACCACGTCGAAACCGAGAAGGGCATGATTACCTTCCTCGATACGCCGGGCCACGAGGCGTTTACCGCGATGCGCGCGCGCGGCGCAAAAGCCACCGACATCGTGATTCTGGTGGTGGCAGCTGACGACGGCGTGATGCCGCAAACCAAAGAGGCGATTCACCATGCCAAGGCCGCAGGTGTGCCGATTGTGGTGGCGATCAACAAGATCGACAAGTCGGATGCCAATACCGAGCGCGTCACGCAAGAGCTGGTGGCCGAGCAAGTGATTCCCGAAGCCTATGGCGGCGAGGCGCAGTTCGTGCCTGTGTCAGCACGCACCGGTCAAGGTATCGACGCGCTGCTCGAAGCCGTGCTGTTGCAAGCCGAGGTGCTGGAGCTGAGGGCGGCGAAAGATGCGCCCGCCAAAGGCCTGGTGATTGAAGCCAAGCTCGACAAGGGCAAGGGGCCGGTTGCCACGATTCTGGTGCAGTCCGGTACGCTCAAAAAAGGCGACATGGTGCTGGCAGGTTCCACCTACGGCAAGGTCAAGGCGATGCTTGATGAAACCGGTAAAACCATCACCAAAGCAGGGCCGTCGATCCCGGTGGAAATCCAGGGTTTGTCTGACGTGCCGCGTGCTGGTGAAGAGTTGATGGTGGTCCCGGACGAACGCAAGGCGCGAGAAATCGCGCTGTTCCGCCAAGGCAAGTTCCGCGAAGTCAAGCTTGCCAAGCAATCCGCTGCCAAGCTGGAAAACATGATGGAGCAGATGGTTGAAGGCGACGTGAAAACGCTGGCCCTCATCATCAAAACCGACGTGCAAGGCTCGCAAGAAGCTCTCGCCCAGTCGATGCAAAAACTTTCTACCGCCGAAGTCAAGGTGCAGATCGTGCATGCCGCCGTGGGTGGCATTACCGAATCTGACGTCAACTTGGCAATCGCATCCAAGGCCGTCATCATCGGCTTTAATGCCCGTGCCGATGCCAGTGCCAAGAAGCTGGCCGAAAGCAATGGCGTTGACATGCGCTACTACAACATCATTTACGACGCGGTCGATGAAGTCAAGGCGGCGATGTCGGGCATGCTCACGCCGGAGAAGAAGGAAAGCATCATCGGCTTGGTCGAAATCCGCACCATCTTCCGCATCACCAAGATTGGTACGGTGGCTGGTTGCTATGTGCTCGACGGGCTGGTTAAGCGTGGCTCGCGGGTGCGCGTGTTGCGCGACAACGTGGTCGTCTTCACCGGCGAACTTGATTCGCTCAAGCGTTTCAAAGACGACGTGCGCGAGGTCAAAGCAGGCTTCGAGTGCGGGCTGTCACTGAAGAATTTCAATGAGATTCAAGAGCTCGATCAACTTGAGGTCTTTGAAGTGCTTGAAGTGGCGCGGACCTTGGCTTAACGAGGACTGTCATCCATGCGCCATCAGCAACGCGGCTTTTCCCGCAGCGAGCGGGTCAATGACCAAATCCAGCGCGATCTCTCCGAGATCATCGCGCGGGAAGTCAAAGACCCGCGTTTGGCCTTCGGGCTGGTCACGCTCACGGCAGTTGAGGTCACGGCCGACTACGCCCATGCCAAGGTGTTTTTCACCACCTTGGCTGACAAAGGTGACATTGACGACGTGCTGTACGGCCTCAACAAATCGGCCCCGTTTATGCGCGGGCTCTTGGGTAAGCGCCTGAAGATTCATACGATCCCCGAGCTGCATTTTCACTACGATGCTTCGGTCGAACGTGGGGTTGCGCTGTCCAATTTGATCGATCAAGCCAATTCGGTGCGTGCCAAAGAGTAACGACGCACCCAAGCAGCGCCGTGTTCCGATTGACGGCGTGCTGCTGCTCGACAAGCCGGTGGGCTTGTCGTCCAATCAGGCGCTGGGCCGCATCAAGTGGCTGTTAAATGCCGAAAAAGCCGGGCACACTGGCACGCTCGACCCCTTCGCCACCGGCTTGCTGCCGCTGTGCTTCGGCGAAGCCACTAAATTCAGCGCCGACTTGCTCAATGCCGATAAGGCTTACCGCGCCACCATGCGCTTGGGGCAAACCACCGACACCGGCGATTGTGAAGGTATTGTTACCCGCGAACGTGCCGTAGACCCGCAATTGCATGCTTCAAGAAGCGCTCTGGAGGCGGCTCTTCAGGCATTTACCGGGCCAATTTCGCAAATTCCGCCGATGTATTCGGCTTTGAAGCGTGACGGCAAACCACTCTACGCCTACGCGCGTGAGGGCATCACGCTCGAACGAGCGCCACGAGCCATCACGATTCACTCATTAGTGCTGGTTTCACTTGTTTCGCAGGGCGACGGCCACCTGATGTTCGACGTGGTGTTCGACGTGCGTTGCAGCAAGGGTACCTACGTGCGCACGCTGGCTGAAGACATCGGCGAGCGGCTCGGTTGCGGCGCGCATTTGGTGGCCTTGCGGCGCACCGGCATTGCCGATCTAACCCTCGATGGCGCCTGCGCACTAAGCGATTTTGAAGCGCTGGACGAAACCGTGCGAGTCACCGCATTGCAGCCGGTCGATGCGCTGCTGCGAGCATTGCCCAAAGTCTTGCTGGACGCAGCCGCTGCGGCTTTTCTGTTGCAAGGGCGAGCCGTGGCCCAGCCTGCGCCAGATGCCTATCGCGCCGCTGACCACTTGCGCGCCTACGATCCGGCGGGGCGGCTGTTGGGAACGGTGAGCGTTACCGACGACGGCAAGCTGCAGCCGGTGCGTTTGGTCAAGTTTGCGCCGCCGCGGTAAAGCGTACCCCAACGCGCACCCCACGCACACCGAGCCTGTCACTGCGGTTTTCAGCAAACGCCTGCGCGCCGTGGTGTTCGGCAATCAGGCGCACGATGTACAGGCCCAGGCCCAAATGCGGCTCCGCGCCGCTGGTGGCGGTGGCGCGTGCTGACACCATCGACTGAAACAGGCGCGCCTGCGCCTCGGGCGGTAGCGGCGGCCCGGCGTTGCTCACGCTCAGTTCGGGTCCGCTCAATGGAATACCCAACGGCCCGCCACTCGTCAAAGCCAGCAGCACTGGCTCAGATTGATCGCTAAAGCTCACCGCATTCGCCACCAGTTTGTCGAGCAGTTGCGCAATCAAATCAGGTGCGCCGCGCATTCGCAATGCGGGTGGTGCGTCCACCTTGAACGGCACGCCGGGGTACACCGTTTCATAGCCCTGCGCGCAGCCGCGCAACAGCGCGCTCAAGTCGAACTCCTCCATCTGCGTGTCTTTGAGAATGTGCTCCAGCCGCGAGGCTTCGCTCATCCGTTTCAAAATCGTGTTTAAGCGCTCGATGCCTTCGTTGGCGCGTTGCAGATAGTCGCTGGCTTGCGCGCCCTGCGGGTCCATGCGCAGGTTGTCGAGTGAAGAGCGCACCACCGCAATCGGGGTGCGCAGCTCGTGCGAAAGGCGCGCAGCGAGATTTTCCAGATAATGGTTGTATTGCCCCAGGCGTTCGAGCAGCGTGGAAAAGCTGCGCGACAGGTCGCCAATTTCGTCTTGCGCAGTCGAGCTGGCGATGATTTTTTCAACCCTCCCACGCGCATCAATCGCGTTTTCTGCCTCACGCGCCAGGCCAATGATGCGCGACGAGAGCCGCTGCGCGAACCAGATCAGCGTAGCCGCCGCGAGCACGAAGACGAGCAGCGTGATCGAAATCAGGCGCTCCAGCGAATCGGTAGTGAGCGAGCGGATCGCGTTGGTGGTCTCCTCGGCCACCACTACGGCCACCACGTCCGGCCCGTTCCACACCGGGTGCGCGGCGCTGATGATGGTGGCGCGCCCGTCGACGCTGCTGCGCCAAGCGGTTGCAGGCAGGCCCGCTAAGGCGCGTGCGATCTCCTGGCTGCCCGAGAGCAGCTCAGCTGGAATCGTGTCGTCAAAGTCGTCCGACGCGCGCGGCAAGATGCGATTGCCCAAAATGCGCGCATACAGCGGTTGCAGATAGTTTGATTGCGCTCTTTCAAGAAGCCCACTGGTCGTGCCTTTTGAGGCATCAATGCTTGAAGAAGCGCGCCCATCGGACTTCTTCAGGCTGCCGGTAATCGCGAGCAGCGCCCCGCGCCGATTCACCACCCACATGCGTGATTCCGCACGGTCGAGCGCATGGACGATGCGCTCGATTTCCAGCTTGGGGTCGGCTTCTGGCGTAATGGCTGCTTTTAGGGCCGGGGGAGGCACGAAGGTCGGTTCGCTGTGTGTCGTTATTGTCGGCAGCGCTGGCGTGGGTGCTTCAATTGTGACTTCGGCGCTGACTTCGGCGCTGGCTCCGGTGGCGGCTTCTTTGGCTTCCGCTTTGACGATCACCGCAACCACGGTCGGCACTGCGTCTACTCTGACCGGGGGCGCGCGCCGCTCCAACAGGGCAGGGCGGTCGTGTAGCGCGACTGCGGCAGCCTTCGCTGTGGCAGCAACACTTTGTTCTAGCCCAGCGCGCAAAAATCGATCCATCTCCTGCACGAACCAATAGCCCACCAACGGAATCGTCAGCAAAATCAGCGTGACCAAGGCCAACTTGGCGCGCAGGGAAAGGCGCATTATTGACGTTTTCCAAAAGCATGACAGCCTCGGTAGAGGCCTGTTTTTGTCATGATTTTTGCACTTCTCACTCGTTCCCGCCTCGACGAGCTTTCGAGTCGACTACGGATTCCACTTGTACCCCATACCGTACACGGTATCAATCCGGTCAAACGCGGCATCGATTTCCACAAATTTTTTGCGGATGCGTTTGATGTGCGAGGTGATCGTGCTGTCGTCTACCACCAGATTGGCATCGTGCATCAATTGATCGCGGTTCTTCACGTGGCCGGGAAATTTCACCAACGTGTGGATCATCCAAAATTCGGTGAGTGTGAGATCCACCGGGGTTCCGTTCCAAGTGGCCACGAAGCGCTTTAAGTCGAGTAACAGCGCGCCGCGTTCGAGCGTTTCTTCATCGGTTTTGGGCGTGCTCAGTGCGTCTAAGCGGCGAAACAAGGCGGCGATGCGCGCCATCAAATGCGGCAGGCTGATGTCTTTGGTCAGGTAGTCGTCTGCGCCTAAACGCAGGCCGCTGACGGTATCAAAATCTGAATCACGCGCCGTTAAAAAAATGATCGGCAAGGTGGCTGAGAGCGCACGCAGCTCGCGGCACAGCGTGAAGCCGCCATCCATTTCGTCGCCCAAGCCAATATCGATCACCGCCAAATCAGGCAGCTTGGTGACGAAGGCGCGCATCGCCTCCGGGCGGCTGGCGTAGGCGGCAACCGCGTAGCCATACTTCTCAAACGCCGCCGCGTAGTTGGCGCGAATCGCGGCTTCGTCTTCGACCAGAGCAATTTTTTTGGACATAGGGTGGGGATAGAACCAATCAATGTGGCGCGGTGGCGACACTATAGCCGCCTTTTTCCTGGATGACAGCAGCGCAATCATCACGTCATTTTTTTGCCATGTTTGATCGCGAGAATGTCGCAAATGGCCTTGAAGGCCGCCCGAGTTGGCCGGCAAACTGACATCGCTGACATCACTCGCAGCAAATCCTCGATATTCACACCACCGGAGCCGCCATCATGGAAAACACGATTTCAACCACTCCAACCGACTACCCCGCCGCTCCGCAGCATGACCCGATGGGCGACCTGGTAAAAACCTTTGCCCTAAGCGTGAGTGTGGGCTTAGGAGTGAGCCTCTCGGCTGCGTCTGTGGTGGTGTTGGCCGGATTCGTCGCCTAAAAGCCGTGAGCTAGATCAATCCGCCCAGCGGTGCGGGCGGCTACACTCCTCAAAACCAACCACGAGGAGCGCACAGCATGACAGCAGGGCACGAACACTGGATTACCCGACAGGCCGCAGGCGAGACGATCAAGCTGTTTCTCTTGCAAAAGCCTGCCACTGCCGTCGGGCCCGCGCGCGGTACCGTGCTTTTCGTGCACGGCTCGTCAATGGCTTCGCAGGCAACCTTTGACCTTACGGTACCGGGGCGGGCAGATTCCTCGGTCATGGATTGGTTCGCCGCGCGCGGTTTTGACACCTGGTGCATGGACAACGAGGGCTATGGCCGCTCCGACAAGCAGCGCAATATCAATTTCGACATTGCCAACGGCGCTGACGATCTCGCAGCCGGCAGCGACTACATCCTCAACACCACCGGTGTCAAGAACCTGATGGTGTACGGCATTTCCTCGGGCGCGCTCAAAGCCGGCCTGTTTGCTGAGCGCCACCCCGAGCGGGTTGCCCGCTTGGCACTTGATGCCTACGTGTGGACCGGTGCGGGCAGCCCAACACTGGCCGAACGCCGGAAAAAGCTCCCCGAGTTCAGCACCAAAAACCGCCGCCCGATTGACCACGCCTTCATTCAGTCAGTTTTTTCACGCGACCATTCCGGCTGCGCCGACGAGGCCACCGTTACGGCGTTTGCCAATGCGGTTTGCGCGCTCGACGACTCAGTGCCTACCGGTACCTACGTTGACATGTGCTCCAAGCTGCCGCTCAACGACCCGGCGAAACTGACGATGCCCACCATCGTGATGCGGGGCGAATTTGACGGCATCGCAGCGGTTGATGATCTGATTGAATTCTTCAAACGGCTGCCCAACTCCGACAAGCAATTCACAGTGATGGCAGGCATTTCGCACGCCAGCTTTCAGCAGAAAAATTACAAGTTGGTGTATCAAATTCTGCACAACTGGTTTACCCAGCCCGAGCCGATTTTTCGCGGTTAGCCTTGCACCACCCAGAATGAAAGCGAATTTGACAATGCGCAAGCACCTGTTTCTGCTCACCTCTTTGTGTTTTGCCAGCAGCGTGGCGCTGGCCCAAGCCTATCCAAACCGACCGATCCGCCTCATCATCCCGCTCTCGGCGGGCGGCACGACTGATACGCCGGGGCGCATCATTGCCCAAAAGCTGGGCGAGGCGCTCGGCCAGCAAGTGGTGGTGGACAACCGGCCCGGAGCGGGCGGCACGCTGGGCACTGACATGGCGGCAAAAGCCAAGCCAGACGGCTACACGCTGCTGCTGACCTCGTCCGCTCACGTGATCGGCCCGCACCTGTACAAGAAGCTGCCCTATAGCGTGCTCGAAGACTTCATGCCGATCTCACGCGTGGCGCAAGGGCCGTATGTGATGGTGGTCCATCCTTCCGTCAGCGCCAAAACCGTGCCTGAGTTCATTGCACAGGCGAAAGCGGAACCGGGCAAGATCGACTACGCCAGTTCCGGCAATGGCAGCTTTCAGCATTTGGTGGGCGCATTTTTCACCTCGATGGCAGGGATTGAACTGACCCACGTGCCCTACAAAGGGAGTGGCCCGGCCACGCAGGATCTGGTTGGGGGCACGGTCAAGGTGAGCTTTACCGGTACGCCGATTGCGCTGCCGCACGTGAAGGCTGGGCGACTGCGCGCTTTGGCTGTTACCTCCAGCAAGCGCTCACCCGAAATGCCCGATGTGCCGACGGTGGCCGAAGCTGGCGGAGCCGCGATGGCGGGCTATGAAGCGGTGATCTGGTTGGGGCTGCTCGCCCCAATCGGCACCCCACCCGAGATTGTGCAAAAGCTCAATCGCGAGTTGGCCAAACTGCTCGCTGACCCCGAAGCACAAAAAGCAATCCGCGCCACCGGGGTGGAAGTTGCACCATCAACACCGGAGGAGTTTGCCGCGCAGTTGAAAGCTGAATCGGATAAATGGGGCAAGGTGGTGAAGGATTCAGGTGCGGTGGTGAATTGAACCCGCAGTCATTCCTGGGTTAGGCAGGAATGACTGGGTACGGCTCGAAGACCCTTACCCAGCGCGCTTCTTCAAGCTTTTCTTCGGCGCACTTTTGGAGCGCGCATTGGCCAAATTACCCGCAATTCGCATCCGCAGCGCATTCAACTTGATGAAGCCTGCCGCGTCGGCCTGGTTGTACGCGCCACCGTCGTCATCGAAAGTCGAAATGGTTTGGTCGAACAGCGAATCGGTTTTCGACTCGCGGCCCACCACCATCATCGTGCCTTTGTAGAGCTTCAGGCGCACCGTGCCGTTCACGGTTTTTTGTGATTCGTCGATCAGCACTTGCAAGAGCTTGCGCTCGGGCGAGAACCAGTAGCCGTTGTAGATCAGGCGGCCATAGCGCGGCATCAGGTCGTCTTTGAGTGACAGTACTTCGCGGTCCATGGTGATCGATTCCATCGCGCGGTGCGCCTTCCACATGATCGTGCCGCCGGGGGTTTCGTAGCAGCCGCGCGACTTCATGCCGACGTAGCGGTTTTCGACCAAATCCAGGCGACCGATGCCGTGCTTGCCGCCCAAGCGGTTCAATTCAGTGAGCACTTGCGCGGGGCTCAACTTTGCGCCGTTGATCGCGACGATGTCACCTTTCACGTAAGTGATCTCAAGCATTTCTGGTTTGCCTGGTGCTTTTTCGGGCGAGACTGTCAAGCGCCACATACTGTCTTCGGGCGCGAAATTCGGGTCTTCGAGAATGCCGCCTTCGTAGCTGATGTGCAGCAGATTGGCATCCATCGAATAGGGTGCGCCGCCACCGCTTTTGCCAACTCGGCGTTTTTTGAAGTCGACCGGGATGCCGTGTTTGTCGGCGTAGGCCAACAGCTTCTCGCGTGAGAGCAAGTCCCATTCACGCCACGGGGCGATCACCTTGACATTGGGCATGAGCGCATAAGCGCCCAGCTCGAAGCGTACTTGGTCGTTGCCTTTGCCGGTTGCGCCGTGCGAAATCGCGTCGGCCTTCACTTTGCGCGCGATGTCGATCATGCGTTTGGCGATCAACGGGCGCGCAATCGAGGTGCCCAAGAGGTATTCGCCCTCGTAGAGTGTGTTGGCACGGAACATCGGGTACACGTAATCGCGGACAAACTCTTCTTTCAAGTCGTCGATGAAGATGTTCTCAGGCTTGATGCCCATCTTGATCGCTTTGGCGCGCGCAGGTTCAACTTCCTCACCCTGGCCGATGTCGGCAGTAAAGGTGACCACCTCGCAGTGGTAGACATCCTGCAACCATTTGAGGATGACGGAGGTGTCAAGACCGCCAGAGTAGGCGAGGACGACTTTGTTGATTTTTTCGGGCATGTTGAGGGACGCTAGTGGTTAGGGGTGAGAGTAATTGGAGGTGCGCTCAAGAAAAATTTTGGGGATAGACCCCATGAGCGGCTCGATTTGGTGAGCGATTTGGGAGGGGTCTGGCCTCATTATTTTTCGTCGCCCGGTCAAGCGCACTCAAAGTTAGGAGCAAGGTCATGTCACCTTTCCCAGCAGCAAGTATTCCATCAGCGCTTTTTGCGCATGCAGGCGGTTTTCGGCTTCGTCCCACACCACGCTGTGCGGGCCGTCGATCACTTCGGCGGTCACTTCTTCGCCGCGATGGGCGGGCAGGCAGTGCATGAAGAGCGCATCTTTGGCGGCCGCACGCATCATGTCGCCATCGACGCACCAGTCAGCGAAATCCTTCATGCGCTCTTCGTTTTCAGCCTCGAAACCCATGGATGTCCACACATCGGTGGTGACCAGGTGCGCGTCACGCGCGGCATCCATCGGGTCGGTGAATTGCTCGAAATGCGCGTCGTTGAAGAGCCCGGCGCGCTCGGCTTCAACTTCGTAGCCCGGCGGCGTGGAGACGTGCACATTGAAGTCGAGCACCTCTGCGGCTTGCAGCCAGGTGTTGCACATGTTGTTGGAGTCGCCAATCCACGCGATGGTCTTGCCTTGAATCGAGCCGCGTTGTTCGATAAAGGTGAAGATGTCGGCCAAAACCTGGCAAGGGTGGTACTCGTTGGTCAGGCCATTGATGACCGGCACGCGCGAGTTGGCAGCAAAGCGCTCGATGATGTCTTGCTCAAAAGTGCGGATCATCACGATGTCGGTCATGCGGCTAATCACCTGGGCCGCATCTTCGACCGGCTCACCGCGCCCCAACTGCGTGTCGCGGGTGTTCAGGTAAATTGCCGAGCCACCCAGTTGTTGCATGCCCGCTTCAAACGAGAGGCGCGTGCGCGTCGAACTCTTCTCAAAAATCATCGCCAGATGGCGGTCGAAGAGCGGATGATAGGTTTCGAAGGCCTTGAACTTTTTCTTGATGAGCGCGGCGCGTGCAAACAGATGCTCGTACTCGTTGCGCGAAAAATCTTTGAACTGCAAAAAATGTTTGACTGCCATAAGCGTCGCCTGTTGGTTATTGATGCCGTGGTGCGACTGCCGCGCCTTGAATGCCGTGGCGCTTGAGAGCATCTGCGACAAACCCCGAGGCCTTCATTTCTTCAATGAAGTTGTGCAGGTAAGCGACCCCGGCGGCACGCGCTTTGGGCGTACCCATCGCCTGGTTGATGACCATAAAGCGACCATCCAGCAAGCGCAAGCCAGGGATGCGCTGCGCATCGGCTTCGAGTTGCTGCTTTACCCCGGCGGCAACTTCCAGGTTTTGCGCGACAAAAAGGTCAGTCACCGTGGGTGAGGTGGGGGCGTGAACGATCTTGGCGTTTTTGAGTTCGCGCGTAAGGTAAAGGTCGTAGGCGCTGCCTTTGGCGGCAGCCACGCGTACCCCGGCCCGGTCCACCTCGGCATTGCTGCGGATCGGTGATGCGTGCTTGACCAAGTACGCGCCCTCGATGACCACGTAGGGCGGTGAATAGCCGATTTCATTGGCGCGCAATGGGTCGATAGCGACAAAGGCGATGTCCCATTCGTTGTTTTTCACGCCGTTCACAACTGCGCCTGCTGCGGTATAGGTGACCAGCGCGACGGGCACTCCCAGACGCCGGCCCAGCTCACGGGCGAGATCGACCGAGACACCGCGCGACTCGCCAGTTGCTGCGTCACGAGTGGCGAGAATCGGATTGCCGAAATTGATCGCCGCGCGTAGCGTGCCTGACGGTGCCAGCTCTTTGAGAGCCGCTGCTGGTGGAGCGGCAGGCGAGGATGGAAGTACCGAGCAAGCCGAGACGACTAACGCGCCTAACGCGCCCAACACCACAGTAAGCACAGTCAATTTCATCGGGAAGGCTCCATGAAGAGGCAATACTGGCAAGCCTTTTCAGGCATCATCCACGAAAACGTTGATCCAGCGGGCATCTTCAGCCATGTTGCCTGAAGATCAATGCCCTGCCTTGATCTCGCCCTCAAATACATACTTGGTACCACAGTAGGGGCAAGCTGCCTCACCAGTTTTGCTCACGTCCAAAAACACTTTGGGGTGGGAAGACCAGATCGGCATGGCCTTGCTTGGGCAATAGACCGGCAATTCGCCCGCCCCGACTTTGACAGCAACTTGCGCGGTGCTCATGGCTACTTTTTCTTGGGCTTAATCACGGGTTTTGCCGCTTTTGGCGGCTTGGTGGATTTCGCCGTTTTTGCGGATTTTTCTACGGGGGTCAGCCACGACTTGTATTTCTTTGACCGGCCATTGACGATGTCGAAGAACGCCTTTTGAATCTTGGTGGTGATCGGGCCGCGATTGCCCGCACCAATCACCCGTGAATCGAGTTCACGAATCGGCGTGACTTCGGCTGCCGTGCCGGTGAAAAAAGCTTCGTCGGCGATGTAAACGTCGTCGCGTGTGAGGCGCTTGGACTTCACTTCGAGGCCGAAGTCTTTGGCAATTGCAATCACTGAAGCACGCGTAATGCCGGTGAGGGCGGAAGCAATCTCCGGCTCATAAATTGCACCGTCTTTCACGATGAAAAGATTTTCACCCGCTCCTTCAGCCACAAAGCCATCGACATCGAGCAGCAGCGCTTCGTCGTAGCCATGCATCGTAGCTTCACGATTGGCGAGAATCGAATTGGCATAGGTGCCAGCAAACTTGGCCCGTGCCATCGTTACATTGACATGATGGCGCGCGAACGAGGAGGTTTTGACACGAATGCCTTTTTCCAAGCCTTCTTCGCCCAGATAAGCGCCCCAGGGCCAAGCGGCGATCGCCACATGCACTTGCGCACCGACGGGGGAAACCCCCATTTTTTCGGAGCCATAAAAGGCGATTGGGCGCAGGTAGCACGATTCGAGCTTGTTGGCACGCACCACTTCACATTGCGCGGCCATCAACTCTTCTTTCGAGTAAGGCATGTCCATCAGGTAAATCTTGGCGGAATTAAACCAGCGGTCGGTATGCTCTTGCAAACGGAAGATCGCCGTGCCATCAACCGTTTTGTAGGCACGCACACCTTCAAACACGGACAAGCCGTAGTGCAGCGAATGGGTCAGCACGTGTGTGGTCGCGTCGCGCCAAGGCACCAGTTTGCCGTCATACCAAATGTAACCGTCGCGGTCTGCCATGGACATCTTGAAGTCTCCGGGGGGTGCTGTGCGCGCGCGCTCTGGGCGTTGCACATTTTGTTGAAAGGAAGCCGCTGATTTTAGCCAATGGTATTGGTGCTTGTGCACAACAATTCCCTTTTTCGATCTATGCTCGGAAGGCAGAAAGGTAGACTTTGCTGATCGCGTTTGAGCTTGAACCGAGGATTGACATGATGCGACCAGTAGCGAGGCTGTGGCAACTGATCTGGTTGGCGACGTTTGGCAGTGTGTTCGCGCAGGCGCATGCCACACCGCTGATCGATGCCGCCGCGCGTGGCGACATCGCCGCCGTGCAGCGTCTGCTGCAAACCGGGGCTGATGTCAATGCGCGCGACGAACGCAAGCGCAACGCCGTCCTCGCTGCCACGCAGGGTGGGTATACCGAAGTGGCGCGCCTGCTGATCGCGCGCGCGGCCGATGTGAATGCCCAAGACGACCGGCAAGACAGCGTCTTTCTACTCGCCGGGGCGCGTGGTCATACCGAGATCGCACGGCTGGCGCTCGTAGCGGGCGCGAATCTCAAACTGACCAATCGCTACGGGGGTACGGCGCTGATCCCCGCGTGCCACTACGGTCATGTGGAAACGGTGCGTCTGTTGGTTTCATCGGGCATCGACATCAATCACGTGAACAATTTGGGCTGGACCGCGCTGCTTGAAGCGGTGATTTTGGGCGACGGTGGCCAGCGCCATCAGGAGATCGTGCAACTGCTGATCGCGCACAAAGCCGACGTGAATCTGCCTGACAAGCAGGGCGTGACCCCTCTGGCGCATGCAGTACAGATGCGGCAAAGCGCGGTGGAAGCCTTGCTGCGGCGTGCTGTGGCTAAAGAGGGTGGGAAGCGCTGACCGATGATTAGCCACTGCCCCAAATGCAGCCACACGCCGTTACCGCGCGATCAAGCATTTCCTGCAGCTTGCCCGGGCTGCGGTGTGATCTTGGCAAAGATCGGTACCTCGGTGAGCCGCGCCCCGCTTGCCTCTTCAGAGGGTATGCCTGAAGAGGCAATCTCAGAGCGCGTTTCGGGCATGCTGTCCTTACTCACCCATGTTCCTGAGCGGGTGGATGCGATCCGCTTTTGGGGGCGCATGGCACTGCTGGGCTTCTTCGCGCTGTGGGGGCTGTATTTGATCTGGCTCGACCATCGCACCGGCGAGATTGGCGCCTCCTTCATCCACCGGCCTCTGCTGATTTTTCACGAGGCGGGGCACGTGATATTTCGACTGTTTGGCGAATGGATGATGGTGGCGGGCGGCACTCTGATGCAGCTTTTCATGCCACTGGTGTTGGCGGGCGCGCTGCTGTTGAAGAACCGTGACCCCTTCGGCGCATCGATTGGCCTGTGGTTCTTCGGAGTCTCGTTGCTCGATGTCGCACCGTATGTCTACGATGCAAAAGTGCCAGTGCTCACCTTGCTCGGCGGGCAAACCGGCGAGGAGGGCGGACATGATTGGATTTACCTGCTCTCCTCGATGGGCTTGCTCGCCAAGTCACAGGGAATCGGCTGGATCGTGCATAAGGTCGGCGCGCTTGTGCTGCTGATCGCGCTGGCGTGGGGCGCTTGGCTGCTTAACGCGCAGCGGCGCAATTTGGCGGGTGATGTGCTGGACGAGGCTTGAACCGCCTCATTTCATCTCGATCGCTGTTTCGATTGCGTCGCGGGTGAGCGCCGGTGCAAACGCCTCGATAAAGCTAAACGCATAGCCGCGCAAAAACGCATTTTTGCGCACCGCGACTTTGGTCACGTTTTTGCCAAAGAGATGCCCAACCGGGAGGGCGACCAGGCCGCCTTTTTTGCCCACCGCACCGTCGCGCGCGGCATCAAAAGCCATGGCGGCGATGATACCCACGCCCATGCCCAGCGAGACGTAGGTTTTGATGACGTCGGAGTCGATGGCGGTGAACACGATGTCTGGCTTTAAGCCAGCGGCGGCAAAGGCTTTGTCGATGCGCGTACGGCCCGTGAAGGCGGTGTCATAGGTGACGATGGGGTGGCGAGCAAGCTCTTCGAGCGACAGCTTTTTGACACCCGCGAGCGGATGTTTCACCGGCACTACGACGGCGTGGTCCCATTCGTAGGCCTTCATGGCGATGAGGTCGGCGTGCAGATCGAGCGTTTCGGTGGCGATGCCGATGTCAGCCTCGCCTTTAGCCAGCATCTCGGCGATTTGTGGCGGCGTGCCCTGCACCAAGGCCAAATGCACGTCGGGAAATTTCTTTTTGAACGCGCCCACCACGCTAGGCAGGGCGTAGCGCGCCTGGGTGTGGGTGGTGGCGATGGTGAGGTTGCCGCGCGTTTCGCTGGCGTATTCGTCGGAAACGCGCTTTAAGTTTTCCGCTTCGGTGAGCAGGCGCTCAATCACCTTGAGCGCTGCCGCCCCAGGCTCGGTCAAGCCAGTAAAGCGCTTGCCGCGACGCACGAAAATGTCGACCCCCAGCTCGGCTTCAAGTTCGAGAATCTGCTTGGAAATACCCGGCTGGGAGGTGAACAAAACCGCCGCAGCCGTGGTCAGGTTCATGTCTTGGCGCACGGTTTCGCGCACATAGCGTAGTTGTTGGAAGTTCATGGCGATTGAATATGTATATAACTAAAAGTTTTAAACAATAGATTCATTATAACCAGTGGATGTTTAAAACGTGTTGCGGCGCGGCAAATTTTCCGCCCCGGCTTGGCAATTGCCCGCTGCGCGCGGAAAATGACCGGATGGATTTTGACGAGCTTGAACCGATCAAACGCGCGAATCGCTTGCTGCTCTTGGGGCTGGTGGGTTCGATGCTGCTGCACGCTGCGGTACTGGCGTTTTGGCGCGACCGGCCGCGTGCGCCGCCGCAAAGCGCGCCCGTGGAGCTGCGCTTGAACGCCTCTCTCACGCGTGGGGAAGTGGCGCAGCAAGAGCCTGCCGCAGCCCCAGCCCCGGCCCCCGCGTCGCCACCCGAGGCGACTTCAGCACCAGTGCCTGAGGCTACCCCACCGGCCGCTCAGGCCGCGCCGATCCCACCGCTACGCCCCGCGCACCGCGCGGCGACACCCGTGATTGCGGTTCCCGCGACGGCGGGTGAAACGCCGCCGCCTGCTGTGCCAAACGTGGCCACGGCTACCCCGCCAGCCGCCGCGCCGCCAGCTCAACCAGCCGCACCCGCAGTCGAAACCGCGCCACCGACGGCCTCAATGCCCACGCCCGCAGCAGCCCCTGGTGCCGGCGATTCAGCGAGCGCCACCAAGAGTTCCACGTCGGCCCTGACAGTCGATGAGCGCGCTGCGTTGGCAACTTACCGCTTGCACGTTGAAAATATGATTCGCCATTTCGATGCCGAGCGTTCCAGCTTAGATCGCACCAGTTGGGAAGGGGTGAGTGTGATGCTGCTCAGAGTGGGGGCTGACGGCGGCCTGCTCGAAGTTGCCATGCGCACCAGTTCGGGCGACGCTCGCACCGATCGTCAAGCTCGCAACATGATCCTGAAATCGCACAAAGAGGTGCGGATCCCCAAGGCGCTGGAAGGCAAGGCCTTTGCCTTGGAGCTCAAGCTGCGCTTCGAGGCCAAGTAGGCTCTCATTCCATTTCCAAATCATTACTATATGTCGTTGCCCCTTCCTAGCCGTGCTATTCGCACTGTCGTCGTCGGTTCGCCTAATCTAGTAATGATGTGGAAATGGAATCAGTTCTAAAGCAGCAGCGCCATCGCATGGCAATCGACGTAGGCATCAGCGATGCGAAAACCGCGCACTTGCGTGGCTTCAACACAAAAGCCAAAGCGCTGGTAGAGCGCGCGGGCATTGTGGTTGTCGGCGCGCACGGTCAGCTCGATGCGAGTAATGCCCCGGCTGCGCGCTTTGTCGATACCGGCTGCCATCAGCTGCGCGCCCAAGCCCAGCTGCCGCGCCTCGGGTACCAAGCCGATGCCGAGCGTGCCGATGTGCGCCCGCGCACCGCCTGATAGCGGCAACACATCGCACCAGCCTGCCACCAGTTCGCCATACAAGGCCACAAATGCCGGGTAGTCTTGTGCGACGATTTTTCGGTAGAAGGCGAAAGATTCTTCTTGGGAAGGCGCTTCGAGAAATGCCAGAAAACGCTGTTCGCGCGCGATGATGTCAAAGGCCTGGTAGAGGCCTTCAAACCACGCTTCGTTCAATGGTGAGATTGTGTGCATTCAGATAAATTGCTTGAAAACCCGCGCCCAGATTGCCTCTTCAGGTGGTCGCCAAATCGACTCCGTTGCCGACCGACGTTTTGGCAAAGGCTACCACATGATCCACTTCGAGGCGAATGCCGATGCGCTCACCGACCGAGTGATTGTGGTGCGAAGGCACCAGCGCGAGTACTTCATCACCCGAGTCGAGCTTCAGTGTATAGAGAAATTCGGCGCCGCGAAAGGCTTTGCGCAGCACCTCTGCTTGCACTGCGCTGGCATCGTCGTGCACCACGTCGTCGGGGCGCAACAGCACTTCAACCTCAGTGCCGACCGCGCGCGCGTGCGGGTCGACCAGCTCGCCGTGCAAGTCGCCCAAATTGACGTGAATGTGTTGTGCCGCACGCTCATCTTCGGAATGGCGCGCGTGTACTACGCCGGAAACGAAGGCCCCTTGCCCAATGAAATCAGCCACAAAGCGATTGCCCGGGCGGTGATACAGGTTGTAGGCCGTGTCCCACTGCTGCAAGGTGCCGCGCTCCATCACGCCGATGCGGTCAGCCATCGCAAAGGCTTCATGCTGGTCGTGCGTGACCAACAGCGCGGTCGCCCCGGATTGCTTGATGATGTCGCGCACTTCGAGCGAAAGCTTTTCGCGCAATTCGGTGTCGAGATTGGAAAACGGCTCGTCGAGTAGCAGCAAATGCGGCGCGGCCCCCAGCGCGCGCGCCAACGCGACCCGCTGCTGTTGCCCGCCAGAAAGCTCATGCGGGTACTTGGCCGGGCTGTGCCGCATGCCGGTCAGCGCCAGCATCGCCGTCACTCGGGCGGTGCGCTCTCCCGGCTTCAAATGGCGCAGCCCAAAGCCCACGTTTTCGGCAACCGTCAAATGCGGGAAGAGTGCGTAATCTTGAAACACCATGCCGATGCGCCGCGCTTCCGGTGGCGTGATGCGGCCTGGTTCGCTGGCAATTTGGCCGCCAATCGCAATGCTGCCTGCCGCGATCCGCTCAAACCCGGCAATCGCCCGCAAGGCGGTGGTTTTGCCGCAGCCTGAAGGCCCCAGCAAGCAGCCGATGTCGCCCTGGGCCAGGGTAAAACTGAGCGCCTGAATCGACGTAAAGCTGCCGTAGCGATGCTGCAAATCACGCACCGCCAGCACGGTGGCTGGCACAGAGGGCGGGGCGAGGCCGGCAGTGAGGCCCGCAGCAGGGCCAGAGAAGCTCAAATCCATCATAGCTTGGGTGATTGAATGGATGGCACAAATGTTGGGTTAATGGGAATGAGTATAATTCTTATTCCCATCTTGTGCCAACGTCCCGACTTCACTTGAGTGCTCCCCGAAGCCTCCGCCGTTGGCAAGCCCGAGGATGATTTGAGTAAAGTTTTCAGCCTCGTTGTTATCTTGATTGCCACTGCGGTGGCTCTGCCGCTGGTAGCACTGATCTGGCTGGCCGCAGCCGGGCAGAGCGCCGCATCCGGTGACACCTGGGCGCACCTCGCGGCCACCGTTTTGCCGCGCTACGCAGTCAATTCCGCCGTACTGGCGTTCAGCGTGACAATTGGCGTAGTGACGGTGGGCGTCGCCACCGCGTGGCTCGTCACCCGCTACGATTTTGCAGGCCGGCGGGTGCTTGAATGGGCGCTGATCTTGCCGCTGGCGATGCCGGCCTACGTGATCGCCTACGCTTACACCGATGCCCTGCAATTCACCGGCCCGGTACAAACTGGCTTGCGCGCTTGGCTGGGCATGGACGGCGTGCAGTGGCAGGCGGCGGGCTACCGCTTTCCTGAAGTGCGGTCCTTGGCAGGTTTGGCCTGCATGCTCATTTTCGTGCTCTACCCCTATGTGTATTTGCCGGCCCGCGCGGCGTTTTTGGAGCGCGCTGCTTCAGTGGTGGAGGCCGGGCGCGTACTTGGTGTTACCGGCCGTGCTGCGTTCTTTCGCTTGAGCTTGCCGCTGGCACGCCCGGCGATTGCCGGAGGGGCCGCGCTTGCCTTGATGGAGGCGCTGGCTGACTACGGCGCGGCTTCTTACTTTGCGGTGGAAACATTCACCACCGGCATCTACAAAGCCTGGTTTGGCCTGCAAGACGTGCGTGCCACCGCGCAGCTGGCGCTCACCCTGCTCGGGTTTGTGCTGTTGCTCAAATTGATCGAGCACGTGGCGCGGGGGCGGGCGCGCTTTGCTTCAGGTGGCACGGGTGGCACGGGCGGCGCTGGTCGCACAGTCGCAGGTGAGCACCTGCCGCTGCGCCGCGCTTGGCTGCCGATCATGATTTGCTTCATTCCCGTGCTGGCCGGGTTTTTCATTCCGGTGTGGGTGCTGATGCGGCTTTTACTGCGCGAGTGGGGAGAGCTTGCCGGAACTGCGTTGACAGCCTACTGGCGCAGCGCTGGCAACAGCTTTCTGGTGGCTTTGCTTGCGGCGCTGCTGGCGGTGGCCTGTGCGGTGTTGCTGGCCTACGCCGCACGCTTAGGCGGTCGCCTGCACGACCGTTCTCACGCCACCGTGCTGCGCGCCTGCGTGCAAGTGGCCGCCGCTGGCTATGCGCTACCGGGGGCAGTGCTCGCCTTCGGCATTTTGATCCCGCTCACGCGCTTCGATTTGTTTCTCACTAGCTTGATTGCCGATGCCAGCGGCGGCAAGCCCATGCTGCTGCTGACCGGCTCGGTCGCTGGTCTGGTCTACGCCTATTTGGTCCGCCTGATTGCCGTTGCGCTGACCAACGTCGAGTCCGGTCTGGTGCGCATTACGCCCTCGATGGACGATGCTGCCCGTGCCCTAGGGGCGAGCGCCACCGAAATCCTCATGCGCGTACACGCGCCGCTGCTTTGGCGCAGCCTGTTGGTCGCAGGCCTGTTTGTGTTCGTCGATGCGCTCAAAGAATTGCCCGCAACTCTGGTGCTGCGGCCCTTCAACTTTGACACCTTGGCAACCGCCGCCTACACGCTCACCAAAGACGAGCGTTTGGGAGAAGCGGCGCTGCCTTGCCTCACCTTGGTTGCCGTGGGCTTGATTCCGCTGGTGTGGGTGGCGCGGGCTTTAGGGCTTGCCACGCGGGCCAATCGAGGGTAGAAATTGCGTTACTGAATGCCTGAAGAGCCGCTCTGGCATTGCCTCTTCAGGCATTTATTGAGCGATTTATTTGGCTTCCTGACCGCGATGCGCCCACTTGGTCATGCGCATTTCAACCACCGCGAAAATCTCGTACATCGCCATCGCCATTACGCTGATGACGACGATCCCCGCGAACATCAGCGGAGTTTGAAATGTCGATGAAGCGGTCATCATCAGATAGCCGACACCCTTGTCGGAAGCACTCAATTCCGACACCACAGTGCCCACAAAAGCCAGGGTAATGGCGATTTTGAGGGAGGCGAAGAAGAAGGGGAGCGAGCGCGGCAGGCCGACTTTTTTGAGGATGTCGAAGCGTGAGGCCCCCAGCGCGCGCAGCACGTCTTCTAGCTCCGGCTCAAGCGTGGCCAAACCGGTGGCGACGTTAACCACGATGGGGAAAAAGCAGATCAAAAATGCCGTCAGAATCGCAGGCACGGCGCCGATGCCAAACCACACCACCAAAATCGGCACGAACGCTGCTTTGGGAATCGCGTTAAAGCCCACCAAAAGCGGGTAGCAGGCGTTGTAGATGAAGCGTGATGAGCCTAGCACCGAGCCTAGCGCAATGCCAATCACTACCGCAATCGCAAAGCCAATCATCGTGGTCCAAAAGGTGTGGGCGGCGTGCGTGAAGATGGGGCCGCGATGCTCAATCAAGGCCTTGGCGATCGCCGAGGGCGCGGGCAGGACCGCTTCGTTGACGCTGAAGGCCCGGCAAATGAGCTCCCAGACGATCAGTACTGCAGCAAGCAGCAAAAAGGGCGAGTATTTTTCAAGAGCCGAGGTTTTCATGATTTGCGTACCTTGCCGATGTGTTCACGAAGTTCATGCACGATGTCTGCGAAGGGTTTGGTGTAGGTCACTTCGAGGTCGCGTGGGCGCGGGAGGTCGATTTCGCGACGGGCGAGGATGCGCCCGGGCCGCTTGCTCATTACGTATACAGTGTCGGCCAGAAAGGTCGCCTCGCGCAGGTCGTGGGTCACTAGCACCACGGTAAATGGGTTTAGTGCGTGCAAATCGCGCAGCACGCACCAGAGTTCTTCACGGGTGAAGGCATCGAGCGCACCAAATGGCTCGTCGAGCATCAACAGTTTGGGCTCGTGCACCAAGGCGCGGCAGATTGAAGCGCGCTGCTGCATGCCGCCTGATAGCTCCCACGGGAACTTTTGCTCCCAACCCTCCAGGCCCACAGTGCGAATCAACTTCATCGCGCGCTCGACATACTCGGCGCGCTTTTTCTTGAAATTCGAACGATAAGGTTCCACGATTTCGAGTGGCAGCAGCACGTTGTCCAGCGTGGTGCGCCAGGGTAAAAGATTGGCGGCCTGAAACGCCATGCCGGTGATTTTGAGCGGGCCGTTGACTGCCTTACCATCGACCATCACCGTGCCTTGCGTCGGTGGCTTCAAGCCGGTGCACAGCTTCATGAAGGTCGATTTACCGCAGCCGGAAGGCCCGACAATGGCGATGAACTCGCCTTGGCGCACCTTGACGCTTACGTCCTCAATCGCATTTTCCGCCCCTGGCTGATAGGCCAGATACACTTTTTCAAAGTCGATGAAGTGGGTCATAGTTGAGAGTTGTGGGTCGAGTTGTGGGTCGAGTTGTTAGTCGCGGAGCAGATCCGCAAGTCTCCAGCTGGTGATTTTTTCGATGTTGGCCAGGCATTCGGCGAATTCGGCGGTCGGCATCGCCTCCAATCGCGCTGTGAAGGTGGCGATGATGGTCGCGCGCTCCAGGTGCTTCACCGCCAGAATGAAAGGCCAGCCAAATTTTTTGTTGTAAGCCGCGTTGAGCCGCTGCAAGGTGGCCAACTCTTCAGGCGAGCACTGCGTGAGGCCTGAGCGGGTTTGCTCGTTGGTCGAATCGGCAGTCAGAGACTTAGCCACCATGGCCTTGCCCGCCAGCTCCGGGTGCGCGCGTAACAGCGCCAACTGGCGCGCGCGCGGCGCGGCCTGCATCACCGCATACATCTTGGCATGCACCTGCGTGGCGCTGGCGAAAGGCCCGTGCGCCCAGGCAGCTTCAGCCACCCAAGGCGAATGCTCAAACACGCCGCCCAGGAGCTTGACGAATGCCGGGCGATTCAGTTGATTGAGAGCAGTGATGTTCATCATTTAAGCCCCGCCGCGAAAAAGGGAAAAGCCCCAAGGCGTGAATTTGAAGGGCAGGTGGGTGTGCTTTGTGGCATCGACAATGTGGAAGTGGTAGGGCACCAGCTCCAGAAATGCTGATGGCGCAATCGCCGTGCCAGGTGTGCCGCGAAGCTTGCGATAGAAGTCGCCCACTGCAAAATGCACGTCGTAGCCGCCCGCTGTGATGGCCTCACTCATCAGCGCCGGGTGCTCGAACAGACCTTGGGCGTTGACTGCGCCTTGCGCGATCAATTCGCCGCCGCCTAAGCGATGGACACTGACACCAAGACCCACCGCGACGCGCCCATTGGCGACATCGACACAATGAATTGAGATTCCGCCGTTCATGCGCGCACTCCGTCTGGGGTTTCGTCGTGGAGCAGCTCGGCAACAGCGGCGGCGACCACAATGGT
The DNA here is from genome assembly GCA_031362865.1 of Burkholderiales bacterium. GTDB lineage: Bacteria > Pseudomonadota > Gammaproteobacteria > Burkholderiales > JAEUOS01 > JANLTH01. The sequence continues at coordinate 540 of JANLTH010000086.1, read as the reverse complement.
CGCGCGGCGCAGATCTTCGAGCAGCAAATTTTCATCGGCGCGTTTGGCGTTGGCTTCGAGCACCGTGCGCGGGCCGGCACCATACAGCACGATGGGAATACCGTGCTCGCCGTAGAGCCGCGCATCGGTGTAGAGCGGCACACCGGTGGCCGGGATGGCTTCACCAAACACCGCTTGCGCGTGGCCTTGCAGCGCGGCAACCAGCTTCTCGTGCCCCGCAATCGGTTTGAGCGCACGCGCCAGCAGCAGGCGGCGTATCTCGACCCGGATGCCGGGAAAGCGCGCGGCGCTTGATTCGATCAGCGCCCGCACCTGTGCCTCTACCGCTACCGGGTCTTCTTCCGGGATCATGCGCCGGTCCATTTTGAACGTGACTCGGCCGGGCACGACATTGGTGTTGGTGCCGCCTTCAATTTGCCCCACGATCATGTTGGGGTGCTTGATGCCCGCGTAGCCGCAGCGGATCGTGCGCAGGCGCTCCACGTCTTCGTAAATCGCATTGACGATGGAGTTGGTGGCGCGCAAGGCATCCACGCCAGT
>JANLTH010000085.1:0-48533 GCA_031362865.1 Burkholderiales bacterium | reverse complement strand
TAATTCCATTTCTAAATCATTACGAGATTAGGCGCACCGACGACGACAGTGCGCGTAGCACGGCTAGGAAGGGGCAACGACATATCGTAATGATTTAGAAATGGAATAACCAAGCGCGCTCAAAACCACGCCTCTTTCATTTCCACCGTGGTCATGTCGAGCGACCTCAATAGGTCGCTCCACTGCACCACCTTGGGCAGCTCCCAGCGAAAGAAATAGGCGCAGGCTTGAATTTTGCCCAGGTAGAAATCGGCTTCTGTACCCACCGCATCGCCAGAACGCGACGCGGCGCACAGGGCCATGCGCAACCACATCCAGGCGATCACGGTGTGGCCCAGCATCTCAAGGTAAACCGACGCGTTGGCGAGGGTTTTGTCCATACTGCCTGCCGAATACAGTGCCTGGGTTGTCTCGACGCAGCGGTGCAGCTCGCGCTGGAGTTGCACCGAGAAGCCACGCAAGGTGGTATCGGGGTGATTTGCGCCTTCCATGCAGGTTTTGCCAACCGCTTCGGTCAACAAGCGCAGGCCGCGACTCTTGGCTTGCGTGATCTTGCGCCCCAAAAGGTCTAAGCCTTGGATGCCGTGAGTGCCTTCATGGATGGGGTTCAGGCGATTGTCGCGGTAAAACTGCTCGACTGGGTATTCGCGAGTGTAACCATAGCCGCCATGCACCTGAATCGCCAGGCTGTTGGCTTCGAGACACCATTGCGATGGCCAGGATTTGCAGATTGGTGTCAACAGATCGAGTAGCAACCCAGCATCGTTGCGCGCCTCTTCAATTTCGCCATGATGCTGTTCATCCAGCAGGCGCGCACAAAACAGGTTGAGTGCGAGCGCTGCTTCAACATAGGCTTTTTGCGCGAGCAACATGCGCTTGATATCAGCATGCTCAATGATTGGTACTTGTGGGTCGAGCGGGTTTTTGCTTTGCGGATGGCGGCCCTGGGGGCGGTTCTTCGCGTAGTCCACGGCGTGCAAATAGCCGGTGTAGCCCAGCATCGTGGCCCCTAGGCCGACGCCGATGCGCGCCTCATTCATCATGTGGAACATGCATTTGAGGCCTTGGTGCAGCATCGGCGCGCCGCCCACCAGGTAGGCCAAGCAATTGCCATCTGCCGAGCCAATTCCGGGATACTTGCCTTCGCCAAACGAGAGCAGCGTATTGACCGTGCCACGGTAGCCCATCTTGTGATTCAAGCCCGCGAGCGCGACATCGTTGCGCGCGCCCAAGCTGCTGTCGGCATTGACCAAGTACTTGGGCACCACAAACAGTGAGATACCTTTCACCCCCGGGGGGGCCCCCGGCGTTCTGGCGAGCACCAAATGAACGATGTTCTCGCTCAGTTCGTGGTCGCCAGCTGAAATCCACATCTTGCTGCCTTTGAGGCGATAGCTGCCGTCGGCCTGTAGCGTGGCGGTGGTACGAATGTCCGAGAGGGACGATCCGGCTTGCGGCTCTGACAGACACATCGTGCCGTAGAAACGACCGGCAATCATCGGCGTGACATAGGTCGCGATCTGCTCGGGCGTGCCATAGGCCTGCAACAAGTTGAGGTTGCCGATGGTCAAAAACGGGTAGCTCGACGAGGAGACGTTCGACCCTTTGAAGTAGCAGAACGCCGCTTTTTCCACCGCCACCGGCAATTGCATGCCCCCAGCATCGTAGTCCTGGCCTGCCGCCATCAAACCGGCATCGTTGAAGGCTTTGAGCGCGACTTTGACTTCGGGAATCAGCGTGACTTTTTCGCCGTCCCAATGCGGCTCGTTTTCGTCCGCCTTTTTATTGTGCGGCAAGAAGAAATCGGTGGCAATTTGCTCGGCCGTATCGAGCGCCGCTCTGAAGGTCTCACGCGAGTGATCGGTATAGCGCGGATACTTGGTCAGTTGCTCGATGTCGAGCAACTCGTAGAGCACGAATTCAAGGTCGCGCCGCGAAACAATTTTTGAAGTCATAAGGATTGCTGGTAACGAAAGGGCAATCCTGAGTTTAGCCGTGACGCTTTGTCGTCAGGGCAACACCCTTGCAAAAACTTCAAAGCCAACGCGCTCCCAGTCTTCACCATGCTGGATCACCCGATTCATGCGAATCTGGTACATCGCCTTTTCGGTAAGGATGGAAAAGTTGCCTTTCGGATTGAAACGCCCGTGGCCGATGATGAGACTGTCTGCCAAACCCTTGGCCGGGTCGCCAACGACGTAAAACGCTATATTTGGATCGTCCGCCGGGTCTTCGGCCAGCACCGGTACGTCTGGCGAAATCAAGCGGATCGGATAGGCCGTATCGCCCAACCGTTGCACCCCGACCGAGACCGACTTGCGGTCCGCCAAAACTTGGACCCGCACCACATGCGCCAATTTCCAATGCGGTGCATCGGTCTCGTGGATGCCGACCAGCGAACCCTTGCCGATGTCTTGGTTAGAAGGTAGGGGCGCTGTCAGACCATAGCCGGAAACGCTGCGATCAGCCACACTCCACGATTCGCCCGGTGGCGGCTCGAAGTTGGCCCCGTCCATTGCCCAGCGGGCCAGCTCGCCAAACCCCACCAGTGAATCGGCCCGCGCCACGCCAGCGCCTTCACGCACCAGGCCACGCGCGTTGGCACGCACGTTGACGTAAGTCCAGAAGCGATGCATGTTGTCCAGCGCTTCAGAAAACTCGAACAGCGGGTTGTCGCCGTAATCACCAATCGTGGTTTGCGCGGCTTCGAGAAAGAGATCGGCACGCTCCCCGGCAATCGCTGAGAGCAGCCCGTCGGCACGCAAGTAGCGCGGTGCCGTCATCGCAGGCGCGCCATCGACCCGCACCACGCCGCGCTCGCCGCCCAAGTCAACACAGTAATAGTGGCGGCGCGTGTCCAAAGTTGGATCCATCGCAAACACGACCCCACGCTTGCCTTGCCATTCGGCAAACCAGCGGCTGATACGGTCTACCTGCCGCGCGCTAAACGCACCGGTATTGAGACTGCCCACCAGCAACAGGCGCGCGTACAGCGCGTCCACCTGGGTGGGTGCGGCGCTGCTATTGGCCGCGCTTCCCGCGCCCGAGGCCCGGGCGTACACTGTGTGGATCGCTTTCCAGTGCAGCGCTGAAACGGCCTCTCCCGAGTAGGCACTCCAGCGCAAATGGTGCGAAAACGCGGTTAATGCGGCAACGAAAGCCTGCGCATCTTCTTGTGGAGAACCGGTAGAGGCCTGACCCATAGTCTCGACCCAGCGGCGAAAGCACTCCGCCTGCATGAAGCGCATCGCGCGCAGCGGAATGTCTTCCGAGCGACTACCGTCGTCGTGAATGCGGTGGCGATAATCAGCTTCCAGTTGGGCAAACCGGGAATCGACCGCGCCGGTAAAGCGCGTGAGCCGGGCTGAGTCCGTTTGCCGGGGCGCACGCCCGCCACCGAGAAAGCCCTGCATATCGAGCAGCAGCGCGTCACCCAGTGCGCTATCTTTCATTTCTGCATAGGCGGCCAAGCGGGCATCGGCCGCGCCTGCTTCGGTCAAATCAAAGTAGCTGGTTGAATTCATCAGATTTCGTGAAACAGGCAAGCCCGGACAGCGCCGGGAGCCGCCAACGCTTTATTGAGCTCGCCACCCAATACTGCGCCAGTCATATCAAGGGTGGAGCCCAGCCAGGGCGATTCGTCGTCGTCGTATTTCCCCGCGTCTTTGGCAAACGGAACAAAGTCTTTGCACGACGAATTGAGCCGATAGCCGTCAGCGGCGATGCGCGGCCAGAAGTGCTTTTCTTCGCCATAGCGCTTCTTGTACTTGAGCGCGGCCTCGGTGTAATCGCTGGCCATTTTTTCCAGACGGAAAATCTCGATCAACACCAGCCAGAGCTTTTTCTGGTCTGGGTTTTCTTGCAAGGCGAGCTCAACCAACTCTACCGCTTTGGTGGGGTTGAGATCGTCTTGGTAATAAACCCGCGCGACCCGCCGCACCTCTGGCTCGTCAGCAAGCTTCAAATGGCCAGCCGCGACTTCCGGAAAGCGGGCGTAAACAAACTCTTTGCGGTACAGGCGGGCGCGCTTCTCAGTCTCAAACGCAGAAGGCTGAGCAGGAGCCGAATCGAGATCCAGCATGGGCAAAAAGTCGCCGGAGGCAAATGTTGCTGCCGGTGCTGCGGCCGCTGCTGTGGTCACTACCAACGGAGCAGCAGGTACGCCATTCCCCAGGGTGCGCGTGAAGGCAGAGAACGGATCTTCTTCGGCAAATGGTTTCGCGATTGGAACTGGTGCCGGGGCTGGGGCTGGGGCGACAGCAGGCGGCGCGGCCAGGGGGCGCGTGTCAGCCGCTAGCATGGCAGCCGGCGTAGACCCCAAGGTACGCGTAAACGCCGAGAACGGGTCTTCTACCGCGAAGCCACTCTTGGGCAACTCTGAGCTGGGGGGTACTGCGACAACCGGTGCTGGCGCGGGCGCCGATGCGGAGCCCCCGGCGAGCACGGATGCTGGCACGCCTGAAAGAGTGCGAGTGAAAGCTGAAATTGGGTCTGGCTCGGCAAAAACTGGTTTGGACGGCGGTTCCGGAGCAATTGGAATCGACGTCGCGATCTCATCAAAGTTAAACGGGGTGCTCAGATCAATCGCCGCCGAAGCTGGCGCGGCAGGCGAGGTCCCTGCGGGTGCGACAGGTGCGTCAAACGAGAAATTGACGCCGCCATCGAGCAGCAAGGTGGTTTTATCCGGATCGCCAGCGGGCGCATCAAAGTCAAAAATGACCGGCTTGTCGAGAATGACGGTTTTTTGGTCGAGATCAAACGTGACTGGCGCACCCGCCAGCGCTTTGGCATCGAAGTGGACAGTTGCGTCCGCATTCGCACCCGCCGAGTTCGGAACAACTTCACTTGACACCGATACAGCAGCAGCCAGAGCTGCAAACCCGCCCTTGGGCAAGATCAGTGTTTTCTCGTCGTCCGGCCCAAAGCGGGTCGGTGGTGGAGCGGCGCTCGCCAGCGCAGGGGTCGGAGCATTGACCGGAGTACGAGTCGGCAGGTTCGCGGGCGGCACAGGCTGCGCCTGGCCAAGACCGCCAAAGCCATGTGGCAGAACCATGGTTTTGTCGGCGTCGTTAGCACCAAAAGCGCTGGCGGAGGCGGCGTAGGTCGCCAACGGTGCGGGCGTTGCACTGGCGGCGCTTTGGGGCACAGCCTGCGCTGCAGACTTGGTTACTTGCGCCCCGGCAAAGCCTTTGGGCAGCACCACCGTCTTTTCAAAATCCATCGCCGGCATGGCGACTGTCGCTGCGGGCGCGGGTTGCGGTGCAGCTTTGGGCGCAAGGCCTCGCTCAAATTCGAGCACTTGCGGTGTCAACACCGGCACTGACACCGGCGCGGCGGCAGGTGGCGGCACGGGCTTCGGCGCGACCACCATCGTTTTGGTGATGGTCGGGTCGCTTGCGGTAACAGCAATGGCTTGCACAGCGGGCGGTGCATCGGGCGGCAAAACGGGCAGTGCAACTGCCTTCACCGGCGGGGCTGACGGCATCGGCGCACGCCCTGGCAGGACCATCGTGCGCGTGTAGTCAGGCGCGGTATCTGCCTGAAGAGGCAATACTGGCGCGGCTTTAGGGGCAGATGCAGGAGCAACAACAGGAGCCGATGCGGGCACTACCGGCAAGTCTGGTAGCGTTGGCAACCCGGGTAGTTCCGTTTGTGGCAAGGGCTTAGCCGCAGCGACCGGCTTGGGCAGATCTACCGACAGCATGGGCAGCGTGAGCAACGCGAGCATTGGCTCGGCAACTGCGGGCGGCGGCTCTTGCGATGCCATCAGCGCCTGCAGTTTCTCGGGGTCAATAGTAGGTGTGTTTTCTTTGAAATCGGCTGCTTTGAAATCCGCTGCTTTGGCGGCCAATTGCGGCTGCTCCAGCGGGGCAGGCGCTGCAGCGATGATCGCAGGCGCGGGCAGGGGCAGGGTTGTCGCCACCGGGGCCACTGGCGATGCAGGCCGAGGCGCGCGACTTGGCGAGTCTGTTTTCGACACCGGAGCACGTGGCGCGCGCGATGGCGACTCCAGCTTCGGTGCTGCAACCACGGCCGCTGGCACAACGGGTGCTGGCAGCGGCGCGGGCGGGACTGGCGGTGCAGCCGTCACCAAGGCCACTTCACGCGCAAAATCATCGCCCTGGAAATTGCTGCGAGCCGGTACCGCTACGGCCGCTGGTGCAGGGGCCACAGGCTGCGCAGCGGGTGGTGCCACGGACACGGCGGGTTTCGCCGAGGTCTCGGTTGGCGCTACGGCAATTTCAGTGGTCGGAGGCGCAGAATCACGCGCAAGCTCGCCAAAGGTGCGCGCCCGTGGCGAGCGGCGCGAGGTTTCTGGCTTACGCCGAGTCAACCAAAGCACCAGACCAGCCAGCAATGCTCCGGCCGTCGCGAGCAACTCCCACATCCAAGTGGCCCATAAGCTAGGGGCTTGGAGCGGCTTGAGTGGCGGCGCTGCGGGGGCTTTTGGCAGCGGCGGTGTTGCTTTGGCCGCACTGACGGGCGCAGGCGGAACGGTGGCGGGAGCCGCCGCCGGAGCCGCTGGCTTTGGTGCGGAAAATACCTTGAGCGCAGCGGTAATTTCGTACCCGTACTTGCCCTCGAAGCGCAGGCGCGCCTCTTCACGCAGCAACGCGCGCTCAGCCTCGGTAGCTTTACGGTCGGCCAGCGACTGCGTAACCCGCAGCGCACCAATCGACACCAGACTGACTGGCACTGCGCCACGCGCCTCAACCGGCAACGGGGCTGCAATCTTCATCGCCGCCGGTACTGGAGATTCAGCAGCCAAACCCGCCGGGGCCGGCAGCGCTTCTGCCTCGGATTTGCCGCGCTTGCCTTTGCCAATCACCCCAGGCTCAGTCGCCGGGTCGCCTTTGGCCAATTGCGCCGCGCTCACTTTGCTGGTGCCGACCGCCTTGGCGGTAGCCAGCATTTCGGCGGCAACCGGGCCGCGAACTTCTTTCGTATCTTTGCGGTCTTTGGAGTCTTTGGAGTCTTTGCCTGCCAGCTTGGCCTCTCGCGCGGCTTCACGCTTGGCCTTGCGCTCGACAGCGGCCTCTTCCTGTTTGCGCTTGTCCTCTTCGCGTTGTTCACGCCGCAGCTCGGCCTTGGTTTTGGCAGGCGTCGTTCCGGCAGCGGACACCGCCCCGATGACCGGCTTTTCATCCAGCAAAGCGACGTATTCGCGACGTGACGTGCCAGTGCAAGACACAATCAGCGGAATCCGTATCGCAGGCTCATCAACTACCCCTGCGCGAATCACCAAATGGCTGCCGCCTGAACCAATTTCGACGCGGGCGCGCTGCAAGGACGGCAGTTCGCCCGAAGGCGAAGTCGCCACCCGTGAGTCCACCCTGATGCAGGAAGCGTCGAGTGTTTCGCCGGGGCTTAAGCGAAACGGGATGCGCCCAACAAACGGCTGACCCAAGCCCGAGAGCACCTGCAAGGAGCCCAAATCAATTGCCGCTGCGAAATTGGAGACCCCCAAGCTTATGCAAGCACCGAGCGCAATAAGCCCACGCTTGGCCGACTTCGCCCACCTGCTCTGATTGTTTCGCGTAAATCCCGGCAACACAGTGTCCTTTCAGTCTTCAATCAAGCGCGGCCTACTCAGCAGATCGCGCCAATGGGGTCCAACGAGGGACAATCAGGCGACTTCGAACAAGCCTGCCGCGCCCATGCCGCCGCCGATGCACATCGTAATCACCACATACTTGACACCACGCCGCTTGCCTTCGATCAGCGCATGGCCGGTCAGGCGTGCACCGGTTGTGCCATAGGGGTGACCAACCGCAATCGAGCCGCCATTGACGTTCAAGCGCTCATCGGGAATGCCCAGCTTGTCGCGACAGTAGATGACTTGTACCGCAAATGCCTCATTGAGTTCCCACAAACCAATATCGCCCACTTTGAGACCGTTGCGCTCGAGCAGTTTGGGGATCGCAAACACCGGGCCGATACCCATTTCATCGGGCTCACAGCCAGCCACCACGAAATCGCGATAAATCCCGAGTGGTTGCAGCCCGCGTTTTTCAGCCAGCTTGCTATTCATCAAAATCGCGACCGACGAACCGTCAGAAAATTGGCTCGCGTTGCCGGCCGAAATCACCCCGCCTTCGATCGCAGGCTTGATCTTCATCACGCCCTCGTAAGTCGTATCGCCGCGAATGCCTTCGTCGTGTACGGCGGTTACTTCTTCAACCCAGGACTTGCCGGTCTCTTTGTCAGCCATCTGCTTTTTGACCGTGATCGGCACGATTTCATCGCTGAATTTGCCTGCTTCTTTGCCGCGAAACGCCCGCAACTGGCTCTCCACGCCGTAGCGGTCTTGCACCTCACGACCAACTTGGTAGCGCTTGGCCACCATTTCAGCGGTTTGCAGCATGGGCCAATACAACTCAGGTTTTTGCGCCTTGAGCGTCTCATCCAACACGCTTTTCATGCCGTTTTGCACCATCGAAATCGACTCTACGCCACCGGCGGCGATGACATCGGCTTCACCAGCCTTGATGCGTTGGGCGGCAAGCGCAATCGTTTGCAGACCAGAGGAGCAAAAGCGATTTACTGTCATGCCCGACGTCGTGACCGGGCAGCCCGCGTGCAAAGCGATTTGCCGCGCGATATTCATGCCGGTTGCCCCTTCAGGATTTGCGCAGCCCATCACCACGTCGTACACCTCTGCAGGAGCTACTTTGGCACGGCTCATTGCGTGCTTGAGCGCATGGCCACCCAACTCGGCCCCGTGAGTCATATTGAAATAGCCACGGAAGGATTTGCCCAAAGGTGTGCGGGCGGTAGAAACGATTACGGCATCAGTCATTGCGAGTTCTCCAGCTTCAGTTTTGAAAGGTCAACGATTGTGATATTTGTCACGGATTGTAGCGGTAATCGTTGCGGATACTCAGCCGATTCGAATTGCGTAAATTGGTCGATTGGTTGCGGCTGGGCAGCCTAAACTGCTGGGATGAAAATCCCCCAACGACTTGAACCCTTGCTTGAAGACGGACTCATCACCAGCGTAGTGCGTCAGCTGATGAGCGGCAAGGAGGCGATGGTCTTCGTGGTGCGCTGCGGCGAGAGTGAGTCGGACGAACCGGCGCGCTGCGCCAAGGTCTACAAAGAAGCCAACAAACGCGCCTTTCGGCAGGCGGTCGACTACACCGAAAACCGCAAAACCAAAAACTCGCGCCAGGCCCGCGCCATGGCCAAAGGCACGCGCTTTGGCCGCCAGGCGCAAGAGGCAGCTTGGCAAAGCGCCGAAGTCGATGCGCTGTATCGCTTGGCCGCTGCGGGCGTGCGCGTACCCAAGCCCTACACGTTTTACGAAGGCGTGCTGTTGATGGAGCTGGTGACCGATGCCGAGGGCAACGCCGCGCCGCGCTTGAACGACGTGCAATTCACGCTGGAACTGGCCCTGCTGACCCACCAGCAATTGATTGGCGAGGTGGTGCGCATGCTGTGCGCGGGCATCATTCACGGTGACTTGAGCGAATTCAATATTCTCGTCAGCGCCGACGGGCCGGTCATCATCGACTTACCGCAAGCGGTGGACGCGGCCGGCAACAACCACGCCGAAGCGATGCTCGAACGCGACGTGGCCAACTTGCGCAACTACTTCGGCAAATTTGCCCCAAGCCTGCTCACCACCGCGTATGGTCAGGAAATTTGGAGCCTGTACCGGGCGGGCAAGCTCACCCCGGACACTCCGCTCACAGGGCAGTTTCGCCGTAGCCACAAAAAAGTGGACATGGACAGCATGCTGCTCGAAATCGAGGACGTTCGCCTTGAGGAGCAGGCACGGGTCTCGCGGATGAGTGAGCGGGTTTGAGTTACTCTACGACTTCTGAAGAGCCTTATCCATAGCGGCTCTCCAAGCACATCGCCTGAAGAAGCCCTACTGGCGAGCCATTTCAGCCTGCCCTACTTTGTCTCCATCGAGTTCTTGATCGTCCATCACCTCAAAGGTGACTTTGCGCAAGTGCCCGGTGAAGGCGAATGGCGCTGGGTAGTCACCTACCGCACTGCCCCGGTCGCGCCCTAAATCCAGGCCTGACCACGAAATCAGGCTCACAAAACCTTTCGCAGTTTTGACCTCGCCCACGGCTTCACCGTCGATCCACAAGGTAATCACGGCGGCACCAGGCACCATGCCGACTTTGGCGGCGGCCTGCGGCGGCAGCACGCTGCTGGCCGGTTTGGGCGGCTCACGCTTGACGGTTACGCCGAGCTTGCGGTTGCCCGGCAGCACCGGCTTTTCCGACTTCAGCACCACATGATGCCCGCCCACATTGAGGTCGTGTACCAGCAAACCCCCTTTGACGTAAAAGGTGTAGCCGCTGGTCATGTCGCCATGTGCAATCAGCACGCCCTCCTCGCCTCCGCCCATCCGCACATCGGCTTCAAAGCGGTAGCTGCGGCTGCGCACATCGGGTGCCACATCGGTGGGGATATGGCCCATGCCGCGATGGAACACGAAGCGCTTGCGCGGGCCGTGGTAGCGCTTGGCGTTTTCGGTAAAGCGCGGGCCGAAGCGATCATCGAGCGGCAGCACCTGATTCGCCTCCGCCTCCTGCCACCAAAGCGCGATCAGCTCCCGCAGTTTTTCCGGCTCGCGAGCAGCGAGGTTGTCGGTTTCCGAGAAGTCTTCATCCAGGTGATAGAGCTCCCATTCGTCGTTCTCAAACGGCGTGGTGGTCTCGTGATAGGCCACCGCCTTCCAGCCCCGATGCCAAATGCCGCGATGGCCGAACATCTCGAAGTATTGGGTGTGTTTCGCCGTCTTGGCCGCCGCGTCATCGAAAGTGGTGGCAAAGCTCACACCCGTCATTGGCTTCAGGCTCACCCCTGCCAAGGTGGTGGGCGGCGCGATGCCAATCAAGTCGAGCAGCGTGGGTGTGAGGTCTGAGACGTGGCAAAACTGGTGGCGCAACGCGCCGTGCGCCGCGATGCGCTTGGGCCATGAAACGATCAAGGGGTCGCGGATGCCGCCGCCGTGGGTGTTTTGCTTGTAGCGCTTGAGCGGCGTGTTCGAAGTCATGGCCCAGCCGAAGGGGAAATTGCTGTGGCTATTCGGGCCGCCAATATCGTCGATGCGTTTGAATTTCTCGGGCACTGGCTCGAATTGCAGGTTGTACGGGCCCATCGCATTGACCATGCCGACCGGCCCGCCTTCTTGGCTGGCACCGTTGTCGGAGAGCACCAAAATCAGCGTGTCGTCGGTGAGATCGGCGGCATCGAGAAACGCGGTGAGCCGCGCGATTTGCTGGTCGGCATGGTCGAGCATCGCCGCGTAAGCGCTTTGCAAGCGCGTGAAGACTTGCTGCTCGGTAGGACTGTATTTCTCCCACGGCCCGACCATGAAGTTACGTTCCGGCAGGCGCGTGTTGGCCGGTACGAGGCCGCGCGCCTTCATGCGCGCCAGCCGTGCGTCGCGCTCCACGTCCCAGCCATGGGCAAACTGCGCGTCGTAGCTTTTGATCAGATCGGCAGGCGCTTGATGCGGCGCATGGCAGGCGCCCAATGCCACCCAGGTGAGCCAGGGAAGCTGCGGGCAATCGGCCTGATGGTCAGCGATCATGCGGATCGCTTCGTTAATCAAGTCGGTCGTCAGGTGGTAGCCCGACTCGAACGTGCCCGGCGCATCGACATGGGTGTTGTCGCGCACCAGCTCGGGGGAGTATTGGTCGGTTTCGGCATCCATAAAACCGTAGTAGCGGTCAAACCCGCGCCCTAAGGGCCAGCCGTCAAACGGCCCCGCCGGGCCGCTCTCGGTGAGCGAGGTCACGTGCCATTTGCCCACCATGTAGTTGCGGTAGCCGTGGGGCCGCAGCATTTCGGCCAGCGTCGCCGAATCTTTGGCGATCTTGCCGCGATAGCCCGGGTAGCCGCTGTCAAAATTGGACAAGCAGCCCATCCCCACCGCGTGGTGGTTGCGCCCGGTGAGCATCGCCGAGCGCGTGGTCGAGCACATCGCGGTGGTGTGAAAACCGGTGTAGCGCAAGCCACGCGCGGCGATTGCATCGATGGCAGGCGTGCGAATCGTCGAGCCGTAGCAGCCGAAGTCGGAAAAGCCGACATCGTCGAAGAGGATCACCATGATGTTGGGCGCGCCATTTGGTGGACGGACGGGTTCGTCCCACGCTGGTTGGGAATCGGCGATGGTGTTGCCGATGCGGGCGAGAGTGGGCATGGCGGTTCTCCTGGAGACGCGACAGGCGGGGTTTGAGCAACTATTGTATGCCTGAAGAATGGCTCTGGACGGACTTCTTCGGGCTTTTATTGGGGAACTAAAAGTGCATTTGGCGCTGCCTGCTGGCAGCGAATCAGCGGCAAATCAACTCCCGGAACCTGCTTCCAGAGCCTTTCGTCAGTTAGGACTTGCGCGCCCCGCGACGCGCCCAAAGGCAAACACGCGCGGTCACCCAAAGAAAGCCCGAGCGATTTGGGTTTCGCACCGTTTTGGGTCAGGTCTTTTATCATCACCTTTAGCGCCCTTGGAAACTATTGAAGCAATCGGTGAACCATGCGTGGCGCTTCGGCATTCAAATGCAATAGCCAAAGACTCGACCTTATCATTACAGTTCGCGGGAGAACGACGACGGGGCGTGCATCTTGGTATGACATGCTTGAAAAGGCGCTCTGGAATTGACTCTTCATTGGCGGTGTCTGGAGACGGCTGTCAGGGGAGGTTTTGAGAGATGTCGCTATTTCTATTCAACCCTGACCTTTAATTCCCGGGCTTACTCCGGCCTCGAATGCCCTTCAAAGAGCGACGTTGACCGAAAAATCATGCCTCGCCCAACAGAGCGAAGCCTACAATTGAGGAATGCCACGCATCTACGTCGAAACCTCCGTCATCAGCTACTTGGCCAATCGCCCAAGCCGTGATGGGTTGGTCGCGGCCCGGCAGGCGCTTACGCATGAATGGTGGGCCGGGTTGGACAAGGACTTGGCATGCGTGTCTGCATTGGTCATTGACGAAATTTCACGTGGCGACTCCCAGGCGGCGCTCAGCAGATTACGCTGGGCGCAAGGACTGACTCACCTTGACCAGTTGCCCGAAGCCACGGCGCTCGCCCGGCGCTTGATCAACGCTGGCACCGTGCCTCGCACAGAGCCGGAGGATGCCCTGCATATCGCGTTGGCGACCATACACGGATGCCATCTTCTCGTCAGTTGGAACTTCGCGCACTTCGTCGGTTTTGAGCCGCGCTACCGTTTGCTTGAACAGCTCAAAATTTGGGGCCACTCACCCGCTTATCTGGTCACACCGGAAGAACTTCTCTTTGGAACAGCATCATGATCTCAAACTTGCCAGAAGCCACGACTCAATCGGCCGCTCTATCGACGGACTTCGCCGTACAACTCGCGCGCAGGCGGCACGATCCGATTCTGGAGGAGCTGTGGGCAATCAAGGCGCAGATCAACGCAGAAGCAAATTACGATCTCGACCGGCTGGCAGAGTTGGCTCGCAAAGCTGCCGCGCCCTATATTGACTCGACTGGTAGAGTGCGCCTGCCGGATACAACGAATGGGCAGAACACAAACTCCGAGCGGCAATCTGATTGATTTTTGGTCGACTTGGATTTTTCAGGAGTCAGGTGGCATGTCAGCGGATATTCGTCGCTGACCCCAAATTTTCCCTTTGATTCGCTCGACCCCTTTGATTCGCTCCTATGATTCGCTCTTTGATTCGACCTCTTTGATTCGACCTCTTTGATTCCTGGGACTATGACAGCAGTTGTTTGGCGAAGAGCGTGAGAGTGTGCGCGAACAGTGCGATGTTGAGCGTGAAGGTCATTTGCACACCGACAGCTCGGCCGAGAGTTCCACTGCGGAGGTAGCCCCACCAATACACAGCGCGGGCAAACGCGAAGAACGTGCAAGTCACTGGCACCATGCGGAGCTCGTTTGGCGATAGGAGGGTTGCCAGCGGCAGGATGCAGAACGCAAACCAGATAAATTGCTCCAGGGTGTTTTGCATAACCCTACAGTGAATCTTCGTCCGCTCGCTCTCGGCCCCCACAAGCGGGTTGTGCGAGCCCTCAATGAAGCGAACTGTGGCGATGACCAAGCAGACAGCGACATAGGGAAGGATGGCGATCAAGAGCCACTTGAGGGCCAGCAGTACTCGCTGCTCTGCCTGGACCATGCCGACCAGGGGCGGTACAAGTGCGTACGCAACGAACAAAATTATGATCGTGCCCGGAACAGTGAACCAGATTGATCGCGCGATGAATCGTTGCCGGGACGGCAAGTCACCAACGGGATGACCGGTCATTTCAGGTATGTCGCCGCTCATGGGGTGATTCTTGCTGGTAGTGGCGTAGGGAGGTTGTGGTGATGCCTAATTCCATTTCTAAATCATTACGAGATTAGGCGCACCGACGACGACAGTGCGAGCAGCACGGCTAGGAAGGGGCAACAACATATCGTAATGATTTAGAAATGGAATAACGAATAGCGTTTATCTGTCGCACGCGCAAACTGACTCGAAGCATGGGAATCTCCTGCGACAGATAAACCTTGTTGGACTGAACTGCGTGCGACGCAGGCGCGATCAGGGGAATGAAATCTTCAGCGCGCCGCTGATGCCAGATTATGACGCATTTTGATCGACTTCGAGCAACCAAGCGCCTGCACTGGCAGCTACAAACGGTCTTTGGGAAGGCCGAATTGACCCCAAACCCGCGCCAACCGGTCGGGATCGACTGCGGGAAGCACTGCGCGCGCGCACCGTCCCCGGCGGCGTACCCGCTGTCACCTGCCAAGCCGTGGTCAACCCTGCTGTGTTCAAGGCGGCTCCCGGCATCGGTTGACTGGAACCCAGGTACCCAGTGCGGATTGACCAGCGGTTTACCGTATCAGCTCCAGATCAAAATCGGCAAGCTGCGCCCACTGGCGTTCCGCTGTGACGATCTTGGCGAGACTCGCACGACCCAGAGCCAAACACGCGCGATCACCGAGCGAAAGCCCCAGGTGCTTGGTTTTGGCCCTCAACAATCCGGCGGCATGGGCGATCTCCTGGCCCAAGCTCACCACCTGCAAGGGCACACCTTCCATCACGATCAGTATCTCGGTGTCTGTCAGGCCGCGCTCGTTGAGCTTAGCCACGACTTCGGCGTAATTGACGGCACCGATCAAGTTGTCGCCGACACTCCACAGTGCCTGAACACGCGCAGCGCCTAGCTCCATAAAGATCGCTGCCAGTACCGCGGAAGCGTCAAAAACGCGCCTCATTCTTGCGCAGCAGCAATGCGACGCTCTTGGAGAAATTGATCGACCACGCTTTCATCGGGTTTTTTGTACCGACGCGCAATTTGCTGCGCGCGACGCAGAGCGTGGGCCCGATCAATCAAGCGAATCTCACCATCCTCGACGCGCAGACTGAGCGTCGAACCTTCGACCAGACCCAACGCTGCGCGGACGGCCGAAGGAATCAATACGCGGCCTTCGCGAGAAAGTTTGACACTGCTCAGTTCCATAGCCACTCCTGACAGAATTTTGACGATTTGCCATTTTATGACGATTTGCCAGATCTCTACTGTTTTGTATTTTTGTCTTTATCCCAAAAAAAGCCCCGCATGAAGCGGGGCTTTTTTTGACTCGCAGAGCGCTGCGAAATCAGGCAGCAGGCGCTGGCGCTGCCCCGCCCTCTTCCGCCGCAGCCGCCTTCATCGACAAACGCAAACGGCCTTTGTCGTCCGCTTCGAGCACTTTGACACGCACGATTTGGCCTTCTTTGAGCTTGTCTGACACGGCCGCAACCCGCTCGTTGGCGATTTGCGAGATGTGCAGCAGGCCGTCGCGGCCTGGCAGCACTTGCACAATCGCGCCGAAATCGAGCAGGCGCAAGACCGGGCCTTCGTAAATCCGGCCAACTTCAACTTCTGCCGTGATTTGCGCAATCCGCTCTTGCGCGGCGCGGCTGGCTTCAGCCGAGGTGGAGGCGATGGTGATCGTGCCGTCTTCGGCGATGTCGATCTGCGCGCCGGTTTCTTCGGTCAGTGCGCGGATGACTGCGCCGCCCTTGCCGATCACGTCGCGGATTTTTTCCGGGTTGATCTTCATCTTGGTCATGCGCGGTGCGAAGTCAGAAAGCTCGGCTTTGGTGCCCGTAACTTCCATCTTCATCTTGCTCAAAATGTGCAATCGAGCTTCCAGCGCCTGATCAAGCGCCACCTTCATGATTTCTTTGGTGATGCCCTGAATCTTGATGTCCATTTGCAGCGCGGTGATCCCGGTGTCGGAACCGGCCACTTTGAAGTCCATGTCGCCCAGATGATCTTCGTCACCCAAGATGTCGGTCAGCACAGCAAACTTGCCGCCTTCTTTGATCAGGCCCATCGCGATACCAGCCACGTGTGCTTTCAGCGGAACGCCAGCGTCCATCAGGGCCAAACAGCCGCCGCACACCGATGCCATCGACGAAGAACCGTTCGATTCGGTGATTTCTGAGACCACGCGGATCGTGTAGGCGAAGTCTTCCGGGGCCGGAAGAACCGCCAGCAGCGCGCGTTTTGCCAAACGGCCATGACCGATTTCGCGGCGCTTCGGCGTGCCGACGCGACCCGTTTCGCCGGTGGCGTAGGGGGGCATGTTGTAGTGCAGCATGAACGCATCGGTATGCTCGCCCATCAGAGCGTCGATGCGCTGCGCATCGCGTGAAGTGCCCAAAGTGGCAACCACCAGCGCCTGGGTCTCGCCGCGAGTAAACAGAGCCGAGCCGTGGGTGCGCGGCAAGACACCGGTGCGAATCGCAATCGGGCGCACGGTGCGCGTGTCGCGTCCGTCAATCCGTGGCTCGCCTGCCAGAATTTGCGTGCGAACGATGTTCGACTCGAGGTTGAAGCAGATGTCTTTGACGGTTTGCCCACTCGGGCCGCCTTCGCCACCGACATTGAGTTCGGTGAAAACACGCTTCCAGATCGCGTCAATCGCATGCGAGCGGGCTTGCTTTTGCGACAAACGGAAGGCATCGCGCAAGTCTTTTTCGGCCAGCTCGGCAATGCGTACAATCAGCGCTTCGTCTTTGGCCGGGGCTTTCCAGTCCCAGGCGGGTTTGCCGGCTTCAACGGTCAATTCTTTGATGGCGTTGATCGCCACCTGCATCTGATCATGACCAAACACCACCGCGCCCAGCATGATCTCTTCCGACAATTGGTCGGCTTCTGACTCGACCATCAGCACCGCTTGCGAGGTGCCCGCGACCACCAGATTCAGGCGGGTCGTGGCAAGCTGCGCTTTGGTCGGGTTCAGCACGTACTGGCTGTCAATGTAGGCCACGCGCGCGGCACCGACTGGGCCGTTAAACGGCACGCCGGAAATCGACAACGCAGCCGATGCACCGAGCAAGGCCGGGATGTCAGGGTCCACTTCTGGGTTGCAGCTCAATACCGTGGCTACGACCTGCACTTCGCTGTAGTAACCGTCTGGGAACAGCGGGCGGATTGGGCGGTCGATCAAGCGTGAGGTGAGCGTCTCTTTTTCGGAAGGCTTGCCTTCACGCTTGAAAAATCCGCCCGGAATTTTGCCAGCCGCGTAGGTTTTTTCGATGTAGTCAACGGTCAGCGGAAAGAAGTCTTGACCGGCTTTGACCGACTTGGCCGCTGTTACTGCGACTAACACCACGGTGTCGTCCATCGTGACCAGCACAGCGCCGGTGGCTTGACGGGCAATTTCGCCGGTTTCGATGGTGACCGAATGCTGACCGAATTGGAAAGTTTTTTTGACGTGATTGAACAAGGGAATTCCTTTGAAAGAGGTTGGTGCGGTTACGTAATCGGCTACCCCTTATCCGCGATTGCATTCACTGGAAAGCAATTGCGGATAGCCTTAAAAAAAGCGTCGGGATAGCATGGAACGATGGAAAGGCTTGAGCGAAAGAGGCCAGCGAAAGCAACAATGCCCGCCGTTACGGGCGGGCATTGCGTGAATTCGTTTTACTTGCGCAGACCTAAGCGGGCGATCAGCTTGGTGTACGCATCAGGATTGCGGTCCTTCAGGTAGTCAAGCAATTTGCGGCGGCTGGAAACCATGCGCAGCAATCCGCGGCGCGAGTGGTGGTCTTTCGAGTGTGCTTTGAAATGACCGGTCAGATCATTGATGCGCGCGGTGAGCAGCGCCACTTGCACTTCGGGGGAACCAGTGTCGCCTTTGGCGCGCTGGTATTGGCTGACGATTTCAGCCTTGTTGAGGTCGGCTACTGCCATGATAAAACCTTTGAAAAAGCGAACTTGAAAAACGGCATCGTTGAACGAAAAATGCCGACGGTTGCAAAAGCGGACATCCGAGCGAAAGCTTGGGCTGCACAAACGACCAGCCACACCTGAAGCCAAGAAGCCGTTAGAGACTTAGATTCCTCGATTTCCGAACAAAACTATCAGCAATCGAAGAGGCCAAAATTATAGCCGAAAACGGCTCACGCCTCCAGCGAAACCGACAGTTTGGTGCCCTGCACCATAATGCCGCCCCGCTCCCCCGGGGTGGTGCTGCCGTAGCGCGGCGCATACACCGGTGGCAGCGGCCTGGCACCCTGCTCCGCCCCTGGGGCCATCCACAGGCGCAGAAGGTGGCGGTGGCGTGCCGGTTCTGGCCAATTTTCAAAGTCGTTGCGTGAATGCAAAATTTGGTGATTGTGCAAAAACTGCATATCGCCCTGCTCGAAACTCATTTGCAGATGAATTGCCGGGTCGTTGACCAGCGCATCAATCAAATCCATCACCTCGATTTGCTGGGCGGTCAAGCGCGGCGCGTCGGCAAAACGACGTTGTGCCTCTTCGATGTAGTGGCGCAGGTAAAAGCCCGAGAGCTTGCCTTCAAACCAGTGGAAGATCGGAATCTCGAAATAGGGCTTCATGCCTGGCGGGGTTTCGCCGCGCCGGTCGGTGGCGAAGGGAAAAAAAGCGGCTTCAACCAAGTCGGGACGGCGTTTGCAGATTTCGTTGTAGACCGTCATCGAGCTAGCAATAAACGATTCTCCGCCAAGTTTTGCGGTTTGCAGGCAGAGCAAGCCGACGAGGTCCGCTGAATCGGTGTGGTATTCGAGGCGTCGGTTGGTTTGGTAAAAGCGCGTATTTCCGCTGGACATGTCGGCCCCGACATCCTTGACGTGCCCGAGCAGATGGCCTTTGGCGTTCGAACTGCGCAGTGCGCCGAAATGGCGGCCCAGCCCCAAATAGGCAATCGCGGCGGACTCGCGGTCATAGTTTTGCACCGGAAATCCGCGCACCATGATAAAGCCGCGCCCTTCGAGCAATTCGTGAAGAACCGCGTCTAGCTTGGGTTTCAAGCCAGGTAGCGGAAAATTCTGGGGCGTGATGTCAATCAGTGCAGCGCCCGAGCGACGAAAGTGGCCAATCGCCGCATCAATCTGGGCAATTTCGTCGGCCTGCAAACGCCACACCCAATCATCGCGCTGAGCCAGGTCCGCGCCAAGCCATGCCGATGCACCCGCAATCGCGTGCGGTGGTTGCATGGAGGAATTCAGATTTTCTTCAAGTGATGACATCGCGTTTGTCCCTATACTTGTCGCCGCAGACGATCCAACGGTTGCATCGATTTTCCATCAGGAGGCTTGAATGAATCACGTTGTAGAAGATAAGCATTTGAAGACATTCGCTCGCCGCATCGGCCGCATCGCGGCTGCATGCAGCTTGGCAGCGCTGGCCGCAGTGCCACAAACTGCGCAAGCCCAAGCCTATCCCGCGCGCCCGATCACCCTGATCGCACCCTACGCCGCTGGCGGCGACAGTGACCTGGCAGGGCGCAACTTGGCCAATGCCGCTACCAAATTCATGGGCCAGCCACTGATTATGACCAACGTGGTCGGCGCATCGGGAACGATTGGTTCGCAGCGTGTGCGCACTGCCGCGGCTGACGGTTACACACTCCTGATCGCACGCGGCGGCTCGCAAGCCATCACACCCGCGCTCGACTCAAAAACGCCTTACAAATGGAATGATTTCACGATGCTTTCCATCTTGGAATTAAACCCGGTAGCCTGCGTGGTCAAGCCCGATGCCCCTTACAAAACGATGAAAGACCTGATCGACGCGATCAAAGCCAACCCCGGCAAGCTCAACTATGCCACTGCCGGGCGCGGTACCACCCAGCACATGGCAGTGGAAGTGATTTTGCGCAACGTCGGCCTGCCTTCGAGCGCGGCTGAAATGATCGGCTACAAAGGCGGCGGCGAAGTCACCACTGCCGTACTGTCAGGCCAAGTGCAATTTATGTGCAACAACATGACCAGTATCGGCGGTCAGCTCAAAGGCGGCTTGCTGCGCGCCTTAGTCACCTCCACGCCGGAGCGCCTGAAGGAATACCCCGACGTGCCGACCGCCCGCGAAGCCGGCATTCCCGACCTGGAACAAGTTACCGGCTGGAGCGGCCTCTACGGCCCGCCCGGCTTGCCGCCCGATGTCGTCGCCAAGTGGGTGGATACGTTGAAGAAACTGAGCACCGATGCCGACTGGCTCAAAGGCAATGCCGTATTCGGCGGGATTCCCGCGATTCGTTCGCAAGCAGAGACGGAAAAGTTCGCCAGGTCACAGTATGAGCTGTATGAGAAGCTGGGGACGGCGTTGAATTTGAAACAGTAGCTAAAACACGCAAGCTTCGGCAGGTCGCTCAACTCATAGGAGCCTAAATGTCACATTATTTTTTATGGGCCCGGTGCGCAAGCATTGTCGTCCTTGCTTGCCTCGCACAAATTGGTTGCGTGTCCACTCACGTGTCGAGCAAAACTCTCGGCGGCAATCGCGCCCCCGTGGAACGGATTGCGTTACTTGTGCAACCGGGAACGTTCAACTCCAACGCTTGGAATACGGCATCTGGACTGGGGCAGAGAAATTTGAATGCGTTAACACCTCATTTGATATCCACGTTACCTGCCGCTCTTTCAAAGGGTGGAGTACCGACACGAATCGCCCCGCCCGGCGGCTCTGCCGGAACCGCTAGCGTGAACATCGGCAAGGATGAAACCCTTATGCTACTTACTCCCGTAGCAGCGACGTACAGTTCGCAATCTGGTCAAACATTAACCCTCAGGGCGCAGGCGATGGATGTCGCACAAGGGCGAACGTTTTGGCAAGCCGAAGTACGAATGGCGACTTTGGGGTTCGGCAAATTCGACGAGAAGGTTGCAGAGGATATCGCGCTTCAATTGATCGAACGCCTGCGCGATGATGGCCTGCTTCGCCCAGGTGTGAGCGACGCAAAAACTCGCTGATCTCACGATTCACGCGTTAAGCGGGCACGTAAAACCGCGTCGCTTTCAACTCCGGCTCCCGATGCCGCAACAGCGCCTGAAAGAGCGCCTCTTGCGACATTCCAAACAAATCACTCGCCAACGCCCTTGCGAGACGTTGCGCGCCCGTCGCCAAGCCCGGCACGTCACCCGCCAACTGCCCGTGACTCATGGTGCAGCCCCAATTGAAGATGTGCAGATTGCGGGCGGCGGGGCATGTGCCGGGATTGCGCTCGATTAGTTGAAAGCCGTCAGCCAAATAAGGGAAGCGCGCCTCTTCCGGGAATTGCACGGACTCCTCTTTTGAGACGCGATCCGCCCACGTGAGCACTTCTCCGCGAAAGGCTTGCATCTCGTCGCGTGCCATTAAATCCACGTCAAACCCTGTGGCGATGATGGCGACATCGAAGTGTTGTTTGCCTTGACGGGCGACAACGGTGACACCTTTGTCTTCGACGATCAAATCCTCCCAACCGGTTGCCAGATGCAAGGCAAAGTTGGCGTGCTGATCGCAGCGCAAGACAGATTCAAACGGCGGTGGCACTTGCTCCGAAAAGATATGGGTGAAGTAAGCCCAGCGTTGCGCGTCGCTTAAGCCATAAAAGCCGTTGAAGAAGCCGGGGAAGGAGGCCCATTTGGATTTGTTGACCTGCGGCAAAACCGCGCGACGCACGAACATTTCCACCCGTCCAGCACCCGCTTCGAGCGCCGTCCCGGCATTATCAAACGCCGAGGAACCTGCCCCAAGAACCGCCACCCGCTTGGCTCTTAAGGCATTGAAGTCGATCTCATCGGCAGAGTGAAAGACTTTACCCGCGCGTTTGGCGGGGTCGAACGAAGGTAGTTTGGGCCAGCGAAATGCGCCGCTGCCATCGCGCCCCAAGGCGAGTACGACTTTGCGCGCGCGCACCACGTCGACTAAGCCGTCGCTGCGCCGCAGACGGGCTTGCAGGCCAATACTGTCGGGCTGCAATGATTCGAGCGACGTGCCATTCTCGACTGCAACACCTACCATGCGCCGCACCCACAGCAGGTAGTCGCGCCAATCAAGCCTTGCCACCTTGTAGAGCTGCGCCCAGCCTTGTTCTCCGTGCTGCGCCTCGTACCAGGCACGAAAGCTGAGCGAAGGTACACCCAAATCCGGCCCGGTTAAGTGCTTGGGCGAGCGCAGGGTTTGCATCCGCGCAAAAGTGCCCCACGGGCCTTCGCGGCCTTGCGGCGCGCGGTCGATGATGCGCACGTTGCGCACGCCTCCGCACAAGGCGGCGTAGGCCGCCGTTTGCCCACACATGCCAGCGCCGACGATCAGAACATCCAGCACGCCTTCGACTGGCGGCACCCAGTTGGGCGCGGGGTAGTTAAGACAGGCGAGGTCGTGGCGAACGCGCGCTTCGAGGGCAGCGACATCTTGCGGTGATGGGATCATGCTTAAATTATCGCCTTCGCAAGCGCCGATCAAACCCCATCATGCCCATCACAACGACGCAAACCCCGCTTCACCTGGCCATGTTTTACAGCCTCTCCTCGCCTTGGGCCTATTTCGCTGGGCCACAATTGGCCGACATCGTGCGCCGTTATCAGGTGAAGCTCACGCTTAAGCCCTACGACTTTCAGGCGGTCGTGCCGCACACCGGTGGCGTGCCGCTGCGCACGCGGCCTGCGGCACGGCGCAGCTATCACACCGAAGAGCTGGCACGCTGGAGCAGCTATTTAGGGCTGCCGCTGAACGTGGCGCCCAAGTATTACCCAGAGCTTGTGACCGACCTGGATTGGAACAAACGCCCGGGCTGGATGGTGATTGCAGCCCAAGAACAAGGTGCGAATGCGGCGCGCCTCTCGCACGCCTTGCTGCGTGCGCTGTGGGTGGAGGAGCGCGACACGGCGCAAGCCGAAGTACGGATTGCGGTCGCCAATGAAAATGGTCTGGGTGGTGCCGCGCTGCATGCGGCTGAAACAGTGCCTGAAGTGCAGGCGCGCTATCGCCAGTACACTGAAGAAGCGCTCCAGGCGGGCGTTTTCGGCGCACCGACCTTTGTGCTCAATGGCGTACGCTACTGGGGTCAGGATCGGCTGGGGTTTGTCGAACGGGCACTGGCCGCAACCCGCCAGTAGCCGTTACAAGCCGCTGCTAGCCGCGATACTCGAGCACGGCACGCACCAAGCCATGGTCGCTCTTTAGATCATCGCGCGCGTCGTTCAAGTGGTCGTTGAAGTAGTCCACCCGCAGCACGCGCCCGCTGTTGAACTCAGATTCAGCGACGAATTGTTCGGACACAAACACGTGATCGAGCACTTCCGGAATGCCGCGATGGACGTGCGTGAAGGACACATCGCGCCGCATTGCCAGTGACAGCATTGGCTTGTCTTGCACCTCAAAAGCGCTCCACAAGGCGGTGGCGCGGGCCGAACGGTCATCGGCGGGCAGGCCGGAGAGCATTTGTGTGGTGACGGCATGCGGGCCGTCGTTTAGGTCGCCCACCAAAATCACCGGCTCATGCGGGTAGCGCGTGCGCAGGTCAAGCACGATCAAACGCAGCGCGGCTGCTTCCGCCCCGCGCATGATGAGCGAGCGCAAGGCGGCGCGCGCTTGCAGTCGAGGATCGCGCTCGTCCTCCTCCTGAGCGCCGTCGCGCAGTTCAAGAAAGCGCGCACGCTTCGACTTCATATGCGTCACCAGCACGTGGGCGTTTGTGCCATTTTGCAAAGGAAATTTGGCATGCAAAATTGGCCGCTCAAAGGCGCGCATTGGGCCCACCAAAGCGCTTAAGTCGGGCACTTCCACACTCAAGCCGCCGGGAAACGCGGCGATGCTCTCAATCTCGGCTTGGGTGCGACAAGCGATGCCGACTTTGGGCACAACATTCTTGCCATCAGCCCCTGGTGCCACCACCGTTTGCCATCCTTTTGCACCCAAAGATGTTCTGGAGAGGCAATCCTGGAGCGCTTCTTCAGACCATACCTCTTGAAAGCCGATGACCTCGGCGCGCAAGCGTTCGACCTGTGCTGCGATCCAATCGGCCTTTTTGCCAAACTGCGCTTCGCTCAAGGGCCGGTCGTTGTCGTAGCGCTTTTGCCCGGCTTTTGCCAAGTTAAGCAGATTGAAATTGGCCACCGTCAGCAGGTAGCGCGGCGGCTCCGGCAGCGGCGCTTCAGGCAGGCCGAACGAGGTAGTGGCCATCGAGTTAAGCAGTCGGCAATTTGTAGCCTTTGAACTGCTCGCGCAGTTTGAGCTTTTGGATTTTCCCCGTAGCTGTATGCGGCAGGCCCTCCACAAACACCACGTCGTCAGGGGTCCACCATTTGGCAATTTTGCCATCGAAAAATTTCAACAGCTCCTCGCGCGTGACACCCTGATTCGGCTTTTTCACCACCACTAGCAGCGGGCGCTCGTCCCACTTGGGATGGAGCGCGGCGATGCAGGCAGCTTCGGCGACAGCTGGGTGCGCCATCGCCAGATTTTCCAAATCAATCGAACTGATCCACTCGCCGCCCGATTTGATTACGTCTTTTGAGCGGTCCGTGATTTGCATATAACCGTCGGCATCAATCGTCGCCACATCACCGGTCGGGAACCAGCGCTGCCCGTGAGCGTCGGTGCGCAGTGGGTCGCCACCGTCACCTTTGAAATAACTTTTCGTCACCCACGCGCCCTTGACCAGCAAGTCGCCAAAGGCCTTGCCGTCCCACGGCAGCTCGTTGCCATCGTCGTCGACGATTTTCATGTCGATCCCGTAAATGCCACGCCCTTGCTTGTACAAAATCGCGTGCTGACTCTCTGAAGAAGCGCGCTCATGCTTGGTCTTGAGCACACTCACCGTGCCCAGGGGCGAGAGTTCGGTCATCCCCCAGGCGTGCAATACTTCAACTTGATATTTGTCGCCAAAGGTGCGCATCATCGCCGGTGGGCAGGCCGAACCACCGATCACAGTGCGCTTCAAGGCGTGGAACTTCAAGCCATTGCTCTCCACGTGCCCGAGCAGCGCCTGCCAAACGGTTGGCACGCCGGCTGAGAAGGTGACACCTTCGCCCTCAATCAACTCATAGACGCTTTTGCCATCCAAAGCCATACCCGGCAACACCAGCTTGGCCCCCACTGCGGGGCAGCCATAGGCCAGCGACCATGAATTGGCGTGGAACATTGGCACCACCGGCATCACCACGTCACGTGCGGAAAGGTTGAGCGAATCCGGCAGGGCCGCCGCGTAGGCGTGCAGGATGGTCGAGCGGTGCGAGTAGAGCACGCCCTTGGGGTTGCCGGTAGTGCCCGAGGTGTAGCACATCGACGAGGCGGTGTTTTCGTCGAACACTGGCCAGTTGAAATCACTACTTTCGGCAGCCAGCAGGTCTTCGTAGCAGAGCAGATTAGGGATCGCCGCGCCCGGCTTGCCCGCAGCCGGCATACGGGCGCGGTCGCTCATCAGCACAAACTGCTTGCAGGTGGCCAATTGCGGCGCGAGTTGCTCGACCAGCGCTAAAAACGAACAATCAAAAAACAGCACCTGATCCTCAGCGTGATTGGCGATCCACACGATTTGCTCAGGGAAGAGGCGCGGGTTGATTGTATGCAACACCGCCGCCGAACCCGAAACCCCGAAATAGAGTTCAAAGTGGCGATAACCGTTCCAGGCGAGCGTGCCCACCCGGTCGCCGGGCTGCACACCCATCCGCGCGAGCGCATTGGCCAAGCGCTTGGCGCGGGCGTGGGCATCGGCATAGCTGTAGCGATGCAAAGCACTCGCGCCATCGACGGACCCCTCGACGGTTTTGGAGACAATTTCGGTGTCGCCGTGGTGGCGCGCGGCAAATTCGATCATCGAAGAGATGAGCAACGGCTGGTCTTGCATGAGGCCTAGCATAGAGATTCCGTGGAGTGAGAAGTGAATGGATAAGCGTGCTGGTCAGGTGAAGCGATACAACAAATCAACCGGCGCGTGCCGCCCCCCGACCGCATCGGTCAGCACTTTGCCAGAGCCACAGGCCAGCGTCCAACCCAGGGTGCCATGCCCGGTGTTGACAAACAGATTCGGGTAGCGCTGCGGCGCGATTTTGCCAATCATCGGGTTGTTGGTCGGGGTGGCGGGCCGCAGACCGGCCCAAAACGAGGTTTGCTCCCAGTGCGCACCGTCGGGGAACAGCGACCGCGCCTGGCGCAAAATAGCTTGCGTGCGAATTGGGCTTAAGTGGGTTTCATAGTTGTTGAGCTCCGCAGTGCCGGCGCTGCGGATACGGTCACCCAAACGGGTGAGCACGATCTTGGCATCTTCATCGGTAATACTGACTGAATTGATCTTGGCTGCATCTTTGATCGGCGCGGTCAGCGAATAGCCTTTGAGCGGATACACCGGTAAACGTAAACCTAAGGCACTGAGCAGCAGCGGGCTGAAGGAACCCATCGCGACCACATAGGCATCGGCGCTGACGCGCTCGAAACCGTTTTTGCCAGCGATTCGCACACCGGTGATCTGACCCGCCTCGCGCTCAAATGCCACCACCGAGGTGTCGTACCGGAAAGTCACGCCACGCCCCTCGCACAGGCGCGCCAGCTCCTGTGTGAACTTGTAGGCGTCGCCCGTTTCGTCACTCGCGGTAAATGTACCGCCAACCAGTTTGGCAGGTGAATGTTGAAACGCGGGCTCGATCTCCAGCACTTGGCCTGCCGATTTGACCTCGACATCCAAGCCGCGTTCGCGGTATTTGGCAGCATGATGCTGGGCTTCAGCGAAGGCCGCCTCTTGCGTGAAGAAATGCAAAATGCCGTTGGGCCGCTGGTCGTATTGCATGCCGGTTTGGGTGCGCAACTGCTGCAAGGCGGTGCGGCTATAGACACCCAATTCAAGCAGCGTTTTGCAATTGCGCTCAAAACTTTTGGCGTTGCACTGCCCTAAAAAACTCAAACCCCACAACCATTGCGCCAATGAAGGGCGCAGTTTGAAATAGAGCGGCGCATCTTCACGGCCCAACCACTTCCACAGTTGGCCAATCGCCTTGGGGCTGGCCCAAGGTTCGGCGTGGCTCACCGAAATCTGCCCGCCATTGGCGAAGCTGGTTTCCAAGCCGGGACCACCTTGCCGGTCGAGCACGGTAACTTCATGCCCCGCTTGGGAGAGGTACCACGCTGAGGTCGTGCCGATCAGGCCGGCACCAAGAATGAGAATTCGCATGCCGCAAGTATAAGAAGGAAACTGCGGGTTTGGCCTAAGATCGACTACGATCCTGGCCCCACTTTACTGCGCCCCCATTCCCCACGAATGACACTCACCCGCTGGCAGGCCATGCTCTATGCAACCATCGGTGCGGCTCTGTTTTCCTCCAAAGCGATTTTCATCAAGCTCTCGTACCGCTATGGGGTGGATGCCGAGACCGCGCTGACCTTGCGCATGCTCTTTTCGCTGCCGTTCTTCGTCGGTATCGCCTGGTGGGGCCGGCGCACCAGCACCGCCGCACCGCTGACTATGCGGCAGCATCAGGCCATCATCTTGCTGGGGCTATTGGGCTACTACCTGGCGAGCTACCTCGATTTTCTGGGGTTGAAATACATCTCGGCAGCGCTGGAACGCTTGATTCTCTATCTCTACCCGACCGTCGTGCTGCTGCTCTCAGCGCTGATATTCAAAAAATCGGTTACGGCGCGCGGCGCGCTGGCGCTGCTGATTTCGTACAGCGGCATCGTGCTAGTGTTTCAACACGAATTTTTAATCGCCTGGCGCGCCGCAAAAGCGGATGCGGTAGTGATCGGCGGCCTCTTGGTGTTTGCCAGCGCGGTGAGTTACGCGATCTACTTGGTAGGCAGCGGCGAGACAATCAAGAAGGTAGGCTCGGTGCGCTTTACCGCCTACGCGATGACGGTTTCTTGTTTGGCATGCTTCGTGCAATTTCTGGTGATGCGCCCGCTGGAGGCGCTGGTGTTGCCGACGCCGGTGTATGTTTACATGGGTATCGTGGCGATTTTCTGCACCGTAATCCCGACCTTTATGGTGTCAGAAGCGATCAAGCATGTTGGCGCAAATTCAGCTTCATTGGCGGGTGCCAGCGGCCCGGTCGCCACCCTGGCACTGGGCGCGTGGCTGCTGGCGGAACCGGTTTCAAGCATCCAGATCATCGGCGCTGCATTGGTGATCGCCGGGGTGCTGGTGATTACAATCTCTAAAAAGTGAGGTGTGAGTTGTTAGGTGTTAGGGGTGAGGAAGCTCCACCTCGCAGCCTCGCTTTTCCTCACTCCTCACACTTCACTCCTCACACTTCACAACCTAAGGAAGCAACGCAATGGACATGGGTATTCGCAATCGCAGCGCACTGGTTTGTGCTGCCAGCAAAGGCTTGGGCAAAGGCTGCGCGATGGCACTGGCTGCCGAAGGTGTCAATGTCACCTTGGTGGCACGTGGGGTGGAGGCGCTTGAAGCCACTGCCGCCGAAATCCGTAAAGCCACTGGTGTGACTGTCACTACCGTAGCGGCAGACGTGACCACTGAAGCCGGTCGTGCCTTGGCGCTGGCTGCCTGCCCAAAGCCGGACATCTTGATTAACAACGCCGGTGGCCCACCCCCCGGCGATTTTCGTGACTTCAGCCGCGACCAGTGGATCGCCGCGCTCGACGCCAATATGCTCACCCCAATCTGGCTCATCAAAGCAACCGTGGACCACATGATTGGGCAAAAGTTTGGCCGCATCATCAACATCACCTCAGCCGCGGTGAAAGCGCCGATTGCCGAACTGGGTTTGTCGAACGGGGCGCGCACCGGCCTGACTGGCTTTGTGGCGGGGCTGTCGCGGCAAATCGCCAAACACAATGTCACGATCAACGGCCTCTTACCCGGCCCGTTTGACACCGACCGCCTGCGCTCCAATTTCAAGTTCAACGCGCAGAAAACCGGTACTACGCCCGAAGCACTAGCAGCAGCGCGCGCGGCGGCGAATCCTTCCGGGCGCTTCGGCACGGCGGATGAGTTTGGTGCAGCCTGTGCCTTCTTGGCATCGGCCCACGCGGGCTACATCACCGGGCAAAACCTGCTGATGGACGGGGGGGCGTTTCCGGGCACGATGTAGGCATCTGGCGCAAGAGCCATCGGTTTTCGCCAGGCTTGCGTTGCCATCACCAACCCGTCATTCCCGCAAAAGCGGGAAGGACGAGTTAGTGCTTACCGTTCCGGCAGCGACATCGTATCGCCCAGCGCCGTGCGAATCCGCGCGCGCGCGCGGGAAACACGGCTCTTCACCGTACCCACTGGCACGCCCAGTTTTTTGGCAACATGCTCGTAGTCCAAGTCGTCGAGCACAACCAAAATAAAGGTCTCGCGCAGCTCTACCGGCAGCGCCTCAATCGCGCCGCGCAACTCTTCGATCTTCATATTGCGCGCGGTAATGCGTGACGGGGTCATTTCGCTGTCGTCTTTGTAGCGCAATGCCGACGAAGGATGCGTCAAGTCTTCCATCGAGCGCTCGATCTTGCGCTCCGGGTTGCGATTGATGAAGTTGCGCACAACGTTGAGCGCAATGCCAGTGAGCCAAGTGGAAAACTTGGCATTGCCTTTGAAATTGGGCAGGGATTTGTAGGCAGCCGCAAAAACCTCCTGCGCCAGTTCCTCCGCTTCAGCCGGTGTCACCGCGTGCTGTGAGAGAAAGCGGAACACCCTGGTGCGGTGCTTCTCAACCAACTCGCGGAAGGCCTGGTGGTCGCCATGGGTGGCCTTTTCAACCAGTTCAGCTTCTCGATAGGGGTCGTTGGAAGGAGGCGTTGGCATCACTGATTGTGCTTTTTATGTTTCCGGAAGGTTGCGTGGATTCGCTGGATTGTCCGCATCGCCCAGATCGAGCAATGGCCCGGCCACTGAGGTTTCGAGTTGCTCAACGTCGCGCAGTTTACGCGCCATCTGGCGCGTTCTCACCTCGGCTGAGTCGATTGATTTGGTCACCGTTTCGAGCTGCGCTTTGGTGCGCGCCAGCACATCACCAAACTTGCCGAATTCGCCCTTGACTGCGCCCAGCAATTGCCAAACTTCGGAGGAACGCTGCTCGATGGCAAGCGTTTTAAAACCTAACTGCAGACTGTTTAACAAGGCCGCCAGCGTGGTAGGGCCTGCCACCGTAACGCGGCACTCGCGCTGCACCCAATCGCTTAAACCCGGCCGGCGCAGCACCTCAGCATACAAGCCTTCGGTCGGCAAAAACAGAATCGCAAAATCGGTGGTGTGTGGCGGCTCCACGTACTTGTCGCGAATTTTCTGCGCTTCACTTTTGATCACGGCTTCAAGCCGCTTGGCAGCTTCTTCAAGTGCCACCACATCTGCCGCGTCTTGCGCGGCCAAAATGCGCTCGTAATCTTCAATCGGAAACTTGGAGTCAATCGGCAACCACACCGGCACGCTGTTGCCAGCGGTATCACCACGCCCGGGCAGGCGCACCGCATACTCCACGACATCCCTTGAAGAAGGCCGTGGCATATGGTTCTTCGCGTACTGATCGGGGGCGAGCATCTGTTCGAGCAGTGCGCCCAACTGTACTTCACCCCAGGTGCCGCGAGTTTTTACGTTGGTCAGCACGCGCTTCAAATCGCCTACGCCTGAGGCGAGTGATTGCATTTCGCCCAAGCCTTTATGAACCGCTTCCAAACGGTCGGAGACGAGCTTGAACGATTCGCCCAGCCGCTGCTCAAGCGTGGCGTGCAGCTTCTCGTCCACCGTTTTGCGCATCTCCTCCAACTTGGCGCTGTTGTCGGCCTGCAATTCCTTCAGTTTGGATTCGAGTGTGGCACGCACTTCGCCCAATTTTTTCTCGTTCGACTCCGCCAGGGCTTGCAATTGCGCCTGTTGCTGCGCGCCAAAGCGCTGCAAGGTGGCCGCACTTTCTTCACGCCCATGGCGTGCGTCGGCGCGCAGGGCTTCGAGTTGCTGCTCGTTCTTTTGCGTGAGCGCCACCAGCGATTGCGCGAAGCTATCAAGCTGACTGTTTTGCACTGTGGCCACGCTGGTTACCTGGGTGGCGAGTGATTGCTGAAACGCGCCCAAGGTGCCCTGCAATTCGCTACGATTGCCTTGCGCCGCGCTATCAATCGCGCTGCGCAATTCGCGCTCAGTGCGCTCGCCTTGTTGGTTAAGCGATGCCAGTGGCGCACCTAAATCGGGCGCGCGGCGCAGCACCAGCACAATCAACAGCGCCACGGCGATCAACAACAAGAGGCCAAATACGCCGATCAGCAACTCGTTCACTGCTCGCCTCGATTGCGCATCCAGTCCGCCGTGCCAAAGAAAGATTTTTGCAAATGCGCCTGCAAATCTTCCGGCACTTGCAACTCGACCATCGCGCTGAACATGCAGGCCAGCCATTGGTCGCGCTCTTCAAGGCCGATTGAAAACGGCAGATGGCGCGCCCGCAGCATCGGGTGGCCATACTCCTGCACGTACAGCTGCGGCCCACCCAGCCAGCCAGAGAGAAATTTCTTCAACTTCACGCGCGAGCCATCGAGCGACGCGGCATGCAACTTGCGAATGCCGTAAAAATCCGGCTCGCGATCCATCATGTCGTAAAACTTGTCCACCAAGGCAAAAACGGCAGCTTCACCACCCAGTTGCGCGTAGGGCGCGCGCTGCGGATTCGGGCCCTCTGATGGCTCCTCAATCTGCAAACTCAAGTCGCCTCCCTGAGGGTCACCATCGCCGGGCGCTTGAGCGCGCCTGCCAGCGACAGCCAGCCGCCACCCATCGAGCACACCAGCCCCGCGCCAATCCCCAGCAACCACAGCGAGGGTTTGAGCGTAATCGGCAGTTGCAGCACATACTCGCCCACGGCGTAGCCAATCGCTGCCGCGCCACACGCCGCGAACAAGCCCGCTAACAGGCCGGTGAGTGCAAATTCAGCCAATTGAGTGGCACGCAATTGCGAATTTTGTGCGCCCAATGCCCGCATGATGCCTGCCTCACGTACGCGCTCGTCTTGGCTCGCGTTAAGCGCGGCGTAGAGCACGACCACGCCTGCCGCAAGGGTAAAAAAGAACACGAACTGCACCGCTTTGACGACCTGCTCAATCACGGTTTGTACCTGCTTGACTATCGCGCCAACATCGACCACGCTTAAGTTGGGATACTTGGCGATCAGCTTGTCGGTAAATCGCGCTTGAGAGACTGGCAGATTGAACGCGCTGATGTAGGAGGTGGGGAATTTGTCCAACAGGCCGGGTGAGCCGATCACAAAAAAATTGGCGCGCATCGAGTCCCAATTGAGTTTGCGCAAGCTGCTGATGCGGGCTGACACGCGCTGCCCGCCAATCTCGAAAGTCAGCTCGTCGCCCAAGCCAACGTTCAGCGTTTTTGCGATGCCCTCTTCTACCGAAAAAGCGCCAGCGTCATTCGCTGCGGCCCCAAACCATGTACCCGCGACCACCTTGTTGTGTCCCGGCAATTGCGCCATGGTCGAAAGATTAAGCTCGCGGTCTACGTTGCGCCGGGCGCGCTGGTCGGTGTAGGTCGTTTCGGTCACCGGCTTGCCGTTGACCGCCACCAAACGCCCACGAATCATCGGGTAAATCTCTGGGGCCGTAAGCTTGCTCTCGGCAAAGGTGGCTAATACCCCGGCACGCTGCTCCGGCTGCACGTTGATGAGAAAGCGGTTTGGCGCATCGGCCGGCACGGTTTTGCGCCACGTGTCTACCAGGTCACCGCGAATCACGGTCAACATCAGCATCGCCATCAGCCCCAAACCCAGCGCAACGATTTGCGCCACGCTGGTGGCGGCGCGGCGCTGCATCGCGGCCAGGCCATACCGCCAC
The DNA here is from genome assembly GCA_031362865.1 of Burkholderiales bacterium. Classification (GTDB taxonomy): domain Bacteria; phylum Pseudomonadota; class Gammaproteobacteria; order Burkholderiales; family JAEUOS01; genus JANLTH01. The sequence continues at coordinate 15,546 of JANLTH010000085.1, read as the reverse complement.
GACACGCCCACGCCCGCATGGCGCGCCCGCGCCAGCGCACTAAGCGCGCCCCAGGCAATCACGCTGAAGAGCGCCAATGCAGCGATAAAGCCACCCGCGATCAACAGCCCCAACTTCACGTCTCCCGACTGCCACACCAGCAGCCCCACCAGCCCTGCAAGCCCGATGGAATACGAGAGCAAGGTAAGCGGCTGCGGCAACCCGGTTTCGCGGCGAATCACCCGCACCGGTGGCACATTAGCCAACTGCAACAGCGGCGGCAGCGCAAAGCCGATCAAGAGCAACACGCCGGTGGCAAAGCCTTGCAGCGCTGGCATTAAGGTGGGGGCCGGCAAGCTGGCTGCCACCAAATAGCCCAAGATGGATGCCAGCGCCGCGTGGACCCCAAAACCGATCAAGCAACCCACTAGCGAGGCGGCCAGCGCCAGCAACATAAATTCGATCAAGAAGAGCCGTGTCAACGTGCTTTGTGTCGCACCCAAGCACCGCATCACGGCGCAGCTATCGAGGTGGCGCATCGTGAAGCGGCGCGCCGCGAGTGCAATCGCCACTGAAGCCAAAATCACTGCCAACAAGGCCACCAGCCCGAGAAACTGATTCGCCCGCTCGGAAGTGGCGCGCACTTCAGGCCGCGCGTTCGATACCTCCTCAAGCCATTCGCCCTTCCCCACGGCGATCTGCGCTTTCACCCATGCGGCATAGGCTTTGACCGGCTCATCTTCACCGGCCACCAGCAAACGATAGACCACGCGGCTACCCACCTGGATCAAGTTGGTCGAGGGCAGGTCTTCCGAGTTGAGCATCAAGCGCGGCGCGATGGCAAAAAAGCTTGCGCCGCGATCCGGCTCCAACGTAAGTACGCGGTCCACAGCGAAGCTGGCATCGCCCAACTGCACCCGGTCGCCTGGCTTGACTCCCAGCACGCCGGTTAGCTGCTCGTCAAGCCACACGGTGCCACGCTGCGGGATGTCGCGGGTGCGCGCATCCGGCTGATTGAGCGCAGATGCCGTGCGCAGCGTGCCGCGCAGCGGGTAACCCGTGCTAACCGTTTTCACACCTGCCAAATGCGCTTTCAACTGGTCGCCTGCACCCAGAGTGACCATGCTGGGGAAATTGACCACGCGCGCGGTCGTGAGGCCACGTTTGAGCGCTTCGTCGATGTAGCGCTGCGCGGTAGGTTTGTCGGAAGAAAGGACAAAATCCGCGCCGATTAACTGGTGCGCTTCGCGCTCGAGCGCACGCTTGATCCGCTCGGTGAAAAACGATACCGAGGTGACCGAAGCCACCGCCACGATCAAGGCGATCAGCATCACGCGCAGCTCGCCAGCGCGCCAATCGCGCAGCAGCATGCGCGCGCCCATGCGGATCAATTCAGAATAACTATGCATAGGGCGATTATCGCATTGACGAAGAAGGGCGCTGGACAAGCTTCTTCAGGCAGTTTCGAAGGAACAAGGTGAGCACGGAGGCTCGCCGTAACGGTTGGGTAGCTAGCCGCCGATGTAGGACATTTCTACTTTGCGCAATTTGGCGGTTCCGGCGGTGCGGATTTCTGAGTAGCGATCTGCGCGATTGGTCCAAATCAGGCCGACGGCGGCGGCGATTTCTGCATCGCTATGCCCGGCGCGCACCAGGCCGCGGATGTCGTGGCCGGATTGCGCAAAAAGGCAGGTGTAGAGCTTGCCTTCGGTCGAAAGTCGCGCGCGGGTGCAGGTGCCGCAAAAGGCTTGCGTGACCGACGAAATTACGCCGATTTCGCCGCTGCCGTCGGCGTAGCGCCAGCGCTCAGCGACTTCGCCGCGGTAATTCGCTTGGGCAACTTCGAGCGGCAGGACGGCGTGAATGCGGCGCACGACTTCGGCGGAGGGAATCACGTCGTCCATACGCCACCCGTTGGTAGCGCCCACATCCATGAATTCGATGTAGCGCACGATGTGGCCGCTGCCTTTGAAGTGGCGCGCCATCGGCACAATGCCATCGTCGTTAACGCCGCGCTTGACGACCATGTTGACCTTGAGATCGGTGAAGCCTGCATTGGCTGCGGCATTGATGCCGCGCAACACGTCGGCCACCGGAAAATCAACGTCGTTCATCGTCTGAAAAGTGGCCTCGTCGAGCGAATCGAGCGACACCGTGACGCGCGTCAGGCCAGCGGCCTTAAGCGCGACGGCTTTTTTGGTGAGCAGCGAGCCGTTGGTAGTAAGCGTCAGGTCGAGCGGTTTGCCAGCGTGGGTGTGCAGCTCGCTGAGCATGCCAATCAGTTTTTCAACATTTTTACGCAGCAGCGGCTCGCCACCGGTAATGCGGATTTTTTCCACGCCGTGCGCGACAAAAATCTTCGCCACGCGTACGATTTCTTCAAACGAGAGCAATTCTGCCTGCGGCAAAAATTGGTAATCTTTTGAAAACACGCTCTTGGGCATGCAATACGTGCAGCGAAAATTGCAGCGGTCGGTGACTGAAATACGCAGGTCGCGCATTGGGCGAGCGCGGGTGTCGGCAAGCTGGCCCGAGGGGGCCGGCGCGTTGCTCGGTATTCGGGGCAATTGCGGCGCAGCGTGGAGAGGAATGACTTTGCGATCCATAGCCTTGAGATAATAGCAAACGCCACCTCGCGCAGCCTCGACAACCAGCCCATTGACTCCAATCAGCATCACGATCGAACGCCGCACGCTCAACAACCGCTGGGCTTCGCACCAATGGCGCGCGGTGCGGGCTGCGTTGAGCGATAAGCCGCGCGGGCCGGTCGAATGCCAGGTTGATGAGATCTGCACCGAGTGGACCTATGGCGGCATGGAATTCACGCTGTTTCGCGACGAGGCCGAGGGTTACTTTCTCAATGTCTCAGCTGATACACCACAGCTTTTTGTCATGTGGCGAATCGACGAAGAGAGCAGCTTGGCCGTGCCGCAAGTGATTACCGCGAGCTACAACGAAGCGGGGCGTCTGCTCGATGGCGGCGAAACGGTGGAAGGCGTGCCGATGCCACCCGCGCTGCTCGAAGCCGTGCAGGCCTACGTCGCGCAGCACTACAAACCTGAGCCCAAGCAACGCAAACGCCCGCAGTCTTTCAAGCGCTTGGACGAGCGCGCCAAGATCGTGTAACGGTCACCATGGCGAACCAGGATTTTCTCTCTCGCTGGTCGCGCCGCAAGCAGGCCGATGAAGACGTGCGTACCGCGGAAGACCAGGAAGATGCTCCGAAACCATTGGTAGATAATCTTCTTCAGAACGATACTCTGAAGAGCCACGCCCAACAAGGCTCTTCAGGCAATACACTTGAAGAAGCCCGCCCAGAAGGCGTGATCGAGTTGCCGTCACTGGAAAGTTTGACCCCGCAATCTGATTTCAAACCCTTCATGCAAAGCGGGATCGCCAGTGCTACCCGCAACGCGGCCCTCAAAAAACTCTTCACCGATCCGCATTTCAATGTGATGGACGGGCTTGATACTTACATCGACGACTACACCAAGTCCGAGCCAATGCCGGCTGAATGGTTGAAGTCGATGTGGCAGTCGCGTGGCACACTGTTTTCACCGGAAGAGCGGGTTGCCGCTGACGAGGAAGACGCACGTTTGGCCGCCGAGGCAAGGGAATTAGCGTTGGCCGAAGAACACGCCAAGATGGCCGCCCCGACCGAATCCCCCCAGACTTCACCAACGCCACCTGCGCCTCCCAATTTTGCTACCCGCATCGCCCACGACAGCAGCCGCTAATCCACCCCAAACCACTGTGCCAATGACCCTAACTTCAAGTCGTCCCGCGTGAGTCGCGCTCACGAAATTCTGCATCACACGTTTGGTTATCCCGCGTTTCGGGGTCAGCAAGAGGCGGTAATCGAGCACTTAGCCGCCGGTCATAACGCCGTGGTGCTGATGCCCACCGGCGGCGGCAAATCGCTGTGCTATCAAATTCCGGCGCTGCTGCGCGGCGGAGTAGGCGTGGTGATTTCGCCCTTGATTGCACTCATGCAAGACCAAGTGGCCGCGCTCACGCAAGCCGGGGTTGCCGCCGTGGCGCTCAATTCTTCGCAAACCGTTGCCGAGTCGCAAGCTGCCGAGCGAGGCCTGCGCGACGGCCAGATCAAGCTGGTTTATGTCGCCCCCGAGCGGGCGTTGACACCCGGATTTCAAGCACTGCTCAGAGAACTCGACATCGCGCTTTTCGCGATTGACGAAGCGCACTGCGTCTCGCAATGGGGCCACGACTTTCGCCCGGAATACATTGCGCTGGGCGAGCTGGCAGACGCCTTCCCGCACGTGCCACGTGTTGCGCTTACGGCAACGGCCGATGACCTGACGCGCCGCGAGATTCGCGAGCGTTTGCAGCTTAATGATGCGCGCGAATTCATCTCCAGCTTCGACCGGCCCAATATTCGCTACACGATTGTCACTAAAGCCACGCCGCGCACCCAGCTGGGCGAGTTCATCGAAGAGCACCACAAGCATGCCGATGGTTCGCACGATTGCGGCATCGTTTACTGCTTGTCGCGTGCGAAGGTGGAAGAAACCGCTGCCTGGCTCAAGGCGCAGGGCTATCGAGCGCTGCCCTATCACGCCGGATTTTCAACCGACGTGCGGCAAAAAAATCAGACCCGCTTCGTCAATGGCGAAGGCATCATCATGGTGGCGACCATCGCCTTCGGCATGGGCATTGACAAGCCGGACGTGCGCTTTGTGGCCCATCTCGACTTGCCCAAAAGCATCGAAGCTTACTATCAAGAAACTGGCCGTGGCGGGCGCGACGGCAAACCTGCCAATGCGTGGATGTGCTTCGGCATGCAAGACGTGGTGATGCAACGGCGCATGATCGATGAATCAACCGGTGGCGATGCCTATAAGCGCGTTTCCACCCAAAAACTCGAAGCGCTGGTGGGCATGAGCGAGGCGGTATCGTGCCGCCGAGTCAATCTGCTGGCCTACTTTGGCGAAAGCTCCAAAGCGTGCGGCAATTGCGACAACTGCTTGAATCCGCCGCAGGTGCGCGACGGCTTGATCGATGCGCAAAAAGCACTCTCGGCGGCGATTCGCACCGGGCAGCGCTTTGGTGCTGGCCACTTAATCGACGTATTGCGCGGGCACGAAACTGAGCGGATCAGGCAGTTCGAGCATCAGGCGCTCAAAACCTTTGGCGTGGGTGCTGAGCACAGCACCGCTGCGTGGCGCGACATCTTTCGCCAGTTGGTCTCAGCCGGGCATCTGCGTGCCGATGCCGAAGAATTTGGCGCGCTCAAAGTCACCGACAGTGGCGGCGAAGTGCTCAAGGGCGAGCTTGCCGTGCCACTGCGCATGGTGACGGAGAAAAAGCGGCGCGAGAAGGCGAAAAAATCCGTAGGCGGCGGGGTTACCCGCGTTTCAACGGGGGGCAACGCCGACGAGGAGTTGCTCAAAACTCTGAAAGCCTGGCGACTAGCCACCGCGCAAGAACACAAGATGCCAGCCTTCGTGGTGTTTCACGACGGCGTGCTCGAAACCATTGCCACCGTCAAACCAGCCGATGAAGCCGCGCTGCGGCTGATTTCAGGAATTGGCGATGCCAAGGTGAAGCGCTACGGCGCGCAGATTCTTGACTTGGTGGCAGCGCATTGAAGCACCCGGAGTAAAACTTATTCCATTTCTAAATCATTACGAGATTAGGCGCACCGACGACGACAGTGCGCGTAGCACGGCTAGGAAGGGGCAACGACACATCGTAATGATTTAGAAATGGAATTACACCCCGACGTAGCGATGCAGCAGCTCGGGGTCCGCCTTCAGCCCCGCCGAATCACCCGACCAGACCACGCGGCCTTTTTCGACAATCGCGTGGCGATCTGCCAGGGGCAGCATTGCCGCGATGTTTTTGTCGATCACCAGCGTGGTCTGCCCGCGCGCTTTGAGGTGGCCCAAGCAATCCCAAATCTCGCGGCGCACCAGCGGGGCCAGGCCTTCGGTGGCTTCGTCCAGAATCAAGAGCTTCGGGTTAGTCATCAGCGCCCGAGCAATTGCCAGCATTTGTTGCTCGCCGCCCGAGAGATTGGAACCCAAGTTTTTTTCCCGCTCTTTCAAGCGCGGAAAGAGTTGATACACCGTTTCCAGCGTCCACGGTTGAGCGGCGCGTTGGCGGTTGTTGGCGGTGGCGACCAAATTTTCGCGCACCGTGAGGTTGGGAAACACATGCCGCCCTTCCGGCACCAAGCCGATCCCGCTCTGCCCCACTCGAAAAGCCTCACGCCCATGGATGTCGCTACCCGCAAAACGGATCGCACCGCGCTGCGGCTTGAGCAGGCCGACGATGGTTTTGACGGTGGTCGTCTTACCCATGCCGTTGCGACCAATCAGCGTGACAAACTCGCCCTGGCCGATGGTGAACGCCATGCCAAACAGCACCTGACTTTGCCCGTAGGCGGTGTCGATGCCATCGACTTCGAGTAGTGGCGTAGTCATGCAAACCTCATGCGGACCTCATGCGACTAAGCCCTCTTCACCCAGATAGGCATCCCGCACTTCTTGTGAATGGCGAATCGCTTCCGGGGTGCCGCTGGCAATGATCTTGCCGTACACCAGCACCGAAATGCGGTCGGCCAGTTTGAACACCGCGTCCATGTCGTGCTCCACCAGCAAAATGCCGTGCGCGCTCTTGAGAGTGGCGATCAGGCTCACCATTTCTTCAGATTCCACTTGGCTCATCCCGGCCATAGGTTCATCGAGCAGCAACACTTTCGGCTTGAGCGCCAGCGTCATCGCCAATTCAAGCTGGCGATGTTCGCCGTGCGCCAAGTTGGCGACGATTTCATCGGCGCGCTTCGCCAGGCCCACGCGCTGCAAGGCGGCGCGGGCAGGCTCAACCACTTCACGCTCTTCGGCCACCGGCTTCCAGAATTTGAAACTGGACCCCAAATGCGACTGCACGCTGAGCATCACGTTTTCAAGCACGGTAAATTCACGGCACACTTGGGTGATTTGGTAAGAGCGCCCCAGCCCCAAATGGGCCCGTGCGGCAACCCCCGCACGACTGACATCCTGCCCCAAGAAGCGCACCAGACCTTGGTCTTGGGCCAATTCACCAGTTAGCTGACCGATCAAAGTGGTTTTGCCCGCACCGTTGGGGCCGATGATGGCGTGAATCTCGCCCGCATTTACGGTCAGGTTCACGTGGTCGGTGGCGAGCAGGCCGCCAAAGCGCTTGACCAGACCCTCGACTTCGAGCAGCGGCCGCAGTTCCGAAGTGCTCATCAGTGCCCTCCTGCACTGTCTTTTTTGCCCGCCAGGTAGCCAAAAATGCCTTGCCGCGCAAACAGCGCCAGCGTGAACACGAAAAGGCCGATCAACCCTAACCAGTGATTGCCCAGCAGCGTTTCAGCTGCAGGCCAGATGCCCGGCTTCCAGCTCGACAACACCTCTTCGAGCAGCAAAAACACCAAGGCGCCAATCACCGGGCCGAAGAGCGAACTCATGCCGCCCAGTACCGCGATCACGATCAACTCGCCAGACACAGTCCAGGCCATGTAGGAAGGTGCCGCAAACTTGGTCAAATTAGCCAGCCAAAAACCGGCTAAGCCACACACCTGGGCCGAGATCACATAAGCCACGAGCTTGTAGCGAAAAGTGGGGTAGCCGAGCGCGGCCAAGCGCCGCTCATTGGCTTTGATTCCGCGCAAGGCCAAACCAAAGCGTGCGTTGATGAAGCGGTGAAACAGATAGAGCGTAAGCAGCAGCGAAGCAAAAATGACGTAGTAGAGCACCGTGTTGTTGGCCAGGTCAAAAAGGCCCATCGCGCTACGCGCATCGATAGTGAGACCATCATCTCCGCCATATTGCTTCAAGCTCACCGCGAGAAAAAAACCCATCTGCGCGAAAGCTAGGGTAATCATGATGAAGGTCATGCCGCCGGTGCGCACCACCACCGCGCCGATCACCGCAGCGAACAGCGCCACCATGGCCAGCGCCACCACCAACTGCACCCAGCCGTTGGTGATGCCATGGTGAGCCAAAATGCCGACTGAATACGCGCCCACGCCGATGTAGAGCGCATGCCCGAAGCTCACCAAACCGCCGAAGCCCAACACCAAGTTCAAGCCTACGGCTGCCAGCGCAAACACCATGATGCGCGAAAACAGAGTCACATAAAAAGGCTGCGCAGCCAGGGCGGCATACACTGGCAGCAACGCCAGAAAAGCCAGCGTCGCCGCCGCAAACCAGAAAGCCCGATCTCGTTTCATCAGCCGTGCTTAACCGGAAAAAGGCCCTGCGGACGCAGTGCCAATACCACTGCCATCAACAAGTAAATCAGCATCGACGCCACCGCCGGGCCAGCCGCCTGCGCCAAGCTTTGCTCCAAAAACCAACTGAAGATGATCGGCAAAAAAGTCCGCCCCAAGGTATCGACCACGCCAATGATGATCGCCCCCAAAAACGCGCCGCGAATCGAGCCGATGCCACCGGTCACAATCACCACCAAGGTCAAGATCAGCACCGGCTCGCCCATGCCAGGCTGCACCGAGAGAATCGGCCCGGCCATAAAGCCCGCCAGCCCGGCCAAACCCGCGCCGAGCGCAAACACGGCACTGTTGAGTAGCTTGATATTCACCCCGAGCACACCCACCATGTCGGCATTCGAGGCACCAGCCCGAATCAGCATGCCGAGCCGCGTTTTGTGGATGATGAGATACAGCGCCAAGGCCACGCCCAAGCCCACCGCAATGATGACAAAGCGGTAAAACGGGTAGTTGATGCCCATGAAGGTGAGCGCGCCATTGAGCGCGGCGGGCACGTCCATATACACCGCCGACGCGCCCCAAAAGTAGCGCACTACTTCATTGAAGAACAAAATCAAACCGAAGGTGGCCAGCACTTGATACAGATGGTCACGCGCATAGAGCTTGGCCAAGGCCGTGCGCTCCAGCACAAAGCCCAGCAAGGCCGCCCCCGCCATTGCGCCCAAGCCAGCCCAAACGAAAGGCACACCCTGCCCTACCAAGGCCGCCGCGATGTAAGCGCCCATCATGTAGAGCGAACCATGCGCCAGGTTGACAAAATTCATGATGCCGAACACCAGCGTCAAACCCGCCGCCATCAAAAACAGCAGTACCCCCAACTGAATGCCGTTGAGCAATTGAGAAATGACCAGGGTGGCGCTCATGTGGCACTCACGAGAAGCTCAAACAAAAGCGGCGGTGAAGCTCGCGCCCACCGCCGTTCGTGGTGCAGCATCACGCATCAGCCTTTGATCGGGCACTTGTCGGCGTAGCCGTCCACCACCTTGACCAGCGGTGTGTCGATGGTCTCAAGAGTCATGCGGTTTTGCTTGTCACGCACTGCTTTGAAAGCGTGAAAGCTTTGCACCGGAAAGTGATTGCTGCCGAAAGCAAAATCGCCACGCACTGATTTGAACGGGGCCGATTTGAGCGCCTTGCGGAACGCGGCTTTGTCGCTCACGTCGCCCTTGACCGCACGAATTGCGCCGTCGAGCAACTGCGCCGAATCGTAGGCTTGCGCGGCGTACTGCGAGGGAATCCGCTTGTACTTGGCTTCAAAGTCTTTGACGAATTTCTGGTTCGCGGCATTCTTGAAATCCGGCCCCCAAAATGTGCCCGAAATCACGCCGAGCGCGGCATCGCCCATTGCGGGCAAGCCAATCCCGTCGGTGGTCGAAGCGGTCATCAGCACAATCTTGTTTTTCAAGCCGGCTTGCGCCCACTGCTTGACGAAGTTAATGCCCATTCCGCCCGGTAAAAAGGCGAATACGGCCGTCGGGTTCGCTGCTTGGATTTGCGCAATTTCCGAGGAGAAATCAGGCTGATTCACCGCTGGCCAAAGTTCGCCGATAGTGGGGGTGGTGTACCAACGGCGAAAGCCATTAACAAAATCGCGCCCGGCTTGGTAGTTAGGCGCAATCGTCATCACTTTGGCCATTTTTTGGTCGCGGGCATATTTGCCTACAACCTCAGCTTGCTGGCCGTTTTCCCACGAGGTGGAGAAATAGAACGGCGAGCACGCGGCCCCGGCAATCGGCGAAGGGCCGGCGTTCGAGCCGATCAGGAACACTTCTTTTTCAGTGATTTTTTTGTGCACCGCCATCATCACGTTAGAGAAAGTCACGCCGGTGATGATTGGCACTTTTTCTTTCTCAATCAGCTTGTCGACGATTTGCACCGCCACTTCAGGCTTTAACTGGCTGTCTTCACGCAGCACCTGCACGGGCACACCGCCCAGCTTGCCGCCGTTTTGCTCGACCACCAACATGAAGGCATCGTATTGGTCTTGGCCAAGCGCGCCTTGCGGTCCGGAAAGCTCAGCCATAAAGCCGATTTTGAGTGGCGACTGCGCAAGCACCACGCCTGACGAAATCGCCGCAAAGGCGCTGAGCGCGAGCGCTGAAAGTGGATACTTCATTGGTTTGTCTCCTGAAGGCGCACCGTTCGAACCAGCGGTGCTCAAAAAAAAGCGAAGTAGGCGAGCCGGACCCCCGGCACTTACAGTGATTGGTTATGGCTGCTCCGTTCCCGACCTGACCAGATTCCCAAGCTGCAATGCGGGGCGGCCCGCCTAAAAAGAATCTTAGCAGCCCCGGTACGCCAATGCTCCGGCTCCCCGCTCAATCGCCGTGGCATCGAAGAAATTACCCAAGCATGCCAAAGTGAGGGCGTAGACTCTAGTGTAGTGTTGCACGCTGTTTGCGACTTATAAAAATGATGGATTTTTCGTCGAATCGAGGCGCAAAGTACAGTCATAGCTCCACTATGACGAGCATTTGCAACGACGAGTCGGCGGAAAAGACGCATTTTTAAGTCGCATTAAGTGTGCAACACTACACTAGGTGTGTGGCGTTCACCCGGCGTCGCGCGCGGCAATTCTTTAGGGTAGACAACCAGGGAGAAGTACGATGAATTGGTTCTTGATGGCACTAAAAAAGTACGCGGACTTCAAAGGCCGATCACAACGCAGTGAGTATTGGTTTTTTTTCTTGTTCTACGCGCTGATCATTGTTGCGCTCAGCATCGTAGGGGCAGTGCTCGGCGAGAGCGGCAGCATGATCAGCGGAATCTTGATCGGTATTTTCGTGCTGGGCACCATCGTGCCCCTGATCGCGGTAACAGTGCGGCGTCTGCACGACACGGATCGCAGCGGCTGGTTTTTCTTCGTGACCTTCATCCCGGCGGTGGGCTCATTCATCCTGCTTTATTTTTGCGTGCTGGACAGCCAGGCCGGTAGTAATCGTTTTGGCCCTAATCCAAAAGGCTTGTAGAACGCTTGATTAAATGCCTGAAGAAGCCCGCCCATTGGCCTTCTTCAGGCATTGGCTGGAGTCATTTACCAGCCAATCAACCACCCGCGCCCAACTGGAAAAAATCAAAACCGCCGTCTCGCCCACCTAGGCATTTGGCAAAAAACTCCTCAACTTTGCGGTACATCTTCAACTGATTTTGCCATTTTCGGATGCTGTGGCCCTCATCGGCAAACACCAGCATTTCTACCGGCTTGCCCGCCGCTTTGAGGGCACGCTCAACATCTTCTGAATCTTGCGCGAGCACCCGCACATCGTTCGCACCGTGAATCAACAGCAGCGGCGCGCGAATTTTGCCCACCTGCGAGACCGGCGATTGCGCCATCAGCCGCACCCGGTCTTCGGGCTTGGCCGGGTCACCGTAAAAGCGGTCGTACACGTGGCGAAAGCTGGCCCAATACGGCGGCTGTGATTCAATCTGCCGCACCCAGTTCGACACCCCGACGATGCTCACGCCGCAAGCGTATTTTTCCGGGCTGCGCACCAGTTGCATCAGGGTTGAGTAGCCGCCAAAACTGGCCCCATACACGGCAATGCGCTTGGGGTCTGCCAGGCCTTGCGCCACCGCCCAACTCACGCCGTCCTCGATATCGTCCTGCGTTTTTCCACCAAGCTCACGCGCACCCGCATCGAGGTGCTCGCGCCCGTAACCGGTCGAGCTGCGGTAGTTGACCTGTAGCACGCTGTAACCGCGATTGGCGAGAAATTGCGGCAAGCGCGAGTAATCGCCGGTCACGTTTTTGCCGCCCCACTCATAGCGCGCCCACGGGCCGCCGTGAATCAGCATCACCAAAGCCGTGGGCTTGCCTTCAAGGTGCTTGGGCTGGGTGAAATAGCCATGCATGGTGCGCCCGTCGCGCGCCGGATAAGAAATCGGCCGCATGTGGGTCAGGTGCGTGGTTTCCGCTTCTTTGCTGGAATCACGCAGGGTGGTCAAGCTGCCGGCCACCCGGTCAAACAACATTTCGCGCGTGCCGTCGTCCGTTTGCGGGTAGACGATGAAGCGGCGCAGTGCCGCATCGGCCGGGCCGATGCGCAAACCCAAAAGCTTGGCCGATCCACCACTAAACGCCTTGGCGAGCGCTGCGTCCAATTCGGCTTTGATCGCCGGGTCGAGGAAATGGGTTTCAGAATAATGCGGATCGACCCGCACCGCGAACGGTTCGCCCGCCCCAAACGCGGTATGGGTGACCGAATAGTCCACCCGCGCATCCACAAAGAGCTTGGTCAACGCGCCGCCATTCAAGGCGAGCTTGAAAAGCCCGGCCTTGTCCTGATCCCGATTGGTGCCAATTACCGCAACCCCGCGCGCCATGTCAAGCGAATGAACGGCGCTATAAAACGTGTGTCCGTCCCAGCGAAACACCTCGCGCCAGGTGCTGGCATCGGCGCGCACCTCCAGGGCGCGGTCGGAACCGACCTGCGCACCCAGATTGCGAATCCGCCCACCCAACTGCCCCTGCGCATCGATCACCCACTGCACCACGTCGCCCGGGTTGCGCTCCACTTCGCGCACGTCGCCGGTAGCGATTTCTGCTTCAAAGAGATCAAACACCCGCGCCAGACGCCGATTGCTCTGAAAGTAAAACCAACCCGCGCGCACATGCCGTGCAGAAACGAACAGCGAACGCGAACCCGGCCAGGGCGTAATGTTGCGTGGCTTGGCCCCGTCAATGTCCGTATCAACCAGATTGATCTGGGTGTTTTCAGCGCCGCCGGTGTCTTGGAGAATGAGGACGTGCCGACTATCAGCAAGCCAAGTGTGCGAACCGCGCCACAGCGGGAATTTGCGCGTTTCGCCACCGCTAATCGAGCGCACCGCCAGCCCCGGGCGGGCGCTGATTGATTCCGTCCAGAGCAGCTTTTCACCATCGGGCGAGAGCCGGTAATCACCCGCGACATCGGTGTTGGCGACAAAGCGCCGCACCGGGATGATCGGCGGCTCGCTGACGGTCTGTGCCAACACCGTGCTCGCGAGTGACAATTGAACCAAACAAAATGCAAAAGCCTTCATGGTTTGTCCATTCTGGTGACGTACACCGCTCGCCGGGCGGGCAAGTCGGTGCGCTTGGCGAAAAATCGCAGCATAGCGTTTTAGCACCACTTCGCGCAACTCAACGTTCGGCAATCGCCCGCGCTGGCTTCGGGCGGGATTCGCCGCTACACTACAGACACTTCGCAAAAACATTGCAGCTTTGGCAGCCGTGTGCTTTGTGACTTCTTTTACAACGATCAAACCTGCCCATGAACCAAGCGCTATTGCAACGGCCGTTCTCCGCTCAAGCCTTCCTCGAATGGGAGCCAGCGCAAGTCGACCGCCACATCTACTTCCATGGCGAGGTGTTTGCGATGGCCGGTGCGAGTGATGCGCACAATCGCGTCACCGGTAATTTGTTTGCGGCATTGCATCCGCAAGTCAAAAATGGCCCCTGTCGCGTTTTTATGGCCGACATGCGCCTTGAAGCTGCCAAAGACCAGCATTACACCTATCCCGACGTGTTCGTCACCTGCGACGCGCGTGACCGCGCGGCTGATGCGAGCCTGACCAAGCGCCACCCTTGCTTTATTGCTGAAGTACTCAGCCCGTCCACTGCGGAATACGACCGCAGCCTGAAGTTCGCGGGCTACCGCGCCATCGAGACCGTGCAGGAAGTGCTTTTCCTCGACCCGGAGCGCCGCACCGTTGAGCTGTTTACCCGCAGCGCGAATGCACCCGATTGGATCTTGCATCCGGTCGCGATTGACAGCGCGTTGGTGATTCCGAGTTTGGGGTTGACACTTGCCGTGTCTGACCTGTTTGCCGGGCTGGATACGTCAGCCTAGCGCGCTGCTGCGCGCCCTGTCCTCATCCAAAATAGCCGCGCACGCGATCCTGCTCTAGCGCTTCTGGCGCGCGGCGCAATGGCTCACCAAATCCACCACCGCCTGGCGTGGAAACACAAATCACATCACCGGGTTTAAGCGCAATACTTTGATCTTTGGACGTATGCTGCGGAACATAGGCCACGCCGTCGCGCACAATCGCCACCGTGTTCATGCCGCCAGGCAAACCACCATGCGCACCATTCGGTCCGGTGACACCGTGGTCCATCACCATCGAGGCGGTTGCCTCACCGCGCCGCAGGCGAATCTTGTAATTCACGCCGAAGCCGCCGCGAAATTCGCCCGCGCCGCCTGAGCCTTCGTGCAGTGAATACTCTTCAAACAGCACCGGGTAAAGCTGCTCCATGATTTCAATCGGCGTGGTTTTTGAAATGCCGATGGTCGAGCAGCCGTTCGAGATGCCGTCGCCTACCGGCGAGCCGCCGTAGCCGCCGCCTGAAATCACATACATCACGTAGGCGCGGCCTTTTTTCGGATCGAAACCGCCTATCGACAAGTTGCCACTCGTGCCTGCGGGCGCGGCGAAAAGTTGATCGGGAATCGCTTTGGCAAGCGCATCAAACACCGCTTCGGCGATGCGCTGGCTGACCTCTGCCGCACACCCTGACACCGGGCGCGGATATTTGGCGTACAGAAAGGTGTCGTGCGGCTCCACAATGTGCAAAGGCGCAAACGTGCCCGCGTTGATCGGCACATCGGGAAAGACGTGTTTGACTGCCAGAAATATCGACGATTTGGTGGTGGCAATCACCGAATTCATCGGCCCTTTGCACGGCGGCGATGAGCCTTGCATGTCAAAACACAGGGTCGCGTCGTCCACGCCGCCCGACTTGGTCACGCGCATGGCGATACGCAGTTTTTCATTGACCACGCCATCAGAGTCGACGAACGCTTCGCCATCGTAAACGCCATCGGGAATCGTCGCAATACACGCGCGCATGTCACGCGCGGCACGAGACTTCAGTTCGGCCATCGCCTCGGTCACGGTTGCTTCGCCGTAGCGGTCGAGCAGTGCGGTCAAGCGATTTTCACCCGTGGTGAGCGCAGCCGCTTGGGCCTTGATATCGCCAATCCGCTGGTCGGCAATGCGGATATTGGAGAGGATGATGGCGAGAATTTCTTCGTCCAACTGGCCTTGTTTGTAGAGCTTGGTGGGCGGCAGGCGCAAGCCTTCTTGCTCCACCTCGGTGGCATTGGCGGAAAACCCGCCAGGCACCATGCCGCCGGTGTCGGGCCAGTGGCCGGTATTGGCAAGCCAGCACCAAAGATGGCCTTGGTAGAAAAACGGTTTGACGAATTTCACGTCCATCAGATGCGTGCCGCCCAGATACGGGTCGTTCATGATGAAGACATCGCCTTCATGCAGCGTGGCTTTGCGCCGTTTGGTCTGCTCGATCA
>JANLTH010000045.1:0-9433 GCA_031362865.1 Burkholderiales bacterium | reverse complement strand
TTGGTAGCTGCCGTTGTTCTTGAACTTGACATCGCCTGTGCCAATCAAGGCGACACCCGTGCCGACCACGTTGGTGCTCACGCCCAGCGCCACATCGCCGCCACCGGCGCGCGCGCCGAGGGTAGCGGTGGTGATGACACCGGCGGTTTGATCGACCTTGCCAGCCAGCGCTTGCAAGGTGACCTGGTTGGTGTTCGTGCCGGTATTGACATCTTTGGTCAAGGTCAGGTCGCCGGTTTGGGTATTGACCGCGACATTACCCGCGCGGGTGATGCCGTCTACCGCGTTGGCCGTGCCCACTGTCAGGGCGGTGCTGTTGACAAATTTGATTGCGCCAGCACCCGTGGTAGCGGCCAGATTGGTCACGTTGTTGCCGGTGCTGGTCAGGGTATAGGCGGCTGCACCTTTGAGCAACAACGCGTTTGCAACGATGTTTTGCGCCGCCGCTTGGGTGACTGCACCGCCGGTCCCGGCCGAGTCGAGCTGCACATGGCCGGTTGCACCGCTGGCGGTGATGCCGGTGGTGGCAGAAAACAGGGTGGCGGTTGTGGTGACCCCTGTCATTGCGGCTACCGTGCCAACCGCAAAGCCATTGGCGTTGGTGAACTGGACGCTACCGACGGTACCATCGGTTGAGTTGACACCTGCGGAGGCGGCGAAAATGCCCCCTGCGGCAAGTAGATTGTTGCTCGTCAGACTGATTGGCCCTCTCCCTTGTACGCCAAGGTTGCCTGCGGTAATCACGCCACCGGTTTGGGTCATTTTTTCGACGGTGGCATTCAGACGCAAGGTGTTTGTGCCGACGTTGACGTTTTGCGCCAAGATCAATCCGCCAAAAGCCGGGCCATTATTTGCCCCTTGGTAAAAAATCGTCACGTTGCCGGTGCGGGTGATGCCAACCACACCATCAACAGTGCCCAGCGTGAGGCTATTGGTGGCACCGCCCGGGATTGAGTTGAGTTGAATCTGCCCATCTGCCGCGCCGCCGCTGGATGCGGCAAAGAAGCGGATGTCATTGCTCGCAGCCGCGCCGCCATCCAGAATATAGGTGGCGGCACCCTTGACCGCCAAGCTGCTGGCGTTAATCTTGGACGCAACGACGGCATCTTGGGTCACCGTGCCAGCAGTGGTATCGAGCGTGATCACGCCTGCTTGCAGGCCTTGCCGCGTGGCGGTGAGCGCGCCATCGGCGGTGATTTCGCCGATGACGTAACCGTTGGCATTGGTGAACTTGGCGTTCGTGCCCTGGGTGCGCAGCATCAGCTTGCCGGTGGCAGAAAGAGCGTTCGCAGCCGTGCTCAAGTCAATGTCGCCGGTGGTGCTGGTGGTCTCTACGCCCAGATTGCCAGCGGTAATGACACCGGCTGCGGTTTGCGTGACACCATTGGTCACTTGGAGCCGCACCGTGCCGGTGCCTGCGTTCACGGCTTGGTTGATTTGGCTTGTGCCGCCGTTGGAAACCAGCGTAATGTCTTTGTTGCCTGCGGTGGTGACACCGGTGGTGGCGGTGGTGAACACGCCGGCATCGACCGCAGCGGTGGCGTTGAGGAAGAGCGCGGATTGAGTTTTGTATTTCACGCCCGTGCCCGCCGCGTCAGTGGCTTCCAGTGCCAGACCAGCGCCGCCGGTATTACCGCCCGCCGCCGTGGCGGCAGTCAGGTCGATGCTACCGGCGCGCACGGCGATGTCGGTCATCGCGATCGAGCCTGCGGCGGCTTGGGTGACGGTATTGGTGCCATCAGCCTGCAAACGCGCCGTGCCGTTGCCGGCGATGGCTTGGTTGATGGTGAGATTGCCTGCCACCGTGCGCAGGGCCAGGTTGGGCACGGCAGTAAAGCCATTGGAGACCACGGTATCGACTGCGAGCGCGTCGGCATCAACATATTTCACGATGCCGGTTGTGCTGCCAGCGATCTTGCCAACGTTGTTGCCCGTGTTGCCCAGTGTGAAGTTGCCTGCGCCGACCAGTTCGAGGCCGCCGGTGGCGGTGGTGCTGACATTAAAGCCCGCCCCCTGCGTTACGGTGCCGCCAGTTTGGTCGAGCGTGATGTTTTTGCCGGCACCAGTGGCGCTGATGCCGGAAATGGCAGCAGTGAAGATATTGGCGGTGCCATCCGCAGTTGCACTGCCAAGGGCATAATTTTGGTTGTTCTTGAACTTCACGTCGCCTGAGGCCTGCAAGGCGACGGCAGTGCTCACCTGGCTGGTGGCGTTGTTGAGAGTGATGTCACCGGCGGCGTTAGCAGCCAGACCGGCGGCAATGATCGCGCCGGATGTTGTTTGACCGATATTGCCAGCCAGCGTTTGCAGACGAACCAAGTTGGCGGCGGTGCTGATATTTTGGGAGAGCTGCAGCACGCCGTTTTGGGTGTTGAGCATCACGTCGCCGGTGCGCGTCATGCCGGTTGAATTCACGATATCTACGAAAAGACCGTTAGCATCGATGTACTTGATCGCCCCATCGCCCGCACCACCGCTTGTGGCCGCAATTAACTGGACATCATTGGTCAGGTTGGTTAAGGTGTAGGCACCCGATCCCTTCAGTTCCAGGCCGGTAGCCGAAATCAGGGATTCCGATGCCACGGCGGTCTGGGTTGCTGTGCCAGCGTCAACAGTGAGCGCAATGTTTTGCCCGGTCCCCGACAAGCCATCGGTCTGGCTGAAATAAACGCCATCAGCGGCCACCCGCCCAATCACCAGATTATTGGCATTGCGGAAACTGATGTCGCCATCAGAGGAATTACGTAACGCAACATTGCTGCTAACCGCATTGGCACCCGTCAGCGAGATTCCCTTGACCGCGCGCACACCAAGGTTGGTGGCTGTGATCACCCCTGCACCGGTTACCGTACCGCCGACAGTGGCCAGTGATTCCAAGCGCACGATATTCGCGGTGGCGGTGATCGGGCCTGTGACGGTAATTCCCCCGGTGAGGGCTTTCAGGGAAACGTCGTTCGTGCGGGTAATGCCGGTCACGCCATTCACCGTGCCGATTGTCAAAGCCGGGCCATGGCGCAATTGAATGCTGCCCGTGCCCGTGGTGGCGGCGATCGTGCCCACGCTGTTTCCGGTATTGTCGAGCGCGTACGAACCATTGCCGCGCAGTACCAAGCCATTGCTTTGGAGCGATTCCGTGGCAGCCCCTTGAGTTAAGGTTCCCGCGTCCAGAGTGAGGTCGATGAATTGACCGGTTGCAGAAATGCCATTGGTCGTGGCCGCAAAAGTCGTGCCGTCCTGCGCAATGCTGCCTACGTTGGTGCTGTTCGCTGCGCGGAAGACAACGTTGCCGCTGGTACTGTTAAGCAGCGCCACATTTCCTGCGGCATTGATCGCGTTCGCGCCAGTGAGCGAAATACCCGTGGCGGCACGCACACCCAGATTTTGCGCGGTGATCACGCCAGTGCCGGTGACGGAACCGTTGTTAGATTGCATGCGCAACAGGTTCGCTGCCATCGTGATGTCGTTATTCACAGCGATGTTTCCGGAGACCGAGCGCAGGCTCACATTATTGGTGTTGGCGATGCCCACTGAATTGACGGTGCCAACGGCAAAATCGTTGGAGTCAACATACTTGATGACACCACCAGTTGCGGCAGCAGCGAGCGTAACGACGTTGTTGGCCGGGTTTTCCAATGTGAACGCGACACCGCCTTTCAATTCCAGCCCCGCAGCGGTGATCGCTGAGGACTGCGTGACGTTGCCGGAAACGGTATCGAGCGTGACGTTGCCGGTGGCGTTAAAGCCGCTGGTGGCGAAAAAGAGCGCTCCGTCGGCTGTCACGAAACCGATGTCGTAGGCTGCCCCACTTTTATACACAGCGTTACCGGCACTGGCATCCAGTGCGACAATGCCAGTGGCTTGTGGCATATTTGTCGCGCCGGAAAGGTCAACACTGCTACCGCGCACGCCCAAGTTTCGGGACGTAATCACGCCCGCAGCGGCTTGCGTGACGGCCCCGGTGGCCTCGATGCGCACTGTGCCCGTGCCGACATTCAAGAGTTGGTTGATCGCGAGCGCGCCGCCGACCTTGAGGGTAACGTCCGAACCAGAAAGGGCGCTGACGCCCGTGGTCAAGGTGAATAGCCCGGGGTCACCGGTCACGCTGCCCACGGTTAAGCCCACGCCGTTGTTGAATTGGGAGGAGCCAGTGGAAGAAAGCGCAATGTTGGTGGATACCGCATGGGCTGCGGAACCGAGCGAGAGCGTGGCCCCGGCTCGTGCGCCCAGATTCGCCGCCGTGATCACGCCTGAGGCGTTACCGGCAATACCGGTAAACGCGCTCAAACGCACCGTGCCTGTGCCGACGTTGATCGGCGCGTTGACGTTGATGCCATTCCCCGTGCTTTGGATTGTGGCATCTTGGTTATTGGTGGTCACACCGGTCATCGCGGTAAACGGGCTGTCTAACGATACCGCGCTCACGGTGATTGCGCCCGCTTGCGCGAATTTGGCCGTGCCTGCGGTTGCGTCCATCCCCAGGTTGGTGACGGCATTCGTTGCGGTGGTCAAATCAACCGAACTGCCGCGCGCACCCAAGGTGGTGGCGGTAATGATGCCTGCGGCGGCTTGCGTGAGCGCACCGGCGGATTGCAGGCGCACGGTGTTGGTGCCCGCGTCGATTTTTTGGTTCAAAGTCAGCGCGCCAGCGGTCGTCGCTAGCGTCACATTGCCCGTGCGGGTGATGCCGGTGGTGGCCGAAACCACGCCCACATTTAACGCCGCGCCATTGACAAACTTGATCGCGCCCGTGCCGGTGGTTGCAGCGATGTTGGTGACGGCGTTGCCGGTGCTGTCCAGCGTGTAGCCCGCATTGCCATTCAATTCCAAGCCGGTTGCGGTGATGTTTTTGGTGGCGGTTTGGGTAAACGTGCCGTTGGCTGCCGAGAGCACCACGTTGTTGCCGGCGGCGGACAGGCCATCGGTGGCGGCGAAGAGATTGGTGCCTGTCTCGACGGCGATGCCGCCCACATTCACACCGCTGGTATTGATGAAACTCGCGTTGCCGGCACCGGCCAGGATCGCGACTGTGCCGCCGGCTGCGACGACGTTGGTGCCACCCAAGGAAACCGCAGTACTCGCGCGCACGCCCAGGCTACCGGCGGTGATGATGCCGCCGGTTTGGTTCACGCCGCCTGCGGTGGCTTGCAGGCGCACCGTGCTTGTGCCAGCGTTGATCGACTGGGCAAGAGTGATATCGCCAGCCACTGCGTGCAGAGAAACGTCGCCCGCGCCGCCGGTAAAACCGTTGATGGCACCGACCGTGCCCACGGTAAACGCGGCGGCGCTGGCGAATTTCTTCTCGCCCGTGCCGCTGCCGGCGATGGTCACAATTTGGTTGCCGACACCTAAGCCCGGGGCGGTATTCAGCAGAAAGTTGCCGGCGCCATTTAAAACGAGATTTCTGGTGTTGATTGAGTGGGCAACGGTACCACTCTGGGAGAGCGTGCCGCCAGTTTGGGTGAGGGTGATCGTGCTCGTGCCAATGCTGGCGGTACTAATGCCGTTTGCGGCGGCCGAAAAGAGCGTGCCGTCTGCCGCAACGCCGCCGATCATGCCGGAGGTGGAGTTGGCGAAATCGATGTGTTGCGACGCACTGCCGTTGTTCAAGGCGATCGAACCGGTGACTGCGTTGTTGCCGGTGAGGTTGATCGAGCCGGAGATGGCGCGCACGCCCAGATTGGTGGTGGAAATGGCCCCGGTGCCGGACACGCTGAGCGATTGCAGGCGCACGATGCGACCCGCGTCGGTGGTAATGCCTTGCGTGAGCGTGAGCGAGTTGCCCGCCCCGTTGGGCGTGCCGATCGTGACATCGCCCAGGGTATTGACCCCATTGACGGTGGCGAAGTAACCGCCGCCATCGGCTAAGACGGTATTAATCGTGGTAGCACTACCCAAATTGTTCTGAAATGCGGTCGAGCCACTTAAGAAGGTATTCCCCAATGCCACGGGACCGTTGATCGCATTGGTTTGCGTCAAGATCGTGTTGCCGCCCGAATTGTTCACGCCCAAGCCTGCTGCGGAAATCGCGGCACTTTGGTTGAGCAAGCCGTTGGCGACTAAGCGCACAAAGCCCGCAGCGGTGTTTAAGTTGGCGTCAACGCCCAAGGTGCCGCCCGATTTGATCGTGACATTGCCGTTGGTGGCGGTGATGCTGCCGCCCAGCGTGACGGCGCTGGCGCTGCCGCCCACCATCACAACGTTGCCGTTGCCGGTGGAGATGGTGCCGGCTGCGGCCGTGGTAATCGTCCCGGCTTGAGCGCCAGCGGTGGCGATGGTGGCGGGTGTGCCGGTGGAGCCTGCGTAGAGGCCAAGGCCGAGGTCGGTCCCGGAAATGGCCGCGTTGACAGTAATCGCGCCGTTGGCGATGAGGTTCAGCGTGCCTGCGCCTGCTGCAGTCACGGCATTGGCCACGGTAATCGCGCCTGTGCCGCCCGCTGTACCTGTATTGCTGGTTTGCACGTTGATGGTGGCACCACCCGTCAGAGCAGTACCGAGCGCGGCCGCGTCAACGGTGGCGTTTGCTGCGAGGCCGTCATCCTGAAAATTCGGTGCCGCGCCGGCATTCAAATTGGCACTCGCTGCGGCAATCGTGATGTCATTCGGGTCCAAGAGCCACTGACCGCCTGTGCCCCGGGCCGCGGAAATATCGACCTTGCCTTGCAAATCGAGCGATGCTTTGCCGGAGGTTTCTACCTTGCCACCGTTGCCGCCCTGCGCGCCGCCGCGTGCGGCAATCGTGCCACTCATGTCGGTGCGACCGTCGGCCCATACGACAGCCGTGCCGCCGTTGCCGTTGCCGGTGGCGCTCACGTCAATGCTGGCCCCTAGCGCAACGATGGTGCGCGAAGCATTGCGCTCTGGCCCCACGCCTTGCCAATTACCGCCCACCAGCACCGTGCCACCGCCTGCATCGCCGCTCGCGTCGAGCTTGGCTCCGGCGAACAGGCCGACTTTGTCACCGAGCACCTTGATCGTGCCGCCGGTTTGCCCTGCTGCGGATCCGTTAGCGGTCACTTCGCCGGAAACGCTTGTCACACCACGGTCTCCACCATCGAGGATGATGCGACCATCCTGGTTGACGATGCTGTTGGCGCGGATCACGCCATTGCTGTTGATGACGTTGTCGAGCAACGCATTGGCGCTTTTGGCGCTGATGAGAACGCTACCGCCGTTGGCTTCAATCGTGCCGGTGTTGAGTACAGCGGCGTTCAAGGTGGCTTGATCGACTTTGATGGAGAGCAGGCCGTCGCCCACCATGTCGAGCGTGACTTTGTCGCCAGCGCCAATGCCGACGGTGCCGGTGCGTGCGGCGATGATGCCGTGGTTGCTGACCTGCGGGGCGATCAATACGCTGTAGCCGCTCGGGGTGTTGATGCTGCCATTGTTGATGATGTTGCCTGCCACGCCGCCGGTGTTGTTGGCTTTGTCGAACACATAGCGCCCGGCGTTAAAGTCGGCATCTTTGATATTGAGGGTGGAGCCGACGAAGGCACCGGTGTTGATTTGGCTGCCCGCGCCCATCAAAATGCCATTTTGATTGATGAGGAAGATGCGCCCGTTGGCGGAAAGGTTGCCAAGAATTTCAGACGGGGCGTTGCCGACCACGCGGTTCAAGGCGGTGGAGGAAGCGGAGGGCTGAACGAAGTTCACGCTCTTGCCTGCGCCTACCGAGAAGCTTTGCCAGTTGAGGATGGCGCTGTTGCTGCTTTGGTTGACGGTTAGGTTGTTGGTGGTGGTGGAGATGCTGGCGCTGCCGGATGCGACCGCTCCGCCCGTGGGCAACTGCGCCCAAGCCGAGTTCCAGACCGCACCTGCTATCAGCAGTGGCGCAATGCCGAGCAGCTTAGCGAGCAGACGACTCATCCGCTTGTGCGCCGGGCGAAAGATCATCTTCAGTTTGCGCGAGAGTTGCACAATGATGGGCTTGGCGGAATAGGAGGTTTGGGTAGGCGTGGACATGGTGTGGCCTTTAACGGGATGCGGATGAATTGAATGCGGCAAGACGGAGAGTAGAGGCTGACGCTGCCCAAGAGCTTGGGAGCGAGAAAAAATTGGGGACAGACATCTTTCGAGGCTGTTTAAGCTGCTCGGCACTAATGATGTCTATCCCCAGTTTTTTCAGGGAGCGGGGGAGTGGCCCCGTGCAGTTTTTGGGAGCGACGCGGCTGCTACCAAGCAGAAAATGGGGATAGACATCATGAGCTTCACAAACCTTTGCGCGCCCCGAAAGATGTCTGTCCCCTTTTTCTGCGATTCGATGGCAGGGGAGCGAGAAAAAATTGGGGACAGACATCTTTCGAGGCTGTTTAAGCGGCCCGGCACTAATGATGTCTATCCCCAGTTTTTTCGGGGAGCTAACGAGTGCTGCGCGCAGAAAACGGGGGCAGCTCGGGAGCGAGAAAAAATTGGGGACAGACATCTTTCGAGGCTGTTTAAGCTGCTCGGCACTAATGATGTCTATCCCCAGTTTTTTCAGGGAGCGGGGGAGTGGCCCCGTGCAGTTTTTGGGAGCGACGCGGCTGCTGCCAAGCAGAAAATGGGGATAGACATCATGAGCTTCACAAACCCTTGCGCGCCCCGAAAGATGTCTGTCCCCTTTTTCTGCCACGCGAGGCTGCTTAAGCGACTCGGCACGCATGATGGCTATCCCCAGATTTTCCAAGTCGCGCGGCGCTGAACTCTAGAACCACTTCATCGCCTGAACCCAGACGCGCGGTGTGCGGTCTACGTCAGAAACGGGTTGTTCGCGCTCGACGCGCCAAGCGACGGAGGAGCGCAGCAGGTAGTCGCCTTCTTTGCCCAAATTGACACCGAAGCCAACGCCTTGCAAATTGCGCAAATTCACGCCGGCACCACCTTTGAACACTTTGTTGATTTTGACGTGACCAAAGTCGTAGAAGCCCGCCAACACCAGCGATCCACCGCCAAAACGCCACGCCGGGTTGGAGTAGCGCGCTTCAATCGTGCCGGTGTAGCCTTCGTCGCCCGACGCTTCGCCAGTCGGGTAGGCGCGCACGCCGCCAATGCCGCCCAAGGCCATTTTTTCAGCCGATGCCAGGTTTTTGGAGGCAAATTGCGCGTTTACCGAAGCGAGCAGGTTCAAGTCGTCGGTAACTTTTTGCAGGCGCTGGAATTCGATGTTGGTTTTGGTGAATTTGCCGATGGTGTCGGGGCCCACTGCGCCTTGGTCAAAGGCGATCAAGGCCGCTTGCTCAATCCGCAGCTTGCCGCTGGAATAGGTGACACCGAAGGAATTCAAACCGCCGCCCGCCAAACCGTCGCGCCAGTCGCCTTGCACACCAATTTTGCCGATGCGGATGCGGCGCGTTTCGACGCTATTGGTCGAGAGCGTGCGGTCTTCGATGTCTTTTTGGTCAAATCCGCCCTGGAGAATCAGGTTCAGGTTGCGGGTGCGGATGATCGGGTGGTAGAC
>JANLTH010000018.1:0-15068 GCA_031362865.1 Burkholderiales bacterium | reverse complement strand
ACCTGTTCGTGATCGACGGTACTGAAGCGGTGGCGGTGGAGTGCAAGAGCGAACTGTCTACCGAAGATGTGCAAGATCATGTGGAACGGATGGGCAAGGTTAAGCGTTTGATGCCGCAGTATGGCGCTTACCGGCTGATGGGGGCGGTGGCGGGCACAGTGGTGTCCGACAACGTGGCCAAGTACGCGGCCAAGCAGGGGCTGTATGTGCTGGTGCCCAAGGGCGAGGATGTCGCAATTGCCAATGAGGTGGGGTTTGTGGCAAAGGCTTGGTAATTCCATTTCTAAATCATTACGATACGTCGTTGCCCCTTCCTAGCCGTGCTAGCAGCACTGTCGTCGTCGGTGCGCCTAATCTCGTATTGATTTAGAAACGTAATAACACCAGGCGAGCTGCAATCAAGAACCAAACGGCAAAAACGAAACGCCGCCAAAATCTGGCGGCGTTTTAACGTGCGGTGACTGGAGAATGGCTCTGGTGGAAGGTCTTCAGAGATATCGTGCCTGACCCTAATTCCCTAATTTCTTTGATTGTCTGAAAAGCCCCTACCAGAAACCCTCTTCAGCCGCCCACCCATCCACCCCTACTCCGGCAACCGCTGCCAAACCCCATCGACCAAGCCTTCAATCGGCCGATAGTTCGCCTTGTAGGTCATCTTGCGGCTGCCGTCGATCCAGTAGCCTAGATACAGATAATCCAGGCCCAGTTCGCGTGCTTGGGCGATTTGCCAGAGGATGCTGTAGCTGCCCAAACTGGCGCGCGGGTCGGGTGAATCATAAAACGTGTAGACCGACGAGAGGCCGTCGCCCAGCACATCAACAATGGCTACTATGCGCAGCTCGTTGGTGGCCTTGTCACGAAACTCGACCAAGCGGCTGTTGATCTTCGATTGCAGCAAAAAATGGGCGTATTGATCGCGGCTGTCTTGGTCCATGCCGCCACCGGCGTGGCGCTTGGATTGATAGGCGGTGTAGAGCGCGTAGTGGTCGCTGCGGTAGGTGAGGGCGCTTACAGTAATCGCCATGCCGTGGTGCTTGTTCCAAGTGCGTTTTTGAATGCGGGTGGGGGTAAACGATTGCACCGGCACACGGACTGGCGTGCAGGCTTTGCAGCCGTCGCAATGGGGGCGATAGGTGAAGATGCCACTGCGGCGAAAGCCTTCTTTCACCAGCTCGCTATAGGCATCTGAATTGATGAGGTGCGAGGGCGTGGCGACCTGCGAGCGCGCCAAATTGCCCGGGATGTAGCTGCACGGGTAGGGTGCGGTGGCATAAAACTGCAATACCGAAAAGGGAAGGTCATTGAGCTTCGACATTCATCGTTTGTAGTTGATGTCCGCCCAGCTTGTCAAGGCAGGTTCACGAATCAGGCGTTCCAGTTCGCGGATGAAGTCAATGCGTGGAATCTCTGCCGCGCCGAGTGAGGCCAGGTGGCCGGTGTGCATTTGGCAGTCAATCTGCGTGACACCGTGCGCGTCGAGATGCCGCACGAGGTGAACAAAGGCGATTTTTGAGGCATCGCTTGCGTGCGAAAACATCGACTCGCCATAAAACATCCGCCCAATCGCCATGCCATACAGGCCGCCCATCAGCGTGTCGTCGATCCACGTTTCAAACGAGTGGGCAAAGCCCATTTGATGCAATTGGCAATAGGCTTGGATCATCTCTTCGGTGATCCACGTACCCTTTTGCCCTTCGCGCGGGGTTTGCGAGCAGGCGCGCATCACCGCTTCAAAGGCGAAATCGACTCGCACTTCGTAGCTGCGGTTGCGCAGCACTTTGTCGAGCGAGCGCGTCACACGCAGCTCGGCCGGTTTAAGCACCATGCGCGGGTCGGGCGACCACCACAGAATCGGCTGGCCTTGCGAAAACCACGGGAAGATGCCGTGCTCATAGGCATCGAGCAGGCGCTGGGGCGAGAGGTCGGCTCCGCCGCACAGCAGGCCGTCTTCCAGAGCGCGAATCACGGGCGGAAACGGTGAATCAGCGAGTAACCAGGGAATCACTGGTGGTTGGTCCTCTTCGGAGTGTCAATCGATGCCACGCGAGTCCTTTGCCTGACTAGCAACGCACTTGCTGCCGACAAAAATTGTCCAGCTCGGTGACCACACAGGTGGCAGCAACCGGGTTGCGCGCGCGGCCGCCGTGCTCCATGGTGAGCTTGAGTTCGTATTTCTTGAAGAAGGCATTGAACATGTCGCCGCCTAAAGTGCCGGTGGCGGTGAGTTCGTCGGTAGCAGTATCGTGCTCTAGCAGAATTGCGGCCAAAGGCTGCGGCGCGGGACCGGCCAACACTTTGGCCCCCGCTGCCGGGTCGTACTGGCTATGCTCCGCGCAGCAGTGAATCACGTCTGCGTGCTTGTTCGCCCCTGCCTTGCCCGCACGAAAGCTGATAAAGCTGATTTCTTTGGTGGGGTAGGCCAACTGGTGCGCGCAAATCGCGGAATAGGCCACCACGCTGCGCTTGGCGCCCACGCCACCGGGCCAAGAATAGGGTGCATTGTTACCGCCTTTGAGCGCCACAGCGCGCTCGGTGGCGCGGTCCAGATCGAGCAGAAAGCACGGTGTCGCCGCGAAGGGGTAGTGGAACACGTAGTTGCGCTTGGCCACCAACTGCGCGGCCTTGAGCGGCTTGCCGTCACTGCCAACGAGCTTGGCGCGGGCGTAGTCGCGCGGCTGGGCTTGGGCGAGAGCGGCAGGCAGAGCGCTCAGGCTGAAACAGACCGAGCTCGTGGTGGCGGCGCAGCTATGAATGAAATCGCGACGTTCCATGAAATCGGCGGTGATGGGTAAAACCGCGATTGTAGCCAGTGCCAGCGAATCTCAGTCAATGGAGGTATGCACCTATAAAGTGCATTTTCTCATTGGCGATAAAGCCGAATGACTTATTATGGTGCGTAAATGGGTCTGTCTCATTGGTGTATGAAGGAAAATCCATACAAATCAAGCATTTATAGCCAGGCATTTTTATTGCTTACGGATTTCGGTTTATTGGTATCTGCACCACCAAATCACAAGTTTTAGGGAGAAAAACATGGAAGTTCTCAAATCAGGTACGGACGCACTCTTCATTTTGCTGGGCGCGATTATGGTGCTGGCGATGCACGCTGGCTTCGCATTTTTAGAGCTGGGCACCGTGCGCAAGAAAAACCAGGTGAATGCTCTAGTCAAAATTCTGGTCGATTTCGCGATGTCTACCGTGGCCTATTTCTTTATCGGCTACAGCATTGCCTACGGCGTGAATTTTTTCTCGGGCGCTGAAGTGCTGGCACAGAAAAATGGTTATGAGCTGGTCAAGTTTTTCTTTCTGCTCACCTTTGCAGCGGCAATTCCGGCCATCGTTTCGGGCGGCATCGCCGAGCGCGCCAAATTCAATCCGCAATTGGTGGCAACGGTGATTTTGGTGGGCTTTCTCTACCCTTTTTTCGAAGGCATGATTTGGAACCAGCAATACGGCGTGCAGGCGTGGATCAAAGGCATGTTTGGCGCGGAAGTGCACGACTTCGCCGGTTCCATCGTCGTGCATGCGGTGGGCGGCTGGATCGGCTTGGCGGCGGTGCTGCTGTTGGGGCCGCGGCATGGGCGCTACAAAGATGGTCGAGTGGCCGCGCATCCGCCGTCGTCGATTCCCTTCCTGGCGTTGGGTTCGTGGATTTTGGCGGCCGGCTGGTTCGGCTTTAATGTGATGAGCGCGCAGACGATTGACAAAATCAGCGGCTTGGTCGCTGTGAACTCGCTCATGGCGATGGTGGGTGCGACGCTCGCCGCTTGGGTGGTGGGCAAAAACGACCCAGGCTTCACCTACAACGGCCCGCTGGCAGGCTTGGTGGCCGTGTGTGCTGGTTCAGATGTGATGCACCCCATCGGCGCGCTCGCCACCGGGGTGGTGGCCGGCGCAATGTTCGTTTACATGTTTACGCTGACCCAAAACCGCTGGAAGATCGTCGACGTTCTGGGCGTTTGGCCGCTGCATGGCCTGTGCGGCGCATGGGGCGGAATTGCCTGCGGTATTTTTGGCTTGAAAGAGTTGGGCGGCGTCGGCGGCGTTTCCTTCATGGCGCAGTTAGTCGGCACCGGTTTGGGAATTGCGATTGCTTTTGGCGGTGGCTATGCAATCTACGCCACGCTCAAGGCCGTGATGGGCCTGCGCATGACGCAGGAAGCGGAATTTGACGGCGCAGACTTGTCGATTCACAAGATCAGCTCGTCACCGGAGCGTGAGACGAACTGGTGAGCGTGGGGGGCGTGAGGGGTGTGAGAAGTGTGCGAAGTGTGCGAAGCGTGCGGTGGAATGCCTGAAGACGCGCTCCTGGAGAGGTTCTTCAGGCATCGTTAGGGAAATTCATCACGAAATTTGATCCGTGGTCCCTCACCCAGCCGCCTTCGGTGGATACACCAAGGTCTTCAAGTGCATGCCAAACCGCCCGCCCGCGGCAACTTGCTCCACGTCCTCCACAAAGCGCTTAAGCGTGGTCTTCACTGTCGGGAAGGCGATCTCATCCCACGGAATCTCGGCCAACTTGAAAAGGCCAACGTCCAAACTCTCTTCCCCCGCACTGAAATCGAGCGACATCAGCCGGGCCCGATAAAACATGTGTACTTGATGCACGGCAGGTACATCGATCACCGAAAAAAGGGCGCCCACTTCGAGCACGGCATTGGCTTCTTCCTGCGCCTCACGCGCGGCACCCACGGTGAGCGGCTCATCGTTTTCAAGAAAGCCCGCTGGCAACGTCCACCAACCGTAGCGCGGCTCAATGGCACGCTTGCAGAGCAGCACTTGCAGCGCTGACGGATCATGCAACTCGTTCGGGTTGCCCCACACCGGCACTGTGCCGATCACAATCCGCGGGTTGCGGTAGTGGACCGCATTGCATTGCGTACACAGTACCCGCTCTTTCGCATCGCCTTCAGGAATCGCCCGGCGCGTGGGCGCGCCGCAGTGCGAGCAAAAGCTTTGACCAGGATGGTGGTTGTAGAGCGCCTGGCGCTCGCGGGCGGACTGTGTCATAGGGAAGATGTTACGCGACTAGAGTTTGCGAAGAACTCAATTGAACTGGTTTTGAATTGAAGTGATCGTAGCCGCCGCTGTTTCAGGTTTGGCGGGGCATCTGTCACCACCTCATGCGAGGGGAGGTGGCATTGGCTTACATCTTCCAGATGAACTACGTCTTGGTTGGCGACCCTTCATCCGGGTTCTTGCGTTAGAACTTGCACATTCGACCTACATAATGTAAGATAATCTTACTATTGGTAATGATACTAAGGAGATTCTTATGGATCCGAATTTCGTACGGAGAAAGCTTACCGAGGTGCTTGAGAGTATTCAACTCACAAGCGGCCTCGAATGCCCGACTATTGTTGGTGCCACGAAACCGCTCGAAGCCCTGCCGAAGTTTGATAGCAAGATATGGCCAGTTGCTATTGGGATGCTCGCGGCAGAACTTGGCATCACCATTGCGGATAATGTGAACATCTTCCGGCGCGAAAAGAGTTGCATCGCCCTGACGGTCGATGAAACGGTGGCCATGGTCGTCGCGCTAGTGGAAACGCAAGTGCATCTCAATGCCAAGCAGGTAAATGCGCAATGACTGAAACTCAAGACTCCAAGCGCGCAGTGATTGCGTCACGCCTGCGCGAAGCTAGGAAGATGGCAGGCATCTCGCAAGGGCAGGTGGCAAAACTGCTTGAGATGCATCGACCAACGATTTCGGAGATCGAAGCGGGTAATCGCCGGGTATCAGCCGAGGAGCTTTCCAAGTTTGCTGAAATGTATGACGTCACCGTTTCCTGGTTGCTCGCCGAAACCGCCGAGCAACTCGAAACGGACGATCCACGGCTACAGCTTGCAGCACGAGAACTGAGCAAACTCAAGCCGGATGATCTGGATCGCCTTCTTCGTCTTCTTGCATCCATGCGCAGCTCTGAAACAGACGATGGAGGCTTACCAAAATGAGTGCGCGACCTTTACCTTCGTCTTCGTTTGCGACGCAGAAAATGCTGGTTATGAAAGGCATGCAAGCTTCAATTGCAGCGCGAACAAAAGCTGGCATCGATTTAAAAACTCCCACATGCATTTATGGCTTGTGCGAGACGCATGGCATCACTGTGCGTTTCAACGACATCAACATGGAGGGCATGTATGACCGGACACCTAAGCCACGTATCCACGTTTCCGCTCTTCGCCCACTTGCAAGGCGGACATTTACCTGTGCGCATGAATTGGGGCATCACTTTTTTGGACATGGTTCATCGATTGATGAACTCCGAGACGAGCAGTCAAAAAACGCAGATCGTCCGCCGAACGAGATACTCGCCGATGCTTTTGCCGCATTCGTCCTCATGCCAACACTAGGGTTACGTGAGGCCTTCACGAAGCGCGGCCTAGACCCCAACAAAGCTTCCGCCGCCGACATGTACGCCATCGCGTGTAATTTTGGTGTTGGGCAATCAACGCTTGTGAATCACCTTGCGTACGGAATCGAGATGATCAATCCGGTTCAGCGCGCCCAGCTTGGACGCATTACGCCAAAAATGATCCGAACTCAGCTACTCGGAGAGATGGTGCCTGAACCGCTGACGCTGGCAGATCAACACTGGAATTCAGCGACGCTCGATACGGAGGATGGCGCATACCTGCTGCTCCCGGCGGGCGTGGTCGTGGACACCACGTTTGTGATGCCACAAAGGGATCTCGCTGCAGGAAGACTGTTCAAAACAATGAAACCCGGCATTACGCGCGTTGTGATTCCTGGTACGTCGTGGGCGACTTACGTGCGTGTAGCGCGCCGCAAGTATGTAGGCCTTGCTAGATTTCGCCACTTAGAGGACTCATCCAATGACTAAGCATCATGCTACCCCCCCAATTCTTGTGAACGAAGCCAATCTATCGTGCGCTTGGGCAAAAGCGTTGCTTCACATCATCGATCACGCAGGCACAGAAATTACTCCGCTGGTACTAAGTATCTCGGGCTTTAGCGACGGAGTCAAGGAGGATGTACATCTGAGGCAGGCCCTTGATGCGCTACTTGCAGAAAAAAAAATGCAGGATGTCGAGACTGTGGCTTACACGATATTCCCTCAGCGGCTCTGGACAATGGCGCAGGGAGACCGCAAAAAACTCTTCGAAATGTATCGCAGTGTGTTTCCAAGATATCAAGCGATGAATCGGAAACTAAACAGTCGCGGTCTCTATTTTGAGAGACTGACTAACTTTAGTAAGACAAGTCCCTGTAGTGGAAATCAGCTGGAATGGATTCTTTCCCAATATGGCGCAAGAGCTGGTGTGCGTCGTTCCATGTTCCAGGCCACTACTTTTGACCCCGCGCGAGACCATATAAATCTACCGAGACTTGGGTTTCCTTGTCTGCAGCAAGTTAGCTTTGAGCCAACGAACGAGGGGCTAGTAGCCAACGCGTTTTACGCGACTCAATTGCTGGTCATGAAAGGGTACGGCAACTACCTTGGGCTAGCCCAGCTAGCCGCGTTCATGGCGCACGAGATGAGCATGCCACTTGCGCGGCTGAACGTCATGGTGGGCATAGCAAAATTTGACGAGATTCCAAAGACAGACGGCGCTATGAGTAAAGTGATTCAAGCAGCTCGCGCGTGTGTTGCGCATCAAACTGCCTCAGCGGAAAATTCGCGAGTTACATCAGGAGTCGTTGAAAAGGCTGAAGTGTGAGTCGCCGTCCCGATCACCAATCGCCCTTTGAGTCAAGGGAAGAGTCAAAGTTTGCGAAATCACTGACGGCGAAATGCCCCAATCACCTGCTGCCGTTGAAATTGACGACCGTATATGACAGTTACTGGCGCTTTGCCGTCGAGCGCCAAAACGTCTATTTCCGCCGTCTGGCCAATGAGCCTGAACCTTGGACGAACGACCCTATCATTTCAGTCCACAAGTTCACCAATGCGTATCGAGCATCTGACAGGGTCAGTCAATACCTAATCCGTAAGGTTATTTATCGGGCCGATCTCCCGAGCTCCGTGTCAGAAGTGCTGTTCCGGACCCTGCTTTTCAAACTCTTTAATAAGATTGAGACTTGGGAACTGCTGGAACATACTTTCGGGGCGGTCACCTTTAAGAGCTACAAGTTTGAAAACTATGATCGCGTACTGAGTCAAGCGATGAGTGCAGGGGGGCGTATCTACTCTGCAGCGTACATCATGCCTCCCGGTCGGTCGGCGTTTGGGTATTCGTCCAAGCATCAGAACCACTTGCGCTTGCTAGAAAAAATGATGGCGGATGACTTGGCAGGGCAACTGGCTAAGATGCGCAGGATGCAACCGGCCTTCGAGTTGCTGAGAAGCTATCCGACCATTGGCGACTTTCTCGCCTACCAGTTTGTCACTGACATCAACTACAGCGAGATTACTGATTTCTCTGAAATGGATTTCGTCGTGCCAGGCCCAGGTGCCCGCGATGGTCTTAAGAAATGCTTTGTAGATGGTGCAGGATTGAACGATGCAGAACTCATTCGCCTTATGGTCGACAACCAAGAGCGTGAATTTGAACGGTTAGGCATCAAGTTTCAGCTTCTGTGGGGGCGCCGGCTTCAACTCATTGACTGTCAGAACCTGTTTTGTGAAGTCGACAAATATGCTCGCGTTGCCCACCCTGAAATATCCGGCATCTCGGGTCGAACACGTATCAAGCAGAAATTCTCCCCGAAGGGTTCTCCGGAAGCCCCATGGTATCCCCCAAAATGGGGTATCAACGAAAAAATAGAGGCGGATGTTCTATCGCGCAGCGCCCCTGTTCGCGATGGCAAGAAGCGCAAAGTAGCAGCGCGGGCTCGGCAAACAAATCTTGAGTTAGGAGGCTCGTAATGAACTTGAACGCTTACCAGAAAGAGGCGCAAAAGACGGACCGTGTGGCTAAGCGAGGAAGCAAACAAATCGGAACCGATCTAATCGTTCCTCTGCTTGGGCTTGCAGGCGAGACCGGTGAGCTGCTGAGCGAGTATAAGAAGCATCTCCGTGACGGAGACTCGCATCTACTCTTTAAAGAACACGTAGCCGAAGAGCTGGGTGATCTGCTTTGGTACGTCGCCAACGTCGCAGCAAAGTTCGACCTGAAGCTTGGTGAAATTGCGCAGAGCAACCTGCGGAAGACACAAGATCGATGGGGTGATCAAGATTCGTCCGCGATAGTTTTCGATGCTGAGTATGAGGAGGCTGAGCGACTGCCGAGACAGTTTGAAATCGAGCTGCGAGAAGTGATTGTTAATGGCAAGACCAAGATTCGCGTCCGCATGAACGGGAAGAAGATCGGGGACGACTTGACGGACAATGCCGACGATCCCGACGGGTACAGATTTCACGACGTATTCCATCTTGGCTATGTCGCGGTACTTGGATGGTCTCCCGTGATTCGCAAGCTTCTAAAGCGCAAGAGGAGGAGCAATCCACCGGTGGACGAGGTTCAGGACGGAGGTAGAGCCCAAGTGATTGACGAAGGTATTTCGGCACTGGTGTTCGACTATGCTAAGGGCCACAAATGGTTGAATGGCGTGTCGGACCTAGATTACCAACTGCTTCGCACTATCAAAGGTATCACGTCACAGCTTGAGGTGAGGCAGCGATCAATGGGCGAGTGGCAGAAAGCGATTCTGGTTGGATTCGTGGTCTGGCACCAAGTTCTGAGCGGCAATGGTGGCCGAATTTTTGTGGATATGGATTCGAAGGAGTTGCGATACGTAGGCCCATCTCACCGGCAGCGTCCAGCGCGAATCGTGGCATCGCGCGCGAGACGCGTGACGAGTGTTTGACCATGGCGAGGCGTGGATCACCGGGCAACAGTGGCTATCTTGCAGGCCACGGGCTCGATGTAGTGGACATTGCTGATTTTTCGCGCCTGATGGATGCCTCTACACGTGCGTTTCTTAATCGCTATTTCACTGAGTCTGAGCGTGCCGCGGTCGGTGACGCAGCGAACCAAGTAGAAAGGTTCGCTAGTCGTTTTGCGATAAAGGAGGCTGTATTGAAGGCGTTTGGTGTTGGATGGGGAGATGGAATCGCGTTCACGGATGTCGAAGTCATTACTCTGAGCAGTGGTGCACCGGCCATCAAATTGCACCGCAAATTGGCGAAGCTCGGGCGCGAGCGTGAAATTGCCGAATGGCTCGTGAGTTCCAGTCATACTAGCTTGGTCGCCGTCGCGAGCGTCATCGCAGTTCGCTATTCTCCAGAAGCGCCTGCGCTGCGTAAAGCGCCCACGTATCGTGCATCGGTTTGAGTTCGAGGTTCTCCAAGTCCTTTAGTAAGCATTCAGGTGCACGAGCGTAGTCGAGCGGCTTGGAGTTCGACCTATTCAGACGTACCACGACGCTAGACACATCTTCTCGTGCTGTCTTTAGATCAACGAGTTAGGCAACGAATCCCTGCACTTCTGCAACATTCCAGACGATTAAGTCTGGTCTCGGCCCGTGCAAGTCCATCGGCGCGCCCGTTCGGTTGACCCAGAAAACGGTGAATCCAAATGCTTTGGCTGCAATTGCGTCCCAGCAGTTGGAAGAGACGAAGCCGATGCGCTCTTTTGGTACTTTGAGCGTTTCCACCGCGAGTTGGTAGACCTGTGGTGCGGGCTTGAAAATGCGTAATGGGTCTACGCTGATGACTGCATCGAGATATTGATCCAGGCCGCTGTTCGCAACCAGCGCGCCCAGCGTGTCTGGTGCACCGTTGGAGAGGATGGCCAGGCGGCGCGGTTTCAGGGCGCGCAATGCAGTTTCGACTTCGGGAAATGGCGTGAGCTTGACGTACTGCACGAGCAGTTGTTGCACAGATACTTCACTCACATCGAGTTTGAGAGCGGCCAGGGCGTAGCGCAGCCCGGCTTCGGTGACCACGTTGAAATTGTCGTAGTTGCCCATGAGGGACTTTAGCCACGTGTATTCCAATTGCTTGCTGCGCCACAATTGCGCGATGGCGCTGCCGTGGCCGGGGTAGAGCGAATCGGCTAGGGTGCTGACAGACTGCACGTCGTACAGCGTGCCGTAGGCATCAAAAACCAAGGCATCGAGTGTGTGGGTGGTCATGGTTGGTGGTTTGAGATGGGTGCAAATCGAAGGAAGTCCACCGTATAATAGTGGGTTTTGTTCGCCGCTTCCCTGATGCGTTGAACGCCTTCTGGCCCTTTTCCCCTCTATTTCCTTCAAGCCGCTCATGTCACGTCGCAAGTTGGTTGCTGGAAACTGGAAAATGCATGGCTCGCTTGATGCCAACGAGGCGCTGCTGCGCGCGGTTGCTGTCGGGATAGCGGGTTTGCATTGCGAAATCGCGGTGTGCCCGCCATTTCCGTATCTGGCTGCAACCAAGCGCCTTCTCGGCGATGCAATTGCTCTCGGCGCGCAAAATCTGAGCGAGCATGAAAAGGGCGCGTTCACCGGCGAAGTCGCAGCCGCCATGCTCAAAGAGGTGGGTTGCGGCTATGTGATCGTTGGCCATTCAGAGCGGCGGGCGCTGTACGGCGAATCGAGCGCGCTGGTGGCAAAAAAATTCGTCGCGGCTTTAGGCGCAGGGTTGACCCCAATTCTGTGTGTGGGCGAGTCGCTTACTGAGCGCGAAGCTGGGCACACCGAGGCGGTGGTGGCGGAACAGCTTGACGCGGTGTTGCAAGCTTCCGGTATCGGCAGTTTTGAAGGGGCGGTGGTGGCTTACGAGCCTGTTTGGGCAATCGGCACGGGCAAAACAGCATCACCCGAGCAAGCGCAGGCGGTGCATGCCTTCATCCGCGCGCGCCTGAAAGCGCAAGATGCGCGGATCGGCGAAGAAATGCAAATTTTGTATGGCGGCAGTGTTAAAGGCGCGAATGCAACGAGCCTGTTTGCCTGCCCCGATATTGATGGTGGCTTGATTGGCGGCGCGGCCTTGCTGGCTGATGAATTTGTGGCGATTTGCCGCGCAGCCGGCTAGGTTGAGCAAGTTCGAGCAAATTTCAAAAAGTAAGAACCAAGTATTTACGGAAAGTTAGGAAAACGAAATGGAAATGGCTTACAAAATTTTGGTGATTGTGCAGGTGCTATGCGCTCTGGGGATTATTGCCCTGGTGCTCTTGCAGCATGGCAAAGGCGCAGACATGGGCGCGGCCTTCGGCTCTGGCTCGGCGGGCAGCCTCTTCGGTGCTACCGGCAGCGCGAACTTTTTGAGCCGAACTACCGGTATTTTGGCGGCACTCTTCATGGTGATGACGCTCGGCCTGGCTTACATCGCCACGCACGCTGGCAAACCCGCTTTGGGCGAGGGCGTGATGGACAAGGCCCCGCCTAAGTCCGCACCTGCCACCACCGGCGCACCGATGGGCGTTCCTGGACAGGTTGTACCGGGCGCTGCTACCACTGCTCCCGCACCGGCGACTGGTAGCGCGGCCGTGCCCGTGCCTGGCGGGACCGCTCCCGCTCCAGCTGCTGTACCGGCCGCAGCACCAGTAGCAGTGCCTGCAGGCGCAGCCCCGGCGGCACCCGCAGCGCCAACCGCGCCCGCTCCCGCAGCTGGCGAGAAAAAGTAATCGGGACTATTTTTCCGCGATCTGCGCGTCCTTCATAGGGCAGATCGTTATAATCCATAGGTTTGGTTGTGCCGTCGTGGTGGAATTGGTAGACACGCTGTCTTGAGGGGGCAGTGCCGAAAGGCGTGTGAGTTCGAGTCTCATCGACGGTACCAAATTTGTAGCAGCAAAGCGGCGCTCACCTCAGGCGTCGCGGTTAAATCGGCAGATAAGCCTCAGGCAACGCAGGTTTCACGCGGTTGTCGTTTTCAAATTCTGCTTTTCATTTCCCCCCCGCCCTTCATGGCTGCGCTTTGAACTTGGATCAATACCTTCCCATCCTCTTGTTTATCGTCGTTGGCATCGGCGTAGGGGTGGCCCCGATGGTGTTGGGCTCGGTGCTCGGTCCGCGCAATCCGGATCCGGAAAAAAATTCCCCTTACGAGTGCGGCTTCGAGGCTTTCGAAGATGCCCGCATGAAGTTTGATGTGCGCTACTACTTGGTAGCGATTCTGTTCATTTTGTTTGATCTGGAAACTGCCTTGCTGTTTCCGTGGGCTGCCACCGCGCGCGAGTTGGGCCCGGAGGTGTTTTTCATCGTCTTCCTATTCATCCTTGAGCTGGTGCTGGGCTTCTTCTACTTGTGGAAGAAGGGCGCGCTCGATTGGGAATGATCGGATCCAGGACTGGCCATGTCGATTGAAGGCGTACTCTCTGAAGGCTTTGTCACCACCACGGCGGACAAGCTCATTAACTGGACCCGCACCGGTTCGCTCTGGCCAATGACTTTTGGCCTGGCCTGCTGTGCGGTCGAGATGATGCATGCGGGCGCTTCGCGCTACGACTTGGACCGCTTCGGTGTCGTGTTTCGCCCCAGCCCCCGGCAGTCAGACGTGATGATTGTGGCCGGTACGCTGTGCAACAAAATGGCCCCTGCGCTGCGCAAGGTCTACGACCAGATGAGTGAGCCGCGTTGGGTGATTTCGATGGGTTCCTGCGCTAATGGCGGTGGCTACTACCACTACTCCTATTCGGTAGTGCGCGGGTGTGACCGCATCGTGCCGGTAGACGTGTACGTGCCCGGCTGCCCGCCGACGGCTGAGGCGCTGCTCTACGGCATCATGCAGTTGCAAAACAAGATCAAGCGCACCAATACGATTGCCCGGTAGCACGGTAAAAAACGAATCCATGGCAACGCGCCTCGACACTCTTGCTGCGAATCTTAAGCTGGCCTTGGGCGACCGGATTCACTCGCTCGACCAAGCCTTGGGCGAGATTACGGTAGTCGT
Source organism: Burkholderiales bacterium (assembly GCA_031362865.1). Taxonomy (GTDB): domain Bacteria; phylum Pseudomonadota; class Gammaproteobacteria; order Burkholderiales; family JAEUOS01; genus JANLTH01. The sequence continues at coordinate 1,290 of JANLTH010000018.1, read as the reverse complement.
CAAAGCGGCTGATTATCTGGGCACTGCAACACTCTTGCGCGACCATGCGTCGCTGTGTTTCGAGCAGTGCATTGACTTGGCCGGGGTGGATTATTCCGGCTATGGCGAAGGGGCTTGGAGCGGCGCGCGCTATGCGGTGGTGCTGCATCTACTCTCGATTGAGCACAACTGGCGCGTGCGGGTGCGCGCCTTCGCCTCCGACGACGAGTTTCCGGTGCTGCCCTCAGTGACCGAGGTTTGGAATGCGGCTGGTTGGTACGAGCGCGAAGCCTTTGACCTTTTTGGCATGGTGTTTGAAGGTCACACCGATTTGCGCCGTATCCTCACCGACTACGGGTTTGTCGGTCATCCGTTCCGTAAAGACTTCCCCATTTCCGGCTATGTAGAAATGCGCTACGACCCCGAGCAAAAGCGTGTGATTTACCAGCCAGTCTCGATTGAGCCGCGGGAAGTGATTCCGCGCGTGATCCGCGAACCCGGCTACGGGGTTTAGGAAGTAGGCAACGTGGCTGAAATCAAAAACTACACCCTCAACTTTGGGCCGCAGCATCCGGCAGCGCACGGCGTGCTGCGCTTGGTGCTGGAGCTTGACGGTGAAGTCGTGCAACGTGCCGATCCGCACATTGGCCTGCTGCATCGTGCGACTGAAAAGCTGGCCGAGACCCGCACCTATCTGCAATCCGTACCCTACATGGATCGTCTCGACTATGTGTCGATGATGGTCAATGAGCACGCCTATGTGATGGCGATTGAAAAGCTCACCGGGGTTGAAGTGCCGCTACGCGCGCAGTACATCCGCGTCATGTTTGACGAGATCACGCGCGTGCTCAATCACCTCATGTGGCTGGGCGCGCACGCGCTCGACGTGGGCGCGATGACGGTGTTTCTTTACGCCTTTCGCGAGCGCGAAGATTTGATGGATTGCTACGAGGCGGTGTCAGGCGCGCGCATGCATGCGGCCTACTACCGGCCGGGTGGGGTGTATCGCGATCTGCCTGAAGTCATGCCGCAGTACCGCGTCAATCAAATCCGTAATGAAAAGGCGATCAAGGAATTGAACGCCAACCGCCAAGGCTCGATGCTTGATTTCATCGAAGACTTCACGGTACGCTTTCCCAAGTGTGTCGACGAGTACGAGACGCTCTTGACCGACAATCGCATTTGGAAGCAGCGCCTGGTCGATGTCGGGATTGTTACGCCCGAGCGCGCCTTGCTAATGGGCATGACCGGGCCGATGCTGCGCGGATCCGGCATCGAATGGGATTTGCGCAAAAAGCAGCCCTATGAGGT
>JANLTH010000021.1:0-24356 GCA_031362865.1 Burkholderiales bacterium | reverse complement strand
GTCAACGAGGTGCTGGCGCGCGATCATGGCTTGGCGATGTACAACCTCTCGCACTCAGGTGACGGGCAGCGCGACTATCTGTATCACATGCAGGCTTTTGACCGAGTGCTGGGTGACCAGCGCCGCGCCGCGCGCTATGTGCTGATGGTGTTTGAAGGCAATGACTTTTTTCCATCCGACCTGGAGCCATACCCTACCAGCAGCACCCGGCCATTCAGGCAATGGTTTCAGAATTTGTCGCTCTGGCGCTTTACGCGCTGGCTTTACGAGCGGCGCTTTAAGCGCAGTGAGCTGCGCGTGCCGCTGCTGCATGACGTGGCGGGCGAGCGCTTTGCATTTCAACCTGACTATGCCGATTTGCCGCGCATCACCGGTGCGCATGACGATGCCCAGCTCAAATACGGCCAGATTTTTGCGGCACTCAAAGGCCGCGTAAGCCACATCGTGTTCGTGCCCGAAAAGTACCGCGTGTTTCATCCCTTCATCAACGGTGCGACACCTCTGCCCGTGCCAAATCAGCAGGTCGAGTATCTGCGCCGCATCGCCGCCCCGCAGAGCATTCCGGTGCTTGATTTGACCGATGCGATGGTGGCCGCGCAACGTGCCGCACTGCAAGCACCGCTTGGCAAGCGCGCCCATGTTTTTTGGCGCGCCGACACCCATTGGACTTGCGCCGGGCAGCTAGTGGCGGCAAATGAGATTGCCCGCTTGCTGCAAGTCAAACCCTGAAGAAGCTTACCCAGACTTGTTCTTCGGCGTACGTTCGACACGGCCCATGAGATAAAACTCAGAGTTCGGCAGCATGCCTGAGAAGTTTGCCATGCGGTTCGAAAGCCCGAAAAACGCCGTGATCGCTGCGATGTCCCAAGCGTCTTCGTCATCCAAGCCATGGGCTTGCAGCACAGAGAAATCGCTGTCATCCAACTCGTGTGAGGCGTTGCACACTTTGAGCGCGAAGGCCAGCATCGCCTGCTGGCGCGGTGTAATGTCGGCCTTGCGATAGTTGATCGCGACCTGATCTGCCACCAGCGGTTTCTTCTCATAGATGCGCAAAATCGCGCCGTGCGCCACCACGCAATACAAGCAGTGGTTGGCACTGCTGGTGGTCGTGACGATCATCTCGCGGTCGGCTTTGGTCAAGTTACCGCCTTCTTTGAGCATGAGCGCGTCGTGATAGGCGAAAAAAGCCCGCCACTCAGCCGGGCGACGCGCGAAAGCGAGAAAGACATTGGGCACGAAGCCCGCTTTCTCTTGTACTTCGAGAATTTTGCTGCGGATGTCGTCGGGCAGTTGGTCCAGCATGGGTGCGGGGAAGCGGGGTTGCGACATGAAGGCTCCTCAGGTTGAACTACAGAAATTTGCGGCGCTCACGCCAATCCGCGGCCACCTCAATCAGGCGTTGCGCGCGATGCACATAGGTGTGCTGTGCTAGCACACGCGCATGCGCGGCTTCCGCGATAGTGCGTGATTGATCAAAGTGGGCGAGGAAGTACTGAATCTTCGCCAAGCAGTCGTCAAGGCCGTCAAAATCAGCCCACTCGCGCCCTGGAACGAAATCGTCGGCCGCATGACCACGCCGGTCGGAGAGCAAAAAGCCACCCGCGGCGGGAATGCCGTAGCAACGCTCGGGCAAGCCCCAGCTAGGTGGCTGACCGCGCCAGCCGCCCTGCCAGCGGGCATCGGCTCCGGCATGAAAATTGAGATTAATGCGCGAGCTTTGAATCAACTCGATTTGCGCCGGTAGATCGAGTGTTGCGCCGGTGAATTGCGTGGTCACGCCCAGCGCTTGGAGGCGGGGCTGGAGCGCGGCGAAAAATTCGCTGCGCCGCTGCATTTCAGGAAAGCGCTGCCCATCGAGCGGGCCGAAAAACGACACATCGACGCGATAGCCCGCTGAATTGCGCAGCTCGGTTAGCGCTCGACCGCCCAGGTGATAGCGGGTGTGCCAAGCGGCGTTGGGCAGAAAGATCACGTCGCGCGCAAAGCCGCTGTCTTGCAGGGTGTGGGTGGCGGCAATATCCATGAGCCAACCCGTGCGCAGCAGCGCCAGTCGCCAGGCTTTGGCCCCCATGTGTGAGGGGCCGTCGCGGTTCCAGCAGATCAGCGGCACTTGATGCTGATTCAAGCGGCGGCGCAGGCCGCGCGCCGCGAGAGGTTGCCGCGCCAGCTTGTACATTGAGGCCATACACAAGAGCGGCGCTTCGGCCTGCAACGCAGCAGTGAGCGCTGCGCCTTGCAGGTCGTGGCGCACCTCAACGCCTAAGCTGGCGAAGGCTTCTTCGAGCGCAGCGAATTCAAGGTCTCGGAAGAGGATCCAGGGCATCAGCGGGGTGAATCGTGGGGATGCGGGTGATTGAGTAGCGCGAGTGTAGCCTCCAGCACGGTGGCCGGGTCGAGGTCTGCCACCGTGCGACTAGAGGGGCGCAGCACGCGGTGCGCCACGCCCCACGGATGCCAATGCTTGGGCTCGGCGCTGCCAAACAGCGCTACCACCGGCGTGCCTACCCCGGCGGCCAAGTGCATCGCGCCACCATCTGGTGCCACCACCACATCGCAGGCGGCGAGCGCTGCGATCAGGGGCGGCAGCGAGGCCGTCGGCCAGGCGAGCACTGGCAGCTGCGCTGCTGCGAGCGCCTGCGATATCTCCAGCGCTTTTTCGTCGTCGCCGGGGTGCAGGCGATCGTTGGCACTTCCGGGCGACCAGAGTAACAGTATTCGGCAGCCTAGTTGAGTGTGGGCCGAGCGGGCAAAGGCGATGATCTGCGCGGCAGGCCAACGTTGGTCAGGGCGGCGCGCGGAGAGGTGAATTCCAAGCACTGGCGCGGTACTGGCTGACTGGGCCAGCGCTGCACGGATGGATGCCAAGGCTGCAAGATCAGCCGTCACTTTGCACGGGCCAGTCACGGCCTCGCGTGCGAGCCCTAAGGCCATGCCGAGCAGAGCGCTTTTTTGCACCTGATGCGAGCCATCGTCAGCAGGGTAGGGGAGCAGGATCTCAGCACCGTGTGGCTTAGCTGCAGTCGCAGGGTCAACGAAGCGGATTACACGGGTAGCAGCACTCGCAATCGCCCGCGCAAAAGCGATGGCGTTTTGGTCTGCCGGGCCAGAATTAAGCAAGATGGCATCAAAGTTCAAAGCCCGCAAGCGCCGCCGCAGGCCGATTCTCGCAAACACATTGCCCAGCCAAGACTCGCCAGATGCACGGTGCTTGAGCTTGGTGTACACGTGAACTTGATCGACGGCGCTGCAAGCATCGAGTACGGCCGCGTTGTAGGAGTTTGCCAGCACCGCGATATGCGCGGTGGGAAATGCCTGGCGCAAGCCGTGCAACAGGGGCGCGGTCAGCACCATGTCGCCGATGTTGTTGCGCTGTATGACGAGAATGCGCTTGATCGTGCCGGGAGGTTCGAGCATGTCGATCAGCGCCCCTGACAGCATTGCGCGAGTCGTGCTACTCGATCTGCGAAGGCTTCGAAGCTGAATTGCTGTAGATGCTGCGATGCCAGTAAGGGCGCTGGTGCGGGTTGATGTACCACCTGCAGCAGCGTCGCCGCAAAGCCTTGGCCGCCATCGGTGCGCGGGTCGGTGTACAAATAGCCGGTTTGTCCGTCGAGTACGGTTTCGTCAAACGGGGCTGCTGCCACTGCCAAAACCGGCACTCCGGCCGCTTGCGCCTCAATCAAATTCAAACCCAGCGCCTCCTTCTCCGGCAGACCGCTCAGCACATAATCCACTCCAGAAAACGCGGCAGCTACATTGCGCTGAAAACCCCACCAGCGCACACGGTTACCGAGAGGCTTGACCGCTGCCGTCAGATCAGCGACCGAGCGGTAACCGCCGTTGCCGATAATCTCCAACTGGATTTGGGGGAACGCCAGTAAGTGCGGGGTCAAGCGGCTCAGCAGTGCAGGCCATTGCTTGATTGGAGTCAAGCGGGAAATAATGCCCAGCGTGATACCTGGGCGTTTGGTATAGACACGATGGGGTCGCAGCCCTTGCACCAATGGTTCGACCAGCGCCATCGAGCGGTCGCGCAATTTGCGGCGGTCCCAATCGTAGCGCGAACTTTGGACCAAGCGCTCAGTTGGTGCGCCCCGCACTTCGGCCACGCCCAGCAGAGGTTCGGCGTAGACCGCCCCTGCGTAGCCGGCATCGACCAAACTGCGCCGCACATACTGCGATACCGGGACCACGAGCGCGTAGTCGCGGTAGGTGTCGGGCGAGCGCCCGTACAGGGGCATGTGCACCATCGCCGACAAGAAATGTCGCGCGCGCAGAGTTGCGCCTGCCTCAGCCCCCAAGCCGCCGTGGGTGAGCACCCAACTGCGTGCCTCGGGTAGCGCTGCCAACGCCGCGCGCTCGTCGGCTACGGGAATAATCTGCGCGTCACCGCAATTGACGCTGCGCCAAAAACTGGAGCGCTCGGAGACGATCAGCTGTACCGCGATTCCGCGTGCGGTCATCGCGCGCGCGAGGAAGGCGGTGTAAATCTCTCCCCCGCCAAACCCTTGCTGGAGGTTGATTTGCCAGCAAGCGTGGGGTTGACTCAATTCCACGTTAGCGGAATCTCGGCGGTGGCGAATCCGGGAGCGGCGGCATCCTTGTCCGTCAATTGCGGCTGCACGTTCAAAGCTGGCCAGGCGATCTTCAGCTCTGGGCAGTCCCAGCGAATCGCGCGCTCGCTCTGGTGGTGATAATAGTGAGTGGTTTTGTAGAACACCTGCGTGCCTGCTTGCAACGCCATGAAGCCATGCGCGAACCCCGGAGGAATCCACAACTGCAACAGGCTCTTGTCATCCAAACGGATGCTGTGATGCTGCCCAAAGGTTGGCGAGTCGCGCCGCAGATCGACCACTACATCGAGGATCGCGCCACGCAACACGCGCACCAGCTTGCCTTGGGCATGCGGCGGCAATTGGTAGTGCAGGCCGCGCACCGCACCCTGTGCGGAAACGCTCTCGTTGTCTTGTACAAACGCGGTGGAAGTGCCGGTCAGCTCCGCGAAAGTACGGGCGTTCCAGCTTTCCATAAAGCTGCCGCGTGCATCCGAAAACACGGTAGGCTCAAGCAGAAAAACACCGGCCAGTGGGGTTAAATGGCGCTTCATCAGGAGGAGTTTAAACGCAGGGCTTCAAGGCAATTGCTGATACGCCCGCCGGACGTTGGCGGCGGTTTCTGGCCAAGCGAAGGGAATCGCCGCGGCCTGACCGCAACGGGCCAGCGTCGCGCGGCGATCCGAGTCGTGGAGTAGAGCAGCAATTTGCCCAGCGAGCTGCTCGCCGTCGATATCGTCGGCGTGCGCAGCAGCGATGTGGGCGCCGGTTTCTCCGTCACGCACAAATTCAATCAATCCGCCGCGCGGGGCCACCAATACGCAGGCCCCCGCTGCCATGGCTTCTAACGCCACCATGCCGAACGGCTCGGCAAAAACCGATGGCACGACCACGAGTGTGGCGGCCTTGTAGATCGCGGGCATTGCGGTAGGTGGCACGCTGCCCAGCCAAACATGATGTGCCGGGCAGGCGGCCAGTGCCTGGTGGACGCGCGCGGTGTAGGCTGCGCGGGTGTCATTGGCAGCGCTGCCTAAGCGTTGTTCGCCCACCATCACGAGCAGCACATCGGGGTGGGTTTGCGCTAAATGCCGCAAGGCCTGCGCCAAATGCAGCAAGCCCTTTTCAGGCGATACACGCCCGGCGTAGAGAACGATTTTTCGCAACTCTTGATCGGGGATCGGCAATGCCGCTGGCAGCGCCGCTTGACTGGCTGCCAAGTCCACCCCGTTGGGGATCACCGCTGCTACCGGCAGGCCCAGACCTTCGTAGAAACTAGCCAGCGACCGGCTGACTGCAAAGAGTGATGACTCACGCGGCACACGATCCACTGCAAACTCGTTATGCGCATGAAAAATGACCCGCTTTTGCGCAAACTTGCGCCGCAAATCGGCGGCCAGTTCGGGCGCGTTGTGCACATGAATGATCTCCGCGTCAATCCGCCGAATCAGTTGCGCGGCGCGGTGGGAGTAAGAAAGTGGGTCCAAGCGCGTGATCTTCTGAAACACTCGCCGGTAGGCCCGCCCAAAACGGATGCGATGGACTTGCACCCCGTCAATTTCTTCGTGCAAGGCTTGGTCTGGCGCGGCAATCGCGATGATGTGCGGCGCGATTTGCTTGCCCTGCGCAAACTCGCGGCACACTTGCAGCATCCACCATTCGACCGCTGCGCCTTTTTGCGGCGGAATGGTTTGCACCGGCCCGGCAATCATCACCACGCGCTTCATAAGTCGAATTCCATCAGGCCAGCGCGCGGCGCACGGCTGCGAGTGCGAAGGCGAGATAGTCATCGGAAGAAAATGCCAGGCAGGCGCGATGGCCCATCGCACAGTGGCCCGCCGCTTCGCGCCCCAAATACACGCAGGGCGAACACGGCAGTGGCGTAAACACGATGCGCCCCGGTGCGAACGGGTGCATCGTGTGTGCGGGCAAATCATGCGACATCAGCGCCACGTGGTTGCGTGCGCCGAACTGCGCGATATGGGAGCCGAAACTGTCAACCGTGAGCACCACCGGCGCCGCAGCAATCGCTGCTACCAACTCTGTGACCGATTCGGTGGCGGTACAAGGCAGGCCACGCGCCTCGTAGCTGGCGCGCGCAGCCTCACCAGGGGCAAACGCGCAAATCAGTGGCGTGCCGGGCAGGGCCGCCTGCAAGCGCGCGACGAATTCTGGTGGAGCCGTTTGAAACGATTGGCCCACCGGCAGCACCAGCACGTGATTGGCAAAACGATCGGCGGCGTGGCCACGTGCGAAGGTTTGCATGCGCGCGCGGACCAGCGCCCAAGTGAGCCCCAATTGCTGGGTGAATTCGATCATGCTCACGCCGTGCGCCCGCGTCAGCGGTTCCCACATTTTGCTGCCGTAGTAGCTGGGTGCGCCACTCGGGTTGGTGCTGCCCAGCAAGCGGTGATCGGTCAGATTTTGTTGCAGGCGCAGGCTTGCAGAAGGGCCGGTGTGCCCGGTAGATGCCCAGCGACGCCGCTCGGCAAAATTTACGTACCAATCCGCACCAACCCAGTTGCGCGCCGTGGTTGACCACGAGGTTTTGGCGGAGGTGTAATAGCGCGGCGAGGTGGCATTTTTCGCTTCATCCAAGCTTGCCACGGTGGCATCCGGCAGCAGCGCTGCAATCAAAGGTTGCACCAGCGTGCGGGTGTACACGTGGAGAGGCCGCGCAAACGCGTGCGGTGCGGCGGCTTGCAGCGCGATCAGGCCGACGGTGGCCATGACCACGTCTCCCTGGCCGCCATTCATCAGCACGGAGCGGATCGGCGTGGTCATGCTGTGGCTGGTGATCGGGCGATCACGGCCAGGATCGTTTGTGCGCGCGCCGCCCACGTAAATGCTGCAGCACGCTGCCGAGCGGCCAAGCCAAACCGTGTGCGTAGCGCGGGGTCAGCCGCCAGCTCGCGCAAGGCTGCGGCCAACGCGAGTGCATCGTCGGGCGGCACTAGGCGGGCGTCTTGGCCATCATTGAGTACTTCGCGGATCGAAGCCACATTCGCGCTGATAATCGGCTTGCCCAAAGCCATGTATTCGAACAATTTGAGTGGCGAGGTGTAGCGTGTGGCAATCGCTTGGGAAGTGAGCGGCAGCAAGCAAATATCGGCCTGTGCGATCCATGCGAAGCGCTGCGCAGGCGGCACGGCCCCGACGAAGTGGACCTGCGCTACCGTCTGCGGAAAATCGCCTTGCAACTGCGCGATGCGCGCAGCCTCGCCACCGGCAATCCACAGGTCAAGCTGAGGGCAGTGCTGCATCGCAGTGAGCAAGGTCTCAACGCCTTTCCAGCGGTGCAAGCTGCCCAGATAGAGCGCGACTGGGCGATTACGTTTGACCGGTAGCGGTGGTTGCAGGCTTGCCGGATCAAGCGTTGCCATGTGCGCGGCAAGCGCCAAATTCACACCGTCAGGCGCAATGCTGATTGCTGCGCTGTCGGGGTAAGCGACGCGTACATCATCACGCAAAGCTGCGGTGAGCGCGAACACATGGCGCGCCTTCGCATAGACCATTTGCTCGCGTGCTGTCAGCGCTTGTAGTTTGCGTGGGGTGCCCTCACCGGTCTCGCGCAAGGATTGGGCGAACAACTCATGCGTCTCGAAAAAGAGCGGTGCGGCGTTCAAACCGAGCAGCGCCTCGGCAGTTTTCAAATTGCGCGCGAAGAAGGCATCAAAGCGCGGCTGGGTTGCGAGCCAGCGCGCCGCAGCGCGCATGAAAAGCAGGTTTGAGCGCGGCGCCAAGCGGCGCAGGCCGTCGCAAGGCAATTGATGAAGAACCAATCCAGGTGCGGCTTTTCGGCCAATGATGGCTGAAAAGGCAAGACTGGCGCGGTTCTTCAGGGGGGCAGAGGTCAGCACCGTGATTTCTGCGCCGCGCGCGGCCAGTGCGTCGGCAGTTTGCGCAATCTGTAGCGCCTCGGGTTCGATGCCCGGCACGGGGTGCGGGTCAACGTAAAGAATGCGCGCGGCGTGAGGCATCACGCGGGCAATGCGTCCAGCAGGCGCTGGGCGGCTTGTCGCCAGGTGAACAGTCGCTCGATGCGTTCACGCGCTGCCTGGCCGAGCGCCAAGCGGCGCGCAGCATCACCCGCCAGCGCCGCGATTGCAGTGGCAATCGCTGTTGCATCCCCGGGCGGCACGAGCATGCCCGCTGTGCCTTCATTACCGACCACTTCAGGGATGCCGCCGACGTGCGAGGCTACGACCGGTAATCCGGCCGCCATCGCCTCGGCGATGGTGATGCCGAATGATTCATCGCCAATGCTCGGGAAGAGGCCGATGTCGGCGGCTTGATAGAGCTGTGCAATCTCAGTATGGGGCTTACGGCCAAGAAACAGTACACGCTCTTCGACCCCTAGACGCTGGCCCAATTCACGAAAAGCAACTGCTTCAGCACCGTCGCCTACCAAAGCCAGCTTGACTTGCGGCAATGCCGCCAAGGCCGGTTGGTGCAGCGCGCGAATCGCGAATTCAATGCCCTTCCAACCGACCAAGCGACCCGCAAACATCACCAAAACATCAAGCGAAGAGGCTCCAAGAGCAGCTCTGGAGGTAGCTCTTGAAGCATCGCCCGGTGCGGGCGGTTGAAACAGACTCGTGTCCACGCCGTTGTACATTACCTGCGCAAAACGCTTGTAACGACTCTGCACTTGCCAGGCATTGAAGTGGCTCACCGCAACACAGGCGTGTAACTGTGCGGCAAGTTTGCGGTCGCCAGCAATAAAGTCGGTGCCGCCGCTCATGAACACGCAGCGGGTCTGCGGCGCGCTCTTGGCGAGTAGGCTGATCCAAAAGAAATCGAAGGGCTTGGTCAGCACCACCCAGTCGAATCCGCCCGCCGCCACGGCTGCTTTGGCGTGCTTGGCGAAACTCTTGCGCTCGCCAGTGCGCTGAAAGCGCGAGCCTAAATCGAGAATGCGTTCGCGCGGCGTGAACGAAAAAGTTTGAATCGTGACCGCCCGCCCGCGCAAGTCAGGTCGAATGCTACCTTGGCCGCCGAATACCGCGACCTCGTGCCCCAGATCAGTCAGAGCAATCGCCAGTGACCACACAGCGGTTTGCACGCCGCCGAAACTGACGGTGGTAGTCACGTCGATGAAAGCGATCTTCATTCAGTCGCATCCAAGTCGGCCAGTTGCCGGAGCGATTCGTCCAGCATCAGCAGTTGCAGCATGTTTTCGGCAAGGCGGGCGGGTGCTGCGGTGAATAATGCCGAGAATTGTTTCACACCCGCTACGTTAATGACACCGTTGCTGCGCTCTGGCAGGGTGGCGCAGAGTTGAGCAAGCTGAGGCGCTAAATCACGGGTCAGCCATGCCACCAGCGGTGGATTGAAGCCGCGTTTGGGCTGACTCTCCAACCCTAACGCGCTGACTGTTTTAGAGAGCACAGCGAGAGGGCGTTTGGGATGTGCAGCGTCTCTTGGCAAGGCCATTGCCGCCTCAACCACGTGATGGTCCAACAGCGGCGCGCGCCCTTCAAGGCCGTGCGCCATGGTGGCTAAATCGCCTTTGCGCAGCGCGTATTCGGGCAGGTAATTGCAGCGGTCACGCGCGAGCAAGGCTGCAAGCGAAGGCGTAGGTTCGGCCCGGTCAGACGGCATCCAAAAATGGGTGGGCAGTCGGGCTGAGTCGCTGAGCAGCGCCCGTCGCTCGCGCGGGGCAAAGCCGGAAAAGCGCAGCGCATAAGCATCGTCCCACGACAAGCGCAGCTCTTCGGTCAAGCGCGCCCAGGCGTGATCGCCGAAACCCTTGGGTGCGGGCAACCAAGGTGCAACCAGCTTGGCGCGCCAGGCGGTGCGCAGGTGGGCGCGATAGCGCTTGTAACCGCCAAACAACTCATCGCCACCATCGCCGGTCAGCACGACCTTGGCGGCCGTGGTCACACTGCGTGCGAGATACCACAAGGGCAGTGCGCCAGGGTCAGAAAATGGGTCGTCGAGATCGGCCACAATGCGTGAAAAATCGGCGGCGAGGTTGAATTCGATGGGCACGATGCGATGGCTTAAACCTAAGCTGGCCGCCACTTTGGCAGCAGTAGCTGATTCATCGAATGGCGAACCGGGAAAAGCCGCCGTGCAGGCCGTGAGCGCTTGGCCGCTGCGCGTGGCCAGCTCTGCGATCACCGCTGAATCCACGCCGCCTGAGAGAAACAGCGAGAGCGGGCGGTCGGCCACCATCCGCCCCCGGACGGAATTCTCAAGGGCCAGGGCAAAACGTTCTTGCGCGCTGTGGCTGTCTGCTGCGTCGGGAGCTTCGGGCGGGCGCGGCTCCCAGTAGCGCGCTACTGAAAGTGCCCCGGTATCGAGCGAGTAGCGCAGGCAGTGCGCCGCTGGCAAGCGCATCACGCCGCGAAGAATCGTGCGCGGTGCCGGTATGGTGCGATGCGCCAGAAAGGCATCTATCCCAACTGGGTCGGTTTCCCGTTGCGATGCAGGCAGCAGATGCGCCACGGTACGCACTGTGGTGCCCAACCGCAACGAACCGTCGGCGGCATGCGCGTAGACCAGCGGCTTTTCACCCATACGGTCGCGCGCGGCGAACACGGTGCGCGTGCGCCAGTCCACAATCACGAATGAAAACATGCCGGAGAGCCTCGCCAGACAAGCTTCTCCATAGGCCAGATAGGCGTTGAGCAGGTACTCGGTATCGCTGCGCGTGCGAAACGTATGGCCTTTGGCCCGCAGATTCGCCGCATCCTCTTGCCAGCCGTAGATTTCTCCGTTGTAGGCGATCCAGACCATGCCGTCGGCGGCTGAAAAAGGCTGGTCTGCCTCTGGGCGCGGGTCGATGATGGCCAGGCGCGTGTGCAGCAACGCATGCTGCGGCACAGTCTCAGCCACCTGCCGGTTGCCGCCCTGGTTCCAACCGACCACCGCCTGCGCATCCGGGCCGCGCCGTTCGAGTTCGCCCATCGCCCGCCGCATTTGCGCGCGAGTGACCTGCGTGGCCACCGCAACGCCCTCAGGTTGGAAGAACGCGCCAATGCCGCACATGTCAGAAGTGGCGTGGAACGATGGCGGTGGCCGCGAAAAAAATCTCCTCCATCCGCTGCACCATTTGCTCGATCCCAAATTGCTCGCGCGCCCGCGCCTGGCCTGCTTTGCCCATGCGTGCGCGCAGTGCGGCGTCGCCCAAAAGCTGTTGGAGCGCTAGGCCCAGGGCGACTGCGTCTTTCGGTGCCACCAGCACGCCGGTCACGCCGCTTTCGACTGCTTCGGCAATCGCGCCAATCGGCGTTGCAATCACGGCTAAGCCGCAGGCCATCGCCTGCATGATGCCCTGCGGCACGCCTTCGTCGCCATACGAGGGCAATACGAATGCATCAGCGGCTTGCAGCCAAGGCACGACATCACGCTGATAGCCCGCAAAATGCACGTCGTCTTGCAGGGCTAGTTCTGCGACCCGCCGCTTGAGATTGGCTTCTTGCGGGCCGTCGCCGACAATCAGCAACTGCCAGTTTTTGAGCCTCGCTGGCAAAGCGGCGAAGGCATCGAGCAAATACTGATGCCCCTTCCAATTGCGCAAGGTTGCGACGATGATGAGCGCGGGGCGTTGCTTCAAGAGCAATGACTGGCGCGCCTCTTCAGGCATTCCGGGGAGAAAGCGGGTGAGGTCGATGCCGGTCGGTACCGAGGTCATGTGGGCTGCGGCAAAGCCGTTGTCGCGCTGCAATTGCGTGCGCAGGGCTTCGCCGGTAACCACCAAATGGCGGCAGGCTTGCGTATAGAGCCAGCGAGTGGCGCGATTGGTGCCAACCGGCGACGACACGTGGCGCGTGCGTACCACGCAGGGCGCCGCGCGTAGCGTCGCGCAGGCCAGCGCGGTGAGCCAGCTGTCAGTCGAGCTGTGGGTATTGACGACATCGACCTGTGCGGTTTTCAGCCAGCTGCGCATCGCGCTCCAGCCTTTGAGGTTTTTCCGTGCGATCGGCAGCGTGACGATTGGCAGGCCGTAGTCGCCCGCCACTGCCGCAATTCGCGCTTCTGGTGGCGCGACTAGGGTCACTTGATGCCCGCGCGCCATCATGCCTTGCGCTTCGGTGAGCACCCGAATTTCCTGCCCGCCCCAGCCACAGCTACTTTCGGTATGGACGATTCGCAGCGGGGTTGCGCTGGTGGATCCGCTGGTGGGTCCGCTGGTTGGTGCGCTTCTGGTTCCTTTGGTCGGTTCGTTCACGGCGCGATCTCCAGCAGCTCGCAGGCCGCTTGGTACACCTCTTCCACGCTAATCGCGGCCATGCTTTGCGTGGCGCTGCATTCGGCATCGCACGCGGGGTGCTCAATCACACGCAAGTGCGCGTGTTCGAGCGGTGCCAGGTGTGCGCCGCGATGGCGGCAGTGGTAGAGCGCCACCATTGGCACGCCCAGCGCACCCGCCAGGTGGGTCAGGCCGGTATCAACCCCGACGTAAAGCCGCATTTCGCCGAGCAGTGCTGCGCTGCCGCGAATCGGGAACGCACCGGCGGCAGAAATCACGTGGGCTCGACCCAGGTGCTGCGCCACCAAGGCTGATGCCGCATCCCCAAAAGCGACAAAGCGTACCTCGCGCTTGAGCAGCGCGAGCTGATTGACCAGGCGCAGCAGCAATTCAGCAAACTGCCCAACCGGCCAATCACGATACGCTTTGGTCGGAAAGCTGCAAGGCGCGATGCCGATAAGCGTGGTTTGGCTACCGACCCCGTGCTGTACCAACCAAGCCCGCGCGTGGGCCCGTTCCTGGGCGGTGACGAGGTAGTCCAGCGACTCGCCGGCTGGGGCCAAATTCAGTGGTTCGAGCAGGCGCAAACGGTCTTGGACGGCGTGCAATACCTGGGTTGCGGCCGGGCGCACTGATTGACGCGGTGCAAGGCGCGCGGCAAAGTCGCGCTCCTGTGCGCTGTCACCAAAGCACAATGCCCAATCGTAAGCACTGCGCCGCAGTCGTTGCCCCCAGCGCTGCGCGGCTGTGAAGGGCAGTAGGGTATCGATGGTGTCAAGCCCGTGCAACAACGGCAGACGTGCCGGGTGGGCGAATACCGTGACCGAAGTTCCTGGTGGGCCATTTCGCTTGAGCGCGCGAAGCACCGGCGTAGCAAGCAGGGTGTCGCCAATGCGCGCATCGATGATGGCTGCCACCCTCATGGGCGTGCTGCCTCAGCGAGGGTATCAGCCGACTGCTCGCCGAATTGCAGGCGGTAGAGCGAGGCGTACACGCCATTGGCCGCGAGCAGCTCGGCATGCGTGCCCTGCTCAGCAATTCGCCCGCCTTGGAGCGCGACGATTTTGTCGGCACGCTCGATGGTGGAGAGCCGATGTGCGATCACGATGGTGGTGCGGCCTTGCATCAAGCCGTCGAGTGCGGCCTGCACTTGCCGTTCCGATTCGGAGTCGAGCGCTGAGGTCGCCTCGTCCAAAATCAGAATCGGCGCGTTTTTGAGAATCGCCCGGGCAATTGCCAGGCGTTGCCGTTGCCCACCAGACAAGCGCACCCCGTTCTCGCCAATCATGGTTTGCAAGCCCTGCGGCATCTGCCGAATGAAGTCTTCGGCATGCGCCGCCCGCACCGCCGCCCATACTTCGTCTTCCGAGGCGGTGCGCTGCAAGCCGTAAGCGATATTCGCCGCCACCGTGTCGTTGAACAGCACCACGTCTTGCGAGACTAGAGCGATTTGCTGGCGCAGGCTGGTCAGTTTGAGGGTTTCGAGGTTGTGGCCATCGAGCGAAATCGTGCCAGAGCTCGGGTGATAGAAGCGCGGGATCAGATTGGCAAAGGTCGTCTTGCCGCCACCGGAAGGGCCCACCAAAGCCACTGAAGACCCCGGCTCAATTTCGATGGAGATGCGCCGCAGGGCATCGCGAGTCGCTTCGCGATAGCGAAAGCTGACATCGCTGAACACCACGCGGCCGGTGGCACGCGTCAACTCCACCGTGCCCTGATCGTCTTCGGGAATTTCATCAATCAGGGAGAAGACGCTCTCTGCCGCCGCCAGCCCGCGTTGCAGCGGCGAGTTGATGTCCACCAGGTGTTTGAGCGGGTTCAAGACCAGCAGCATGGCAAAGGTGAAGGCAGCAAAGCCGCCTGCCGTGAGTTGCTGCTGTGACGATTGCAGCAATGCCACGTAGATCACCAACGCCATCGCAAAGGCAAAAAAGATATGGGTCACCGGCGTGGAGGCCGAGGCCGCCACCGACTGCTTCATGTTGTAGCCGCGCAGGCGGTTGCTCGCCTTGAAAAAGCGCTCTGACTCATACGCCTGACCGCCATACACCTTGATAACCTTGTGCGCACCAATCGTTTCTTCAAGCACATGGGTCAAATCGCCCATCGCGGTTTGGGCTTCGCGACTCATCGCGCGCAGGCGCAGCGACAATTTGCGAACGATAAAGCCCACCGGCGGAATGATGACCAGAGCCAGGAGCGTGAGTCTCCAGTTCAGCCAAAGCAGATAACCAACCAGCCCCACCACGGTGACCGATTCCCGCACCAGCGTAGTCAGCACCGAAGTCACCGCCGCCGTCACGTTGCCCACGTCGTTGGTCACTCGCGAGATCAGTGCACCGCTGGTTTGGTGGTCGTAGTAGCCGGTCGGCAAGCGGATCAGCTTGGCGTACATCTCTTCCCGAATGTCGAGCAGCATGCGGTTGCCCACCCACGACATGCAGTAGGACGACACAAAGGTCAACAGGCCGCGCAAGGTGAAAAGCCCGATCAGCAGCAGCGGGACGATATGAAAATTCTCACTCGCGTTGGCCCCGAAGCCCCGGTCAAACATCGGCTTGAGCAGGGCCGGGAGCAGTGGCTCGGTCAGTCCGGTGAGCGCCATGCCAAGCGTGGCAAGCAGAAAAACCTTCCAATACGGCTTCAAATAGCCCAGCAAGCGGCGGTACAGCGCGGCGCTGCTGGGGGCGGAAGGCAGGGGTGAATTCAACGCAGGCAATCGGTCAGATTTGAGAGGGAAGAGTCTATCATTCACCCTCTCAAATCGCATTCGCGTGCGGCTAATTTCTGACTCACGACAGCCGCCCTCCCCATCAAAAAATGCCCGACTTGCCAAGCCCTTCCAAGGTCAACCAAGCCGCTCGCGCGGGCAGAGCGGTTCTCGCCTTGCTGTGGATCTATCAGGGACTGGTGCCCAAGCTGCTCGGCCCGCACGCCGATGAGCTGGCAATGAACCTGGCGTTGGGCGTGAGCGCGACGACGGCCTGGCAAATCTCGATGGTGGCAGGTGTTACTGAAATTGCCATCGGCCTGTGCGTCTGGCTGGTGCGCAGTGCCTGGCCGCTTTGGCTTACCGGGGTTTTGATGGCAGGCTTGCTGGGCTATGTGGCTCTGTTCGCACCGCAGTTCTTGTCCGCTGCGTTCAATCCGGTCACGATCAATCTGGCGATGGCGGGTTTGGCTTGGATGGTGCTGTTGCTCGAACGACAAACGGACGAGCGGGCAGGCTAGTGGGCAGTCGCCTTGTCTGCCGGAAAGAAAAATGATGCCAACAAAATCAGCGCGGCGCAGGCCGACAGCGCTGTGAACAGTGTCGTGAAGCCATTGTTGCCAGCACTTTGCGTGGCTGCGATCAGCGCATAGGCGCACGCCGCTGCCGTAAATGAGACCACGTAGCGCACGCCAAACGCGCGGGCGCGCCACTCTTCAGCGGTATAGCGGGTCACCATCGCGTCGTTGATGGGAATTTGCCCAAACACGGCAAACATCATGCCGACGGCGAAAATCAGCAGTGCCCAATCGCTCGCGTTCGCAGCCAGAAAAAGCAGCGGCACCTGCATGGCGACGATGCCAATAAATACCGGGCGGATCGGATAACGGTCAATCATCCAGCCTACCATCAACTGCGCCATAGCTGCAATCACGTAGGTGAAGCAGACCAGCATGCCAATCCCGAGCGCGGTGTTGGTGAGCGCGCCAAGCCGCTCGTCAAACACCTTTGGCATCGAGATCGTGGCGGAATTGAAGATGATGCTGTTGAAGACCACCGCGATCAGCATGACGCAAAAAACCCGCACCATGGTGCGCCGATCAATCCCTGCCGGGATCACTTTTTTGCCGGTTGGCTTGGGTTCGTCGGCCGGCCAAAGCGTCCAAAACCAAATACCCGCAGCGATCGATACCAAGCCCGGAATCCAGAACGCGGCGCGCCAGTTCCACCAATCGATCACTGCCCCGGTAATCAAGGCGGCAAAGGCTAAGCCCAGATTGCCCCACACGCCGTTGACCCCCAGCGTTTTCCCTAGTGTTTTGGTTTTTGCCACCAGCATCGCAATGCCCACTGGGTGGTAGATCGCAGCGAAGAGGCCAATCGCGGTGAGTCCGATCGCGATTTGCATCGGCGAGTTGGCAAAGCTGGTGGCAATCGCCGAGAGGCCGATGCCGATGAAAAAAAGCACCATCGTGCCGTGGCGGCTCCAGCGGTCGGCAAGCCAGCCGGCCGGAATCGAGCCGCCGCCAAACGCCATTGCCCCGCCAATCGCGTAGGGCAGCAAGTCTTTGTAGGCCATGCCCCACTCGCGCGTGAGTGACAGCGCGGCGGCGGTCGCGAAGATGAGCATGAACAAATGGTCGAGCAAGTGGGCAAAATTGAGCAAGAGGTCGCGCTGCCGCTGTTTGCGGTCGATTGGGGTCATGATGGTTGGCCGGTTATCTGCGAGCTACTTTGATGCGGTGCATCGTTGCGCCATTCTCTCAAAGTGGGCTAAAACGCGGGTTATTCCCGGTATTGCGGGCAACCATCATTTAACGAGACGTGATGAGCGAACTCAATTTCCTTTCTGCTACTGAACTTTCCCGTCGGATCCGCCGCAAAGAAATTTCTGCCCGTGAAGTGCTTGAAGCACATATTCAGCAAATCGAGCATGTCAATCCCGAGCTCAATGCGATTGTCACGCACACCCACGAGAAAGCGCGCGCTACCGCCGCTGCGCTCGATGAGAAGCAGGCCAGAGGCGAGCCGCTGGGCATCCTCCACGGCCTGCCGGTTGCCCACAAAGACTTGGTGCTGACCAAGGGCGTACGCACAACCTATGGTTCGCTGATCTACAAAGATTTTGTGCCCGACGAAGACATGATGATCGTCGCCCGCCAGCACGCCGCCGGTGCGGTGATGGTGGGCAAAACCAACACGCCAGAGTTTGGTGCAGGCTCGCAAACCTTTAACGCGGTGTTTGGCAAAACGCCGAACCCGTATGACTTAAGCAAAACCTGTGGCGGCTCATCCGGCGGCGCGGGCGTGGCGCTCGCCACCGGCATGGTGGCCCTGGCGGATGGCTCTGACTTGGGTGGCAGCCTGCGTAACCCGGCATCATTTTGCAATGTGGTGGGCCTGCGCGGTTCGCCGGGTCGGGTGCCGATTCACCCGACCAAGAATATTTACTACGACCTCTCGGTCGAAGGTGCGATGGCGCGTACGGTCGAAGACGTGGCCCTTTTTATGGCCGCCATTTCAGGCCCGGATGCGCGCGTGCCGATTGCGCTGGACGATCCTGGCAGCCTCTTTCTGCGCCCCTTGGGCCGCAGCTTCAAAGGCGCAAGAGTGGCCTGGAGCGCTGATCTCCAAGGCACAGCCCCAGTAGATAAGCGAGTCGTGGCAGCACTCAATGCGCAACGCCACGTGTTTGAAGACTTGGGGTGTGTGACCACCGAGGCCTTGCCCGACTTTACCGATGCGACCTTCGTTTTTGAAACCCTGCGGGCCTATCACTTTGCGCTGACCCGCAAGCACGATTACGACCACAACCGTGCGCAGCTCAAAGACACGGTGATCTGGAACATCGAAGCAGGCTTGAAATTGGACGGCTTTGCAATTGGTGATGCCTCGGCCAAGCGTACCGCCCTATTTGCGCGCATGCACGCCTTCTTTCAGCAGTACGATTTTCTGGTCTTGCCCGCAGCGCAGGTGCTGCCATTCTCGGTCGATCAGCCGTACCCGACTGAGATCAATGGCGAGAAGATGAGCAATTATCTGGACTGGATGAAGACCTGCTACTACGTAACCGTGACTGGGCATCCAGCGATTTCCGTGCCCTGTGGTTTCTCGCCCGAGGGCTTGCCGGTCGGTATTCAAATCGTTGGCAAGTACCGCGACGACTTTGGCGTGCTGCAAATAGCTCACGCCTTTGAACAAGCCACGCGGGTCGGCGAACGGCGGCCAGTACTGTGATTGATGCGTCGATGACGACCCCGCGCGCTTTTGTCGCTGAGGCGGGCCGGGGCGTTCACGACATGGGCGGCTTGCTGCTCGGCGGTGAGGCGGGCAAGCTCACCCAGCGGGTCGCCAACGAGCACGAGTATGAACCATGGGAAAAGCGGGTCGACGCGCTGATGATGCTGCTTTCGCACTCAGACCGGCAGTTGCTCAAGGTCGATGAATTGCGCCGCAATATCGAAAGCTTGGGCGCGGATGCCTACGAAGCAATGACCTATTACGAGCGCTGGATGTTTGCGATCTCGCAAACTCTGTTGCAGCGTGGCGTGATTTCGATTGCAGAGCTTGGCAAAAAAATGGCTGAGGTGAAGGCGCGTGCAATGCCGCTGGGGAGCCATGGTGAGCGCTGCTGAAGCCCCGTCACGCACTCTAAAGATGCCTGAAGAGGCAATACCAGAGCGCTTCTTCAAAGGGTCACTGGTGCGAGTGCGCTTCACTGCCCCGCCTGGGCATGTGCGCACGCCCTGGTATTGTCGCGGCAAAGTCGGGGTGGTTGAACGCAACTGTGGGGCCTTTGCCAACCCGGAAGAATTAGCCTACAACCGTGCTGGTTTGCCTGCTCAGCCGTTGTACCGCGTACAGTTTTTGAATCGCGTTTTGTGGGCCGATTACGTGGGACATGCGGATGATGTAACCGAAATCGAAATCTATCAACATTGGCTGGAAGCAGTATGACTGCGGTAACCGACGGTCTGGCAAGTCCCCACGCCGCAACGCGCGACGACGAAGATTCGATTTCCTACTACCGCACCATGCAAGTCGCAGTTCAGGAGTTGCTGATCGCCAAGGGCGTGTTTTCGGCAGCCGATGTCACCGCCACCGTCGCCGCGATGGACGCGCGAACCACGGCGCGCGGGGCTGCGGTGGTGGCGCGCGCCTGGTTGGACGCGGCTTTCAAGCACCGCTTGCTGACCGATGCACCGACCGCCTGCGCCGAGCTGGGGCTGGAAATGGGCCCCCTGAAGCTGATCGTGATTGAGGACACGCCAGACACCCACAATGTGGTGGTTTGCACGCTGTGCTCCTGCTATCCGCGCATGTTGTTGGGCATTCCGCCCGACTGGTACAAAAGCCGCGAGTACCGCAGCCGCTGCGTGCGCGAGCCACGTGCCGTGCTGCGTGAATTTGGTACTGATCTGCCCGACACGGTGCGCTTGCGGGTGCATGACTCGACTGCCGACATGCGCTACATGGTGCTGCCGCTGCGCCCCGCGAACACGGCGCATCTGAGCCAGACGGAGCTTGCCAAACTGGTCACACGGGATAGTTTGATCGGTGTCACGCTCTTGTGAGTGGCGCGGGCAGTCGGTGAAGGCACACGGGTGAAGGCAGAGCGGCGAGCCGAGCGCTCACCACTGCCTGATGCGCGTCTGAAGGATCTACCGCATAGGGTATTTTCGCCCGATAAAATAGCGCCATGGATTTCTTGATTGATTTTGTGCCCGCGTTGGCCTTTCTTCTCACCTTTAAAGTGTGGGGAATTTTTGTCGCTACCCAAATCGCCATGGGTGCGGCGGTTTTGCAACTGATCGCCAGCCGCTGGCGCTACGGCAAGATCAAGGCGATGCATCTTTTCACCTTCGTCATCATCATCGTGTTTGGTGGCTTGACGCTCTTTTTCCGTGACGAAATGTTTGTGAAGTGGAAGCCCACGATTCTCAACTGGAGTTTTGCGCTCGTCTTCCTGTTAGCGCCGCTGCTGTTTAAACGCAACCTCTTGCGCACGATGCTGGGCGACAAGATCAAGCTGCCCGATTTTGCGTGGGGCCGCCTTAACTGGATGTGGATTACCTACTTTGCCGCCATCGGCGCCGTCAATCTCTACGTGGCCTACAACTTTCCTACTGATACTTGGGTCAATTTCCGCTTCTATGGCCTATATGGCGCGCTGATCGGCTTTATGGTGTTGCAGGGCCTTTACCTCTACAAGCACATGGAGGAGTTGCCTGAGCAAACCAATCCAGATCCGGTCGTCGTCAAAGCTGCTGAGGCCAAGTCACCATGAGTCGCATCGAACAAATGGAGGCGCGGTTGCGCGCGGCGCTCGCGCCCGAAGCACTCACATTGACCGACGACAGCGCCGCCCACGCCGGGCATGCGGGCGCGGCTTCGGGCGGTGGTCACTACCACTTGAACATCGTTTCGCCGCAGTTTGTCGGCAAGCAGCGGGTGGCGCGGCATCGCTTGGTGTACGCTGCGCTCGGCGATTTGATGCAGCAACAGATTCACGCTCTCGCCATTACGGCGCTAACACCTGCCGAAGCGGTTGGTCCAAGCCCCGTTGCAACCTGATCTTTTTTTCAACCGTTTTACAACTTCCTGATCCAAAACTCCATGAAACACACTCTCGTAGCTGCTGCCTTGCTCGCCACTTTTTCCGGCATGGCGTTCTCGCAAAATGTCGCCAAAGTCAATGGCGTCAATATCCCCTCGGTGCGTGCCGATCAGATGATGGCGGAAATTCGCGCCCAGTCCCAACCGGGCCAGCAAGTGCCGCCAGAGCCGCAGTTGCGCACCATGGTGAGAGACGAGCTCATCATGCGTGAAATCATCATGCAAGAAGCCTCCAAAGGTAATTTGACGCGCGACGCACAAGTCGCTGCAGCGCTTGAGGCCGCACGCCAAAATGTGCTGATCCGCGCCTTCATGCAAGATTGGCTCAAGAAAAACCCGATCCCGGAAGCCGAGATGTTGAAGGAGTATGAGCGCGTCAAGCCGCAGTTGCCCGAGCGTCGCGAGTTTTTGGCGCGTCACATTCTGGTTGAAAAAGAAGACGAGGCTAAAGTCATCATCGACAAGCTCAAAAAAGGTGGCAAGTTTGAAGAGCTGGCAAAAGAATCGAAAGACCCGGGCTCGAAAGACAAAGGTGGTGAACTGGGTTGGGCAGCACCGGACACCTTCGTGCCTGAGTTCGGCCAAGCGATGAGCAAGCTCAAAAAAGGTGAATTTACCGACACCCCCGTTAAAACCATGTTCGGTTTTCACGTGATCCGGCTGGACGATCTGCGTGCTGACAGGCCCTCATACGCCGAACTGAAGCCACGCATTGAGCAAGCGATGATTCAGCCGCATCTGGAAAAAATGCGTGCTGAACTCAAAGCCAAGGCCAAAATCGAGTAATCGCCACGTTTTTCTCAAGAATTTTGATGCAAAAGATGGGCGAAAGCCAGCTTAAGTCTGGCTTTGGCACTATAATTTTGGGTTCGTCGGGGTGTAGCGTAGCCTGGTAGCGCGCCTGGTTTGGGACCAGGATGTCGGGAGTTCGAATCTCTCCACCCCGACCACTATTTTGTGGTCTTCCCGATCGTAATTCTGCTCATGGGTCAAACGCTTTGAGTCAAAAGCTGCCCGTAGCTCAGTTGGATAGAGCATCAGCCTTCTAAGCTGAGGGTCACAGGTTCGATTCCTGTCGGGCAGACCAAACGGTTGTCGCAATTTTCGTTTTCGTGGTGGCTATAGCTCAGCTGGTAGAGTCCCGGATTGTGATTCCGGTTGTCGTGGGTTCGAGTCCCATTAGCCACCCCAAGATTTCCTGTGAAGGAAATGTCGGGGCGTAGCGCAGCCTGGTAGCGTACTTGCATGGGGTGCAAGTGGTCGGAGGTTCAAATCCTCTCGCCCCGACCAATCAGTTAGCGGCCCTTCACGTAAGTGCCCGCTCATCAATCATCTTTAAATGCCTGAGTGTTAGGCATGTAAGACATGTTAGACAACTGTCTGGCAATCTCGTGTCCGCCCATTTGGCCGCATCCATCGCGCACGGCCAGCCTCAATGCTTGTGGATTTTTCTAAAGTTCCCCAAAATAGTCCAAAATGCGCTCTTCTTATTTCAATGGTCGTCAATTGTGCTTATGCCGACAAATTTCTTTAGCGGGCTTCTGGCGGGAGTAAAAAATCCGGTTGCGGCTGTCACTGCACGAGTTCGCGGCGGAAAATCGGCGGCAGATTTGCTACAACAAGCGCACGCCTTGCTCTCTGGCAAGGGTGAGGCCTCTGGCGTGGCGCGTGCAGCGCAACTGCTTTTCGCCTACCAAACTCTTGAGCCAGCTGAACGGCTTGAGTTTTTTAGCGGGCTGGTTGAAGCGCCGTTTAACTGCGCGCCAGAATCGCTCCAGCGCGCGATTGCGGCCTGGCAGGCCGAGCCGAACGCCCTCAACGCGTTACGCCTGCATCACCTGGCCGAGCCGCCCCGCCAAGAGCTGCTGCGGCGACTCAATTTGGCACACGGTGGGACTGCCGCTTTAGTGCGCATGCGCGAAGATTTGTTGCCGCAGCTCGCGGTCACGCCCGCACTTGCCCCGCTGGATGCGGACTTTACGCACCTGTTTGCGTCTTGGTTTAATCGCGGATTTTTGGAGCTGCGCCCGATTGACTGGCGCACCAGCGCACAAGTGCTGGAAAAAATTATCCGCTACGAAGCGGTTCACGAAATCGCGTCGTTTGAAGACCTGCGCCGCCGCTTGGCACCGCCTGACCGGCGTTGTTTCGGCTTTTTTCACCCCGCCTTGCCCGATGAACCACTGATCTTTGTCGAAGTCGCCCTGACGAGCGAAATTCCTGCTGCTATCGCGCCACTGCTGAGTGTTGGGCGCGAACCAATGCTCGCTCACAAGGCATCCACGGCCGTGTTTTACTCAATCTCGAATTGCCAGGCCGGACTGCGGGGCGTGTCGTTCGGCAATTTTTTAATTAAACAAGTTGTGGAGGAATTGAAACGCGAACTGCCCGGCCTGGATACCTTTGTCACGCTCTCGCCAGTGCCGGGATTCGCCGCTTGGTTGGCGGGCGACGGTGCCAAACTCTTTGCTCAGCGCGAAGTCGGCGCAGTGCTCCCGCAGGCGCTGTTGCAGCGTGGCCTGGCGCACTACTTGCTGCTCACCAAAACCAAGCGGGGCGCGCCTCTTGACGCGGTCGCGCGTTTTCATTTGGGCAATGGAGCGAGTCTCGCGCGGGTCAATTGGCAGGGCGATTTGTCGCGCAAAGGCATCAATCAAGCGCACGGCTTCATGGTCAACTATCTCTATGACTTGAAACGCATTGAAGCCAATCACGAAGCGCTGGCCAACGAGAGCAAGGTCGTTGCCGCGCACGCCGTGCGCCGCTTGTTGGAAGTCAAGTCGAAATCCCGGGGTAGCGTGGAATAATTCTGCGGCCTGCTGGCATGTCGCCTGCAAACGTTAAAAGTGCCCCCGTGCCCGGTCCCCTTTCTCATATTCGTGTTCTCGATCTTTCCCGCGTGCTTGCTGGGCCTTGGGCCGGGCAAAATCTGGCGGACTTGGGCGCTGAAGTCATCAAGGTGGAGCGCCCCAAGACAGGCGACGATTCACGCGCTTTTGGCCCGCCATGGCTAAAAGATCCAGCGGGCGAAAACACCCGCGAAGCGTCTTACTACCTGGCGGCTAACCGGGGCAAGAAATCGATCACCATTGACCTCGCTAAGCCCGACGGGCAGGCTTTGGTGCGGGAACTGGCCGCGCTGTGCGACGTGCTGATCGAGAACTACAAATTTGGCGACCTCGCTCGCTATGGCTTGGGCTACCACGACCTCGCCAAGATCAACCCCAAGCTGATCTACTGCTCGGTCACCGGGTTTGGACAAACCGGCCCGTATCGCGAG
>JANLTH010000019.1:0-34678 GCA_031362865.1 Burkholderiales bacterium | reverse complement strand
CAATTTTGGCTCGATCCCTTAAGTCCGACAGGCTCCTAGCTACTACTCCAGCTACTACTGCGGCGGTTGCAGCAACCCCTTCAACTCGCCTGACTGATACATTTCAGTCATGATGTCCGAACCGCCGATGAATTCGCCCTTCACGTAGAGCTGGGGAATCGTCGGCCATTGCGCGTATTCCTTGATGCCCTGGCGAATGTCAGCGTCTTCAAGCACATTGACGGTGGTGGGTTTGTCCACCCCGCAGGCTTTCAGAATCTGAATCGCGCGTGACGAAAAGCCGCACTGCGGAAATTGCGGCGTGCCTTTCATGAAGAGCACGACTGGGCTGCCGGTAACGGTTTGGCGGATTTTTTCTTGTGTGTCCATGGAGTCGGGTTCCAATTAAAGTTTTTGGGATTTGGTGGGGCGCACCATGCGCGAAAAAAGAAAGTTGTCGCTCGTGTAGTCAGAGTCGCTCACGTAGTTGACTTTGTAGTCTTCAAATTCCATCACGTCGTTGCTGTGCAAAATCGCGCGCTTGACCGGTTTGCCGTTGATCGACGAGCCGTTGGTCGATTCGAGGTCTTCGTAAATGAAGTCATTGCCCACCTGCACGATGCTCGCATGCTCGCCGGAGAGGAAGCTGTCTTCGATCTGCACATCGTTATGCGCCTTGCGGCCGATGGTGGTGCGCTCTTTGGTGATCGTGATTTCTTTAATCACGACGCCGTCAACGCTCAATATCAATCGTGCCATGGATGGGTGCTGCGTTTGTTTTGAAGGGGACTATTATGACGCAAATTGAGCCCGATGGAACCATTGACCCAGCGTGACACGCGCAATGCCCGCCAAATCGCGCTCTGCAGCAATCGCGCTGAAACCGGCCTGCGCCAGTAAATCACGCACCGCAGGGGCCTGGTCGTAGCCGTGTTCGAGCAGCAGCCAGCCGGCGTGATGCAGGAAGTCAGGCGCGGTGTGGACGATGCTGCGGATCGCATCGAGCCCATCGACACCGCCGCTAAGCGCCAGCGCCGGTTCAAAGCGCAAATCACCCTGCGTCAGATGCGGGTCGGCCAGGGCAATGTAGGGGGGATTGGCGACGATCAACTCAAAGCGCCCGCTGACCTGCGCAAACCAGTTGCTTAACCCAAACTGCACCACCACCTGATGGCGTGCGGCATTGCGGCGCGCCACCTCAAGCGCCGCGTAGCTCAAGTCAACCGCATGCGCCTCGATGCCCTGGCGCTCCGCTTTCAAGCTAATGATGATCGCGCCTGAGCCGGTGCCAAGCTCCAGCACGCGCCCCGAGGCCTGCCCAGGGAGCCGCGCCAATGCCAGCTCGACCAGCAGCTCGGTTTCCGGACGCGGGATCAACACTGCCTGATTGACCAGCAATGATCGCCCATAAAACTCGCGCTCACCGGTGATGTAGGCCACCGGCTCACCGTTGGCGCGGCGTGTGAAATAGCTGGCCAAGCGTTCGCGTTGCACCGCGTGAGGCCGCTCATCGTCGTGCGCGGCGAGCCATTCGCGGCTCACCTGCAAGGCGTGGCACAGCAGCAGGCGCGTATCGACAATGGGAATGTTTCCAGTCGCTGCCTGAAGCAGCGCGCGGATCGTGGCTGTTGCAGGCAATGCCTTGAAGAAGTCCACTGGATAAGCCTCTTCAGGCACTCAGCCAGCCGATTTATTCATCACCGAGCGCTGCGAGCAACTCCGCCTGATGCTCCGCCACCAGTGCCTTGGAAAGCTCGTCCAAATCGCCGTCCATAATCATCGCGATTTTGTAGAGGGTCAGATTGATGCGGTGGTCTGTCACGCGCCCCTGCGGGAAGTTGTAGGTGCGGATGCGTTCTGAACGGTCGCCTGAGCCAATCAGCGATTTGCGGGTCGCGGCTTCTTTGGCCTGGGCTTCGCGCAATTGCTTGTCTTTGATGCGGGCTGCCAGCACGCGCAGCGCTTGCTCTTTATTTTTATGCTGGCTGCGGCCGTCTTGGCATTCCACCACGATGCCGGTCGGGAAGTGGGTGATGCGAATCGCCGAGTCAGTTTTATTAATGTGCTGCCCGCCCGCGCCCGAGGCCCGAAAGGTGTCGATGCGCATCTCCGCCGGGTTCAATTGCACGTCGCTGACTTCGTCTGCTTCGGGCATCACCGCCACCGTGCAGGCCGAGGTGTGAATGCGCCCCTGCGTCTCGGTATCCGGCACACGCTGTACGCGATGCCCGCCCGACTCGAATTTGAGCTTGGAGTAGGCCCCCGCGCCGATCAGCCGCGCAATCACCTCTTTGTAGCCACCGACTTCGGAAAGACTTTCAGAGACGATTTCGACCTGCCAGCGGTTGCGTTCGGCATAGCGTGAATACATGCGGAACAGGTCGCCTGCAAACAGGCCCGATTCGTCGCCGCCAGTTCCGGCACGAATCTCGACGTAAATGTTCTTGTCGTCGTTCGGGTCTTTCGGCAGGAGCTCGGTCTCGACTTGCTGTTCAATCGCGGCAGCCCGTTCTAGCGCCGCACGCTCTTCGTCCTGGGCGAATTCCTTCATCTCCGGGTCGCCCGCCATGTCCTTCGCCGCTTTCAAGTCGGCCTGTGCTGCGTCCCAGCCGTGATAGAGCGCCACCACCGGCTCCAATTCGGCGTGCTCGCGGGTGAGTTTGCGGTAGTTGTCCATGTCGCTAGTGATGTTTTCGGCCATCAACAAGGTGCTGACATCTTGAAGACGGGTGGCAAGCTGCTTGAGCTTGGTTTGCATGCTGGGTTTCATGAAAATGAGGAGTTAGGGGTTAGGGGTGAGGGTGGGGGCGGGAGCCGTCAGCGCGGGGCGAAGCGACGGCGCGGCCGGCCTCACCCCTCACGTCTTACCCCTCAACGTACTACAACTGATAAATACGCCGCACGACTTCGGCAGCTTCACCGTTTAACGGGCCATTCATGGCAGCCGTGGGTGGGTGCATCAGTTTGTTGGTAAGTGAAAGGCTCAGTGCTTCCAGAACCGCGGCTGGCGCGTCTCCCCGGGCTAGTGCCTTGAAGGCCCGCTCCAGCTCTGCCTTTCGGGCATCCTCTGCCTTGGCTCGCAGGGCTTGAATGGTGGGTACGCTGGCGCGCGCTTCGAGCCAGTGCATGAAGCCATGGACTTGGGTGTCGATCAGTGCTTCGGCCTGGGCTACCGCGCCTTGGCGCGAATCCATACCTTCGCGCACCAAGTCAGTCAAGTCATCTATGGTGTAGAGAAACACGTCTTGCAGGCGCTCGACTTCAGGCTCAATGTCGCGCGGCACCGCCAGGTCAACCATCAGCATCGGCTTGTGGCGGCGTTGCTTGATTGCGCGCTCGACGGCGCCCAAGCCCAAAATCGGCAGTGTGCTGGCGGTGCATGACACCACGATGTCGAACTTCGCCAGCTCGGTCGGCAGATCCGCCAGCTTAAGCGCCGTGCCATTGAAACGCGCCGCCAAGCCTTGGGCGCGCTCCAGGGTGCGATTCGCCACCGCCAGTTGTTTGGGCGACTGCGCCGCGAAATGGGTCGCGGTCAACTCGATCATTTCGCCCGCGCCGATAAAGAGCACGCGGGTTTCAGCAAGCGACGGGAAAATGCGCTGGGCCAGCTTGACCGCGGCGGCAGCCATCGAGACCGACTGCGCGCCAATCGCGGTGGTGCTGCGCACCTCTTTTGCGACGGCAAAGCTTTTTTGGAACAACTGGTGCAACAGCGTGCCCATCGCGCCAGCTTCTTCGGCCACCCGCGCGGCTTCTTTCATCTGCCCCAAAATCTGTGGCTCGCCCAGCACCATCGAATCCAGCCCAGAAGCCACCCGAAAGGCGTGGCGCACCGCATCGCCTTGCGGGTGCGCGTACAAATGGGCTTGCAAGGCGCTCGGGTCAAGCTGATGATGTGAAGCCAGCCAGGCCGCAGCGTCTTTCGGAGACTCCGTCACCACGTAGAGTTCGCTGCGATTACAGGTGGAAAGAATCGCTGCTTCGCGAGCGATGCGTCGCGTTTTTAGTTCGCGCAGTGCATCGGTGATTTTTTCAACGCCAAACGCTACCTGCTCGCGCAAGGCGAGCGGGGCAGTTTGATGATTGAGACCGAGGGCGACGAGCTGCATAACCCCTCATTCTAAATTGCCTGCGGCAGGTAGCACGGGCAATGCCGGGAATTCGAGCACGAACTCGGTGCCCTTGCCGACGGCACTGTTGGCACTGACTTGACCATGGTGGCGCTCGACCACCGTTTTGACAAACACCAATCCCAATCCCGCACCCTCTGCTTTGGGTTGACCGGGCTGTTGAAAGCGCCGAAAGCGCGAGAACAGGTTGACCACATCGTGTTCAGTCATGCCGTAACCCTGGTCGCGAATCGACACTCGGTGGCGGCCGCCGTGCTCGGTAATCGTTACGCTGATGGTGGTTTCGGCCGGGCTGTATTTCACCGCGTTCGAAAGCAAGTTTTGCCACACACGCGAGAGCATCGTGCCGTCGGCTTTGATGAATGCGCCGTCGTCGCTGACCTGCATGTCGAAATGCACGCTGATCTGCTTTTCATGCGCCAGCGCCCAAATTTCGTCGATGCCGTCTTGTAGCGAGCCACACAAATCAATCTCGGCCCAGTGGTAGGTCGATGATTCAGCACGGCCCAACTGCACAAATTGCTCGGAAAGGGAGAGCGTGCGGTTGGCGTAGCGCTCAATCCGGTCGAGCATGTCGGGGACGGTCATGCCCGCAGGGTCGAGGCGGTGCAATTCAAGCAGCGCCATAATCGATGATTGCGGTGAGCGCATGTCGTGCGAGAGAAACGACAGTGCCTCATCGCGCGATTTTTCTAAGGCGCGAATCGGTGAAATGTCGATCAGCGTGAGAATCTGCCCGGCGCTGGCGGGAGTGCCGGATTCGCTGTGATACTCACCGGCCCGCAGGAGGAACTTGCGGCCATTGCGTGCTTCGAGTTCGACACCCTCGGTGGTTTTTGCTGCTGCTTGCAAGGCATGCCACGCCGACGGGTGTTCGAACCAGGCTTGCAGCAGCGTATCGATTTTTTGCCCCTCGGGGGTCTGAAGTGTCGTCGCTGGGAGCACGGCCAGGCCATCAACGGGAGCATCCAAGAGCGCGGTGTTGCGATTGGCGAGCAACACCGTGCCTGCGGTGTCGAGCACCAGCATTGGGTCGGGCACACTTTCCAGACTTTCAGAGACGAAACGGCGCAAATCACGCAAGTGGTCGGCCCCGTGGCGCACTTCGTTAATCCGTTGCTCCAGCAGGTCGTCACCCACCGGCAAGGCCACGCTGGTGCGCCCGATCAGCGCGGGTTCGCGCGAGAGCCTGCCAAATTCATCGGCCAGAAAATGCAGCGCCGCTTCCATGCGCATCCAGCTCCACAGCGGGTAGGCCAGTGCCAAACCGGCCAGTGCAGCGGCGGGCGCGAACCACCATTGCAGCACGCTTAAGCACAGCCACGCCCCCAGCAACGTGCCCACCAGCAAGCCCAGCCAGAGTTGCAGCACCCGCGCCGGCCGTGCGCGCAGAAAAGCCAGCATCAGCACGGTGAGCGGCAGCAAGGCAAATAGCACCTGCGCCCAGGCGGGTGCAATTACCAGCATGCGGTTGCGCAGCAAGCCGTCGAGCACATTGGCGCTGATTTCCACCCCCGGCATGGCGCGCGCTGCGCCGGAAACCGGGGTAGGGTAAGCGTCGCCCAAGCCAGCGGCAGTGGCTCCCACCATGACAAACTTGTCTTTGAAATACCCTGCGGGAACTGCGCCTTTGAGCACGTCCGCATACGAAACTCGCCGAAAGCTACCCGGCGGCCCAACGAACGGGATATGAACCCAATGGTCGCGAAAATAGTTCGCTGGACCACTGCTACTGGCAGCCGGGCGATAGCGCTCGCCCGGTAGCGGCGGTCCGACCTGGGTGCCGCCCAGCGCCAAGGCGAAATGTTCAAGCTGCGCGGTCGCGTTTTCGCCCTCGGTGAGAAAAGCGCTGCGCGCAATCCCGTCGCCGTCCAGCTCCAGATGAATGTGGCCCAACGTCGCGTGCGCGGCGAAGGGGGCAATTGGCTTCGCCAGCGCCAGCCCAGCGCTGTTGCGCGTTTCGCGCAGCACGGGTAGCACGACACGGGTGCGCACCTTGGCACTGGCCAGTGCGGCTGCGAAGCTAGCGTCGCCATCGGGTTGCGGAGCGGCCGCGCTGATGCTGACACTGGCGCTGGTGCCAACTGCGCCGCCACCGGTTTCGGGCTCGCTCAAAATCAAGTCGAAAGCGATGCCGCGCGGGCTGTCAGCGGCGATCCGATCGAGCAGGGTGGCATGCACCGCGCGCCGCCAGGGCCAGCGGCCGATTTGACTCAAACTTTGCGCGTCGATCGCAACGATCACAATATCGTCGGGAGCCGCTCGCCCTGAGAGCGAAATTACCGCGTCATAAAGCGTGTAATCGACGCGCCCCAAACCACGCTGCGAAGCCAGGGCTGCGACCAACAGGCCGAGTGCGGCGAACAGCAGCAGCCATTGCCGCCGCGCCGCGCGCCAAGGGGTGTGAAGGGTAGTCGGCGCGGGGTGCAAGTCGAATTCAGCGAGCTTGGGGGATTTCTGGTTACCACCTGAAGATCGGCTACCAGAGACGATCTTCAAGCATCCCTTAGGTCGTTATTGGGTCAGTACCGGTGTGCCAAAGCCGGTGTTGAGAGTGGCACCGCCCAAATCAGTCACGCGGTTGATGATTTCAATCCGCTGCGCCTTGGTGAAAGGGCCCACAAAGCCGTCTGGGTCGGTGGCACGAATCCGCACGAAATAGATGCCGGGGTTGGGTCGCTCCATCAAGGCTTTTGCCTCCTCCAACTTCTGGTCTGCCAGCAGTGATTTGAAGCCATCGTCGCGGGCAAACTGGAACTCGAATTTCTGGCCCGGCTCGCCACTCCAGCCAAAGCCCAACTTGCCAGCACCCTCAGTGGGCGGCTCGGGCGCTGCGGGCGGCGGACGCAGGTCAAAGCTTTGGGTGTCGCTCCATGGGCCCAAATCGTCGCTGCCGGCAATGGTTTTGATGCTGCGGATGCGCCAGTAGTATTTGCCAAACGGAATCTGCTTGGAGACATGCGCGCCTTTGTCGGTATCGACTCGTTCTACCGTACTGGAGAAATTTTCGAGATCGGAAAGCTCTAACCGGTAGCGCGCGGCATCTGGGTTGATGCCCCAGGCAAATTCGACTTGCGTGGCGCGCACCTTGCCTTTGTTTTGCGGGGACTGGGTAAAGGGCGGCTCGGGGCGCGCCTTCATCGTTAATGCTGCGACGGCATCTTTGCCTTCCAGCCCCAAAGCATCGACGCCGCGCACCCGCACAAAATACGCACCGTCGGCGATTTCGTTAAATTTGGCTTCACTGCCTTTGAAAACATCCTGCGCAATCACCTGCTGAAAATCGCGGTCCAGCGCCAATTGCGCGCGGTAGGCTAAGGCCCCGGGCAGCGCCGGAAAACGTACCCGCAGCACCAAGCGCTCTTGCAAGAGTTGCTCAGGCGTGATCACTGGCGGTGGCAACAGGGCGACCGGGGCTGAGGGCACGCCGGTTTGATCGACTCGCGAGCCTTGGCCCGCCGCCAGCGCCACCGCAGATGCCGGGTCTTTACCGGCCAGCACCACGTTGCCTTCAAGCACCTCGCTTTGAAACGCCGCCTCGCCAGCACCGGTACGAAACAGCGTGCCACGCACTCCGGCTACCGCAAGTTCACTGTTGACCTCAAAGCGCGAACCGGGGCGAAGCTTGGCGACCAGTGCCTCGGTGCGGCCCCTGACCAATCGAAAAATCGATTGAATCAGGCCCAGCGCAGGTTGCTCGCGCACCGCCACCAGCTCGGCACGGCTGTCGTTTTGAATCGTCAGCAGCGAACCGTCTTTCAAGCGCAGCGTAACAAAACCATCGCGACCGGTAGCAAGCGCAGTGCTTTCGCCGAGCGTTTGCCCAGGCTTGAGTGGGCTGCCTGCCCCATCTTTTGCGTCGCCGCGCACTGAGACCACTTCGGCGCTTAACGGCGACATGCGCAACAGATGTACCGGGATCAAGATGACGCTTCCTGGCACTAGTCGCCTTGGGTCAGCAATGCGATTCTTCTTTTGCAGCGTGACCCAATCAGCCGGCTTAATCAGCAGCCGCGCGGCCACGCCGATCAGCGTGTCGCCGCGCTGCGCGAGGTAGGCGTAGTCGGCAGGCGTCGCTTGGTTGGCGGGCTTCTGTGCTTGCTGAGCGGCAGCGGGCGTGGCCAGCAGCAGCGCGATGGCAAAACCCATCGCCAAACGAGCAGTCGAGTTTGCAGCAATGTGGTTTGGGCGCATGAAAGGATGGGTGACAACAAGGAAAAAGTCAACGCGTCAGGGTAACTGCGCAACTTGCACGCTTCATGCCCAAACGCTGCACCAGCCCTAACTGATGACGCGTGTGACGTTATTTTGCAATCTGCTCCAGCCGATACCCGTAGTTGTACACCGGTGTGAGCTTGAAGCCCCGCTCCGGGCGCAAGCTGAGCTTGGTGCGGATGCGCGAGACGTGCGTGTCCATCGTGCGCGAAGGGACTTCGGTCGTGCGGCCCCACACCGCTTCGAGGATGTGCCCACGCGAGAGTAGGCGCCCCAGATTTTGGAACATGAACAGCGCTAAGTCGAATTCTTTTTGGGTCAATTCGATCTTGATGCCGTCGATGCTTAGATCATTGGTTTTGCTTTCGAAGCGGTAGGGCGCAAACTCGTGGACTTCGTCGGCGGATTTGGGGTAGGCACGCCGCAGCAGTGCCGTCACGCGCGCGATCAATTCGCCGCGGCTGATGGGCTTACGCATATAGTCGTCGGCACCGTTGGCCAGTGCGGTGACGATGTCTTCTTCGCTGTCGCGATTGGTGACGAACATCACCGGAATCGGGGCGGCCACTTGTGATCGGATCCAGCGCAGCACTTCGTCGCCCGACAAATCAGGCACTTGCCAATCGAGAATGAACATGTCGTAACTCTCGCGGCCCACCTCGCGCTGCAAGGCTTTACCGCTCGAGTAAACAGTGCAATCGTGGCCTGCGTTTTGCAGAATGGATTGGACGATTTCAGCCTGGGCGGCTTCGTCTTCAAGAATGGCGATGCGCATTGATGGGTCGTCTTAAGAGCAATCGGCAGCGAAAATTCGGGCGAGGATGGAGTGGCTGTCGCATCTTAGCGCGGATCAGCGGCCCTGACCGGGGAACGCCCAGTGTGTTGGATTTTCGACACTTGTGACCAAAGGCGGTTCCCGTCACTTGGCTAGCATTTTTGGTGTGGGGCGCTCAAGTTATAAAACAGTGAATCGAGGTCGGAACTAAGGTTCGACCGCCGTTACTTACAAGCGATAACCCAAAAGCTCATCCCCTTCGATTCCGCGCTTAGATGTTTAATTTTGGGATTTTTGTGGTTCCTGCGTTGAATTTCAATCGTCAATCTGTGAATTTAGTTTTCGCCTGAGGCAAGCTTCATAATTGTTACTGTTGTTGGCACGCAACGTGCATCAGGTAAAACCGAATATACTCATGAGCTGCTTTGCAACTCACTCGCTGGAGGCGACTTATGACCACCTTGTTCTCGAATAATCTGTTGTCGCGCTTAGAGCGCCTCGGTGTTCCGCGCCGTTTTGTGAAAACACTGACCGGTGTCACGCTTGCGCTCGGCTGCGCATTTTCCGTCGCGTTCGCGCAAGGCGCGGCTAACCCGGCCGGCCCGTCAGGTGCTACGGCTGCGCAGCCTAAGCGCGACGTCGTGATTCAACTGACTCAACAAAAAGTCACCCGTGCTGCCGATGGTAAAGAGGTTTTGATCGAAGCCGCGCGCGTGTTGCCAGGCGAGGTGATCGAATACCGCGCTAACTACAAGAACGAAGGCAAAAACGGCGTCAAGCAATTGCTCGCCACGCTGCCTGTGCCAACCGGCATGGAATTGGTGGGCGAGACGGTTGCGCCAATTGGCGCGCAAGCCTCGCTGGGCGACGGCAAATATGCGCCGATCCCGCTCAAACGCAAAGTGCGCCAGCCCAATGGTGCGGAAATTGAAACGCTCGTGCCGATCAGCGAATATCGCTCCCTGCGCTGGAATCTGGGCGATCTTTCCGCAGGCCAAGCGCAGGTGGTGATGGCGCGCATGCGCGTCTCCGATGCGCCCACACCTGTGGCGATCAAGGTCGATGCCGACAAAGCGGCTGCCGCCCCGAAAAAATAATGTTTGTTTTTGCTTTTGGCAGTTTGGTTGTTTTGGTATTTGTAGTTTTTAAGTAATTTTCATTCAATTCAGGAGAAAGTCATGCAAGCTACTATGCACCCAGGTGTCAGCATCGGAGCCGGTCGTCCGGCCACGATGCGCGCTTTGGCGTTTGCCTTGCTTTTGTTCGCCATGCTCGCCATGTGGACAGGAGTGATCGGTAAAGCCTTTGCCGCACCAGCAGTTGAAACCGCCATCGGTAACCAGGCCAATGCCACTTATAACGACGGCAGCGGCCCGCAAACCAGCAATTCGAATCAAGTCACGACCTACGTGCTGCCGGTCGGTGCTTACACCTTGACCGCACCACGCACCGTCACGGCGGCCCCCGGTACCACGGTTTATCAGCAGCACACGCTGACGAACACCGGTAACGTGCCCTTGAGCTTTAACCTGACCACGACCAACTACATCCTGAACGGTGATGCAGCGGCGATTGCCGTCGGTCCCGTGCTCAACGACACCGCCAACGGTGGCGGCAACAACCCAGCTACATTCAACTTCTCGAGCTTGTTGATCGCACCTGACAACGGCTCTGGCGGCCCATCCGGTGCGCCGACCGCAACGCTTGCCACGCCTTCGATTCCCGCGGGCGGCACCTTCACCTTTGTGGTGGCTTCGCAAGTGCCAGCCGGTGCGACTAACGGCAATATCGACGAGTACGGCATCACCGCCACACCCGCTTCGACCACCTACACTGGCCCTTTCATCGGCGCAGTCTCCATTCCGTTCGCTAACGGTGGCACCAGCTACACCAACGAAGACCGCGTGACGGTTTCCACCGCCGGCGTAATTCAGGTGACCAAGGCGATCAGCCTGGCATCAGGCCCGTCGCCTTCGACCAACGCGAACCCGACCGCACCGCCCACGCTGCCCGTAGCACCGGCCACCGGCCAAATCCGCATTACCCTGACCTACACGAATACGGGTACCACGGCAGTGAACAACGTGCAGATCACCGACACCATCGGCACTGGTAACACCGCAGGCTTCTGCTATGTTGACACCTCCGGTCGCTGGTCGGATTTGGCCAATGGCACCACTGCGCTGACCGATCCGGTCGACGCAGCGGTTGTCGGTGCTTCCGCCGCAACCATTCTGTTTGATGCCACCAACACTGGTCAGGGTCTTGCCTGTACCGTTGCGCAAGTGGTTTCTGCCACGATCTCCACCGTTGCTCCAAATGTCACCGGCTCGGTCAGTTTCACGGTCACGGTCAAGTCGGGCCAGGCACCTGGCATCGCGACTACCCGCAACAGTGCGAACTACAACCCGCTTGGTGGCCCACCGAATACGCCAACCAATGAGGTCACCTACCGCATCAACCCTACCTATGCGACTTCGGCGAACAACAGCATCACCGACAGCACGATTGGTGGCGGCGCGCAAGGTTTGACTCCGGGTACTGGCGGTGATCTGGTACCGCCAAACGGGATTCCGTTCACCAGTGTCTTGGGTGCGCATCCTGGCGTTCCGCAAGGTTCGACGCAAACCTTCAACAACATCATCTGGAACCGCGGCAACACGGTTGACACCTTCAATATTTCCTTGGGTGCC
Source organism: Burkholderiales bacterium (assembly GCA_031362865.1). GTDB lineage: Bacteria > Pseudomonadota > Gammaproteobacteria > Burkholderiales > JAEUOS01 > JANLTH01. Next base: position 22,883 of record JANLTH010000019.1, on the reverse strand, counting down.
ATCGGTGGTGTGGGCCAATTCCCGGCCGGTACCGCAGTCACGCTGCTCCAGCAAGATGGTGTCAACAACCTGACCGGCAATCAAATCACGATTCCGGCTCCAGGTGCGGCAACTTGCGTGGCGCCGTACATTCAAGCCACGCCAGTGACGGCAGGTTGCGGCTACCGCGTGGTGACTCGTGCGCAGTTCCCGGCCGGTTACAACGACCCGGCTCCTGCGATTCACGACTTGGTGAAGACCTCGACTTCGGTGAATGATCCGAGCCAATCAGACACCGTGACCGACCGGGTTGGGCAAATTCTGGCAGCCACCGCCGACCTGGCCAACGGCGACACCGCTTTGACACTCGCACAGCCGTTCCCGGTTGCCTGTACCGTCGGCGCACAAACCGTCGCCGGTACGACCGCCGCCGCAGTTGCCAACAATTGCGGCATCGGTACCTCGGGTGCGGCCGTAGTCACCACCTACACGATGAACCGCGGCAGTTCCGCTGTCTTTCGCCTGGCGGTGCAAAACAACTCGACCTCGGCTGATAATTTCAACCTGACCTACGGTGAAATCGCGGCGAATGCGAGCAACAACGCCCTGCCAACCGCGACTGCAGGCCTGCCAGGTGCTGCCAACTATAACGGCTGGACGGTGCAATTCCGTGCCGACGGTGGCGCTGGCAATTGCTCGACCATGGGTGCCAATATCACCAATACCGGCAATATCAACGGTAACGGTGGCGTGGCAGCGAATTCCCAGCGCGCGATTGTTTGCGCGGTGGTGGCCTTGCCCTCCAATGGTTTGGGTGCGAATTCGGGTACTTACGACCTGTTCTTCCGCATCACCTCGCCAGTCACGGGTGCAACTGACACCAAGCGCGATCAGATCATCATCAACCAAGTGCGCGCGCTTGATTTGACGACCAACCGCATGGGCGACGTATTCCCAGGCGGCACGGTGGTCTATGAGCACACCCTGACCAACAACGGTAACGTGCTTGAGGGCAGTACCGCTGCTACCGACTCGGCAATCGCCATCGCGCTCAATACGCCAACCGCAGGCTGGACGACGACGGTCTATGTCGACACCAACAACAACGGCATCTTTGATGGGGCCGATGCCTTGCTCGCTTCGAGTATTGTTGGCGATACTCTGGTGCCGTTTGCTACGGCAACGACTGGTGTGGCAGGTAGCGGTCTGGGCGATGGCCTCTCCGGCTTGGCCCCTGGCGAATCAGTGCGGCTCTTCGTGCGGGTTCAAGCGCCTGCTGGTGCGGCATCGGGTACGACCGAGAACACGATCATCTCGGCCACAACCACCAACGATGCTGGAACGGGTTACACCTCGACCGTGCCGCCGGTGGTTGCGAACACCGACATCACCCGCGTGGTAGCCGGTCAGTTGCGCGTTACTAAAGAGCAAGCGCTGGATGACGCTTGCTCAGGTGTGCCCAACGTCGTGGGTGGTTTGCGTGTGGTTCCGCCACCAGCAGGCTTTACCACGGCAAACCTGACCCAGGCCCCTGGCCGATGCATTCTGTACCGCATCGTCGCTGCTAACCAGGGTGTCGCTCCGGCAACCTGCGTGGTGATCAATGATGCAACGCCACCAACCCACACCAGAATGGGACCGTTGGCCGGGCATCAAGCCACCATCTTGACCCCGCCGCATGCTGGCGTGCTGGCCACCAACATTACCGGCCCAGCGGCGGGCTTGACGGGTGCGATTCAGAGCTCTTGCACTACGGCGGCTTGCCACACCGGTGCTGCCACCCTGACCACGGTTCCGGCTGTTTGTGCCGCACCGATCAATGGGTTCACGCTGGCTCCGGGCCAATCGACCACCGTGCAGTTTGGTGTTCAGGTCAACCCGTAAGCGGGTTGTTGTAACCAGGCTTCGGGCCTGATGGGCTAGTGACCCGGTGGAACGGTTCTTCGACGTTCCACCGGGCATTTACCCCCAAAAGTCCGGAGCCCTTTTCTTTCTGTCCTTGTTTAGGCGTTCGAGTGTGGTGGTTTTTATCCATCAGCCATACGGCCCAAGTTGTTTCAAGGTCACGCAGAAAAGCCCAATTTTTGACCGTTGACAATGCTCATCCATGCCTCGCAGCCACCGCTTCCCTGCGCCAACCGGTCTACCCGGTTGAGCGCAGCTTGGCAGGCTATGGCGCATTGGATTGTGGGCGTGTTCGTTATCAATCGATTGACCAGCCAAGCTTGTAGCGTTGCTCTTGCTGTATTACTTGGTTTGGCGCTGGCGGTGGGATGTTTAGGGGCTTCTAACGCCCATGCAGCAACGCCCGCCGTAGAAACACTGGTCGAAAACACCGCTACTGCCACCTATCTGGATGTGCCTTCCGGGCGCGCTGAGAGCACCAGCTCGAACACGGTGCGCGCTTACGTACTGCCACTGCCGGCCTACGTGCTGACCAGCCCGCAATCGCGCGTCGGCGCACCGGGTACGCTAGTCTATTTTTCGCACACGATTCGCAACACCGGCAATGTGCCGCTCGAATTTGCGATTCGCGCGCTCAATTACGGGCTCAACGGCGATCAGCCACAAGCATCCACCGGTGGGGTGCTGAACGACGCGTTGTCCGGCAGTCCAAACAATCCGGCAAGCTACGATATTTCCAGTTTTGCGATTTACGCCGACATCAATGGTGACGGCGTACCCGACTCCACCACGCCGATCACCGCCACCCCGAGTGCGATCCCTGCTGGCGGTACGTTCCAATTTGTGGTCGCCGCGCGCGTGCCAGCCGGCGCGCTCGCTGGGCAGGTGGACGAATTCGGCGTTGAGCTGCGCCCGACCACCACCAACTACGTTGGTCGAGCCATCGGTACTGTGCCGCTCCTCTTTCCCAACGGCGGGGTGAGCTACACCAACGAAAACCGCTTGACGGTATCCAATCTGGCCGTTGTGGCGATGACCAAATCGATCTGGCTCACTGGCGGCCCAGCGCCGTCGGACAATACCAACCCGCCAAATTCGCCCGCATCACCTGGTGCCGGGCAGTTGCGTATGAGCCTAACTTTCACCAATACGGGCGCTGCGGATGCCACCGATCTGGACATCACCGACGTGATCGGTCAGGGCCCAACCTTGGGCTTCGCTTACGTGCCCGAGTCGGCCCGCTACCAAAACTTCCAAAATCTGACCGACGCGGCGGGTGGCGACCCGGCCGGCATCACTTACGAAGTCGTCGCCGCTGCGGCAACCGGCCCTTGGACCATCCGCGCGCGCATCGCCAGCCTGCCGCGCAATGCCACGCAAACGCTGTCGTTCAATGTCGTCGTGCTGTCCACGGCCGCCCCCGGAACTTCGACCACCACCAACACTGCCACCTATTCGTACGACCCCGATGGGCCGGGCGTTGCCGGGCGCACCACGCCTGAGCCGACTAACCCAACCAGCTATCTGGTGCCGCCGATCAACACGCCTGATCTGACGATTCGCAAAACCCACGTCGGCAACTTCACCACGCTGGCAGACGGTACCTTCAACATTGCGGTGCGCAATGACGGCAACCTGGTTACCACCGGCCCGATTACTGTGGTCGATACCTTACCTGCTGGTTTGACGTTTGTGCGGGCCGGTACGCCAACCTGGCCGTGTACGGCCGCAGGCCAGGTGATTACCTGTACCTCAAACCAACGCATGTCGCCACGCGGAGAAGAGTTTTTCTCGGTGGTCGTGCGGCCTACCCAAACTGGCTCGTTTATCAACCGCGTGGTTGTCAGCGGCGGCGGCGAGCGAGTGGAAGCAACCGGCAATAACACCGCTGAAGATCAGGCGATCGTCAATGTGCCGGTTGATCTGGCGATCACCAAAACCCACGTGGGTGATTTCACCGTCGGGCAGGTAGGCCGCTATGAGATTACCGTGCGCAACATCGGCAGCATTCCATCCAATGGCGTGATTACGGTTACCGATGAACTGCCACCTTGGGTCGAATACGTTCGAGCCGGGGCCCCCGGAGCGCCGGGTGCGATTTCGGGTGGGCAGGGCTGGGTTTGTGAAGTCACCTCGCGTGCCACGACCAACCGGCACTTGGTCACCTGCACTACCAGCGCAGTGCTGGCTCCGCAGGCCAGCGCGCAGCCTATTTCGATTTACGTGATTCCGCAAAGTCGCGCTCCCCGCCCGCAATTCACCAATACGGCTGGCGTGAACGGCGGTGGCGAAACCCCAGGCCTGGAAGGCAACAATGTCGCCAATGACCCGACCAACGTGCTTGGTCCGACCGTGGACTACGCAATCGTTTCCGGCACGGTATGGCTGGATATCAACCACAACCGGATTCGTGAGCCTGGCGAAAATCTGCTGGCTGACTGGATTGTCGAGGTGGTCAGCCCAACAGGCGTGGTGGTAGGCACAGCGCGCACCAACGAAAATGGCTTTTACACGATCACGAAAATTCCGCCTGGCTCCGGTTACAAAATCGTCTTCCGCGAGCCAACCACTACCCGACCAATCACCGGTTCGCCGGTCGATGGCGAGGGCGGGGCACGTTATTCCTACGGCGTGGTGCAAGGCGGGGTGCTGGACAACATTACCTTAGCCGCGGGTGACAACATCATTGAGCAAAGCCTGCCGCTGGACCCATCGGGCATTGTGTACGACTCGCAGACGCGGTTACCGGTTGCCGGGGCGTTTGTCACCATTTTTGGGCCACCAGGCTTTGACCCTGATCTGCATTTGGTAGGTGGCCGCGGCAACGTGCGACAGATCACCGGGCCATTCGGTTTCTATCAATACTTGTTTTTGAACACCGCACCAATAGGCACCTACGGCGTTTCAGTTGAAGTTCCGGCCGGTTATCAGCCATTTGACCCGAACAAGGCTTTACTGCCACCGCAAACCGGCTCGGGAGCGTCGGCGTGTGTGGTGCCACAACCTTTCTGCTTCCGCCCTGGTAATGGCACGGCGCCGGGTCAAGTGTTTGAGGTACAGCCGACTGCGTTTCCGCCTCGCGGGGCGCAATCCACGCGCTATTTCGTCACGTTTGAATTGAACCCCACGGGCAATCTGCAGTTGGGCGTGGTTAACAACAATATCCCGATTGATCCGTTCACCGCAGCGACTTTGCTGATTCAGAAGTCAGTCGACAAAGCCACCGCAGAAATCGCCGATTACCTCGTCTATACGATTCGCATCACCAATACTTCACTGGTTCCAGCGGGTGCACTGGGGGTCAACGACACGATTCCCTTCGGTTTTCAATACATCAAAGGCAGTGCTCGTTTTACCCTGAATGCGGCGGCTGCTGGCGTACCGCTTCAGGCAACGCAGCAAGTCGGGTTGCCGATTGGCGACCCCGCTGGCGGGGCCGGCCCGAATTTGGTGTTCGGTGCGCTGGGCACCTTGCTTTCCGGGCAGACTGCCGTGCTCTCTTACCGCTTGCGGGTCGGCGTTGGCGCGCCCTTGGGCGACGGCATCAACCGCGCGCAGGGCACGGCCGCGGGCGGCACGCGCTCCAACCAAAGTTCCGTCAAAGTCAATGTGACACAAGGGGTCTTTACAGACCGTGCCTATATTGCAGGCAAGGTCTTTCTCGACTGCAATCGCGACCGCATGCAAGGCGAGAAAGAAGTGGGCATCCCCGGCGTGCGCATCTTCCTCGAAGACGGCACTAATGTGGTGACGGATGCCGAGGGCAAGTACAGTTTTTACGGCGTGGTGGCGCGCACCCACGTGGTCAAGGTCGATGTCACCTCGCTCCCGCCGGGTGCCGAGCTGATCGCGCTCACCAACCGCAACGCGGGCACTGCCGACAGCCGGTTTGCCGATGTCAAGCGCGGTGAGTTGCACCGCGCCGACTTCGCTGAAGGCTCTTGCACACCCGACATCAAAGCCAACGTTAAAGCGCGGCGCGAGCAAGGCCAAGTGCAAGTTGCTGAAACCGATGCCGTGCTGCGCAACCGTCTTGACCCCAAGGGCGAGCGCGCCGCCGTCAGCGACGTCAAATCAAAGCCCGCCCAAGGCACGGTTTCAGGTGGCACGGGTGACGGCTTGGTCAACTCGCAAGCTGCCGACGTGCCTTCCTACAATTCAGTGATTGCAGCGGGCCCTGATTCACGCGCTGGGCTGCCCGGCGCGCTGACTTCGCGCAATTCCAATTTGCCACCTGAGCCCGTGCGCTTGGGCGCAGGTGGTTTGGCAATCAGCCGCCTCTCTGACGAGCTCGCCAAAGAGACCAGCAACGAGCTTGGCTTTGTTGGCATCAAAGACCGCGATACTGTGCCATTCCGCCAAATTCCCCTGCGCGTCAAAGCCCCGCAAGGCTCGCTGATGAAAGTCACCGTCAACGGCCGTGAATTGCCCGAGACCCAGATCGCTGGCCGCGCCACCGACCCGGTGAAAAAGCTCGATGCGGTTGAATATCTCGGTGTTGCTCTGCATGCCGGTGAAAACAAGGTCGAGGTCACCGTCACCGACCCGTTTGGCAATGCCCGCGGCACGGCTGCAATCACGATCATTGCGCCGGACAATCTGGCCAAATTGGTGATTGACGCACCGAACACTGCGGTTGCCGACGGCGGCAAGCCGATCAAAGTCACGATCCGCCTGGAAGACGACAAAGGCGTGCCTGTTACGGTCCGCACGCCCATTACCTTGGAAGACTTTGTCGGCGAAAACGGCGTGCGCACGCTGCAAGGCCTGCGTTGGCTGAACCCCGACATTGACCCCAAAGAACCCGGCATCCAGCTCTTTGTTGAAGGCGGCAAAGTTGAAGCCTTGCTCTCGCCGCCACAAAACCCGGGCGACGAATTTGTGCGCGTTTCGTCCGGTGTGCTCAAAGTGCAAAAGAAAATTTCCTTCCTCCCGGAGCTGCGCCCGCTGATCGCAGCTGGCGTGCTTGAAGGCGCGATCAACCTGCGCAAGCTCTCGCTCAAAAATCTGATCCCCGTTCAAAAGCGCGACGGTTTTGAAGAAGAAATGCGCTGGGGCGGTGCGTCGGGCGACAACGACAAACGCGAAGCCAATAGCCGCGCCGCGCTCTTCCTTAAAGGCAAAGTTCTGGGTGAATATCTGCTCACGCTCGCTTACGACAGCGACAAGCCGACCAAAGAACGTCTTTTCCGTGACATCCAGCCCGACGAGTATTACCCGATTTACGGCGATTCTTCCGTGCGCGGTTTTGACGGGCAGTCCACCAGCCGCCTCTACCTGCGAATCGACAAAAACAAGAATTACGCCCTTTTTGGCGACTTCACCACCGGCACTTCTAATGAAGGGCGGCAGCTCTCAGCCTATTCGCGCGCCATGACAGGCAGCAAGTTGCACCTGGAGGGCGCACGCTACTCGCTCAATACCTTTGCGAGCCGCGAGTCGATGCAGCAAATCGCTGAAGAGCTGCCCGCAGCGGGCATCTCCGGCCCTTATGTACTCAAGTCCAACGTACCTGCCGAGGCAAGTCGCAGTGGCAGCGAGCGGGTTGACGTGCTCGTGCGCGATCGTAACCAGCGCAGCCTGATCCTCTCCACCATCGCCAAGTCACGTAATAGCGACTACGAAATCAACTATTTCAGCAAAGAAATTGTCTTCAAAGCGCCACTTCCGTCGCAAGACGAAAATGGCAACCCGGTGTCGATTCGTATCACCTACGAAGTGGACACTGGTGGCTCCCAGTTCTGGGTGGCCGGGGTCGATGCGCAAATCAAGCTGACCGAGAATATTGAGTTGGGCGGGGTCTATGTGCGTGATCAAAACCCGAACAACAAAGCCACGCTTTCGGGTCTGAATACCACCATCAAGTTGACCAACAAAACCTTCGTGATTGCTGAAGCGGCGGTCAGCAAAAAAGTCCTTTCCGGTACCGGCCACGCCGAACGAATTGAACTGCGCCATTCCGACGAAAAGTTTGAAGCACGCGCGCATTTGCAAAAAGTCGGAGATGGCTTTGACAACGGCGCCGTGCCACTCACGCAAAATTTAGGCATAGGCGGCGCGCCTACGGGTCGGGTCGAAGGCGGCCTGCGCGCCAGCTATGCGTTCAGCCCCTCCACCAAAATCGCAGCCGAGTATTTGCACAACCAAGACAATGCGACCGGCGCGAAGCGCGACGGCGTGCGCTTGGCACTTTCGCAGCGCTTGGGCGAGGGTGTGAATGCCGAGGTGTTTGTTCGCCATTCGACTGAATCCGGTGGCACAACCGGTGTCGTGGCTGGGCAAGACGCCAACTTCACCACCATCGGAGCCAAGGTTGTCTACACGCCCGAGCAGATTAAAAATCTCTCGCTGCGTGGCGAGTACGAGCAAGACGTGCGCGACGCCGAAAAGCGCCGTCTCGGCGTGGGCGTGGACTACACGTTTGAGAATCGCGCCAAAATTTACGCGCGCCACGAGCGCTCATCTTCGCTTACCGGGCCGTATGCCTTGGCTACCCAGCCACGCAACTATGCCACCGTGGTAGGCCTCTCGGGAGACTACATGAAAGACGGTCAGGCTTTCAGTGAATACCGCCTGCGCGACGTACTTGATGGCCGCAGCGCTGAAGCCTCCATCGGCCTGCGCAACCTGTGGGAAGTAGCCGAAGGCCTGCGTCTCAATACTTCCGCTGAGCGCATCAAAACACTACAAGTTTCTGGCGCTACTGCGCTCGCTGATGCCACCTCCCTCACTGGCGCGATTGAATACACCGCCAACCCGCTGTGGAAAGGTTCTTCACGGCTCGAATGGCGTACCTCGGCTGACCAAGACTCTTGGCTGGGTAGTGCCGGGGGCGCGGTGCGCCTGTCGCGCGATTGGTCGGCATTGGCGCGGGCCAGCTACCAGCGCACTGAGTCGAAGGGAATTACTCCTTCTGATGCAGTGCGCACCCGAGTGGAAGGCGGCTTTGCTTGGCGCGACACTGAGAGCAACAAATTGAGCGCGTTGACCAAACTGGAACACCGCACCGAGCTCAATACCGACCCCACCTTCACGCTCAAACGCGCTCTCACGATTGGCTCAGCCCACATGAACTACCAGCCGAACCGTTCGACCATTCTTACCGGCCGCTACGCCGGCAAATATGTCAACGAAGATGCAGGCGGTTTGCTCAGCAAATCTTCCGCCCATTTGGTGAGCGGGCGCATCACCTTTGACATCACCAATCGCTGGGACATCGGCTTGCTGGCCTCAAGTATGTGGAGCGGTTCTGGCTTTAACGACCGACGCTACGGCATCGGCGCAGAAGTGGGCTATCTGGTCTGGGAAAACCTCTGGATTTCGGCCGGGTATAACGTTTTTGGTTTCCGTGACCGCGACCTGAGCGGCTCTGACTACACCGACAAAGGCTGGTACCTGCGCCTGCGTTATAAATTCGATGAAACGCTGTTCGATAATTCCCGCGATGCCGGACTGCGCGGCCCGGGAGCAAAATGATGCATTCACTGACCCACGCCGCGAGAACGAGCCAACCAGAGGCGGTCACTATGACGAAGATGCAATTGAACCCATGCTCCTCCCCCGGCATCCGCCACGCGCTTAGCATTGCGCTATTTTGCGTCGCCACATTTTCCGCCACAACAGCGCTCGCTCAACCGGCTGGTGCTAGCCCCACCGCAGACCCGGCAGCCAGCGCGCTGGTGGCCCAAGCGCCTGGTGCGACCTCCACTGCCTCCGTCCCGGCTCCAGCCACACCGGCGAAAGCCGCCGCACTGCCTCCGGCCGATCCGACTCTCAGCCCCGTTAAAGACCGCCTCACCGACCAAGTCATCGCGCGCGACTTGCAAAGTTTGCGGAATTTGCAAAACCGGCTCGACCTGGTTAACCGCAATGGCACGCCGATTGAAAATTATCAATTCTGCAAAGCCCAGCGCTGGCTCGATTTTTCGGTGGACACCTATGCCGACAACGACCGTTCCGGTGTAATTACCGAAGCACTCACCGAGTCGCACAAAATTACCACCTCGATGGAGGCTAACAAAGGCCCGCTGCCAGCAGGCAGCCACGTCGAGACGCGCATCGTGCCTACCTCCGAGCGGGTGCGCGAAGACCTCTGGCAAATCGCCGAGACCCTGAAAAAGGCACCGGGGTTCCGCTGCTCGCAATGTGCGGTTGGCAAGCTTGAAGTCCAACTGGTTTGGGCCGGGCACGAGCGCAAGCAGCTAGGCTGGCGGCATGCCAAGCCGTTTCTGCAGGCGGCAGAACGCTACGCGCGTGAGGCACAAGTCTTTTCCGATAATTGCCAGATGCAAACCGCCTCTGCGCCGCCCCCGCCGCCGCCCGCAGTGCCACCGCCTGCTGTCGTCAAGCAGCTTGAGGTGCTGGCTGACCGCGTGCATTTCGCGTACAACAAATCCAATCTTTCCAAAGACTCCGCCACCGTGCTCGATCGCATCGCCTCGATTTTGCGTACCTACCCCGGCGTGCAGATCGACCTGATGGGCCACGCCGACCAGCGCGGCAGCGAGCGCTACAACTTGAAGCTGTCGAAAAACCGTGCCGAAGCCGTCAAAGGCTATCTGGTAGCGGCCGGCGTGCCGTCAACCCGCATGAATGTCAAAGCGCTCGGCAAAGCCCAGCCGGAAGTCAACGCCACCAGCAACGAGGCCTACGCCAAAAACCGGCGCGTGGTGTTTGTGATGACAATGGGCGATGGCGTGCAATTGAAGAGCCAGGGCGGGGATTTGCAACTGGAGCCTGAGAAAAAGGGCCGGGCGGTGAAGAGCCGCTAGAGCTGCCAGGTTTGGGATGCACTGCCTGAAGCGCCTTATTTAGCGCGGTTCTTCAGGCATGTTGTTTGAAAAGTCTTATGACATAAGCCTTTCCAAGATGTCGATCAAAGGGGAATACGTGGTCAAGGCAAATCAATTGGTGGCTACGGGAGCGCGCCGCCGGGCAAGCATGGTCATGCTTGCGGCAAGCGCACTCGTTGTTTGTGGAGTCGCGCACGCCCGCCGCCAGCCCTTGATGGACATGACCGTACTCAATCAACCACCACCTCAGATCGCCCCAGAAATGCAAGGTGTAGTCGCGTGGAAAACACTTGCCAAAGTGACGCGCCAGCGTACCGTCCTACAGCCGGGCACGCCGCAGCAAAAAATTGTGATCGAGCCGCAATTTGCGCCAAGTATCAAGCGCTTGCATGAGCAGCGCGTGCGCCTTAACGGCTACATGATCCCGCTCGAAGTCAAGCATGGGCAGCAGCGTTTTTTGCTCTCGGCTTACCCGCAGGGCTGTGCCTTTTGTACCCCCGATACAGCGCATCAATTCGCCGACATCGAAGCGAAGAGTGCGATCAAGTCAACCGCCAAGCTATTGGTGCTCGAAGGAATTCTGCAAATTCTCGATCATCGCGACGAAAGCGGTCTGCTGTATCGTCTGCGCGAAGCAAAACTGGTGGATTAAGAAATGAAAAACGTGCGGTACTTCATGCAGTTCCTCAGACCACTGACGGCGTGCTTCCTGCTCGCGGTACTAGGTATCGGGCAAGTCGCAGCCCAAGTGTGCAATGTCGCCTCGACGATCAACGCCAGTGGTGTGATCAATACTTTTTATCCGGGTCCAGCGGCGGGTGGGGTCGCGGCCGGTTTGACGATTCCGGTGGGTGCTGCACGCAATATCAGCGGGGTAACGCCAGCGGTGGCGGTGGGCGACCTCGTCATGATTATTCAGATGCAGGACGCGACGATTAATTCCTCGGCCACTGCCAACTATGGCAGCAACACCGGCACAAGGCGCGGCTTTCTGGCTCTCAATCAAACCGGAAACTACGAATTCCGCACGATTACAGCGGTCGGCCCCGGTACGTTCACGGTTGGGGTTGCACTCACCAACGTCTATACCCAGTCCGCGCCAGTGGCGGGGGCGGTGGCGGGCGGCGGGCGCGGACAGCGCACTTATCAAGTGGTGCGCATTCCGGTCAGCCACACGTTCAACGTGGTGGGTACCCTTACTTCCTTGCAGTGGAACGGTACCACCGGCGGAATCGTCGCCATCGAGGGTGCCAGCGTGGTGAATTTCGGCGCTGGCATCAACGTGGATACGCAGGGGTTTCGAGGTGGCGGCGGACACCAGTCGCAGAGGCAGTTTGGGGCCGGCACCGACCCGTGCGGTGCGGGTAACAACCAGTTGTGCGCCGCTGAGAGCCGCGCCGCCGCCGCCGGGACCATTACTGGTGGCGCTGGCGGTCCGGCGGCCAAGGCAGAAGGCTTCGCGGGAACACCACGCTTGATCGACAATCGCTTTCAGTTCGTCGTCCTCAGCGACTATTTGACTGAAGACCTCAATACCTCTGGTCGCTGGGTGGGGCCGATGGGTGCCACGCTACAAGGCTATCCGTTCAATACCGCAGCGGGCGATTTTGGACGCGGTGCGCCGGGTAACGCGGGCGGTGGGGCGAACGACCATGATGCGGGTGGTGGAGGCGGCGCGAGTTTTGGCGACGGTGGATTTGGTGGCGGACGCTACAACGATGGTGCCGATTGGGGCGGCTATGGCGGAGTTGGTACCGGCATCGTTAATCGTCTGGTACTTGGCGGTGGCGGTGGCGCTTCGCATGGGTTCCATCCTTATGCAACTGGCTCTTCCAATTACCTGTATTCCGGCGGCAACGGCGGTGGCATCATCTACGTGCGCGCTACCGTCTTCAACGGCGGTGTTTCGTTCACCGCGAACGGCGAAATTGGCGGTGGCGTTTACGGGCCAGGCTACATTCCGGTAAACCTCACCAATCCACGCGGTCTGGGTGGTTCGGGCGGCGGCGGTGGCGGCAGTCTATTGCTCATTAGCGGCTCAAGCCTGACCAGCTTTAGCTTGGGTGCGCGCGGCGGCGCTGGCGGGAACGCAGGCCATGTGACCGACACCAGCACCAACACCGCAGGGGTCGGCGGTGGCGGTGGCGGCGGCTACATTCGCCAATTCGCCACGGCCTATGCACCTGCCGATGTTTCCGCGGGTGCGGTAGGCGTGGTGGTGTCCACCGAGGGCAGCGCAAACAACAACCCAAACGCGAACAATTTGCCCGGAAGTGGTGGCACGGGGGGCTTCATTGAGGGCCCGGCGTTACCGCCCCCGCCCGCCTGCACCGTGGCTGACTTGGCAATCACCAAAACCGACGGCGTTGCCGCCGTGCCGGTCGGCAGCACCTTGACCTATACGATTGATGTCTCGAACGCCGGGCCAACCGAGGCCACCGGTGCCACAGTGGTTGACACTTTTCAGCCCGGCACGTTTGTCAGTACCAACTGGACCTGCGCGGTGATCGCGAACGGCATCGGCGCGGGTACGACCTCATGCCCCGCTGCGGGCGCTGGCAATATCAACACCAATCTTGTGAATTTGCGCAACGGCGGGCAGGTGCGTTTCACTGTTACTGCGGTACTCAATCCTGCTTTTGCCGGAACGGTTACGAATACCGCCACCGTGCAGCCGCCCGCCGGGCTATCGGATCCAGGTTTTTTCGCTGGCGTGTTCAGCGGCAACAACACCTCTACTGACACCACCCAAGTCGGGGATTTGCGTGGCTACAAGTCGGTGCGCCTCTCCACCGATCAAGGCTTTGCCGGGGTACTTGACATTGGCGACACGGTCACTTGGAGCGTGTTTTATACCAACATCGGCGTGGTCAACATTAACAATTTCATGGCCACCGACACGATTCCCGCCGGGTTCGTGCGGGTTCCAGGTGTGCCGGGAAATCCGCTGCCCACCACCACCGCCGGGGCCTGTGCCTTTGCGGGCAATGGAGCTGCTTGGACTGGCGTGGCCGGTGTGGGCAGCAATTTGTTCAACGCGGTTGGTGTGTTGCAACCCGGTTGTACGGTGCGTATCGACATTCCGATGACGACGATTGCCACCGGGACACTCGCCAATCAGGCCGGCGGCTCGGGTACGGGCGTGAGCAATACGCTGTCAGACAATATTGACAACAGCACGGGCGGCTTGCCGGCCGGGGTGGTTCCGCCTGCGGGCAGTATTGCGCAAACGCAGAACGCGCTCACCACTGACCCGACGCGCATCACGGTGATCGCGCCGCCACCGGCGGTTAAGTCGGTGCGGATATTTACCGACAACGCGCCGGCCGGTACGATCAACAGCGGTGCAACCCCTGACGTGATGGAGTACACCATCATTTATCGCAACACCACGGGTGGACCAATTGCCGGTTTTAACCCAACCGATGCGCTGCGCCCGACCAATGCCTTTCCGCAGCGGGTGATCTTTGTTCCCGCTTCGCTCGCGGTCAATTACGTGGGTCCCGGCGCACCGGGGGCCGCAGCAAGTGCCACCTTTAACGGTGACGGTAATGTGGCTGCAACCCAGAATCTGTTTACTGCGGCGGTCGCTTTTCCCGCAGGTGGTACTTTCACGATCACGTTCCGGGTCACCATCGCCGCAACTACCTGTGGCGGCTTCGGCAATCAGTCGAATGGCGGCATTGCGCTGGGTTTGACCGACTCAGCTGATAACACCACCAACAGCTTGGGCATACCGGCAGGGTCAGTCAGCCAGACGCCGTTTGGCGTGACCGGCTCAACTGACCTTACCTGGTTCAATGTGATTTGCCCGCCAGCCGTGAAGTCGGTGCAATTCATTACCGACAACGTGCCCAATGCCCAACCAGCCCCGCAGGCCAGTTTTAACCCCAACGGCGGTGTCGGGGTGCAAGGCGACCGGCTGCAATACACGATCATTTATCGCAACAACACCGGCGCTACGATCACCAATTTTCAGATCACGGATCCACTGCCACCGGGCCTGACTTACGTACCTGGCAGTATTGCGGCGTTTGAAGGCGGCACGACTGCGCCGTCGTTGGCGGCGAATCCAGCCTTTAACGGCACCAGCAATACCACTGCCCTCGCGAGCGTGATTGACCTGCCACATGGCGGCACCGTGACCGTCCAGTTTTGGGCCGACCTGAACGCCTTGGCCTGCGGCAACGTCACCAATCAGGCGACTGGGGTTGGGTTGGGTCTGACTGACACCGCCGACAACGTCAACAACAGCGTCGGGATTCCGGTGCCGTCGATCCTGCAAACCGGCTTTCACACAGCAGGCGCTACTGATCCAACCGGGGTGACGGTGCCCTGCGCGGACCTGCGCGTCACCAAAACCGATGGCGTGGCCCAAGTGAATCAGGGTGCCACGCTGACCTACACGATTGTGGTGACCAATTTAGGCCCGACGGCATCGGGTGCCAATACCCGGATTACCGATACCTTCCCAGGCGGATTTACCGGTGGCTTGAGCTGGACCTGCGTGGCAGCCGGTGGTGCGGTGTGCCAGGTTGCTGGCCCAAGCGGCGGCAACATCGCCCACAATGCCACTGCCAGTATGCCTTCTGGAAGCACGCTCACCTACACGGTGACCGCACCGCTTGCCGCGGCGACTTCCGGCACCATTCTGAATACCGCGACCGTGGCGCTGCCGGTTGGCTCAACGCTCAATGATCCACCCGCAAACAACACGGATACCGATACCACGGTGGTTTCACCATTGCGGATTTACAAATCGGTTCGTGTGTCAACCGATGTGTCGCCGGTCGGCCCTTCGCAGGGTGACACGCTCATTTGGAGCATCTTCGTTCACAACATCGGCGCGGCCGCCCTGACCGGATTCAATGTCGCCGACACCTTGCCGGCCGGGCTAACGCTCGCCGGCGGAGCAGCTGACGACCCGGTGGTGACGCTGACCAACGGCACGGCAGCTACCTGTACGACCGGATTAGGTGCGGTGAGCCCTTTGTTGACCATCAATGCTGCCTGGAACGGCGCAGGCTCGCTCGACATGTGGACCGCCGGGCGCACACTCGGACCCGGCTGCACCTTCAGAATTGATCTGACCACGACCGTTACACCCACCTTTGTCGGTGGCACGATTGCCAACCAGGCAATCGCGCGCTACACCGGACCGGCTGCCGCCGTCGGGCTGAACTCGGACAATATCGACAATGCGACGGTCGGTTTGCCAGCAGGTGTTGTGCCCATTGCTGGCAGCGTTGTACAAACGCAGGGCACCGACGTTGACCCGACGACCGTCAGCATCCCGGTGTTGCCCAGAGCGGTCAAATCAATCCACATCCAAACCGATACCGCTCCTCTGGGGCAAGTGAACAGCGGCGACCGACTGCTGTTTACGATCATCTACCGCAATACCACGGCGGCAGCCATCGCCAATTTCAATATCCGCGATGTACTGCCACTAGGCGGAATTTACGTGGCAGGCTCAGGCACCGCGGTGGCCGGCGGCGGTGCGCCTGCGGTGACTTTTAACGCCACCTACGACGGCGGCGCGCTGTCGAATGTACTGACCGCGCCGATCGCTCTCAATGTCGGCGGCACGGTCACGGTCAGTCTGCAAGTCGATGTCATCGCCAATACCTGCGGGATTCTCTCCAACCAGGCAGAGCAGGTCGGCGGTGCGCAATTGGGCTTGACCGATAGTGCGGACAATTTGCAAAACGCGGTCGGCATTCCAGCCGTGCCACCGGCGATTTCGCAAGCGCCATTCGGTACCGCTGGTGCTACCGACCCCACTCGTGCGCTGGCAATTTGTGCCCCTGCGGTCAAGGGCGTAAAGATCGTGACGGACACCGCTCCGGCAGGTGCATCACCCAATGACGTGCTGCAATACACCATCATCTATCGCAACAATACGGCAGCAGCAATCGCGAATTTCCAGGTGACCGATACGCTGCCCGCCAGCGTCACCTACGTGGGCGGCACGCTCAACGTGGTGCCCGGGGGCACACTGGGCGCGGCGCTGCCGAATGCGGCCTACACCGGCTTGGTCGCCAACAATCAATTGTTGCAAGTAGTGCCATCCTTCCCAGTCGGTGGTTCGATCACCGCTACCTTCCAGGCGCGCATCTCGGCCACCCCAACCTGCGGCAACGTGCTCAATCAAGCGAATGGCACGACCGTCGGCCTGAGCGACAACGCCGACGGTTCTGGCACCAACAATTCCCAAGGCTTTGACAACACCTATGTCTTGCAAGCGCCGTTCGGCACGGCAGGTGCCACCGACCAGACCGGGGTAACCATCAATTGCCCACCGACCCTCACCAAATCGGTCAATCCGGTTAGCGTGCCAGTCAGTGGTACAACCCGCCTGACCATCACGCTGGGTAACGCCAACGCTGCAGCGATCACGCTCAACGCCATCCTCACCGATCCGTTGCCCACCGGCTTTCGCGTTGCCGCCGTGCCCAATATCGGCACAGGCGTGGGCCAATGTACGCTGGCATCCATCGGCGCTGCCGCCAATGCCACCTCAGTCACTTACGCGAACGGTGCGAGCATTCCTGCGGGTGGTTGCACCATCCAGGTTGATATCACCAACAATGCCTCCACCGCTGCGGCGATTGCCAACGGGACGGGCTTGTACACCAACACCATCGGCGCGGGCGCACTGTCCACCAGTAACGGCTCCAATTTGAATCCTGCCACGGCGGATATCGGGGTCATCGGTGGCCACAAGAGCGTGCGCTTGTTCACCGACGTGGATGCTTCGGGAGTTGGCACCATCACAGTGGGCGACATTGTCGAATGGAGTGTTTTCTACACCAACCCGGCGGGTGCTGCGGCGATTGCCAACTTCCAGGCGACTGACACGATTGGAGCGGGACAGACTTACGTAGCCACCTCGATCAACGGTTCTGCGACGCTGAGCCCTGGCGGTTGTTCCGCAGTCACCGCCAACACAGGTTTTACCGGTGCCGGCCCCAACACCAATTTGTTTACCGCCCCCTTCACCTTCAACCCGGGCTGTACGGTGGTGGTGCGCTATCAGACCTCCATCACTACCGGTGGTGCCAAAGACAACCAGGCCAGCGCGACCGGTGCTGGCTTGCCGACGGTGCTGACGGACAATATCGACATCACCACCACCGGCTTGCCAGCGGGCGTGACCACACTTGGCCTGCTCAATAGTGGCACAACCCCAGTGCAGGCCCAAACCCAAGTGGCAGGGACGATTGCCCCGACGACACTGAACGCCGTAGCCCGCCCCACGTTGGCAAAAGCCTTCAACCCGGCCACCATCCCGCAAAGCGCTGTCGGCGGGCCGGACCAAGGTTCCTCCGCGTTGACCATCACGCTGGGCAATAGCAACGCGGTAGCCATCACGCTCTCGGCACTGTTCACCGATACGCTGCCCGCTGGTCTCGTGGTGGCAACACCCAACGGCCTGGCGACGACCTGTACGCTTGCCAGCGTCGGCGCAGCCGCAGGCGGCAACACCATCACCTACGCCAACACCGCCAGCATTCCAGCCGGTGGTTGTACGATTACTGTCAACGTGCGCAGCGTGGCAGATACTGACGCGGCAGTCACACTGGCCACCGGCCTCTACACCAACAGCCTGGCAATCGGCGCTTTGAGCACCAGCACCGGCACCAATGTGGCGGCGGCCACGGCGAATCTTTCTGTGGTTGGCGGGCACAAGTCGGTACGGCGCTTCACGGACCCCGACGCATCGCTCACCAATTCAGTCGGTGATGTACTTGAATGGAGTGTCTTCTACACCAATCCCGGAGGTACCAGCGGGGTCACTCTGAACGCATTCCAGGTGACCGATACCTTGCTCGATGTTACGCGCCAGACGATTGTGCCGGGCAGTCTTGCCGCCGCCATTTCGGGTGGCGCGGGTTGCGGGGCGGTGCCAGCCGTCAACGCCGGATTTAACGGCGCAGGCTCCAATACGCTCGTAACCGGGGTTTACAACTTTCCTTCCGGCAGCATGGCCCCACCGGGCGGCTGTACCGTGCGCTTCACTTACCGCACCACCATCACCGCGGGGGGCGCAGTCACCAACCAAGCCAGCGCCACCGCGACCGGCCTGGCAGCCACGCTCTCGGATAACGTGGACAACGCCACCGCTGGCCTGCCAGGCGGGGTAGCAGGGCAAATCAACGGCGTGACCATGGGTGATGCGGTGGCAACGCCGGTAGCACCGCAGGGCACGGGTGTCGGCGTGGCCTTCCCGCAGAACCAGAACGCGCTCAATGTCACCGGTGTCACGGTGGCCCCGCCGCTGATTTTGACCAAGGCCTACAGCGTGAGCCCGATTGGCGTAGGTACCAACAGCATACTCACCTTCACGATCACCAATCCGCCCACCGGTAATCCGGCGCGCACCGGCTTGGCTTTCCTGGACACGATTGCGCTGGGCAATAATCTGACGATCACCGCCGTTTCGGCAGTGGCGGGAGTGGGCTGCGTTGGTACCGTCACGATCAGTAGTGCCACCAACCCGACGCGCGTCAGTTATGCCGCCGGTACGGTGCCTGCCAGCGCGGCAGTGGCATCGGTCTGTACCTTTACCGCCACGGTGCGGGGCGACATAGTGGGCAATTACCCCAACGTTGCCGCCAACCTCTCCGGCGTAGTCGGCAGCTTTGACACGACGGGGCTTTCGGCAACATTGGTGGTCGGCCCACCACCCGTGCTGACCAAGGCCTACCTGCCAGTCACCATCGCGCAGGCGGCCTCGTCAACGCTAACCTTCACGGTTACCAATGGCGCGGGTAACCCGGCACAAACCGGGCAAACCTTTGTCGATACTCTGACCTTGGGCGCAGGCCTGACAATTTCGGCCGTGACCCAACCAACTGCGGGTTGCGGTGGCACGGTGAATCTGGTCAGCGCCACCAGCCCGGCGCGCCTCTCCTGGACTGGCGGTTCGATGACGGCGGGCACGGCAGCCTGTACCTTCACTGCAACCGTGGTGGGCAACACCAGCGGCAGCTACCCGAACACCAATGCCGGCAATATCTCGGCAGGTTCGGGAATCGACACCTCCGGCGTGAACAGCACGCTCAATGTCGGCGCGGTGGATCTGCAACCCACCAAAACCCACGTCGGCAACTTTAGCGTCGGCATGACCGGCACGTTCACCCTGACGGCAAACAATCTGTTGGGCACCAACCCAACCGTGGGCAGCTACACCATCACCGACACCCTGCCCGCCGGTTTGTCGTTCGCCAGCGCCACCGGTACCGGCTGGGTCTGCGTGAACGCCGCGCCAGTAGTCACGTGTACTAGCAGCACCGTGATCGCCGTGGGCGGCACTAACCCCAACCCGATCACGCTGGTCGTCAACGTGCTGGGCACCGCCCCCAATCAGGTGATTAACTCCGCTGTGATTGCCGGGGGCAATGAGCCTGCGGTCAATACCGGCAATAACACTGTGGTGGATTACGTCAACATCATCCGCGACGGCGTGAGCCAGTTCTTCCCGGACGGCGCACAAACTGCCATGCCTAACAGCACCGTGTGGTATCCGCATGAGTTTGTGTCGGCGAACACTGGCAACGTGGTCTTCAACTTCAGCAACTTGCCTTCACCAGTGATCCCTGGCTGGCAGCAAACGCTGTATCGCGACACCAATTGCAACGGCACGCTGGACCCGGCTGAAAACACCGCGCTCACCAACCCGACGGTCGCCTTCCCGGTAGTGCCCGGCACACGCATCTGCCTGATCGTGCGTGAATTCGTGCCCGCTGGCGCAGGCCTGGGCGCGCAAGACACGATTCGGATCACCGCCACGCTGACTCCTGCCGTTGGCCCGGTTGAAACCTTTACGCGCACCGACATCACCACGGTCGGCATTCCTGCCGCGCTCAAGCTCACCAAAGAAGTGCGCAACGTCACCACCGCCGGGCCATTTGGTACGAACAACACCGGCCTGCCGGGCAACACGTTGCAATACCGCATCACTTACCAAAACAACGGCACGCAGCCGCTCAATATGCTGGTGGTGAACGATGCCACGCCAATGTTTACGACCTACAGCGCGGCGGCCTGCGGTGCCTTGGGGATGGGCTTGACAGCGTGCATGGTCACCACCCAGCCAGCTCCGGGCGCAACCGGCCCGATCATCTGGAACTTCACCGGTGCGCTGGCCCCAGGCGCGTCAGGCATTGTTACCTTTGATGTCATTATTGCGCCTTGAGGGTAGGTGACGATCACTAATGCTCTCCTAGCAGTGCGCTGCGCCGAAACCCTTGGCCTCAAGCAAAACAAGTGATGCGGCGCTTCAGCCAGATGCCCTGAAGAGCCGCATCAAAGCTTGATCTCCAGCCTCTCGCTCGCAGGCTCGCGGTGCTGCAAGAAATTGACCAGCGCATCAACCGTGATTGTGTCGATCTTGCTGGCAAAGCGTCGCTCGTTGGGGTGGTCGTCGAAGGCGATATTGGCGCGGGTCACCCGGCCACCTAAGCGGGTAAGCGTGCTGATCTGGAGCGTGATCGGCGCAAAGCCTGCGGTTTTGAGCCAAGCCTGAGCCTGCGCCCGCCCTTGGACCGAAGGCCCCGCCATCGCGGCGGCAAGCGTCTCAAGCACCCATTGGTTAGAGTTTTGGTACTTGGTGCCGTACATGTAGGCGAGCATGTTGTAGTGCGGCTCGAAAAATCGCATCGCTGGCATCGCACCTGCCCCGCTCGCATCGCTCAACTGTGCCAACAGAGCTGCTTGCAGCGCAGGCGGTGGGATCACCACCAGCGCCTCGTAGCGAAACATGTCGTCCAGAAAGAAATTGCCCAGTCCTTCGTGAAACAGGTTGGAGTTGGCCGTGCCGCATTGGTTGAGCAGATGCACGTTGAGCCAGGTCTTGCCGGGCACCGAGGCGCGCGACCTGACCACAAAAGCCGCGTGCGAATACTTGAGCTTGTATTGTGTCAAATCCTGCCCGGCGCGCGCGATGATGGCCACCTGCGCACCGGAGGCATCAAGCGCTTCGCGCACTTTTTGGCCAAGCGCAAGGGCGTTGCGCACATCGTTCGCGCTTGGCTTCCATTCACCGCAGGCACGGCCCGCGTGGACGGCCGGGATGCTGAAAATGATCCCGATCGCAAGGGCAGCACGTGCAAGACCCTTGCTGTACAAGGATTTCCATAGGGTGACCAGCATGGCGTGCCTCATTTCGTGTAGGTGATGCCGCTCACGTGCAGCAGCAGCTTGCCGACTTCATTGGGCACGAACGAGATCAGCTTGTCCGCCACCACCGAAGCACCCGCCGCCGAGGCGTAGAGCGCCCAGCCGGTGGCTTCAGAGACACTGCGCACGGTGGAACCAACCGCGACCCCGAGCGCTTTGGCGCTTTGCGTGGAAACCCGCACCGACGCTTCCGAACCCTGCGCCGCGCTCGCGCCGACCTGCTTCAAACCGATGATGACACTGTCACCCGCCGCCTGCACGCTGGTCACGGCGAACTCCGCCGAGCTTTGAACCGACATGATCGGCCCGGCAACCAGCACCGAGCCGTAGATCGCTGATAGAAAGGATGCATCGTTCGACATCGAGGTTGAAGATTGCGACTGCGCGTGTGCCGGGGCAGCCGTCGCAACGGCGAGACTCAGCGAAACCAGTGCGCCAGCAATAGCCCGGACAATGGTTTGGCGGTTCAATAAGGTGTGGGTAACTTTCATCTGCTTCTCCTTGGGGATTTGTGCGCCATCAAGCCTGATTTGCTTGCATGGAGGACAGTGTGCGCCGCTTGTACAGCCTGCACAATGGCGCTGATGCGAGTACCGCAGTACGCGCACCTGAGTAGCGGAAACTACTACCAGATGCCGTGAATTGCAAAATACCCATTATGGGTATTAAAATTCCCAAAATGGGCATGATCTCCAAAATCAAAACTCCCAAGCCGGTCATCAACCTGGCTGACGCACTTTTCTCGGGTACGCAACAGCGAGTCCTCGCTTTATTGTTCGGTCAGCCTGAGCGCAGCTACTACGCCAACGAAATGATCGCGCTCGCAGGCGCGGGATCAGGGGCGATGCAGCGTGAGCTTGCGCGCTTGGAGCAAAGCGGCCTTGCCACCGTACGCCACGTGGGTAACCAGAAGCACTATCAAGCCAACCCGGCATCGCCGATCTTCGCCGAGCTCTGCGGCATCGCCCGGAAGACTGTCGCTCTGGCAGAACCGTTGAAGGCGGCACTGGAGCCCGTGCGAGC
>JANLTH010000140.1:0-26221 GCA_031362865.1 Burkholderiales bacterium | reverse complement strand
ACCTTCAAGATGCTGGAAAAGATCAAGAAGGCGTAAGGCCTTGCTTCGCTGACTAAAAAAAGCCGCTCGTTGAGCGGCTTTTTTTCCGAGGGCTTTTGCTGCGCTTAAGCTACCGGCAATCGGGAATTTGCGCCGGCTTGTCAATCACCCAGTCTGCACCCCACTCTTCAGGCGGCGCACCATCACCCAGATAACCCCAGCGCACGGCAACGGCCTTCATGCCAGCCGCGTGTGCAGATTGAATGTCGCGCAGATCGTCGCCGACATATATACAATCCTGGGGCGCTTTGCCGATTTCGCGTAGCGCATGCAACAGCGGATCTGGAAACGGCTTGGCGCGCGCCGCTGTATCACCGCCGACGACACACGCGGCACTGCCAAACACCGGGCATCGCAGGCTCAGCTCACGCACGAGTGGCGCGGTAAAACGCATCGCTTTATTGGTCACAATACCCCACGAAGAACCGCTCCCAGCAAGCGTCTTCAGCAAATCTTCGATGCCGTCAAACAGCTCTGTATGCACACACAACGCGGCTTCATAGTAGTCGAGGAACTCAGCTTTGTAAGCTTCGTACTCCGGGTGCTCGGGCAGCATGCCAAAGCCTGCTTTGAGGAGGCCGCGCGCGCCACTAGATGCCAGGCGGCTTAAACCATGAATTGGCAGCTCGGCCAAACCACGTTCGCGGCGCTGGCGGTTGACGGCTGCGCCCAGATCCGGGCCGGTATCGGCGAGCGTGCCATCCAAATCAAATAGAACGCTGGGCAATCGATGCCCGGTTAGCTTGCCGCCACTCATGCTTTGGTGGTGTGAACCAGGTAATTCACATCCAAGTCGCCCGATTTCAACGCGTAGGTCTTGGTGAGCGGGTTGTAGGTCATGCCCATCAGCGATCCTAACTCCAGCCCGGCGCTACGCGCGTAGCCGGCCAGTTCCGATGGTTTGACAAACTTGGCGTACTCGTGGGTGCCGCGCGGCAGCAACTTCAACACGTATTCGGCTCCGACAATCGCGAAGGCGAATGCTTTGGGATGCCGGTTGATCGTCGAAAAGAACGCATGGCCACCCGGCTTGACCAGCGACCCGACGGCGCGAACAACGGACGCGGGGTCGGGCACGTGCTCGAGCATTTCCATACAAGTGACCACGTCGAAAGAGGCGGGTTCACGCAGCGCAATGTCTTCCGCACTGATTTTTTCGTAGCACAGATGGTTCGGAAACGCGCCTGTTTCGAGCTGATGCAGTTCGGCCACTTTGAGGGATTTTTCGGCCAAGTCGATCCCGACGACTTCTGCGCCTCTGGCAGCCATCGCCTCGGCCAGAATGCCGCCGCCGCAACCGACATCGAGGACACGCTTGCCCTTTAGCGCAGCCAGCTTGTCGATCCACAGCAGGCGCAACGGATTAATCTCGTGCAAAGGCCGAAACTCGGAGTTCGGGTCCCACCATTTGGCCGCCAAGCGACTGAATTTCTCAAGTTCGGCAGGGTCGGCGTTGATCGCTGACGAAGGCACAGTGGTAGCAGAGTTCATCGCGTAATTTTAAAGGCGAAAGAAAGCCCGGCACGAGGCGGGGCAAGGCCCATGAAAAAGCCCCGCACGAGGCGGGGCCTTTTGTCCATCTACTTCCAACAACCAGCAATTACTTGCAGGCTGGGTTCTTGGTGGAACCAACCACTTCGATTTCCACGCGGCGGTTCTTGGCGCGGCCTTCGGCGGTCTTGTTGTCGGCGACTGGCTGCTTCTTGCCTTTGCCTTCGGTGTAAACACGGTTGGCTTCGATACCTTTGCTGACCAAGTATGCCTTGACAGCTTCAGCACGACGCACAGACAGTTTTTGGTTGTAAGCATCGCCACCAACGCTGTCGGTGTGACCAACTGAAATCACCACTTCAAGCGTGATTGCCTTGATCTTGCCTACCAGGTCGTCCATCTTCGCTTTGGCTTCCGGCTTCAGCACTGCTTTGGCGGTGTCGAAGAAGGAGTCAGCAGCGAAAGTTGACTTGATGGTCGGTGGGCAGGTCGCTGGCACAACAGCAGGCGGTGCTGGTGGACGCGGAGCTGGCGCTGGTGCTGGCGGCGTTGGAGCCGGTGCGGGTGGACGTGGCACGAGATCTGGATCACATTCGGCGATTGCGTTCGCCGGGGTCCAGAAGTTGGTGCGCCAGCACAGGTTGCCGATGGCTTTGCCGTCAGCGCCCTTGTTGTCACCAAACGAATTGTTGCGTACGACAACGCCGCGGGCGTCTTGTACATATGCATCTTTAGCCTGCGCAAATGCGCCGGTAGATGCAGCTACGCCCACGATCAACGCGAGCAATTTGGCTGAGATTTTCATTTTTCTCCTCGGTTAAAGGGCGATTTAAGACTAGGAAAGTAAAGCTAGGTAGAGCAAATTTCGTTCACTTGGAGCACAGCCCTTACTTTGCACTCCAAATGAACTTAAATTTTCAAAAAGGATTGTAGCGGAAAAACCTGCCACCGACACCGATTACCGCCGCGCGATTAAGCCGAATAAAACTAACGTTACTGATTCGTCAAATTCAAGCAGCAAAGCGTCAAACTTTCAACCGATTCTGCCATAGGGCAGAAATCGCGTGGGGATCGGCGAAACCTGTAGCTGCGGTAGTCGGAAGCGTTTGTTGCGTTTTTGCAACGCCGCTGAAGTCTGGATCGGGTGCTGTGCCCCGCGCGGCCGAATCGTCGGTCGTGCTGCTCGGATTGGCCAATTCGCGCACCTCCAGCCATTTTGCACCTCGCCCAGAGGCAGGCGCGCCCTCGCGCAGCAAAGTGCGCCCGGCCACCCAGACATCTGAGACATCGGTGCGCTCGGCGACGTAAACCAAGTGCGAGAGCGGGTCGTAGACCGGCTGCAGCTCGATTCGGTCAAAGCGCACCGCGACCAAGTCGGCCGCCTTGCCCAGTGCAATCGAGCCAATCTCGCGCTCCAAGCCCAAGGCTTTCGCACCGCCCAAGGTAGCCGCGCGCAAGGCCGCGTGGGCGGGCAGGGCTTTTGCATCGCCGCTGGAACCCTTCGCCAGCAGGGCAGCCAGCCGCATTTCGGTGAACATGTCGAGCCGGTTGTTGGAAGCCGCGCCATCAGTGCCAATCGCTAAATTGACCCCGGCCGCCGCCAGTTTGGCGATCGGCGCGATTCCGGAGGCAAGCTTCAGGTTCGAGGTCGGGCAGTGCGCGACCGATGCGCCGTGCCGGGCGTAGAGCGCGATGTCGGCTTCCGAGAGATGCACCGAATGCACGCCAATGAATTGCGGCCCAAGCAAACCGAGCTTGTTCAAGCGTTCCAGCGGGCGCACGCCGTGCTGGCGCAGACTTTCTTCGACCTCAAACGCGGTTTCGTGCATATGGACGTGAATCGGCACGCCCAGTTCGTCTGATAACGCACGGATACGCGAAAAAGTGCCGTCGCTCACGGTATAGGGCGCGTGCGGGGCGAGCGAAAACGAAATCAGCGGTTCACCGCGCAACTTGTCTTTGACCGCCAAGCCTTTGGAAAGATAGTCGTCTGCATCGTTCGCATAGGCTGTGGGGAATTCGATGGCGATCATGCCAATCACGGCGCGCATGCCTGATGCCTGCACCGCTTCCACCGCAGCTTCAGGGAAAAAGTACATCTCATTCAGCGTGGTCACGCCGCCGCGCAGCATTTCAGCGCAAGCCAGTTGCGTGCCGTCGCGCACAAAGGCGTGCGACACGTGCTTGGCTTCGGCCGGCCAGATGTGGCCTTCGAGCCACTCCATCAGCGGCAAATCGTCTGCGAGGCCGCGCATCAGCGTCATCGCCGCGTGCGTGTGGGCATTGACCAAGCCTGGAATCAGCGCGTGCTCGCCCAGCTCAACAGTTTGCGCGGGGGCAAATTTTTCGCGGGCGGTGACGCTAGGTTCGAGCGCCACGATGCGCCCGTTCTTGACCGCGACCGCGTGGTCTGTAAGTACCAAATTGGCGGGATCAACCGGGATTACCCAGCGAGCGTGGATCAGCAAATCGACGGCAAGAGCGGGCATGGTTGGGCGGCAGCTTTTGGTTGGAGCAGGGTTGGATGGCGGTTACGCGGCAGTTGAATGCCTGACTGATTTTGCCACCCTTTGAAGAAGCAGGCCCAGAGCGCCTCTTCAGGCATTGTCAAGCACCCAAAAACAGCCTTCGAATGAGGGGGCAAACTGCTAGAATCTGTCACCCGTTTTTGCAGCGCTTTTGCAGCACTTTCCCGAGAAGAAAAACAGTGTCCGACATACCTGCCGCACCCGCTGAACCGCCAGAGCCACCCGCACCACCGCCACCACCCTCTTACGCCAAGGAAACGCTGCCCATCAGCCTCGAAGAGGAGATGCGCAAAAGCTATCTCGACTACGCGATGAGCGTGATCGTCGGGCGGGCGCTGCCCGATGTGCGCGACGGTTTGAAGCCGGTTCACCGCCGGGTGTTGTTTGCGATGCACGAACTGTCAAACGACTGGAATCGCGCCTACAAAAAATCGGCCCGTATTGTCGGTGACGTGATCGGTAAATACCACCCGCACGGCGACACGGCGGTGTACGACACGATCGTGCGCATGGCGCAGCATTTTTCGCTGCGCTACATGCTGGTAGACGGGCAAGGCAACTTCGGTTCGGTGGACGGCGACAACCCGGCGGCGATGCGTTACACCGAGATTCGCATGTCGAAAATTGGCCACGAGTTGTTGGTCGATATCGACAAAGAAACCTGCGATTTTGGCCCCAATTACGACGGCAGTGAGCGCGAACCGTTGATCCTCCCGGCGCGCATTCCGAATCTGCTGATTAATGGCTCTTCGGGCATTGCGGTCGGCATGGCGACCAACATTCCGCCGCACAACCTGAGCGACGTGGTAGACGCGTGCCTGGTGATGCTGAAAAACCCAGGTGTCACGATTGACGAGTTAATCGAAATCATCAAAGCCCCTGACTTCCCGACTGCGGGCATCATTTACGGCATTGGCGGCGTGCGTGAAGGCTATCGCACCGGGCGCGGGCGGGTGGTGATGCGCGCCAAAACCCACTTTGAAGATATCGGCAAGGGGGTCAACAAAGGCGAGCGCCAGTCGATTGTGGTGGACGAGTTGCCCTATCAGGTCAACAAGAAAACCCTGCAAGAACGCATGGCCGAGCTGGTACACGAGAAAAAGATCGAAGACATCAGCCACATTCAAGATGAGTCCGACAAGTCCGGCATGCGCTTGGTGATTGAGTTAAAGCGCGGCGCGGTACCTGAAGTGGTGCTGAACAACCTCTACAAGCTCACGCAGTTGCAAGACACCTTCGGCATGAACATGGTGGCGCTGGTTGATGGTCAGCCGAAGTTGCTCAATCTGTGGCAAATGATCGACCAGTTCTTGCGGCATCGCCGTGAAGTGGTCACACGCCGCACCGTGTTTGCCTTGCGTAAAGCGCGCGAACGCGGGCATGTGCTTGAAGGCTTGGCGGTGGCGCTCTCGAATGTTGACGAGATGATTGCGCTGATTAAAGCCTCACCCACGGCCGCCGTCGCGAAAACCGAGTTGATGGCCAAGTTGTGGGTGTCGCCGGTGGTGGAAGAGATGTTGAAGCGCGCCGCCTCCGACGCGTCGCGCCCCGCCGGTTTGAGTCTGGATTTTGGCTTGCACCCCGAGGGCTATCGTCTTTCTGACGTGCAGGCGCATGAAATTTTGCAGATGCGCTTGCAGCGCCTGACGGGCTTAGAGCAAGACAAGATTGTTGCGGACTATAAAGATGTGATGGCGGAAATCGCTGACTTCCTCGACATTTTGGCCAAGCCTGAGCGCATTACCGCCATCATCAGCGACGAGCTGGCGGCGGTGAAAAAGGAATTTGGCGACGGGCGTCGCTCGATGATTGAGACCAATGCCACCGATCTGGACACTGAAGACCTGATTACGCCGATGGACATGGTGGTCACCATGTCGCACGCCGGCTACATCAAGAGCCAAGCCTTAGGCGAATACGCGGCGCAAAAGCGCGGCGGGCGCGGCAAGCAGGCCACCGCGATGAAGGAAGAGGACTACATCGAAGACCTTTTCATCGCCAACACGCACGACATGATTTTGTGCTTTTCAAACCGGGGCCGGGTCTATTGGCTCAAGGTTTACGAAGTCCCGGCAGGTTCGCGCGGCTCGCGCGGCAGGCCGATTGTCAACATGTTCCCCCTGGCGGAAGGTGAAAAGATCACTGTGGTGCTACCGGTCAAGCAGTTTGTTGACGACCATTATGTCTTCATGGCGACTTCGCAAGGGGTGGTGAAAAAGTGCGCCCTGACCGACTTTGCCAATCGCCGCACGGCGGGCATTATCGCGGTTGATTTGGACGAGGGCGACTTTTTGATCGGCGCGGCGCTCACTGATGGCCAGCACGATGTGATGCTGTTTTCCGATGCAGGGAAAGCGATGCGCTTCGATGAAAACGACGTGCGCGCGATGGGCCGCAATGCGCGCGGTGTGCGTGGCATGCAGTTGGTTGATGGCCAGCGCGTGATCGCGATGCTGGTGGCATCGAGCGAATCGTCCGGCGAGCAGCAAAGCGTGCTGACTGCCACCGAAAATGGCTTCGGCAAACGCACGCCGATCAGCGAATACACCCGCCATGGGCGCGGCACCAAGGGCATGATCGCGATTTCACAATCCGAGCGCAATGGCAAGGTAGTCGCCGCCACCTTGGTCAACGCCACCGACGAAATCATGCTCATCACCACGGGCGGCGTGTTGATCCGCACGCGGGTTTCAGAAATTCGCGAAATGGGCCGCGCTACCCAAGGCGTAACCCTGATTGCGGTGGACGACGGCACCAAGCTTTCGGGCTTGCAGCGGGTGGTCGATACCGATTTGGACGGCGAAAAAGATCTTCCTCCAACCGCCGGTGAAGAGCCGAAGAATGGCTCTGGTGGCTGATCTTCAAGTATCGCCCGGAAGCGCTTGCAGCACTTGCAGAGACTGAGTTAAACTAAGTCTAGTTTAACTTGTCTGTGAGGTTCGTCATGTCCGCCATTCTCACCCAGCAGATCAATATTCACGAAGCCAAAACCAATCTCTCGCGCTTGGTCGAAGAGGCGATGGGCGGCGCAGACATCGTGATCGCTAAAGCGGGCAAGCCGATGGTGCGCTTGGTGCCTGTAGAAACCAAGCGTCGCCCGATCAAGCTTGGGTTATGGGAAGGTCGAGCCGACATCGTCTTGCCTGACGATGTTAAGGGTTTCGCTCGTGAAGAAATCGCGGCCATGTTCAATTCCCGCCCTAACAAGTTTGACGATCTATGAAATATCTGCTCGACACCCGCTTGTTGGTGTGGATTTTTCGTGCCCCGGCAAAACTCCCCGGCGCGCTCTCGCGAATGCTGGCCGCCGCGCAAGATGATTTCTATTTCAGCAGCATCAGCCTGGCTGAGTTTGCGATCAAAAATGCCGTCGCCAAACGTTCGTTTGCGGTCAACCTTTTGCGCGCGGAGCAGGACTTTCTCGATGCCGGATTAATGCCAATGCCGTTCAATTCTCAGCATGCCGCTCGCCTGGATCAGTTAGGCGAGATTCACGGCGATCCGTTTGACCGAATGCTCGTCGCCCAGGCGAAAGCTGAGGAAATCACACTGCTCACGGTCGATGAAGCACTTGGTGCTTACGGTCGTCATGTTCAAGTATTTGCGTAAACCCCATGAGAGTCTTCAATTTTTCCGCCGGCCCCGCAGCACTCCCTGAAGAAGTGCTGCAACAAGCCGCCGCCGAGATGCTCGACTGGCAAGGCTCGGGCATGAGCGTGATGGAAATGAGCCACCGTGGCCCTGAGTTCATGGCCATCGCCGCGCAAGCCGAGGCCGACCTGCGTGACCTGCTCGCCGTGCCAGCCAACTATAAAGTGCTGTTCATGCAAGGCGGTGCATTGGCGGAAAACGCGATTGTGCCGATGAATATGCTGCGTGGCAGCACGCGCGCCGACTACATTCACACCGGCGAGTGGAGCAAAAAGTCGATTGCCGAGGCGCGCCGCTATTGCACCGTACACGTTGCCGCATCCGCCGAAGACCAAGGCTTCACTTACGTGCCGCCGCAAGCGGCGTGGCAATTGTCAGACGACGCGGCCTACGTTCACGTGTGCAGCAACGAGACCATTGGTGGCGTTGAGATGCACTGGATGCCTGAAACCCACGCGCCCCTGGTGGCCGATATGTCCTCCCACATCCTCTCGCGCCCGGTTGATGTGTCACGCTATGGCCTGATTTATGGTGGCGCGCAGAAAAACATTGGCCCGGCGGGCTTAACCATCGTGATCGTGCGCGAAGACCTGCTGGGTAAGCCGCACCCCGCGCTGCCCTCAGCCTTTGATTACCGAGTCGTCGCCGATGCCGATTCGATGTACAACACGCCACCCACCTATGCGTGGTACATCGCCGGGCTGGTGTTCAAGTGGCTCAAAATGCAGGGCGGCTTAGGATCGATGGAGGCACGCAATATCGCCAAGGCCAAGCTGCTTTATGATGCGCTGGATGCCTCTTCCCTTTATGAAAACCGCGTCAATCCGACGGATCGTTCGCGCATGAATGTGACTTTTTTTCTAAAAAACGAGCAGCTTAACGCGGCTTTTTTGAAGGGCGCGAATGAGCGTGGATTGGCGCAGTTGCGCGGCCATCGGGTGGTAGGCGGCATGCGTGCATCCATCTATAACGCCATGCCGTTGGCGGGTGTCGAGGCGCTGGTGGCTTACTTGCGTGAATTCGAGAAGGAGCAGGCATGAGCGGGGAGCGGGGAGCGCCAGCCGCACTCGATGCGCTGCGGGCGCAAATTGATGCTTTGGATGGGCAGCTGCTCGCGTTGCTCAATCAGCGCGCAGCGGTTTCCCAATCGATTGGTGCTGCCAAGCGAGCGGAAGACCCGAATTCACCGATCTACCGGCCCGAGCGCGAAGCCCAAGTGTTGCGGCAGCTCGAAGAACATAATCCGGGCCCGTTGCCGGGCGCTGCGCTGAAAACGATTTTTCACGAAATCATGTCGGCTTCAAGCGCCTTGCAGCGGCCAATCCGTGTGGCCTATCTTGGGCCGCGCGGCACGTTTTCGGAAGGCGCGGCACTCAAGCAGTTTGGCCGCTCCGCGCAATTATTGCCGTGTGCCAATTTCGATGAAGTGTATCGCCGCACCGAGACGGGTGAGACCGATTTTTCGGTGGTACCGGTTGAAAATTCGACCGAGGGCACCGTCACCCGCGCGGTCGATTTGCTGCTGACCAGCCCTTTGCGCGTATGCGCAGAGGTCATCTACCGGGTGCAGCAGAATCTGCTGCGCAAAGGCGACACGAAGGACGGCATCAAGCGCATTTATTCGCATCCGCAATCTCTGGCGCAGACCCAAGGCTGGTGCGCCCGCCATTTGCCTGGCGTTGAAAAAGTGCAAGTCGAGAGCAATGCTGAAGCGGCGCGCCTGGCGAGCATCGAACCCGATTGCGCGGCAATTGCGGGCAAGGCGGCAGCCGAGCATTTCGGCCTCACAGTGTTGGCCGAAAGCATCGAAGACGACCCGACCAACCGCACGCGCTTTGTGGTGGTGGGCCATCATGCGGCGCAAACGTCGGGCAAAGACCGCACTTGGCTGGTGATGTCCGCGCCCAATGTGGCGGGGGCGATTCACAAACTGCTCACACCGTTTGCCACCCATCAAGTGTCGATGACCAAGATCGAGTCGCGCCCGGCCCGCCACGTTTCGATGCCTGGCTCATGGGAATATTTGTTCTACGTTGACATCGAAGGCCACCAAAACGAGCCGAAAGTGGCGCAAGCGTTGACTGAATTGAAAGCAATCGCGCCTTACCTGAAGATTTTCGGCTCCTACCCCGCCGACGTGTAGAGGCCAAGCGCAGCGGCGTGTTCGCACGGCCCCCGATCCCCGATCCCCAATCCCCGCCCCCCGACCCCCGACCCCCGATCCCCACAAAAATGGACTACTCAACTCTCGCCCCCGATTACGTTCGCGCGATTGCGCCTTACATTCCCGGCAAGCCCAGCTCGGAAGTGGCCCGTGAACTAGGCCTGAACCCGGCAGACATCGTCAAGTTGGCCTCGAA
Organism: Burkholderiales bacterium; assembly: GCA_031362865.1. Taxonomy (GTDB): domain Bacteria; phylum Pseudomonadota; class Gammaproteobacteria; order Burkholderiales; family JAEUOS01; genus JANLTH01. Next base: position 16,152 of record JANLTH010000140.1, on the reverse strand, counting down.
CGAAAACCCGCTGGGCTGTAGCCCGCGCGCCAAAGAGGCGATGGTCAAGGCACTCGAAGACATCCACATTTACCCCGACGGCAGCTGCTACGACTTGCGCAACACGCTCAGCCGCCGCCATGCCGTGCCACTCGATGGCGTGCTGGTCGGCAACGGCTCCAACGATGTGCTTGAATATCTCGCGATGGCCTTTTTGGCGCGCGAATCGACCGTGGTGTTTTCGCAGTACTGCTTTGCGGTTTATCCGCTGGCAACCCAGGCGCGCGGGGCCACCGGTATCAAAGTGCCCGCGCGCGATTTCGGCAACGATTTGCAGGCGATACGCGCCGCGATCCTGCCCTCCACCAAGCTGGTGTATCTGGCCAATCCGAATAACCCGACTGGCACCTTCACGCCCTACGCCCAGATCAAAGCCTTCTTGCAGAGCGTGCCCGCCAACGTGATTGTGTGCCTGGACGAAGCCTACAACGAATACCTGCCCAAAGAGCTGCGCTTCGACACCACGCCGTGGCTCAAAGAATTCCCGAATCTGGTGATTTCACGCACCTTCGCCAAGATTTATGGCTTGGCGGGCTTGCGCATTGGCTACGCCCTCACCAACCCGCAAATTGCCGATATGGTGAACCGGGTACGCGCGCCGTTTAATGTCAATTCAGTCGCCCAAGCCGCCGCCTTGGCCGCCTTGCACGACCAAGATTTTGTCGAGCGCGCCTATCAAAATAACCGCGCGGGCATGGCGCAGATTGAGGCGGGTTCAAAGCAGTTGGGCTTGTCGTTCATCCCGTCTTTTGCCAATTTCCTCACGATTCAAGTCGCTCAAACGGGCGCGCGCGGGACCGCCATCAATGCGGCCTTGCTGAAACGCGGGGTCACGGTGCGCCCGTTGGCGGGCTATGAATTGCCGACCTATCTGCGCGTAACGATTGGCACGCCCACTGAAAACAGCAAATTTTTGGCCGCGCTTGAGGCGGCACTGGCTGAGACGAAAGCATAGCCTTGTTCAAGCGACTCGTAGTCGTCGGTGTCGGCCTGATCGGCGGCTCATTTGCCTTAGGCTTAAAGCACGCAGGGCTGGTGCAGCACGTGGTTGGTGTCGGGCGTGGCACGGCCAACTTGCAGCAAGCCTTGCAACTAGGCGTGATTGATGAAATCGGCCTCGACCCGGCAAGTAGCTACGCGGGTGCTGATCTCGTTTTTATTGCGACCCCAGTTGGGCAAATGGGCGTAGTCATGGCGGCGATGGCTCCCCATTTGTCGCCCACTGCCATCATCACCGATGGCGGCAGCACCAAGCAAGACGTGGTGGCGCTGGCAGAGGAGCACCTGGCACAGCATTTGGAACGCTTCGTGCCCGCCCACCCGATTGCGGGCGCTGAAAAATCTGGTGTCGAGGCGGCGTTTGCAACCTTGTATACGGGCAAGAAAGTTGTCTTGGCACCCTCCCCAAGAACCGCGCCAGAAGCCATTCTTAAGGTGCAATCGGCTTGGGAAGCTTGCGGGGCGCGGGTCTCCACGATGTCGCCTGAACTGCACGACAAAGTCTTTGCCGCCGTGAGCCACTTGCCGCATCTCTTGGCGTTTGCGTTAGTGGACGAAATTGCGGCCAAACCGCACGCTGATTTGCTGTTTGATTTTGCCGCTTCCGGCTTTCGCGACTCCACTCGCATTGCGGGCGGCCATCCCGAAATGTGGCGCGATATCATGCTAGCCAACCGGGATGCCACACTCACCGAGCTGGACGAATATCTTGCGCAACTACAGCGGGTGCGCGCCCATCTTGCCGCTGGCGACAGCGCGGCACTCACGCAGGTGTTTACCCGCGCGCGCGATGCCCGCGCGATGTGGCTGGCGCGGATCGAAGCGGGTGCGCCGCCCAACCAAGGACCTGGCGCCTAATGGAATTTCTGGACCTCCCGAACGTGACGAAAGCAGGCGGCAGTATCGCCCTGCCCGGCTCCAAAAGCATTTCAAATCGCACGCTGCTGCTGGCAGCCTTGAGCGAAGGCCGTACCACGCTCACCGGCTTGCTCGACTCCGACGACACGCGCGTGATGCTGACCGCGCTGCGCGCACTGGGCGTCACGCTTTCCACCACAGGAACGCAAGCGCTAGTTGCCGGGGTAAATGGCCCCTTCCCGGTCAAATCGGGCGATCTTTTCATGGGCAACGCGGGCACGGCAATTCGCCCGCTTACCGCCGCTCTGGCGCTTTCGAGCGGCAGCTACACGGTTGACGGCGTGGCGCGCATGCGCGAGCGCCCGATCGGCGATTTGGTCGATGGCTTGCGCGCAGTGGGTGCTGCAATTGATTATCGTGGCACGACTAACTATCCACCCTTGGCAATTTCGCCTGCACGGATTGATCCGAGCAAGCCAATCAAGGTGCGCGGTGATGTGTCGAGCCAGTTTTTGACTGCGCTCCTGATGGCCTTGCCGCTGGTCTCGGCCGCGCAAGCGATTCGCATTGAGGTGGTGGGCGAACTGATCTCCAAGCCCTACATTCACATCACCCTGGAATTGATGGCGCGTTTCGGCGTGGTTGTAGAGCGTAAATCGCCTGAAGACTCAAGCGGGTGGCGGCTCTTCACGATCCCGCAGGGTTCGCGCTACACCGCTCCAGGCACACTGGCGATTGAAGGGGATGCGTCATCTGCCTCTTATTTTTTAGCCGCTGGCGCGATTGGCGGTGGGCCGGTGCGAGTCGAAGGCGTGGGTGCCAAGAGCATTCAGGGCGATGTTCGTTTTGCTGAAGCGCTGGAAGCGATGGGGGCCACCATCGTCAAAGGCGATCACTTTATCGAAGCCTCAGGCGTGCGCGTGGCAGCGGGCGAAAAGCTCAAGGCGATTGATGCCGACTTTAACCATATTCCTGATGCCGCGATGACACTGGCAGTGCTGGCACTCTTCGCCGATGGCCCCTCGCGGCTCAGCAATATTGGCAGTTGGCGCGTGAAGGAAACCGATCGGATTACTGCTATGGTAACCGAGCTCCGCAAGCTGGGCGCAGCGGTTGAAGAAGGTGCAGATTTCATCCGCATCGCGCCGCCTAAATCATTGCGCGCGGCCGCGATTGACACCTACAACGACCATCGCATGGCGATGTGTTTTTCGCTGGCAAGCTTCGGCAGTGCGCCGATCCGCATCAACGACCCGGCGTGTGTGAACAAGACCTTTCCGGACTACTTCAAGGCGTTTGGCGAGCTGGTGCAATGAACGCTCCGGTGATTGCGATTGATGGGCCTGCGGCATCGGGCAAAGGCTCGGTGTCGCGGCGAGTGGCGGCACTCTTGGGCTGGAACTATCTGGACAGCGGAGCGATGTACCGCCTGTGTGGCTTGGGCGCAATTCAGGCCGGGGTAGCACTCGACGATGCGCCCGCACTCGAAGCTCTGGCGCAAAACTTGACGATCGCCTTCACCGACGACGGGGTTGAGTTAGGCGGCATCGACGTGAGCGAAGCGATTCGTACAGAAGAGGTGGGCGAAGCCGCCTCCCGCGTCGCGGTAATTCCGGGTGTGCGTTTGGCCTTGTTACAGCGCCAGCGCGATTTTCGCCAAGCCCCAGGCTTGGTGGCCGACGGACGCGACATGGGAACGGTGGTTTTTCCGGATGCGGCGCTCAAGGTATTTTTGACCGCTTCCGTGGAAACCCGCGCCCAGCGGCGCGCTCGGCAGATCGCGGTTGATCCGCGCGACCCGGTTCACCATCTGGCTGACCCGGAAAACAACGCTAATCAATTGATTTCAAAAGAGAATTACGCTACACTGCAGGCCCTTTTCCAAAAGGAATTGGACAACGTTTTGCAGGATTTGGTGAAGCGGGACGCACGCGACGGCGCACGTTCTTCGGCACCTCTCAAAGCGGCGGACGACGCTAAGCTGCTTGACACCACCCATCTCGGCATCGCCGAAGCGGTGGCGCAAGTGATGGCGTGGCATCAGCCGGTTTGAACTTCCTGTGTTTGACTAACCCAACCCCGCACTCAAGGTTTTTCTGCCGGAATATTTTTTCGGAACAAGATTGCCATCGCGGTTTTTTAAGAACCCTTCCCTTTCATGTCAACCACCCAAACCGCAGCACCAGCGGCAGAATCATTTGCCGCCCTGTTTGAAGAATCCCTCAATCGCGCTGAAATGCGCGCCGGTGAAGTCATCACCGCCGAGGTAGTTCGCGTCGATTACAACTTTGTAGTCGTTAATGCGGGCCTGAAGTCCGAAAGCTACATCCCCCTCGAAGAATTCAAAGACGACGCGGGCCAAATCAATGTCAAAGAAGGCGATTTCGTCTCTGTGGCGATTGACTCGCTCGAAAACGGCTTTGGCGAAACCCTGCTCTCGCGCGACAAAGCGCGCCGCCTTTCGGCCTGGATGGACCTCGAAAAAGCCATGGAAGCCGGCACCATCGTTTCCGGCCTGGTCTCCGGCAAAGTCAAAGGTGGCCTCACGGTTCTCACCAACGGCATTCGCGCCTTTTTGCCCGGCTCGCTGGTTGATACCCGCCCGGTCAAAGACACCACGCCGTACGAAGGCAAGACCCTCGAATTCAAGGTTATCAAGCTGGACCGCAAGCGCAACAACGTGGTCGTTTCGCGCCGTGCTGTGGTCGAATTGACCCAAGGCGAAGAGCGCGCCAAGCTGATGCAAACGCTGACCGAAGGCACCATCGTCAAAGGTGTGGTCAAAAACATCACCGACTACGGCGCATTTGTTGATCTGGGCGGAATCGATGGCCTGTTGCACATCACCGACCTGGCCTGGCGTCGTGTCAAGCACCCTTCGGAAGTGATCGAAGTGGGCCAAGAAATCACCGCGAAAATCCTGCGTTTCGACCAAGAGAAAAACCGTGTTTCCCTCGGTGTCAAGCAACTGGGCGAAGACCCGTGGGTGGGCCTGTCGCGCCGCTACCCGGCCAATACGCGCCTGTTCGGCAAGGTCACCAACCTGACCGACTACGGCGCATTTGTCGAAGTCGAGCAGGGCATCGAAGGCTTGGTACACGTCTCAGAAATGGACTGGACCAACAAGAACGTACATCCGTCGAAAGTTGTTTCGCTGGGTGACGAAGTCGAAGTGATGATCTTGGAAATCGACGAAGACCGCCGCCGTATTTCGTTGGGCATGAAGCAGTGTGCCCCGAATCCGTGGGACGACTTTGCGATGAACAACAAGAAGGGCACGCGCGTCAAGGGCGCAATCAAGTCGATCACCGACTTTGGCGTATTCATCGGCCTGCCGGGCAACATCGATGGCTTGGTGCACCTGTCTGACCTTTCATGGTCGCTCACGGGCGAAGAGGCGATCAAAAACTTCAAGAAAGGTGACGAACTTGAAGCCGTCGTGCTCGCGATTGATGTCGAGAAAGAGCGCATCTCTCTGGGCGTAAAACAGCTGGACGGTGACCCTTGGTCCACCTTCGTGGCTACCCACGACAAGGGTGCGATGGTCAAGGGCACGGTCAAATCAGTTGATGCTAAAGGTGCCGTTATCACGATTTCGGAAGAAGTCGAAGGCTACCTGCGCGCCACCGAGATTTCGCGTGACCGCGTGCAAGACGCAACCACCACGCTCAAGGAAGGCGACACGGTTGACGCAGTCATCATCAACGTAGACCGCAAGACGCGCAATATCAACCTGTCGATCAAGGCGAAGGACGCAGCGGACGAAGCTGCCACGATGCAACGCCTGGCGACCGAGAATGGCGGCACCGGCGGCAACACTTCGGGCGGCCTGGCCAACCTGGGTGCATTGCTCAAAGCCAAGCAGGACACCTCGGGCAAGGCTTAACGCCAAATCCAACGCTCTGATTTACTAGTTCATTAGTTCACGCTTGACTCTTCACTCTTCCCGCGAATCGCGCGAGGGGTGAAGGGTAAGGAGTGAGGCGTCTAAGGTTTACTGGGCGCTCAAGAAAACACCAATGACAAAGAGCGATCTAATCGCACGTTTGGCCGAGCGCTACCCGCAATTGGTGGCCCGTGATGCCGATTTCGCCGTCAAGACCATTCTTGACGCGATGGCAGATAGCTTGGCGCGCGGCGACCGGATTGAGATTCGCGGCTTTGGCAGTTTTGGTTTGAACTACCGCCCACCGCGCGTCGGGCGTAACCCGAAGTCGGGTGAAAAAGTGCAAGTTGGCGAGAAGTATGTGCCGCACTTCAAAGCGGGCAAAGAGCTGCGTGACCGCGTGGATGCGGGCTTGGTCGCAGGCCGCAAAATTGTCGATGCCGAAGCACCGGGCTTGGAGCGCATGTTGCCTGCGGTCGGCCAAGTCGGTGGCGTGAATGGCGCGAGCGGTGTCCGGCTGGTGCGTCGCTCGGCGGCGCTTACCTGAAGAGCCGCCACTGGCGCGCATCTTCAAGCACACATCGAGACTAACTGCGCACGATGAAAGCACTTGGCTGGGCCGTCCGCATCGTCATTTTCCTGTTCCTGTTTTTCTTCGCGCTGCAAAATACGGAGCGCGTGACGATTCAATTTTTTGACTTCAAGTCGCGTGCACCATTGGTGCTGCTCTTGTTGATTTTCTTTGCAGGCGGGGTCGTGGTGGGAGTGCTGGCGTGCTTGCCGCGCCTGTTCAAGCGGCGGCGTGATGAGGCGCTTGCGGTGGCATCAGCGCCTCCCGCACAAGCCGTGCCCGCCTCAGAACCCGCACCTGCCAGCGCGCCCACTTCGGTTCCCATGCATGTTTGATTTCGATTTCTGGTGGATCATCCTGATCCCGATCGCGTTTGCGCTGGGCTGGGTTGCGGCGCGGGTGGACATCAAACATTTGCTGACCGAATCGCGGGCGCTGCCGCGCTCCTATTTTCAGGGGCTCAACTTCCTGTTGAATGAGCAGCCGGACAAGGCAATCGATGCGTTCGTTGAAGTGGTCAAAGTTGACCCCGAAACGATTGAGTTGCACTTTGCGCTGGGCAATCTGTTCCGGCGGCGCGGTGAAACCGACCGGGCGATTCGCATGCATCAGCACATTTTGGCCCGCGCCGACTTGGCTGACGAGCAGCGCCTGCATGCTTCGTTCGAGTTGGGCCAGGACTTTCTCGCAGCCGGCCTGCTGGACCGGGCTGAAGAAGCGCTGCTACGCCTGACCGGAACGGTGTACAGCGACCGCGCCCGCATCCATCTGCTTGAGGTGTACCAGCAAGAAAAAGAGTGGGCCAAAGCGATTGACTGCGCCGCCGCCCTTGAAACCCAAACCGGCGAATCGCGCCAACGCCAAATTGCGCAATTTCATTGCGAAATCGCCGCACGCGAAATCACCCACTCCAACCCGCAGGGAGCGCGCGCGGCGCTGGATGCGGCACTCAAAGCGAACCGTACCTCGGTGCGTGCCCAAGTGCTGCTGGGCGATTGGCATCTGCAACAGGGCGACCTGGAAGCGGCCATCGAGGCCTGGAAGCGGGTTGAACAGCAAGACCCCAAATATCTCTCGCTGGTGGTTCATCAACTGATTGAGACACACAAAAAACTGGGGCGCACCGAAGCCGGTTTGACCCTAGTGCGTGGTTACTTAGCGCAATACTCGTCGCTCGATCTGCTCGATGCGGCCTTTACCGAAACCATGCAAGCGGACGGTGTGGAAGCGGCCTACAAGCTGGTGCGTGACGAACTCAAACGCAACCCCACGCTGTTAGGGCTCGACCATCTGCTCGAAGCACAAATCATCAACGCACCATCGGCCGAAAAACGCGGCGACCTGGAGCTGGTGCGCAATTTAGTCCACACCCACACCCAGCGCTTGGCGCGCTATTCGTGCGAAAGTTGCGGCTTTAAGGCGCGCCAGTTCCATTGGCGCTGCCCGGGCTGCGGCGCGTGGGAGAGCTACCCGCCCAAGCGCAGCGAAGAATTCAATTTGGCGTGATGGCTTGGAAAGCGTGAAGGGTGGGAGGTGAGGCGTGAGGTTCGCAGCTATCATGCGCCAGTTGGCTTTTTGCTGACCAACGCGCTGCTCATCTGACTACTCATCTGATTGGCGCAACGCGTCACGCTCACGCCTAATTCCTCACCCCCACCATCCATGCCCCCGCTCTCACAATCTCGCGTTCTCGTGGTCGGCGATGCGATGCTCGACCGTTACTGGTTTGGCGACGTGGAGCGGATTTCGCCCGAAGCACCGGTGCCGGTGGTCCGAATCACCGGTGAAGACGAGCGCGTCGGTGCAGCGGGCAACGTGGCGCGCAATGCCCGCGCGCTCGGCGCAACGGTGAGCTTTCTCTCGGTGGTGGGTGATGACGAGCCGGGGCGAAAACTGCAAGCGCTGTTTGAAGGGTCGGGCATTACGGCCACATTGATTCGCGACCCGGCCATTACCACTACCGTCAAGCTGCGGGTGATCGCCCGACAGCAGCAATTGCTGCGCATCGACTTCGAGAAAGCGCCCTCCCATGAAGCGCTGAAAGACAAGCTGGCCTTGTTTGGCGGCCTGTTGGACGCACACGATGTCGTGATTTTTTCCGACTACGGCAAAGGCGGCCTGACCCACATCGCCCAGATGATCGCCGCCACCCGCACGGCTGGCAAAGTGGCGCTGGTTGACCCCAAAGGCGACGACTACCGCAAGTATCGCGGGGCCAGCATGCTCACGCCGAATCGCCACGAATTCCGGCAAGTGGCGGGCCGTTGGGCGAGCGAAGCCGAACTGGCCGCCAAAGCCGACGCTTTGCGTCGCGAATTGGCGCTCGACTGCTTGCTCGTCACGCGCTCTGAAGAGGGTATGACGCTCTTCTCCGACACCGCGCCCTTCCACGTCGCCGCGCAAGCACAAGAAGTTTTTGATGTCACTGGTGCTGGCGACACGGTGATTGCCACACTTGGCGTACTGCTCGGGGCAGGCTTTGCGCGCGAGGAAGCGGTGCGCCTGGCCAATCGGGCCGGCGGCATTGTGGTGGGCAAACTGGGGACTGCGGTGGTGAGTGCCGCCGAACTATTTGGGGAAATGAAATGACCACCATTGTCACCGGCGCAGCCGGTTTCGTCGGAGCCAATCTTGTCAAGGCGCTGAACCAGCGCGGTATCACTGACATCATCGCGGTCGACAACTTAAAGCGCGCCGACAAATTTCCCAACTTGGTTGATTGCGAGATCGCCGACTACTTCGACAAGACTGAGTTTCTGGCGCGCCTGCAACATGGTGATTTTGGCGGTGAGGGCGAAATCGAGGCGATTCTCCATCAAGGGGCGTGTTCTGACACCATGGAAACCGATGGTGCATACATGCTGGCGAACAATTTTCGCTACAGCATGGCGCTGCTCGACTACGCACAAGAAGAAGCGATTCCGCTGCTCTATGCGTCGTCAGCGGCCGTGTATGGGGCGAGCACCACTTTTTCGGTCGGGCGCGAGCATGAAAAGCCGCTTAACGTCTATGGTTACTCGAAGTTTTTGTTCGACCAAGTGCTGCGCCGACGGTTGGCGGCTGGGCTATCTGCCCAAGTGGCCGGGTTTCGCTACTTCAATGTGTACGGCCCGCGCGAAAGCCACAAAGGGCGCATGGCCTCGGTGGCGTTTCACAACTTCAACGAATTCCAGCGAGAGGGCCGAGTCAAGCTGTTCGGCGACCACGCGGGCTACGCTGCAGGTGCGCAGTCGCGCGATTTCGTCAGTGTGGAAGATGTTGTGAAAGTGAATATGCACTTTCTTGAAAATGGCCATCTGTCGGGCATCTTCAATCTGGGAACCGGGCGCGCACAGCCGTTCAATGAGATTGCCGTCGCAGTTGTCAATCACGCCCGTGTCAGCGCTGGTGCGCCCGCGCTCACCTTACCGGCCATGGCCGCGCAAGGTCTGATTGAGTACATCGCCTTCCCGGAGGCACTCAAAGGCAAATACCAAAGCTTCACCCAGGCGGACATTTCGGGCCTGCGTGAGGCGGGCTACGACGCGCCGTTTCTCGATGTCGCGGCGGGCGTAAAGCGCTACTGCGATTGGCTCGGGGCGGCACATTTAAGTGGAAAGTCCACGTAAAATGCTGCCTCTTCCGGTAGTGCCGTCAACCGGAAGTCATTACCAACCGTTTTAGAACAGGACAGCGCTTCACATCAACGCTGCAACCTGTCGCCTGCAATATCACTAACCTTCGTGGAGGAAGCAATGCAAAAACTGATTTTCGCAATTGTTGGTTTTTTTATGGCTATCGGCGCAGCTTTTGCGGCCGTAGACATCAACTCGGCTGACGAAAAAGCGCTCGACGCCATCAAAGGCGTAGGCCCCGTCAAAGCCAAGGCGATTGTCGACGAGCGCAAGAAAAATGGCCCGTTCAAGAGCCTGGAAGACGTGGAAAAGCGCGTGAATGGCATCGGCCCAGCAACCCTGGCTGACTGGAAAAAAGACGGCTCGGTAAACGTTGGCGGCGGCAGTGCGGCAGCGAAGAAAGACGAAGCCAAGAAAGATGCTCCAAAAGCAGCTGCTGGAGCAAAAGAAGCACCAAAGTCTGAGGCCAAGAAGGAAGAGCCAAAGAAAGAGGCCCCTAAGGCCGCGGATGCAAAGAAAGAAGCTCCTAAGGCTGATGCCAAAAAAGACGAGCCTAAGAAAGACGCTCCGAAAGCTGACGCAAAAGCCGATATGAAGAAAGACGACAAGAAGGCCGATGCCAAAAAAGAAGCGCCTAAGGCTGACACGAAAAAAGACGAAAAGAAAGAAGCGCCTAAGGCTGACGCTAAAGAAGCACCAAAAGCAGCTGACGGCAAGAAAGACGAAGTCAAGAAGTAAGCTGGCAGTCGTTTTATCGCTTCAAACAAACAGCTCCGCAGATGCGGGGCTGTTTGCATTTAGGCAGCCCGATTGGTTCAGCCGGTGGGAAAAGACATTGCCGGGAAAAGCCCGTCCAGCAAGGCTCTTCCGGCATCATGCCTGGAAAGCCGCGCCAGATCTGCCGCTTCATCGACATCCCATGAGGTGGCAAGCTCTTGCCAGCTTGCGCCACTGCTCATAAGCCGTAAGCGGGTTTGCGCCATCACTTCTGCAGTGCTCCACGCAATTTGCGTAAAAATCTGCGTCACCGAATCCGCCCGCCGCGCGCCCACCAAAGCATAGCCGCCGTCTTCGACCGGCACGAACACGTAATCGTGTTCTCGCAACGCTTGCACTGCTGCCAGCAAAGTCGGCACATCCAACGCCGGGCAATCAGTGCCAACCAGCACTGCATGCGCCGTTTGCCCGCCACGATCAAGGACGCCTTGCAAGGCGTGCGCCATGCGTGCGCCGAGATCAGCCCCCTCTTGCGTTTCGAGCAGAGCGCCAAAGCGCCGCGCACACTCAACAAAAAAAGGATGCGCCGTATCGGGCGCGCAGCACAGCGTGACTGGCTCCCCGGTGGCGACGACGACACTCAGCGTCTGCCATACCATGCGGCGATGCAACTCGGCTGCGCCCGCGTCCCCCAAGGCCGGTATCAGCCGGGTTTTCACCGTGCCTGGCACGGGGGCTTTGGCGAAGACGAGAATCATGGTGTGCGCACCGCAGGGTTCGCGGCGAGGTGCTGAGACCGTTCTGCGGAACTAAGCGCTGCCAAAGCTCGCACGCGACCAAAAAACTTCGGCAAATCCCGTTGCTCTTCCTCCAAGATCCGCTCAAACGCGGCCACATGCTCGGTATAGGTGGCAATCGCAGCCAGATGGGCGTTGTTCAGGTCCAGCGCAAAAAATCCGTCGTAGCCTGAAAAGCCTTGCCACGCGACTTTCTGGAGCGCGTAGCGTTCGCGCAAGCGGATCAACGCTGCCTGCTTAGCCTGCAACTTGAGCGTATCGCTCTGGGTGCTTGCGTAGATGCCCACCAATTCGCCGCGCGTCTCACGCAGTAGCCGCAAAAAATCGGTACGACGGGTGGCAAAACTCTCTTGCAGGACGCGCTGCGCGGCGTTTTCGGGTAGCGCCAACCAGCGCCGCAAGCCTTCGCGCTCCACCGTCACTGCGAAGGATTCATTGAAGGCGGTATCACCCGCGACATAAACGATCTGATGTGCCAATTCGTGAAAGATCAGGCGCGCGACCTCGGCCTCTGGGTAGCGAATGAAAGTGTTGAGCAAGGGGTCGCCACCGAGCCATTCCGTTTTGCCCAGGGTCGAGTAGGCGGGCACGCCTGCGACATTCACGTCCAGCCCTTGGGCCCGCAAATCCGCCGCAAAGCGCTCGGCCTCGGTCTTGTCAAAATAGCCGCGATACGAGACGCAGCCCGCCACGGCAAAGCACCAGGTTTGCGGTGTAAGTGAAAGCGCGGGAGTGGCGATCACATTCCACACCACAAAGGGGCGCTGCAGATCGGCGTAGCGGGTGTAGCTGGCGTTGTCGGGCAGGTGCAACTCGCGGCTGGCGAATTGGCGTGCCTTGAGCGCGACTTCAAGGCGGCGACGGGTGTCAGCGGTCGTGGATGAATCAGCCAACACCTCGGCCACCGGCCGCGCCGCACGCACCATCGCCAGATGGCCGCTGATCGACTGCGAGTAGTAGGCCAGGCCGGTGCAGCCGCCGATACTGAGCAGCGCGGCGGCTGCCAGCCCCGCTACGAACAGTGAGGCGAATGTGCGCCGCGTGACCCGAAGCGTCACGGCACAGGCGCTTTCTCAACCTGCACCAGACAATCATAAAACGTCGGCCCACGCCCCATATCGGTCAAGTGCTGGCTGGTGACGGCATTCGCGTTGAAGCCGCCGATACTGAGCTTGTGCCACCACAGCGACAGTGCCGTCACCATACCTTGGCGTGATTTGGTGTTGATTCTGGCTTTGGCGAAAAATGCCCCGCGATCATTGAAGACCCTTACCAGATGGCCTTCTTCGAGCATGCGCGCGGCGGCATCGATGGGGTGAATGTCGAGGTGCGGCTCTTTTTCTTCACGCCGCAAGCTCTCGATATTGACGAACGTGGAGTTCATGAAATTGCGCGTGGGCGGCGAGATCATCGCCAGCGGAAAGCGCTTCGCGAGCTCAGGCGCGGTGGCAGCCGATTCGCGCGGTGGAATATAAGTAGGCAGAGGGTCAAGGCCCATCGCACGGGCACGCTCGGAGTAGAACTCGCATTTGCCCGAGGGCGTGGGGAAATTGCCTTTGGCAAAAGGCGCAAAGCGCACTGGGATATTGACGCGCTGCCAACCCTCTGCCTTCATGCGCTCAAACGACACGCCTTGGTTGCGCTCATGGGTCATGTCGAGCGCGGCCCGCGCCACAGTTTCATCGTCTTCATAGAGCGCGGGGTCGGTCATGCCCATGCGCCGGGCGAGCAGGCGAAAGACTTCGGTATTGCGCTTGGCCTCGCCGACCGGGGCAATCGCGGCGTTGTTGTAGACCCAAGTGGTGTGGCCGTAACTCTTATGGATATCGGTGTGTTCGAGCTGCGTGGTGGCGGGCAGCACGATGTCGGCGTAGTCGGCAGTGTCGGTAAGAAATACGTCGTGTACCACGGTGAAGAGGTCTTCACGCGCCAAGCCGTGCAGCACCTTCGAGGAATCTGGTGCCACAGTGGCCGGATTGGAGTTGTAGACGTACATCGCCTTGACCGGCAGGCCAGTGGTTGCGGTGAGCGCATCGCCTAACAACGACATGTTGATCGTGCGTGGCTGGTTCCAAATCAGGTCGGGCCGCTCAAGCGCTTTTTGATCGACGGGGTACACGCCGCCACTGCCTAGCATCACGCCACCTGCCGCATCGCGCCACGCTCCCGTGAGTGCGGGCAAGCAGGCAATCGTGCGGATCGCCATGCCGCCGCCCGCCGTGCGGTTGGCACCATAGTTGACGCGAATCACTGCCGGTTTGATCGTGCCGTAGTCACGCGCCAATCCTTCGATGATCTCAGTCGAAATTCCGCACACCTCGGAGGCGCGCTCTGGTGGCCATTCTTCAAGCCTTTTATTGAGCATATCGAAGCCTAGCGTGTAATTGGCGATGTAATCTTGGTCGATTAAACCGTCGCGCACCAAGATGTGCATCACACCCAATGCCAGAGCCGCATCCGTACCCGGCAATGGCGCGATATGCTGGTCGCACTTTTCGGCGGAAAGTGAGCGGTAGGGGTCGATGGCAATCAGCTTGGCCCCATTGCGCTTGGCGGTTTGAATCCGCGTCCACAGATGCACGCTCGAGGTAATCGGATTCGTGCCCCACAGGATGATGAGCTTAGCCTCTTCAAAGCGCTCCATTTCTGGGCCAATGTTTGAACCGACTGTGAGCGCAAAACCCTCTTTGCCCGCCGAAGAGCAGATCGTGCGATCCAACAAGCTGGCGCCCAGCGTATGAAAGAAGCGCCGGTCAATGCTGCTGCCTTGCACCAAGCCCATCGTGCCCGCATAGCTGTAGGGCAGGATGGTTTGCGGGTTCTCAGCAGCCAGTGTCTTGAATTTGGCGGCAATCGTATCGAGTGCTTCGTCCCACGATATGCGCTCGAACTTGCCCTCCCCTTTTTTGCCCACCCGCTTCAAGGGCGTGAGCACGCGGTCTTTGGCATAGGTGCGCTCCAGATAGCGTGACACCTTGTTGCACAACACGCCGCTGGTAGGCGGATGATCGGGGTCGCCTTTGACGGCAGTGGCCACACCGTTTTCCACCGTAACCAGCATGGCGCAGGTGTCGGGGCAATCGTGCGGGCAGGCGGCGCGAACTACTTGGGGCGCATGGTTTGCTGAAAGGTTCATGGTGATTTGCGTTGGCGTAGAGCGATTGACTTGGTAGCTGACTTCTTGGCCGGCTGGCGATCTTGATACACCCCGAGGCGCGACTCCAAGACTTGCCGCGCTTTCTGAATCTGTGCTTGCAACAGGGCAGGTTTTGGTAATACGGTTTTGTATTTTGCAGCCATCACCTGGTTGGGCAATCCATCGAAGGCGTATTGCGCCATCTCATGGCCACGGTCGGCACACAAGATGATGCCAACCGGCGGGCTTTCATCTGACATCATCCAATTTCTCTTGGCGTAGTTGCAGTACAGATTCATCTGCCCGACATCGCTGTGCGTCAGCTCGCCCAGCTTCAAATCGATGATCACCAAGCAACGCAAGCGGCGATGGAAGAACAGAAGATCGACGCGATACCACGTATTGTCAATCCGTAAGCGACGCTGCCTACCCACAAAAGCAAAGTCACTCCCGAGTTCCATCAGAAATTCTTCGAGCTGCGCGATCAGCGCCGCCTCCAAATCAGTTTCAGAATACTCGTCCTTCAGGTTGAGAAATTCGAGAAAGTACGGATCTTTGAGTGCTTGCTCGGGTGTCACGATGTCGGATGCCCGTGCCTTCGCCCCTTTGGAAAGCATCGCAATCTTGTCACGCGAGAGGGCAGTCCGCTCGTAGAACTGGCTGCTGATCTGACGGTCGATCTGGCGTACGCTCCAACCACCACGTAAGGCCTCGATCTCGTAGAAGTCGCGCGCTACTTTTTCATCAACCGACAAAAGCCTCACATAGGCCGACCACGGCAAGGGAAACGCCTGCGCCAAATCATCCAAACTTGCGGGGTCTACGGCGCGGGTTGGCGGCAACATCTGCGACGAAAGAGCAGAGGATTTACTGATGACCAATTTTGCAGACAGTGTCTGCAAAATTGGTTTGGTCGTGGTCTTTCCTGAAGTATGGATGGATTTTGCAGACACTGTCTGCAAAATTGGCCAACTCAGATGGAACTGGCGCATTTGCGCCAAATTACGTGCCGAAAAGCCGCGTCCAAACCGGGTCGTCAAATCAACGGCAAGTTTGGCAATCAACTGATCTCCGTAGCCGGCGCGACGAAGACCTTGCTGCTCAGCCTCGACGATGCGTCGACCAATTTCCCAATAACTTGCTGTCATCAGAGTATTGACGCTGCGCGCTGCGGTGCTACGTGCCGAGTCGAGTACTTGCTCAATCCCGTGGCGGATGCGCGTATAGGCAAGCTGCGAGGAACTGGCTCGCGTTGCAACGGCTTTTCGTTGATTGGGTGGTGGCTTGACTGACTTCACAAGTCTCCTTCAGTAGCTTTTGGGAAGCGCTCAATATGCTTCATTCGAGGACACCTGTGGAGTTGAGTTGGGGCATTGAAAGAGGGCACACTGCGTCTCCTTACGCGCAACGGTTACGACCCCTGCAAGCTCAAGCGCTGGCTTTCGGTCGCAAGCTCATTCATGCGGCGTGTCAGCTCTGCTTTTTTTGCGCCGATGTCGTCCAGGCGCTCCTGCATTTTTGCCAACTCATTGCGG
>JANLTH010000012.1:0-36862 GCA_031362865.1 Burkholderiales bacterium | reverse complement strand
TGCAATTCTCATAACGTCGGCATCGGCAATCTCAAGCTTGCGCATGGAGGTCTCCTGAAACCCAATGGCAAAGATCGGGTTGACTTCATTATGCGGCATTACTTAGGTCGCTATGTTTAGAAGTGCAGCAAACCCGCGTGCCGGACTTCTACTTGGGCCGTGGCTGTCGCAGCGCGGGCTGCACTGCCTGAAGACGCCCGGCGCGCAACTCGGAAACCGCTTTGGCGACGGCGCGGGCGACATTGCGGGTTTCTTCCTGCATCGCTTGGTCGCGGTCAAGCGCGTCGTGGCTGGTCGCATAGGGCTCGAAATAGCCAATGTAGCGGTCCAGCCGTGCCTGCACGCCGGCATCAATCAGCCCCATCCAATCGAGCCAATCCGAAAGGCTGCGGCGCGAGCCCTCGATACCGGCAACATCGCCATGCACAATCAAGCCATACGCGCGACCGGCAAGGTGTTTGGGGTAGTCCCATCCGGCCAGTTCGAGGCCCTTCGCTTTGGCTGCATCTTTGCCACCGGTTGAGGTCGGATCGGCATTGCCGCCGTCGGCGCATACCAGCCGATCAATCATCAGTTTGAGCGGGCTGGGGCTTTGGTACCAATAGACCGGCGAGACGATGATGACCGCGTGCGCAGCGGTCCAACGTTCATAAATCTCAGCCATCCAGTCATTGGTGTGGTTGAGCGCGTGATTCGGGTAACAACTGCACGGCCAATGGCACAGCGGCATGGCGGTCGATGCACAGCCTTTGCACGGGTGGATATGGCGACCATAGTCAGAGACCATCAGGCTCAAGTCCAACACGTCGGTTTCGATGGCGGCCTGCTCCAAAATTTCGCGAGCCATTCCGGTCAACCGGAAGCTTTTGGACATTTCGCCAGGGCATGTGCCGTCATTGCGCGCTGAAGCGCAGATCAGCAGTACCTTCGAGCGGGTGGCGGGGTCGGCCCAGCGCAACTGCGCCGCGTCAAGGCGCTGCTTGGTGGCAACCCACTCGGTCGATAGTTGGTAGTTCGGATCGGCGTATCCCGGGCCTGCTTTCCGGGTAAACGGGGCCTTGCGTCCTTCGCTGTACGCCTGCCAAGCAATCTCTTCAAGTCGCGCAATCGACGCGTCCTCAGTACGAAACTCGGGATCAAAGAAAGAGGCGCGAAAGCGGGAACTGAATTCCGCGCGAAGCAGTGGGGCAGGCGCTTGACCGGTGCGAATCTGAATCACGTAAGCCTCCGCAGATTGTTAGTGCAGGTGTTAATGAAGAGTGGATGTTTCCCGAGCACCTGATGCCGCGTCTGTTCGGTGCCGCACCAACCCCATGGTTGCGACCCGAAACGCGGGTCGGTGCGCCAGCGCACTGAAACCTTGGCGGCTCGCGCTTACGCTATTGCTATGCGCAGTGCGCCATGCCGTGCGCCAACTTCAGGGAGAAACACATGAGCATTGGAACCATCCTGCTGATTGTCCTGGTATTGATTCTGATCGGCGCGTTTCCGACCTGGCCGCACAGCCGGAGCTGGGGTTACGCGCCCAGCGGCGGCCTGGGCCTGATCGCCGCGCTGCTAATCATTCTTTTGCTGATGGGCAAGCTTTGACAGCAATGCCAGATCAGGCACTACCCGGCATGCGCACCCTGCGCACTCTGCGAGCAGTCTGCTGGGCTGCGGCGCGGCGCCATCGGGCGAACCGGAGCTGCGCCCTCGATCCGCATCGCCAGGACTGGCTGGCACATACCCGGGAACATCGGCTGTGAGTGCGGCATGCGATCCTCAAACCGCAGCACCCGACGCTAGCACCCGGCGTCCGCCGGACCACTTGCAGACATGGGTGCTGCTGGCCGCGACTACGCTTAGCATCTATTTGTGCTACCTGCTGGCCGTGCCATTTTTGCCTGCCTTGGCATCGGCCCTGGCGCTTACCGTGTTGTTTGTGCCGCTGCAACGATGGCTGGAAACCAAGCTGAAGCGCGCCGGGCTGGCGGCAGTCGTTACGGTGCTGATCATTGCACTGTCAGTGGGTATCCCGGCTGGGTTCGTCGGGCAGCAGCTTGCTGTTCAAGCGGTAAAAGGTTCAGAATTGGTTGAGGCAAAAATCAAGTCTGGCGAGTGGCGGCGATCCCTGGAAGGTCAGCCGCGTATGGCAAACCTCGCTGATCGGATCGAGCGGCAGATTGACCTGCCAGGAGTGTTCAAAACCTTCGCCGCGTGGCTGAGCACGGTCGCAGCCTTAATCTTGAAAGGCTCAGCGCTGCAACTGGTGGGCATCTGCCTGACTTTCTATTTGCTGTTCTACTTTCTCCGGGATCGTGAACTGGCGCTCAGGTCGCTTAAGGCTCTGTCACCACTTTCGGACGCGGACATGGAGCGCCTGTTTAGCCGGGTTGGCGACACCATTTACGCCACGATTTACGGCATGCTGGCGGTCTCGTTCGTTCAGGGCTTGTTGGGTGGACTCATGTTCTGGTGGCTGGGTCTGCCGGCCCCAGTCCTGTGGGGCACCGTCATGGCTTTGCTTGCCATCGTGCCGGTGCTGGGTGCTTTCGTCGTCTGGCTTCCGGCTGCGCTCTTTCTGGCGGTGGAGGGATCCTGGCAAGATGCGCTGATTCTCTGTGCATGGGGCGGTGTCGTGGTCGGTACGGTGGACAATCTTCTGCGGCCGATTCTGGTGGGGAGCCGACTCAGACTGCACACCGTGCTGGCTTTCATGTCTGTGGTCGGTGGCCTGATTTTGTTTGGTGCAGCTGGCCTGATTCTGGGGCCTGTTGGCCTCACCATCACGACGGTGCTGCTGGAAATTTGGCGTCCCCATAGTTCAAGCGGCGCACCTGAGGGCGCTACGCCGACGGCGCAGAACAGCGCGCCGCCGCGTGCCGCTACCGTAAACCGTATGTAAACGTTGTCAGGCCGATTCGCGACGAGTTGGCATTTGCCCTGCGCTTGTCCTTGCTGGCTACCTGACCGAATCTTCGCGAACCACCAGCACCGGCGCTTTGGAATGGTTCAGCGGCTCTTGGGTTTCGTGGTCGAGCACAAGGCCGCTTTGCGGGCGGCTAGGAGCCTGTCGGACTTAAGGGATCGAGCCAAAATTGTCGAAAATTGCGTAGCGTTTGGTGATGCTTTCTAGCCAATAGTTGTTCTATTGGCGACGGAAGTAGCGCCTAACGCCACCAATTTTTCGGCGATTTGGGCCGATTCGCTTAAGTCCGACAGGCTCCTAGTGAGTGAGCATGCCTTACCCCACCAGAAGCAAGCTGAAAATCCCGCAGCGTGTCAAGAGAGCTTGGTGGATGCAGCGCCATGCCATGCTCCATGTTTCAACCAACGCGTTCGCATTGTGCGGCAGGCGTGCATGTCGGAAAGACTGGTTTACTTCTTGATGCTCATTTCGCTTTTGACGCTCTGGGCTCCCTCTACCGCGCCGGCGACCTGGACTGCACGGTCAATCTGCGACTGGTTGTTGACATAGCCGCTGAGCAGCACTTCGCCCTTGCGGCTCACCACGGCGACATCAAGACTCTTGACATGCACATCAGCCAGCAACGCAGTTTTGACCCGGCCCGTCAGAATGCTGTCATCCACCACGTTACCGACGGTTGCTTTGCCATCCTTCAGGGTCATGCCGTTCTCGATGTCCTTGACACCTTCGACCTTGCGTGCAAGCGCAATGATGCTGTCCATCCGCGCCTGACTGTCGACAAAACCGCTCAACTGAACCTTGCCTTTTCGGGTCTCGACTTTGACATCAAGGCTCTTGATTTCAGGGTCGCCAAGCAGCGCCGATTTCACTTTGGTGGTAACCACACTGTCGTCGATTTCGGTCCCAACCGTGGTGACTGCGGCAGGTGCTTGCACCACCTCAGGATTATTGCCACAGCCAGTCAGCAGTATCGATGTTGCGCTGACTAGTACCAAGCTTTGAACCAATGCTTTTGGATGAATTTTCATGATTGCTCCTTGAGAGTTGAACATTACCGGCGGATGCCGGTAGTGCGGGATCACGCCAATGAGTATCAGCCGCCTGATTGTCGTTGTCAGTACGGTAGCGAACGCTGGTGACAATGTCCCAGCGCCTCGCTGTAGCACAAACGAAAGCGCATTCCGGCACCCTATCGCGGGTGGTCACGGCTGGTCATTGACTGGCATCGGGCAGGAGCGCGCGAAGTGTATTCCAGCGCACAGACGCGTAACGCGGGCGCCCGCAGAATCAGGTTTGCCGTACCCGCCATCCTTGTCGTCAGAGGGCTTTTGCAACCACCTCGCAAGCCCGAGGGCAATTACCCCAAGCACTCCCGTCGGTCAATACAGTTCAAAGGACAACCATGAACATCCGTAAAAAACTGCTTTCTGCCCTGTGCGCATGGGTGGTACTGCTACCGTTCGCGCTTACTGCAACGTCGGCCTACGCGCAGCAAGCCACAAGTGCTCCCGCACTGCCACGCATCCATGGTTTCGATGTCGATCCGGCAACCCGCCTGACTGCGGGCCATGACCTGGTCTTTACGCTCTACGGCAGTCCAGGCGGAATTGCGACAGTACGGATTAATGGGGCGGTGGACCGGTTCCCGCTGGAGGAAGTGGAGGCTGGTGTGTATGAAGGCACCTACACGATCAAGAGCAGGGATCGGATTGACGCAGAAACAGCGGTCACCGCAAATCTGCGGTTGGGCAATCGCATCGCGACTGAACTTCTGGATGAATCGTTGCTGTATGGCGCGCTGGCACGCTCCGAAGTCAAGCTGCCTCTTGGCGCGACTGCGCAGGGCACGGCTCCCAAGATTGATGGCTTTGAAGTGGACCCGGTCAACCGGCTTGACTTTGGCACCAATCTGCACTTTACGGTGGCTGCAAGTCCGGGTGGAATCGCCAGCATCAGGATCAGCGGTGTGAAAGGAAAAATTTCTCTGTCCGAAGTGCAGTACGGAGTCTACGAAGGGGTCTACGCCATCAAAGAGCGGGATCGGGTTTCGGCCAATTCGGTAGCGACGGTGACGCTGCGCGTGGGTGAACGCAACGTGAGCGCGATTCTTGCGACTTCGTTGCTGTCATCTTCAACGGATCGCCAACCGCGTGCAGGCCGTGCGCTCCGGAATTGTGGCAACTGTGGCGTCATCGAATCGATCAACCTGGTTGAAGTGAACGGCAACGGCAGCTATCTCGGAACCATCGCCGGCGGCTTGGTGGGTGCCGTCATCGGCAGTCAGATCGGCTCCGGCGGCGGCAAAAGTACCGCGCAAATCGTTGGCGCTCTGGGGGGCGCGGTCGCAGGCAACGAAATCGAAAAGCGGGTCAACAAGACCAGGCACTTTGATGTCGTTGCACGGCTTCGCGACGGCGGGGTACAAACTATTTCGTATGCGACCGAACCGAGCTTCAAAGTAGGCGACCGAATCCGGGTGGAGAACGGTACGCTGGTACCAGATTTGTGATTTCAACAGCATCGTTGCAAGCGCTACGACGGCGGACTGGGTCTCGGAGTCGGCGGAGCTGCGGGTGATGAAATACAAGGATTACTACGAAGTCCTGGGACTGGAACGCAGTGCTACCGCAGCCCAGATCAAGAGCGCCTACCGCAAACTGGCCCACAAATTTCATCCTGATGTCTCGAAGGACCCGGCGGGGGAAGCGAAATTCAAGGAACTGGCCGAAGCCTATCAAACCCTCAAAGATTCAGAAAAACGCATAGCCTACGACCGGTTGGGGGCCCACCAAGCAGGGCAGGATTTTCAGCCACCACCAGATTGGGACACCCATTTTGGCCACGCAGCGGAATCCGGTCAGCAGCCATTCAGCGACGCCGATCTGGCCGATTTGTTCGCTGGGATCTCGGGCAACCGACAACGAGGCCATCGACAAGCTGGTGGTCACAGCCGGACAGACTTGCCGATGGCAGGCCGTGACTTTGACGTGAACGCTGAGATTGAGTTGGAGGATGCCTGCCACGGTACACAGGTGGATCTCAATTTGCGTGTGCCCGATTTTGATGACCAGGGTCGCGTCCATCTGGTTGAGCGCAGCTTCAAGGCACGGATTCCCAAAGGCGCAAGCGCAGGCCAGCGACTGCGCTTGCGCGGGCAGGGCGGCAAAGGCCGAAATGGCGGGCCGGATGGCAATCTCTACCTGAACATCACTCTGCGGCCCCACCCGCTGTTTCGCGTCTCCGGTCACGATTTGTTTCTGGATCTGCCGCTTGCGCCTTGGGAAGCGGCTTTGGGCACTTCCATTGATGTTCCAACCCTTGAAGGGTCCGTCAGCCTGCGCGTGCCACCATCGACTGCTTCCGGCCGACAGTTGCGCTTGGTCAGGCGCGGACTGCCCAAGCCGCACGAAGGCGCAGGCGACCTGTTTGCGGTCGTGCAAATCGTCATGCCCGCAAGCCTGACCGAGCGGCAAACCGTCCTGCTCAAAGACCTTGCAGAAGTCTCAAGCTTCGATCCCCGCTCGCATTTCAGAAAAGAGGCCCAGAGTGTCAGCTGATTCTCATGCCTCTTTTTGGCCCGACCAATGGCAGCGTATTTCTATCAGCGAACTGGCGATTTTTTCCGGCTGCGCGGAAGGTGACTTGCACGAGTTGGTGGCGTATGGCGTACTGGTTCCGGTTAGCCGGGCGGATGAGAGTTGGGCATTTCACCCGGATTGTGTCCTCCGGGTGCGCAAAGCCGCGCGCCTGCGCGACGATCTTGAATTGGATCTGCACGCTGTGGCACTGGCGATTTCCCTGCTCGACCGGATTGATGGACTCGAACAGCAGCTAACCGCTGCGGGCGCAACGATTCACCATCGTCCAATTGGGTAGCGTGTGCTGCCGCACAGACTCGAAGCCGGATCGCCCCTAGGATCAGTGACTCGCACCACGTGTTCCATCGCACCGGTCAATTCCAACAATTGGGAGCATCACCTCATGGTCGCAAGCATCGAAACCATCCACGGCAAGCATCCGGCAAAGGGCGAATCTGCCCGCATGGTGCTGAACGCAGACGCGATTGAAGCGGCCAGACGCAGCTTGGATCAGGGGGCGGTGGTGCCCAGCTACGGACCGTGGCGGGCCGATATCATCAAGCTCCTCAATGATTCGCTGGCAACCGAATTGATTTGCGTGTTGCGCTACAAGCGGCATCATTTCACCGCCAGCGGCCTGGCCTCAGCAAAGATCGCCGAAGAGTTCATGGTGCATGCCAATGAGGAGGCCGCGCATGCTGACCGGCTCGCCCAGCGGATCGTGCAACTCGGTGGTGAGCCGGATTTTTCACCCGATTCGCTGAGCCAGCGCAGCCATGCCGCATACGACGACTCACGGGACTTGAAGGCCATGATTAAGTCGAACCTGATTGCCGAGCGGGTGGCGATCGAAAGCTACACCCAGATTATTGCGCTGATCGGCGACAAGGATGTCACCACGCGCCGCCTGATTGAAGACATTCTGAGCGACGAGCAAGAGCATGCTGACGAATTGAGCGGCTGGCTTGCCAACTGAATTGAATCATTGCACGGTTTTTCACACAAGGGTGAAGGGAATCAGCATCACCCGGTTTGACCCGCCAAACCTTGGCACCCAGTACTTTTTCACAGGAGATTTACCATGAAGATCCGCTCAACTCTTACAGTAGCAATGACCGCACTCGCCCTGCTCACCGCTTCTGGCTGCGCAGTCACCCGTGGCCAAGAAACCGTCGGTGCTTATATCGACGATACCGCGATCACCACGGCGGTCAAGAGCCGCTTTGTCGAGAACAAGGATGTTGATGCATCTAGTATCAGCGTCGAAACTCTCAATGGCACGGTCATGCTATCCGGCTTCGCCAAAAACAGCACTGAGAAATCGACGGCGGGTACGCTGGCATGGAAAGTCAATGGCGTGAAATCGGTCAAAAACGAGATCGCGGTTCGGCCCTGAACGTCCCTTCGCTACACGACTGAGCTTGGTTCGGCCCACACCGGCAACTTTTGCGGTGTCCGGTCGGTCTGCCGACTCAGCCCCGCTGGTAAGTGAGCATACGGCCCCGGTAGGCGGCTCTGCCCAGGGCCGCTGGCGCACACAGCGAGGCTTCGTGGCGACGAAAGCCCGCCGCCGCCATACGCCGGTTGAAGTCTGGCCGGTTGCCGCGATTTGGGTCAACAATCCAGATTTCAGCCAACGGCGCGGCATGCCAGGCGAGAAAGCCTGCCAAGGCACTGCTGGCATCGCGGTCATAGAGCAAATCACTGCCGATGATGAGGTCGTAGCCGCCGCGTGCCGCCTGGCTCAACGCGCCAGCCGGGGTGATCGCCAGGGCGAGGAGCGGGGCCCAATCGCCGTGCCGGTATTTCATCGGCCCCAGGCCATTGAGCGCCAGGTTTTCGAGCAGAAACGCCTGCGCCAGCGGATGAATATCGCTGGCGGTCACATCGGCCCCGCGCCGATGGGCCGCCAGGCTCGCCAAGCCTAAGCCGCAGCCTACCTCAAGAATGCGCTCCGCCGCCACCACGGGCCTTCGCACCATGCGTGCTGCCAGGTGCGCGCCCGAGGGCCATAGCAGCCCGAAGAGTGGCCACATGGCGGACGAAATGCCCAAGGCCAGGGCCGCCCCCAACGGATCGGCGTATTGCTGATTGTCAAACAGGGACCGAATCGACAGATTGGCGACTCCGGGAATCGCGATGCTCTCGTTTTTCGTGCGATAGCCTGGTGTCGCTGCGTCCGCCTTGACAGTCATTTGGCATCAAACTGCGTGGCGTTCTTGCCCCGAAAGGGCGCGTAAAACGCCTTGATTGCCACCATATCACGGTCGATATCGCCGCTTGGCGTGAAGATGGGCCCTAAGCCGCTACGTTTGTTGGGGTAGTCCATGTAAGCCAGCACGATCGGTACACCGGCCCCTACCGCGATGTAATAAAAGCCGGTTTTCCAGGTGGCGGTTTTGCTGCGCGTGCCTTCCGGCGGCACCACCAATTGCAGGGGCGGGGCGGCAGCTTTGATCGCCTCGATCGAGGCGGCAACCAAATTGGTCGAGTTCTCACGATCCACCGGAATCCCGCCCAACCACATCATCAAGCCGCGAAAGGGCGGCTTGAAAATCGAAGCCTTGCCCATCCAGTAAACGTGCAAGCGCAAATGAAACGCCACCATCAATGTGTAGGGCAGATCCCAATTGCTGGTATGCGGCGCGGCGATCAACACGGCCTTGGCATCGCCGGGAGGCAGTGCGCCCTCGATCTTCCAGCCGGTGAGCTTCAAAAAAGCGACCGAAAAAGCACGCAGCACGGTGTTCACGACCGGTGTGTCAAAGATGGTGCGATGCATGGGGCGCAGCTTTCTAAGATTGAGCGGGCAGTGAGTGAAAAGCGCTGCGCCAGGATGCGGTTCGGTGTCGATTAATCCGAAACCGCTAAAAACTGCAGGCCGTTTGGTGCCGCGTTGAGAAAACCGCCCGAGCCGTACCAATCCGGCAACACCCAACGTTCAGCAGCTGCGCCATCCACGGCAAATCGGTGCGTCGCCCGCCGGTGGGTATGCCCGTGAATCAGGCGGGTCACACCGGCGGCGCGCAACGCACTTTCGACGGCGCTCTGGTTGACATCCATGACTTGCGCCGGTTTGCCTTGCATGGCTTGCTTGCTCACCGCACGCAAGCGCTTGACCTCGGCGCGGCGCGCGGCCAGTGGTTGCGCCAAAAAGGGCTGCTGCCAGGCCGGGCTGCGGCAAGTTTCGCGCCATCGCAAATAAGCTTGGTCGTCGGTACACAAGGTATCGCCATGCATCAGCACAGTGGGCACGCCATCGGCCAACGTGACTACGGTCGAGTCGGCGATCAGCGTGGCGCATGATTGCGCGGCAAAGCGCTCGCCCAGCAAAAAATCGCGATTGCCGATCATCAACTTCACCTGCCAGCCCTGTGCTGCGGCCTGCGCAAATGACGCTGCGACATCGCGGTACAGCGCCTCGCCCGCAGGCCCAGCATCATCGTCGCCGACCCAAGCATCGAACAGGTCGCCCAGCACATAGAGAACCTGAGGTGCTCTCGACGAATAGCTGGAGAGCCGCTCTGAGCTTGCCTCTCCAGGCATTGATTCACGCAAAACGTGATGCGCAATGAAACAAAAAAAACGCGCCGAAATCTCCGGCGCGTCGGGGGTTAGATGCAGGTCTGAGATGAAAAGCGCCGTCACTGCATGCGGTCGAGTGAGTTACACGAGCTCGGCTTTGGTAACCATGACATCGACCTCGGGCACATCTTGGTGACCGCCCGAACGGCCTGTTTTCACGCCCTTGATTTTGTCCACAATCTCTGTGCCCTCAACCACTTTGCCAAATACGCAATAGCCCCAGCCCTGCGCGGTTGGTGCGGTGAAATTGAGGAAGTCGTTATTTTTGACATTGACAAAAAACTGCGACGAAGCTGAATGCGGGTCTGAAGTGCGCGCCATCGCCACGGTGTACTTGTCGTTTTTCAAGCCGTTGGTAGCTTCGTTGTCCACGTTGCCATTGACTGGCTTTTGCTTCATGCCAGGCGCAAAGCCGCCGCCTTGCACCATAAAGTCGCTGATGACGCGATGGAAGATTGTGCCGTCATAGTGACCGGCTTTTACATAGGCCAGAAAATTGGCCACCGTGTTTGGCGCTTTGGCGGTATCAAGCTCGATGACAAAACTGCCGTGGTTGGTGGTGAAGTTGACGCGGGACATTCGGTGCTCCAAGATTTGAGGGAGCGCAAATTTTACCGAGGGCTTGGACGCAACCGCCGACGCAACCCATGCGAAGCCGGAACGGGCTCCGGAAATTCAGCCCGAATGCCAACAAATTCACATCGAACTACTTGAAGCTGCAGCGAGGCCGCAGGCGGTGATCAACCAATTGCTACACTGGCATTGACCATCAGGTCCACCATGCAGGCCACAAAATCCAGGGAGAAGTTTGATGAACATTCGCACCGCACTATTTGCCGCCATCTTGGCGCTGCCACTCAACTCTATGGCGCAAACCTCGCCCGCGTCCAGTAACACCACGATCCAGCGCAACGAGCAACTTCGGCAAGACCGCGCACAGGTAAAAGCGAGCAAAGACAAGCTGAAAGCTGACAAAGCTGCCGGAGCCAGCCCTGCGCAACTCAAGGCGGATCGCGCGAAGGTGCAAGCGGACCGCGCCAAGCTGAACGCTGACCGTGAACGTATTCAAAGCGAGCGCGCCAAGGAGCGCGCTGCAAACAAGCAGGCGACCGAAGAGCGTCGCAAGGCGCGAATGGCGGCCAAAGCTGCCAAAGCAGCGGCGGCCCCCAAGTAAGCGCGGCGCTGGGTATGCGGGCGGCGCTTGCCGCGCGCTACCGCTTCGGAGCGTAATACTGTGGCGCTTCGCCGCGCTCGTGCAGGCCGTAGTCGCGGTCTAGTTCGCAAATTCGATAGCGGTAGGCGGGTGCGCCGATGCGGCAGTTTTCGGTCACCTCTAGCGCGGCCTCCCACGCTTCGCAAGTAATCACGTGAATGAATTCCCCGGCGCGGTTGATGCTCTCAAAAGCCTTGCCTGGCAAGCCTGTTGGCGCATCGAAGGTGGCTGAAGTGGATTCCACGGTGACAACCAAGCGGCGCTTGGCGCTCGCTTCGCGGGCGCGATAACTGCTCTGGCTGGATGCCTGCCAGGCCGGTTTCCCCGGCTCTTCTTCGCGCAGCAGTTCAGCTACGCGCAGGCGATAGTCTTCAAAAACCTCATAGCGCCCCTTGGTTTGAGTCTTGTGATGGGCTTCGTGTACGCGCCAAGCGGTCATTGCAGCTTCGTCGCGCCAGAGTTGATGTGACAGCAGCCAGCGCGAATCTTCCAGGCTCTTGAAACGGTCGATAAAGGTACAACCTCCGATAGCATCCAAGTGTGGCTTGAGCGCAGCGGCGCTCGCCAAGTAGGGAGCAACGCCCTGCGGCGTGGGCTTCACATCGAAAAAGAGTACGCGCGGCATAATGAACTTTCAGCGGCTGAATCGGAAAGGATGGCTGGTGCTCGCATCATGCAAGAAACCTTGACGCTTAAAGTTGACGGCATGACCTGCGCTGCCTGCGCGGCGCGAATTGAAAAAGTGCTTAATCGTCAGCCGGGCATCTCAGCCTCGGTCAATTTTGCCAGCGAGACGGCCTTGGTGCGCCGCCCGCCGGGTGACGCGAGCGATGCTGGTTCCGCGCCCGCTTTGCCGCTGGATGTGCAAAGCTTGATTGCAGCGGTGCAAAAAGCCGGTTTCAGCGCCCACTTACCTATTACGCCCTCTGAACCGCTGCCTGAAGAGCCGCGCGGGATAAGCCTCTTCAGGCATCTACTAGAGAAGGATGGCGCGCTCTGGGTGGCGCTGCTCTGTGCCTTGCCGTTTGCGGTGGACATGACCACGATGCTTGGGCGCAGCCACGGCCATTTGCTGCCTATCGCGGTTCAGGCAATGCTGGCGACGGTAGTGCAGTTTTGGTGTGCACAGCGCTTTTATCGGGCGGCGTGGTCAGCGACCTTGATGCGCGCCCCGAACATGGATGTGCTGGTCGTCACCGGCTCGCTGGCAGCCTACGGCTTGAGTCTGTGGAATTGGCTGCTGCGGGATTCTCACGCGGTCTACTTTGAGTCGGGCGTGTTTGTGATCGCCTTTGTGCTGCTGGGCAAGTGGCTGGAGCAGCGGGCCAAGGCGCGCGCGGTGGCAAGCTTGCGTGCTCTGGTCAACCAGGCGCCTCGTTTGGCGCGAGTGGAGCGGGGCGTCGCGGTGCTGGAGTTGCCAGTGTCGCAGGTGCGGTTAGACGACATCGTGGTGGTGCGTGAGGGCGAATCGGCGGCAGTCGATGGCGAGGTGATTTCAGGCCAAGCCGAATTTGACGAAAGTCTGCTCACCGGCGAATCGGCATTGCTGGTGAAAACGCTGGGTGCGCGCGTTTTCGCAGGCACGCGCAGCGAGCGCGGCAGCGTGCGTTTGCGTGCCACCAGCGTGGGGGCTGCCACCCAGCTGGCGGAAATCACGCGCTTGGTGGAGGCCGCGCAAGGCAGCAAGCCTCCCGTGCAATTTCTGGTGGACCGGATTGCAGCGGTGTTTGTGCCCTTCATTTTGGCGTTGGCGGGATTGACCTTTGGCCTCACCTGGTGGCTGCTAGGCGATAGCGAAATCGCCGCCTTGCGCGCGGTAGCAGTGTTGGTGATTGCGTGCCCGTGTGCGCTGGGCTTGGCAACCCCGGCGGCAATCGTGGCGGGCGTGGGGGCAGGGGCCAAACGCGGCCTGCTGTTTCGCGATGCGAGTGCGCTTGAAGCCACCGCCAGTGTTCAAGTCTTGGGCATCGACAAAACCGGCACCTTGACTGACGGCTTGCCGCAGTTAAGCCGCGTACTCCCGGCCCCGGACGTCACTGAGGACGAGTTGCTCGCGCTCGCCGCAGCGGTTGAGGGCGGTTCCGCGCACCCTTTGGCGCGCGCGGTGCAGCAAGCCGCCAGCGCGCGCCAACTGGTGGTGTATGAAGCGCAGGAATTTTCGGCGCTTGCAGGCGTGGGTGTGAGTGCGCTGGTGGCGGGTGTGCGGGTCGAATTGGTGCGCTCCTCTGCGGCTTCAATTACCGGCGGCACGTGCGTGGAGCTGCGGCGCGCGGGTACGGTATTGGGTACGCTCGAATTCGCGCACCATGTGCGCGGTGAAGCACGCGCGGCTTTGCAGCGTCTCACTGCACAAGGTGTGGCGCTCACTATGCTCACGGGCGATGCGGCTGGCCCCGCCGCGCAGGTGGCCGCCCAAGTTGGTCTGAGCCGCGTCATCAGTGCCTGCACCCCGCAACAAAAATGGGCCTGGGTACAAGAGCAGCAGCGCGCGGGTTTGACGGTGGCGATGGTGGGGGATGGTGTGAACGACGCGCCTGCGCTGGCGGCGGCCGATTTGAGCATCGCGATGCGGCACGGCAGCTCAGCTGCGCTCGAAGTCGCGGCGGTCACGCTGATGCGCGACAATTTGCATGCGCTGCCCGATGCCATCGCCCTGGCGCGGCGCACGCGTAGGGTGATTCGCAGCAATCTGGCGTTCGCCTTCGGGTATAACGCGATTGGGATTCCGCTGGCGGCACTGGGGTTTTTGTCCCCCGCACTGGCCGGTGCGGCAATGGCACTGTCGTCGATTTCCGTGTTGCTGAATGCTTTAACGCTGACTGTTGCGTCCCACCGCTGGAGGAAGAGTCATGAATCAAGTTGAAATCAAAATTGCCGGTATGCATTGCCAAGGCTGCGTGAGCGGCGTGCAGCGGGCCTTGGGCGCAGTGACTGGGGTGCAATCGGTGGTGGTGGAACTGGCCGCGCAGCGCGCCCTGGTGGCCGGTGCGGCTGACCCTACTTACTATGCGGCGCTGCGCACTGCGGTCGAAGAAGCCGGATTTGATGTGGTCGGCGAGATCGGCTTAAGTGCATGAACTGATGAACCGATGAATCGATGAACCCGCGCGAATTGGTCAACTACCTGCAAGGCTTGCAGGAGAACAACAACAAAGCCTGGTTTGTGATGAACAAGCCTTCCTACGATATCTTGCGCGAGGAGTTCACCGCGCTCACCGCCGAGGTGATGAAG
The DNA here is from genome assembly GCA_031362865.1 of Burkholderiales bacterium. Lineage (GTDB taxonomy): Bacteria > Pseudomonadota > Gammaproteobacteria > Burkholderiales > JAEUOS01 > JANLTH01. The sequence goes on along the minus strand of JANLTH010000012.1, from coordinate 22,343 downwards.
GAACTCATCAAGCTCGACGCGCCGATCGCGCGGGCTGAACCCAAAAGATGCCTGTTCCGAATTTATCGCGACACGCGTTTTCACAAGGGCGCGCCGTACAAAACCAATTTTTCGGCCGCGATCGCGCCCGGCAACAAGAAGGATTGGGGGCCGCACTATTACTTTGAAATCGATCATTCGGGCAAGCTGATGACCGCCGGTGGCAGCTACCACCCGGCCCCCGAGCAGCTAGCCATGGTGCGCCGGGCACTGGCTGAAGAGCCTCACCAGAAGGGCCTCTTCGCGAAGTTAGCCAAGGCCAAAGCGGTGCACGAAAAGTTTGCTGGCCTGTGGCGTGAAGAAGCGCTGGTGCGCCCGCCCAAGGGCTACACGCCCGACACGCCGAATATCGACTTCATCAAAAATCGCAATCAAATTTTGATTCGCTACGTACCGCTAGGAAATCTCGACCACGCCGGTATCGTTAAGCACGTGATTGGCGATTTCAAGGCGATGCTGCCTCTGGTCAACTGGTTGAGAAACGCAATGAAAATTGACTATGCCCAACGCTGAAACCAAGATTGCCCTGAGCGTGGCGCAAGCTACGCCGGTTGAGCCGGGCCGCCGTTCGGCGCTGCTGATGCAGCATGGTTTGATGAGCCTGCGCTACTACAAAATCCCCAATCCTGACGCGCAAACCCCGCACGATCAAGACGAACTCTATTTCGTCACCCAGGGTAGCGGCATGTTTGTGCGAGAAAATGCGCGGGAAAATGTGCGCGTAGCGTTCGGCGTCGGGGATATCTTGTTTGTCAAGGCACAGGAAAATCATCGCTTCGAAGACTGCACCCCCAAGACTGAAGTGTGGGTGGTGTTTTATGGGCCCAAGGGCGGAGAAAGCGGGGAGCAAGCATGAGAACAGAAGACGGACGTGAAAGCAGTAATGTCGAGGACCGGCGCGGTGGTGGAGGTGGCACCGGCATGGGCCGCGTGGTCGGCGGCGGCGGCATTGGCGTGATTTTGATCGCGCTCGCTGCGATGTTTTTTGGCATCGACCCGCGTTTGGTGATGAGCCTCTTGGGTGATGGCAGCGCACCGCAAGCGCAGGTATCGCCACAAAAAGGCAGCGCGCCCCCGGCCAGCGACGCGCAGGCGCGCTTCGTCTCGGTGGTGCTGGCGGATACTGAAGACGTGTGGAAGGCCATCTTCGCGCAAAACGGCAAGCAGTACAAAGAGCCGAAACTGGTGTTGTTTCGCGGGCAAACGCCCACCGCTTGCGGCACGGGCCAGTCAGCGATGGGGCCGTTTTACTGCCCTGGCGACCAAAAGGTCTACATCGATTTGGCCTTCTATCAAGATCTGCAAAACCGCTTCAAGGCTCCCGGCGACTTTGCCCAGGCCTACGTGGTCGCCCATGAAATTGGCCATCACGTACAAAACCTGATGGGCATTTCCGACAAAGTGGACAACTTGCGCCGTCGCCTCAACGACCGCGAGTTCAACCAGGTGTCGGTACGCATGGAATTGCAGGCCGATTGCTTGGCGGGCGTATGGGCGCACCACGGCAACAAAAAACGCAAAATCCTCGAACCGGGCGATGTCGAAGAAGCGATGAATGCTGCCACCGCGATTGGCGATGATCGCCTGCAAAAGCAAGCCCAGGGCTTTGCCGTGCCAGAGTCGTTCACGCACGGCAGCTCGGCGCAGCGCGTGCGCTGGTTTCGTCGTGGTCTCGACTCGGGCCGGGTTGATCAGTGCAACACCTTTGACGCCAAAGAGCTTTAGGCCGATTCCCGTGGCAGCAACCCTGGTTTTCGACATCGAGACCGTGCCCGACATCGCAGGCTTGCGACTGCTTAAGGGCCTGAGTGCCGAGCTTTCTGATACCGATGTCGCTGAGGTGGCCTTTCACCAACGCCGCGCGCAAAACGGTACAGACTTTTTGCCTCTGCATCTGCATCGGGTGGTGGCAATCTCGTGCGTATTGCGCGAAGGCGCGAATTTTCGCGTCTGGTCGATTGGCAAGCCCGACGACAGTGAAGGCATGTTGATTCAGCGTTTCTACGACGGCATCGAGAAATTCACGCCCACGCTGGTCTCGTGGAATGGCGGCGGCTTCGATCTCCAGGTGCTGCACTATCGCGGGCTGATGCACCACGCGGTTGCGCCACGCTACTGGGACCAAGGCGAAGGCGATTATCGCGACAGCAAAGATTTCAAGTGGAACAATTACATCGGGCGCTATCACCAGCGCCATACCGATTTGATGGACTTGCTGGCGATGTATTCGCCGCGCGCCAACGCACCGCTCGACGATTTGGCAAAGCTGTGCGGTCTGGCGGGCAAGCTCGGGATGGATGGCAGCCAGGTTTGGGGCGCGTTTCAGGCAGGCAAGATCGACGAGATTCGCGCCTATTGTGAAACCGATGTGGTGAACACCTACCTGCTTTACCTGCGCTTTCAGTTAATGCGTGGCGCATTGACGCGCCAACAACACGATGCCGAAGTGGCCCTGGTGCGTAAATCACTGGGCGAATCGGATCAAGCGCATTGGGCCGAGTACCTGACCGCATGGCAGTAAGGCGAGCCTCCGTGCTCGCCAATTGAGATTGACACCCAGGCGAGCACGGAGGCTCGCTCTACTGTATTGATATTTATGGACCTGACAGCGAGCATCGAATCCATCGACTACGAAGGCCGAGGCATTGCCCACCGCGACGGCAAAGTCATCTTTATCGACGGCGCCATCACCGGTGAAACGGTGCGTTACAGCCCCTATCGAAAAAAGGAAAGTTACGAGTTGGCGCAAGTGATCGAAGTCGTCACCCCGGCCGCTGCCCGCGTCACACCGGGCTGCGTACATGCGGGCATGCATGGCGGCGCTTGTGGCGGTTGCTCGATGCAGCATGTCGATGTGCGCACGCAAGTCGCTTCCAAGCAGCGCGTGCTCGAAGACAACCTGGCGCGCATCGGCAAGGTCAAGCCTGAAACGGTACTGCGCCCGATTCACGGGCCGACCTGGGGTTACCGCTACCGCGCCCGCCTCTCAGTGCGCAACGTACACAAAAAGGGCAGCGTGTTGGTGGGCTTCCATGAGCGCAAGTCGAGCTACGTGGCCGATATGCGCTCTTGCGAAGTGCTGCCGCGGCGCATTTCCGATTTGTTGCTGCCGCTGCGTGCTTTAATCGCTAGCTTGTCTATCAAAGAAAAGCTGCCGCAGATTGAGCTTGCGGTAGGCACGGTCGCAGGCCGCCATGTCGATGTGCTGGTGCTTCGTGTGCTCGATCCACCATCGGCTGAAGACGCGCGCCTGTTGGACTTCTTCGCGACCCAACACGGGATTCAATTCTGGCTGCAAAGTAAAGGCCCGGACACGGTGGTCTACGCCTACCCCGCCGCCGATGCCGAAAACCCCCCGCCTTTGGCCTATGAAATCCCTGAGTTCGGCATCGTCATGCCGTTTAAGCCAACCGACTTTACGCAGGTCAATCATCAAATCAACGCCGCCTTGGTAGGGCGCGCGATTCGCCTGCTGGAAGTGCAGCCCGGCGACCGGGTGGGCGATTTTTTCTGCGGCCTGGGCAATTTCACTTTGCCGCTGGCAACCCTAGCGCGTGAAGTGGTGGGCATTGAGGGCAGCAAACCCTTGGTAGAGCGCGCCCATGGAAATGCGCAGGCCAATGGCCTCGCCGCCAAAACCAGCTTTCAAGTGGCCAATTTGTTTGATGTCACGCCCGAGCAATTTGCGTCGTGGGGCAAGTTTGATCGCCTGCTGATCGACCCGCCGCGCGAAGGCGCGCTGGAGTTGGTGAAGGCCCTGCCGTCACCAGGTGATCCAGCTCAGCCCAAGCGAATCGTGTATGTATCGTGCAGCCCCTCAACCTTGGCGCGCGACGCGGAGGTGCTGGTGCATACCCAAGGCTATGTGCTCAAGAGCGCAGGCGTGGTCAACATGTTTCCGCACACATCGCACGTGGAGTCGGTGGCGATGTTTGAGCGCGGTGTTTGACCGCTTTCGGGCCGGCTAGTTTTCAGCAAACCGAAACGCCACCAACTCAATCGTCTCGGCGACCGGCTTACCGTCCGTCGTGGTTGTCACCGAGATCACTCTCACTGGCCGCATCACGTCGCGGGCGTACCAGTGGAATTCTTCCGTGCGAAAGGTTCGTGTGGCCTCGCCCGGGTCGGCAGCTTCAATCAGCACGCGCACTTTGAGGGTCAAGAATTTGCCAGCCGGCACTTCAACTTCTTCCCATTCGAGCGCTTCGCCTTGGGCGGTGACGCGCGCAATCTGGTCGCGTTGCCCAACGTGGCGCAAGCTGCTGACCACGCGCCATTTTTTACCTGGATAGAGCGAAAAGCTGTAGTAGGCAAGGGGCGGGTCGTAGTCTGAAAAGCCACTTGCCAATAGATTCCATTCGCGCGAGTAGACGTTGGTTTGTGAGTCGAAACTGCCGCGCAATTGGTTTTTGAGTGAGATACCGTCTTTGTTGACATCGACAACCTGCTGCTCGATCACGGTAGGCTCCGCCCCCGCTACGCTGCGTAAGTAGGCCCAGATGTCGCCGACCCGCACCGGGGCGCGGGTGATCGGGCGGCGCGGATCGAGGGCTTGATTGCCGCCACTGACGCTGGGTGCGGCAGCCGCGGGCGCTGGAGGCGTGACCGACGGTGGCTGGGGTTCCGCGAGTCGGGCGGGTGGCGTGGGTTCGGCCGATGGTGCGGCGGGTGCGGAGGGTGCGGAGGGTGCGGCAGCGGGCACGGCAACAGCGGGCGGTGGCAAGAACCGCGCGTCGCGTTCTATGCGCAAATCGAGCGGCGCGGCTGTGGGTGAGTCTGTAGGTGCTTGAACCGTGGCGGGTTCTGGTTTTGCCCCCAACTCAGTGCTCGGTTTGAGCGTGGGCGCGGGGTCGGTGGCGTAGGTGCTGGCGGGATTGAGCGCAACGAGCAGCAGTGCGCCCGCCAAATGGGTTAAAAATCCTCGAAGAAAACGGCTGAAGACGTCCATCTGGTGCGGCTCTTCAGGCATGGCACGCAATCGGCTCAACCAGTTTGGAGCGCCAATTCAGCCGCTTTGCCAATGTATTTTGCCGGGGTCAAGGTGAGCAAGGCGCGCCGTGCGGGTACTGGCAGATCCAGCTGCGCGATGAACTCGCGCAGGCCTTCTTTGGTAATTTTTTGCCCGCGCGTCAGTTCTTTGAGTTTTTCATAGGCGTTGGGCACGTTGTAGCGGCGCATCACCGTTTGAATCGCTTCGCCCAGCACTTCCCAGTTATCGTCCAGGTCGCTGGCGATGCGCGCTTCGGCCACTTGCAGCTTGTTCAGCCCTTTGAGGAGCGAGTCAAACGCGAGCAGGGTATGACCCAAGGCAACACCCATGTTGCGCAGGGTGGTCGAGTCGGTCAAGTCACGCTGCCAACGCGAGATCGGCAGCTTTTCTGAGAGCATGCGCAGCATGGCGTTGGCGATACCGAAATTGCCTTCGGCGTTTTCAAAATCAATCGGGTTGACTTTGTGCGGCATGGTCGAAGAGCCGATTTCACCTGCTTTTACCCGCTGGGTGAAGTAGCCCAGCGAGATGTAGCCCCAAATATCGCGGCACAGGTCGATGCCGATCGTGTTCATGCGCGCGGTGGCATCGAATAATTCGGCCATTGCGTCATGCGGCTCAATCTGCGTGGTGAGCGGGTTGAAACCCAAGCCCATCCCTTCGACCACGCTGCGGTTAAAGCTTTCCCAGTCGTGCTCGGGGTAAGCCACCAAGTGGGCGTTGTAATTGCCGGTGGCACCATTGAGCTTGCCCATCAGGTCGATGGTGGCGAACTGGGCTTGCGCGCGCTTTAAGCGCATCGCGAACACGGCCATTTCTTTGCCCAGCGTTGTAGGCGTTGCGGCTTGCCCGTGAGTGCGGGCGAGCATGGCCACCGCCGCGTTGTTGCGGGCTAGGGCTTGCAGCTGCAACAGCACTTCTTCAACCGCCGGCCAAATCACTTTTTCGCGCGCAGCGTTGAGCATGACGCCGTGCGCCAGATTGTTGATGTCTTCAGAGGTGCAGGCGAAGTGGATGAAATTTTGCGCAGCTTCTGACCCTGCAATGCCCTGCAATTGCTCGCGCATCCAGTATTCAACCGCTTTGACATCGTGGTTGGTGGTGCGCTCGATTTCTTTGATGCGCCATGCATCCGCATCGGAAAATTCCGACACCATGTCGCCCAGTTTGTCAGCAACCGCTTCGGGCAGCGGCGGCAATTCGGCAAACCCGGCTTGGGCCAGTGCTTGCAACCAGGCCACTTCAACGAAGACGCGATGGTGCATCAGCGCATATTCGCTCAGGTAGGCGCGCAAGCCTTCCACCTTATGGGCGTAGCGTCCATCGAGCGGCGAAAGGGAAAAAAGTGCGGAGGCGTCGTGTTCCATGATGGCCGGCGGGCAAGAAGAAGGGTCATTCTATCGTGCGACCCCTCTGCGTGAAGATGACGCGAAGGTGTTGTGTTCGCGCCATAGTGCCAAATAGCGCACAAACGCGTGCTTGTTGCTTCAGAGGCAATTGATATACTCAAGCCGGGAAAACTAACGCTACGGCATTTATATGAAATTGATTGGCTCACTTGCAAGTCCTTATGTCAGAAAAGTCCGCATCGTGATGGCGGAAAAGAAGATCGAATACGATTTCGCGCTCGAAGATGTCTGGTCGCCCACCAGTGAGATCAAGGCTTCCAACCCGCTGGGCAAGGTGCCTTGCTTGGTGATGGAAGACGGTGGCGCGGTGTTTGATTCGCGGGTGATTGTTGAATATCTTGATACTGTCAACCCTGTTAATCGTCTGATTCCGCAAGGCGGCAGAAGCCGTGTGGAAGTGCGTTGCTGGGAAGCGCTGGCCGACGGAATTTTGGATGCGGGCATCCTCTATCGCCTGGAAACCGCGCGGCCTGAAGGCCAGAAGAGTGAAGATTGGCGCACTCGGCAAATGGGCAAAATGACTACGGGCCTGGCAGCGATGTCGCAGGGTTTGGCTGATCGGCCGTGGTGTTCGGGTAGCGCGTTTTCGCTCGCGGATGTTGCTTGCGGTGCCTGCTTGGGCTGGCTGTCGTTCCGCTTTCCGCAGGTTGAGTGGGCCAAAACCCACCCGAACCTGGCCAAGCTGTACGAAAAATTGATGACCCGCGCCTCGTTTATCGAGACTGTCCCCAAAGTGTAGTGGGTTGAAGGTAATTCACGCGCCGAAGTTCGGAAATCGCTTCACGATTCTCGGCCCACGCCGGATTGATCGCGCCCTCGACTAGCTCATAACCCATCAGAGCAAACACCCGCCCGCGCAGAAATAGCGGGCGCGAGTTGCCGTACCAATCGACGCATGAAGCACGGCAGCCATCATTCACTTGGCTGCCAGCGCGTGCTTCAAGCGCGCCGATTTCGCTCAACGCTAACCCTTGATTCCGTAAAAAGATCACTGCGGCGGAGTCGCGGTTGAATTGGCGGCCACCGAACTGCCCGCCGCCGATCACCGGCAGGCCAAGAATCCCCTGACTGGTGCTGGCTTGCCAGCCGTCGTGCGCATCTGGTTTGTAGAAAAAGCCGTGGCTGCGGGTTTCGCCCTGCGCCGCGTTGGTGCGCACGTAGCGGTGCATGCCTTGGGCGGTGTGGCCCAATTGCAGGCTTGAGAAGTGCAAATCGCGGCTGTTCATCCCACCCGCGCCAATCACCACCGCGTGCTCGCCCAAGGCTTCGATCCGCTCAACCGCATGATCGAGTGCCAAGGTTTGCGCCTGAGTCGAGTGAGGTTGGTCCCAGCGTACCGCATGGACGTTTTGGTCAGCCACGCCACTTCGGCGATGCCCACCGCCGCTGCCGTAGAGCAAAAAGTTGCCGACGAAGCGGTTGTTAATGCTGTGGCCACCGGGTTTGGGCAAGGGCATGTATGCCGCCGCTGGCGCGCTGTAACTGCCGTTGCCAAAACTGCGCAGCGAGACGCGCAAGAGCGCCAAGTCGCCGGTGCTGGCTTCTGCACGCCACATACCCTCGCCGCGCCCCTGCGAGCGCACCAGCACATTCAAGTGCCCGTCCGGGCTTTCAAGAAATGAGAATTGGTCAATCGGGCTGCCCATGGTGCGCAGGGCGCTCGGTGCGGCACCGTCGAGCGGAATTCGTACAACCCCGGCGCTCACCGGCGCATCGGCCGGGGCAAACACGTTCTGTGGACGGTTGCGCTGTTGGTTGGTCCACACATATACCGAGCCGTGTGAGACATAGAAATTGCGTGAAACTGGGCCCAGTACGCCGGTGGCTTCGCATTGCATGTCGGCTCCTGCGGTTTCGCACACGGTCACGCTGTGCAGCGCCAGATTGTGCGGCTGGGCATCGTCATCGGTGCGATAGATCCGGTTGGCGGGCGCAATGCGCTTGAAATCAGCGGGCGTTTGATTGCCGTGCCAACGCCGCACCGCCGGAAATTGCAGCGTCGGGTTGGGATTGAGCGGGTTGATCGCCAGTGGCGTGTAGAAAATCAGCTTGCTGCCAATCAGGCGTGACGCGTAGTTGCGTGAGGAGTAGTAGTCGTTCGAGCGCATGTGATAGGTGGCGCGATACGACAAATTGCCTTGGCCATCGATATTGAAAAGGCCGATTTCCGTGCCGCCGCGCGCGTAGGAATAACCGATCACGATCACGGTATTACCAGTTAGCAGCATCTCGTCGTACCACGCACCTTGCGGCGCGCTGCCCGGCGCGAAGGCATCGAGCATGGCTTTCGGTTGCAGATTGCGCCCGGCGATGTCAACGGTGAAGAGCCGTCCACGCCGCAAAATCACCAGGTGGTTGCCATGCACCTTGACAATCCCGCCCTCGTCCACGCCTAGCGTTTGCGTATTGGTCACCGACTCTTCCTGGCGCGCGCTAGTCGTACCTGGCGTGCCCGTGCGCGACTCGGCTGCCATGCTCGGCGCTGCGGCGGGCGCTGCCATTTTTGCAGCGGGCATCGCATCAGCCATTGCGCCCATGCCCGAAGCGGCTTGGTCCTGCGCCATCGAGTTTTCCTTCTTCTTTTCGAAAACATTGGCCGGGCTTTGTGCCCGCCGCAGCGCCGCCAGACGCTCGCGCTCCGCGCGTTGCCGTTCTTCCTCGACGCGCCGGATGTCGGCAAAGTAGATGCCCAGTTCCGCTTCGCTGGCAAAAGCTTTCAGGGTAGGCTGAGCCGAGGCGATGCCGGAAAACAGGTGGGCGGCTGACGCGGCGAGCAGTGCGCCCATCAGGGCAGGGCGGAACGAGGTGATTTTTTTCACGAGAATTCTCCGTTTTGTGTGGTCGGGTGCCTACTTGAACGGGGGCGCGGAGCGAAAAGGGTTAAGCCCGCACTTTCGGATAATCGAGTTCATTCGCCGATGGCAGCGCACCTTGAGAACAATGGCTGCTTTTTGGCGCGCATAATTCAAATTTTTCAAGCTGCGCGTGGGTGAATTTGATGAACGACACCACCAAAATCGACAAGTTGCTACCCGGCGGACCCAACCAGGTGATCGAGGCGCGTACCGGGTTGCGCTATCTCACCGGCTTTGGCAATGAGCACGCTTCCGAAGCGATTGCCGGGGCGCTGCCGATTGGCCAAAATTCGCCGCAGCGTGCGCCGCTGGGCCTCTACGCAGAAGGCATTTCGGGCACGCCGTTTACCGCCCCGCGCGATCGCAATCAGCGCTCCTGGTTCTATCGCATCAAGCCCTCTGCCGCGCAGGGCAGCTTTAGGCGCATTGCCAACGGTCTGTTGCGCGCTGCACCGTTCAACGAGGTCGAAGCCCCGGCGAACCGGCTGCGCTGGAATCCGCTGCCGATTCCCTTGGATGCCACCGATTTCATCGGCGGCTTGACCACCGTGGGTGGTGCCGGTGATGTCGGCGTGAATCTGGGCTACGCGGTTCACTACTATCTCGCCAATACCTCCATGCAGCGCTACGCAATGAATGCCGACGGCGATCAGTTAATCGTGCCGCAGCAGGGGCGCTTGGTCGCGCGCACCGAAATGGGCGTGATGGAAGTGTTGCCCGGCGAAATTTGTGTGATTCCGCGCGGCATCAAATTCGCGATTGACCTGCCCGATGGGCCTTCGCGCGGCTACATTTGCGAAAACTATGGCGCGGCTTTTCGCTTGCCGGACTTGGGGCCAATTGGCTCCAATGGGCTGGCAAATCCGCGCGATTTTCTGACACCAGTAGCGGCCTACGAAGACACTGAGGCACCCTGCGAACTGGTGTGCAAATACGGTGGCAACCTTTGGTCAACTACGCTGGATCATTCACCGCTTGATGTCGTTGCTTGGCATGGCAATTACGCGCCGTACAAGTACGACTTGGCCCATTTCATGGCGATCAATACGGTCAGCTTCGATCACCCGGACCCTTCGATCAACACGGTACTGACCGTGCCTTCCGAAGTTCCGGGTACAGCGAATGTCGATTTCGTGATCTTCCCGCCGCGTTGGATGGTGGCTGAGCACACCTTCCGACCGCCGTGGTTCCATCGCAATGTGATGAACGAATTCATGGGGCTAATCCACGGCGTTTACGATGCCAAGGCCGAAGGATTTTTGCCCGGTGGCGCGAGCCTGCACAACTGCATGCTGCCTCACGGGCCAGATATGGCGACTTACGAAAAAGCCAGCACCGCCGATTTGCAGCCGCATTTTCTGGGGAGCACCTTGGCATTTATGTTCGAGACACGCTACCCGCTCAAACCCACCGCGCACGCCATGGCCTGCCCGCAATTGCAGCCGGACTACGACGCTTGCTGGAATGGCTTTAAAAAGCACTTTGTCAAACCACAGTAAACCACTTAAAAAAGGAAAAACCATGCTCGTCGAAATGCGCACCTACACCCTCCAAATTGGCAAAACAGGCGACTATTTCAAGCTCTATGAAGCCGAAGGGCTGGAAGTGCAAAAACGCATTCTCGGGCGCTTGGTAGGCTACTACCGCACCGAGCTGGGTGACTTGAACCAGATCGTGCATATGTGGGGCTATGAAGACATGAACGAGCGCGATGCACGGCGTACGGCGCTCTTCAAAGACCCGCAGTGGCTGGCGTATCTGGACAAAGCGCGCGGCTATTTCGTGAGCCAGAAGACGCAACTATTGGTGCCAGCGCCTTTCTTCAAGCCGCATTGGGCATAAGCGCCAACGCGTAGGTATCGTGCTGAAGAACTGCTCCCCTGAAGAATGGGCCGCGCGCCAAGAGTTGGCGTGCGCGTATCGCCTCTTTGACCACTACGGCTGGTATGAGCTCATCTTCAACCACATCACAGTGCGGGTGCCGGGCACGGAAGATCAATTCCTCATCAACCCCTTTGGTCTGATGTACCGCGAAGTCAAGGCCTCGAACTTGGTGAAGATCGACATCGAGGGCAACATCATCGGCGACTCGGCCTGGCCGGTGAATCGTGCCGGTTTCGTGGTGCATTCGGCTGTGCATGCGGCAAGGCACGACGCGCACGCGGTGATTCATACCCACACCACGGCAGGGCAGGCGGTGTCGTGCCAGAAGCAAGGATTGTTGATGATGTCCTTCCATGCGATGTTTTTTAACGAGCGCTTGGCGTATCACGATTTTGAGGGCATCACCGTCGACAACAGCGAGCGCGCGCGAATGGTGGCGCACTTGGGCGAGAAGAATTGCATGATCCTGCGCAATCATGGCCTGCTCACCTGTGGCCCCACGCTGGCCCACGCCTTCAATCTGCACTACAACTTAAACCGTGCTTGTGAAGTGCAACTTGCCGCGCAAAGCGGTGGTGCGGCGCTGGTGATTCCGGACCCCGCGATTGCTGCTAAATCAGCGGCGATCTGGGACCGGTTTGAAGGCATGGGCAAGTCTGATATGCCAGCCAAAGGTCAAGATGAAGTGATCTTTGAAGCGATGACCCGCTGGATGGTCGCCAAAGACCCGTCGTTTCTGGCGTAGCGCCCGGTTTTTGTTTTGAAGTTGCCCTTGGAATCAGTCAAGGGCACCTTGACCTTTTTCCAAAGTAGTTACAAAATATAAGTAGTCTGGCAATTCCTACCGCAAAATCTCATGTCCAATCTCACCTCCTCGACTGACCTCGTCCACATTACCTCAGCGGAAGGTATCACCACGTTCACACTCAATCGCGCCGCAAAACGCAATGCGCTCTCCAATGAATTGGTGGCGGCGTTGGCGCGTGGTTTCGATCAGCTCGACAGCAGCACCAAAGTGGTGGTGCTCGATGCGGCGGGCGCGCATTTCTGTGCGGGCCTCGACCTGGGCGCGATGGGCGACTACGACGCGGTCGAAGGCATGCGCCACTCGCACACCTGGCACGCGGCCTTCCACAAAATCCAGTTCAGCGGTGTGCCCGTGATCGCAGCGCTCAAAGGTGCGGTGGTCGGTGGCGGCTGTGAATTGGCGGCGGCTTGCCACATTCGGGTCGCGGACGATACGGCGTTTTTCGGCTTGCCAGAAGGTACTCGCGGCCTTTTTTTGGGGGGCAGCGGCTCGGTGCGCATCCCCAAATTGATCGGAATCGCGCGAGTCACCGACATGATGCTCACCGGCCGCGTGCTCAAAGCGGCGGAAGCCGAGCGCGTCGGTTTGGTGCAGTACTACGTGCCCGCGGGCGAGGCGTTGGCGAAAGCGCTGGAGCTGGCAAAGAAAGTCGCAGCCAACGCGCCAACCTCCAACTACGCCATTACCAACGTGTTGCCGCGCATCTGCGAGCAATCGGCTGAAAACGGGCTGTTGATGGAGTCGATGATCGCGGGCATGTCGCAAGCCGCCCCCGAAGCCAAGCAACGCATGCGTGCGTTTATTGAAGGCCGTGCCGCCAAGGTGCAGGCATGAGCACCGCGCCGTTTCGCGAGGTAGCGCTCACCCAAACCGGCGTGTCGGTCGAGCAGCGCGCCGACGGCGCAATTCTGTATCGCTGCGATGAAGAATTGGCCGCACACCCACCCAGCGTGATGCAGCGCTTGGCAGAATTGGCACAAAAAATTCCCATGCAGTCGCTGTTTGCCGAGCGGGCGGCTGATGGTGGTTGGCAACACCTGAGCTATGCCGATGCGTTGGCCGCAGCGCGCCGTATCGGCGCGGCGCTACTTGTGCGTGGCTTGTCCGCCGAGCGCCCGGTGGCGATCCTCTCTGAGAACAGTCTCGACCATGCCATGCTGGCGCTGGCCTGCCAGTATGTCGGCATCGCCTATTCACCGGTCTCGCCACCTTACTCGTTGGTATCGCAGGATTTCGGCAAGCTCAAGCACGTCATCCATCTGCTCACGCCTGGCCTGGTGTTCGCGGCTGATGCACGGTACGCGAAGGCGATTGCCGCTGCCGTGCCAATCGATTGCGAAGTGGTGTTGGGTGCGGGCGAACTCCCCGGGCGCGCAAGCACGCCGTTCGCGGCCTTGCGCCATGCCGATACTGCCGCGGCCGATCTGACTTTCGGCAAATTGCAACCCGAGACGATTGCCAAATTTCTCTTCACCTCCGGCTCTACCAAAGACCCCAAGGCGGTCATCAACACCCACGGCATGCTGGCTGCCAATCAGCAGATGATCTTGCAGTCGCTGCCCTTTCTGGCACAAACCCCGCCGGTCTTGGTCGATTGGCTGCCATGGGGCCACACCTTTGGCGGCAATCACAATGTGGGTATCGCGCTCTACAACGGCGGCACGCTCTACATCGACCAGGGCAAGCCCGTGCCTGGGGCCATGCAGAAAACACTGGCCAATCTCAAGGAGATTGCGCCCACGATGTATTTCAACGTGCCCAAGGGCTTTGACGAATTGGCGCGCGCGCTCGAAACGGACCAGGCCTTGGCGCAGCGATTTTTCAGCCGCCTGCAATTGCTCTTTTATGCAGGCTCTTCTCTGCCGCAGCCACTGTGGGATCAGCTTGATCGCTTAGCGGTACGTACCACCGGCACGCGGGTCGCGATGATTACTGGCTTTGGGATGACCGAAACCGCACCGGCCTGCCTGTCGCCGAATCGCCCTGACATCAAGGCCGGCATGGTGGGCATTCCGCTACCTGGCCTGCGGGTCAAGCTCGTGCCAACCGGGGACAAACTCGAAATTCGCCACGCGGGTGGGCATGTGACACCGGGTTACTGGCGCATGCCGCAAGAAACGCAGGAAGCTTTTGATGCTGAGGGCTACTTTTGCACCGGCGACGCACTCAAGTTTGTCGATGCCGCCAACCCGGGGCTAGGCTTGGTATTCGATGGGCGGATTGCTGAAGACTTCAAATTGCTGACTGGCACCTTTGTCAGCGTCGGCCCTTTGCGCGCGCGCGCGATCACCGCGTTTGCGCCTTACGTGCAAGACGTGGTGGTCGCAGGCCACGACCGTGACGAGCTCGGTTTACTGCTGATTCCGAATATAGATGCACTCAAAACGCTGGTGCAACAATCGTCTTCAGGGGCGATGCCTGAAGACGAGCGACCAGAGGCACTCTTCAGGCATGCCTCGGTGAAACCCGCTATGCTGGCGGCGCTTCAAGCTTTGCACGATAGCGGCACTGGCAGCGCCACCCGGCCCACGCGCGCCCTCATGCTGCATGTGCCGCCTTCGATCGACAAAGGCGAAATCACCGACAAAGGCTCAATCAACCAGCGGGTGATGCTGCGCGAGCGCGCCGCAGAAGTCGCGCGCCTCTATGCCACAACTGCCAACGCTGCCGCCGCTGCTGCTGCGAGCTCTGCTGACAGCGACCTTCTCACCATTTCAACCACGCAGAGTTAAGCCATGGCCAAAGGTCTGTTCAACCAATTTTCTGATGTCTGGATTGTCGATGGCGTGCGCACGCCCTTCATTGACTATTGTGGCGCGTTGGGGCAGGTCTCGCCCACTGATATGGGTATTAAAGTGGCGCGCGAAATTTTGCGCCGTACCGGTACCGACCCGGCGAGTGTCGAGTCAGTGCTCACCGGCAACATGGCGCAAGCAAGCTTCGATGCCTTCGTGCTGCCGCGCCATGTTGGCCTTTACGCTGGTGTGCCGGTGGAAGTGGGTGCGATCAACGTGCAGCGCATCTGCGGCACGGGCTTTGAGTTGTTTCGCCAAGCGGGCGAGCAGATTGAGTTGGGCATGATCGCCACCGCATTGGTCGTGGGTACCGAGTCGATGTCGCGCAACCCGATTGCTGCCTACACGCATCGCACCGGCTTCAGGCTGGGCGCAGGGGTTGAGTTCAAAGACTTTCTGTGGGAAGCGCTGATCGACCCCGCTGCCGATGTAACGATGATCCAAACGGCGGAAAACCTGGCCAAGAAATACGGAATAACCCGCGCTGAGGTGGATGCGTTTGCATCAGAAAGCTTCGCGCGGGCCGTCGCTGCGCGGGAGCGTGGTTTTCATGCCGGTGAGATCGTGGCGGTGACTAATGAAAAATTCGAACTGGCCGGGTATCAGTCGCGCAGCTTGAAAATCAGCGGCAAAGAGAAGTTGCTCGAGCAAGACACCCACCCGCGCATCTCCCCGGTGGAAGTGCTGGCCAAGCTGCGCACGGTCTATGCGGATGGCGTGCAAACCGGCGGCAACAGTTCTGCCTTGGTTGATGGGGCTGCCGCTGCGGTCGTCGCTTCCGGCACGGTCGCCAAACAAGCGGGTCGCAAGCCGCTGGCCCGGCTGGTCGCCGCTGCAGTCGTCGGCGTGCCGCCCGAGATCATGGGCATCGGGCCCGCCCCAGCGATTCGCCTGTTGCTAGACAGGAGTGGCTTGGCGCTGGACGACATTAACTTTTTTGAGATCAACGAAGCCCAAGGCGCACAAGCGCTTGCGGTGCAGCGTGAGTTGGGCCTCGATCCGGCGCGCTTGAACGCAAACGGCGGTGCGATTGCGATCGGCCATCCGCTCGCGGCCACCGGCGTTCGCCTGACCGTAACGGCCGCGCGCGCGTTGGCCGAACGCGGCGGCAAATACGCCATCGCCTCAGCCTGTGTAGGCGGCGGCCAGGGCATTGCGCTGCTGCTCGAAAACCCTACGCCGTAGCCGCTTCACCCTCAATCCTCACTCTTCACACCTAACCCACAATGCGCACGCTCGATCAAGGCCCGCTGTTGGCGCTGGTTGGTTACAACGCACGGCGGGCCTATCTGCCGATTCACCAGCTGTTCGCCAAGCGCATGGCGCGCTTTGCATTAAAACCAGCCGAGTTCTCTGCACTTGCGCTGATCGCACACAACCAACCCGTGACTCAGAAAGAGCTGGCTGCGGCACTGAGCATTCCGGCCCCCAATATGGTGGTGCTGCTCGACAAGCTCGAAGCCCGTGGTGTGGTCGAGCGAGTACAGAGCAGCGCTGACAAGCGCGTTTGGCTGATTTCGACCAGCGCGAAGGGGCGCTCGCTGGCAAAAGCATCCACCGCCGTGGCAGAGGCGCTGGAGCTGGAAGCTTCAGCCGCTTTGAGCGCCGCTGAGCGCGCGCAACTCATCACGTTGTTACAACGATTGTTTTAGTTTTTGGTTTTCCACCACCTCAAGGAGACTTGCCATGCTCTGCAATCCGAAACGCCGTGAAGTTGTCGTAGCTTCTTCCGCTGTCTTGTTCGCATCCGCCATGCCCACGCTATCGCGTGCGCAAGCCGCTGGCGTGGTCGACAACCTGCGTATCGTCTACGGCTTTCCCGCCGGTAGCGCCGGTGACAGCGTAGGCCGGCGCGTGGCCGAAAAAATCAAAGGCGAGTACGCCCGCGTCTCGGCAGTGGTCGAGAACAAACCCGGGGCCGGTGGACGCATCGCGGTCGATACCGTTAAACCCGCCGCACCCGACGGCCAAACGCTGCTGCTCACGCCGCACTCGATGCTGTCGGTCTACCCGCACATCTATGCCAAGCTCTCGTACAACGCGCTGGAGGACGTGATTCCGGTGTCACTCGGGGCCACCTTTTCGCATGGCTTGGCGGTCGGCCCGAAAGTGCCCGCTGAAGTGAAGAATGTGAAGGAATTCGTGGCCTGGTGCAAGGCGAATCCGAAAGATGCGAGTTTTGGCTCGCCGGGCGCGGGCTCGACCCCGCACTTCATGGGCGCGATGATTGAAAAATCAACCGGTGTTGAAATCAAGCACGTGCCCTATCGCGGCTCGGTGCCGGGCGTAGCCGATGTACTGGGCGGGCAGATCGCTGCGATGTGTACGCCGATCGGCGATTTCATCCAGCACGCCAAGGCCGGCAAGATGCGCATCCTCGCAAGCTCCGGTGCGACCCGCACGCGCTTCACGCCGGATGTGCCGACGATGACAGAAAGCGGCTTTCCCAACATCGCATTTGAAGAGTGGTTTGCCTTCTTTGCCCCGAAAGGTACACCTGCGGCGGTGGTCAATGCCGCATCGGCGGCCATCAATAAGGCACTCGGCTTGGCGGATGTCAAAGAAGGTTTGGCCAATTTGGGGCTCGAAGCAGTCGGCTCTTCGCCTGGCGATTTGGGTCGCATGCTCAAAGCCGAGTATGACCGTTGGGGCCCGATTGTGAAGGCGATCGGGTTCACTGCCGAGTCTTGATCCACTGACAGGACGGATTCACAAGCTCTCAGCCTGCAGGAGCGTGGGTCACGCTCCTGCATGTGTCGTCTGCTGCAACGTCGGTTGCAAATTCGGTTAAATTGCCAGTTGCCGCAAGGGGTCCTTGAGACCCAAGCGCACCTTGCATTGAACCAATCGACAACTAATATTCGACACCATGGCAGGCCCTCTAAGCGGTATTCGCATCATCGAAATGGCCGGTATCGGCCCCGGCCCCTTTTGCGGCATGCTGCTTTCCGACATGGGGGCCGAGGTGATCCGGATTGATCGCACGGCACTGAAAGACGCTTCCGGCACGCGTACCTTGCGCTTGATGGAGCGCGGACGGCGTAGCGTTGGCCTGGATTTGAAGCAACCCGAGGCGATAGAAATCGCGCTCAAGTTAATCGACTCGGCCGACGCGCTGTTTGAGGGCTTTCGCCCTGGCGTAATGGAGCGGCTGGGCCTGGGGCCGAAAGTGTGCCTGGCGCGTAACCCCAAGCTGGTTTATGGCCGCATGACCGGTTGGGGCCAGACCGGCCCACTCGCGCAAGCAGCCGGGCACGATATCAACTACATTGCCATTTCGGGCGCGTTGGCAGGAATTGGCACCAAGGCCCAGCCCTTGCCGCCGCTCAATCTGGTGGGCGACTTTGGCGGCGGCGCGATGTATCTGGCGATGGGCCTCTTGGCAGGCATTCTGAATGCACGCAGCACCGGCCAGGGCCAGATGGTCGATGCCGCAATGACCGACGGCGCAGCCTCACTGATGACGATGTTTTACGGCTTGCAAGCAGGCAAACGCTGGAGCGCCCAGCGCGAGTCAAATTTTCTCGATGGCGGTGCACATTTTTATGGCACTTACGAATGCGCCGATGGCAAATTTGTCGCCATCGGTTCGATTGAGCCGCAGTTCTATGCGCTCTTGCTGGAGAAGGCTGGGTTGACCGATGCCGAATGGTCGGCACAGTGGGACAGCAACGCATGGCCTGCCCTTAAGACTAAGCTGGGCACGGTTTTCCAGACCAAGACCCGGGCGCAATGGTGCGCCCTGATGGAAGGCACCGATGTGTGCTTTGCCCCAGTGATGGACTTGCGCGAAGCCCCGCAGCACCCGCACAATCTGGCGCGCCAAGCGTTTGTTGATGTCGGCGGCGAATTGCAGCCTGCGCCCGCGCCGCGCTTTTCAGCCACGCCCTCGGCGGTGCAAGGCCCCGCTGTGGCAGGTGGCACCCATACCCGTGAAGTATTGGCAGAATTGGGTTTTTCGGTCAGTGAACTCGACCGCTTGACCGACGCCAAAACCATTTGAATCTCAAAGGAAATCGCCATGAACGCACCGGTTGCCAACCTCGCCCTGCCTGACCCATTTGCCCGCCCGTGGATGACCCCAGAGCTTGATTTGTTGCGCGATTCGACTCGTCGCTTTCTCGACGCAGAAGGGGTGCCGCACATCAAGCGCTGGGAAAAGCAGGGCCACGTCGACCGAGATTTCTGGAACAAGGCGGGCGGCATGGGCCTGTTGTGCGCAAGCATTCCTGAGGCCTACGGCGGCCTCGGCGGTGACTTTCGCCACGAGTCGGTGATTGCGGAAGAATTGGGCCGCGCCGAGGTGATGCTGGGCAATTCCGTGCATTCAGGCATCGTCGCGCACTACCTGCTCGCCTACGGCAGCGAAGCGCAGAAGCAGCAATGGCTGCCCAAAATGGCCAGCGGCGAATTGGTCGGCGCGATTGCGATGAGCGAGCCACATGCTGGATCCGACTTGCAGGCGGTGCGCACCCGCGCCGTACGCGACGGTAACGACTATGTGATCAACGGCTCAAAGATTTTCATCACCAACGGCTACCTGTGCGATCTGGTGATCGTGGTGTGCAAAACCAATCCCGAAGCTGGTGCCAAAGGCACGTCACTGATCGTGGTCGATACGCGTAATTGTGCCGGTTTCAAGCGCGGCGAGCCGCTGGAAAAGATCGGCCAAAAAGGCCAAGACACGTGTGAACTCTTTTTCGACGAGGTGCGCGCACCGGTCGGCAATTTGCTCGGCGAGCGCGAAGGCTTGGGCTTCATCCAACTGATGCAACAGTTGCCGCAGGAGCGCCTGATCATCGGCATCGGCGCATGCGCCTCGATGGAGCGTGTGCTCGAACAAACCACCGACTACGTGCGTGAACGCAAGGTGTTTGGCAAGGCGCTGATCGAAATGCAGAACACACGCTTTTTGCTGGCCGAATGCAAAACCGAAGCAGTAGTGGCACGTAATTTTGTCGACAACTGCCTGGAAAAACTGCTCAAGGGCCAGCTCGATCCGGCCACGGCCGCCATGTCGAAATGGTGGACCACCGAAGTGCAATGCCGCGTGATTGACCGTTGCTTGCAGATGTTTGGCGGCTATGGCTACATGACCGAATACCCGATTGCACGCGCTTATGCGAATGCGCGGGTCGGCAAGATTTACGGCGGTACCAACGAGGTAATGAAGGAGTTGATTGCGCGGTCGCTGTGAGGTGACCGTTGGCATTCGATGGCCGTGACGAGGCGCTGATGTTCGGGTTCGATGCTTGGAGAGCGTTATTGGCGGCTGGTCTTGACGATTTGAATTGCCCTGAGATTGATTTTTGATGAGCAGTAAACGTCGGCGACCGACAAAATCCCCAATGGGCGTTGTCGCGTATGGCTGATACTGATCTGCAATTTTCCATCTCTACGACCCAAGGGAATACCTTGGAAAACGGCTATGGTGGCGGTTCTTCAGATTTTTCCGGACGCTCAATTCGGAGCCACGCTACCGCCAGCGCGGGCAGTCCAAATTCGAATCCCGGTGACCTGCAAGCCAACATCCACGCCGGGGCCGGCAACGACATCGCCCAGATCGTCGGTGACCAAGGGGTCACCTTAAACCTCACCCAGGCCGAACTGGAGATCGTCCAGGGCGGGCGCGGCAACGACGTACTGATCGGCGGGGGCCGCAGCACCGTGTTCATTCGCGGTGGCGATGGTGACGACATCATCATCGGCGGGGCCGCCAATGATGCCCTGTCCGGCGAAGACGGCGCTGACCTGATCGACGGCGGCGCTGGGAATGACCTGATCCGCGGGCATCGCGGGCAGGACGTGCTGTTGGGCGGCGCGGGTGACGACATCCTCGATGGCGGGCTGGAAGACGACCGCTTGAGCGGCGGCACCGGCAACGACGTGCTCAAGGGGGCCCAGGGCGATGACAGCCTGGATGGCGGCGGCGAGAACGGCGGCATTGACATTGCCGAGTTCAGCGGCAGCTTTGCCGATTACCGGATCACCCGGCTGGATGCCACGACATACCGCGTGGTCGACACCAAAGCGGGCCGCGACGGGGCCGACACCCTGCGCCACGTAGAAAAGCTCAACTTCGCCGATGTGAGTGCGGTGGATATCACACACGTGTCGCAATGGTCGCAGCCAAGGCGGGTGAACTTATGAGAAGCGCACATCAATCGCTATGTTAAGACTGGACGCAACCCTTCTCATTTCTCTGATCGTAACCGCGCGGGTTTCAAGTTGCAGCAACGTATCCGCGTTCGATGATGCCAAGGAAGAGAAATTGACCCCGGAGCGGCGGCGAGTACTGGATGTCATCTTTTTCAATGACCTTGCCACAGCCAACACGAACACCAATCGATACATTACCGAAGAGGAGGCGAGAAATCCGGCGCTCTTGGCCGCGAAACCAGGCGATCCGATGCGCCGACGAGTAGACGAGCTAAGGGAGATGGCAGCCGAAGGATATTTCCCCGCTTATGCGGCCCTGGCTCTCTTCCGTGGCAGTTATGAGGAATTGGCGCGGGACAAGAGTTTTTTCGCGGGCTTGAGGGCAAAGGCGGATAAGGGCGATTTGTCATCTACTTGTTTTCTTGGCGCGGTAACCATTGCAGCAGAAGCAGAGCAGGCATCACCGGGCTTGCTCCAGAACCTTGACACCTATCTACAACGGGGTGCTGGTGCCGGGCACGGCGCATGCTTGGCATGGCGTGCCAAACGAAAATGGTCGCTGAGCGCGCTTGACCCTGGAGCGAGCCTTTCAAGCAAACACCGACTCGCAGACGAACTGAAGCCCGATCTACTGGAGAGCGCGCGGCAAGGCTACTTCTTCGCACAGTGGACGCTCTTCGACATTCATCGAACTTTCATCGCCGCAAAAAACTACCAGGCGACGGCGCTGGAGATCGAGCGCGCACTCTGCTGGGGGCGGCTTGCGCAACAGCATTCCAACTTCGCAACTGTGGAAAGTTTGACGAGCTTTTTGCGGACAGGGCCAAGTCCCAAAGCTGATCGCTCACTGTTTCCTATGATCGACTCTTATCGCAGTTCTGTGGTTCCGATCACCAGAAAAATCGCAACCCCAGAGAAATGTCTCTTACTTGAAGAACAAGGAGAATCAAAGTGACTATTGGCAACTACTCGCCCTCGCAAATGACCCAAAATCAACAAGCGTGCGAATCAAAGGGGTCGTGGTCGATTAAATTTCGTAGATTTGGCTGACCAAAGATCAAGCGAGCCAAGCAAGCCAGGCACGCCCTCCCCAAAGCCGCGCCCCCAAAGCCATTCTCCAAGGCTCTTTCGAGGCATCCAGTCGAGTCGTAAAATGGCGTGTCCGCCCAAAGCACCCACCCGCGAGCCGCCATGCCCAGCCCAGACCCGTCCGCCGCCAGCACCCCAGTGCTCAAATCCTACCTCGATCCCAAGATCGACCTCGCCTTCAAGCGCGTCTTCGGCGAGCATGCCAATCTGCTCAAGAGCTTCTTGAACGCCCTCCTGCCGCTCCCCGACGACGGACAAATCGACACCCTCGAATACCTAACCCCCGAGCAAGCCCCCGACGTCCCTGGCCTGTTC
>JANLTH010000097.1:0-53786 GCA_031362865.1 Burkholderiales bacterium | reverse complement strand
GCCTGCTGCAAAATCCTGACTTGCACGCCCCTTCGCCTCTGATTTAGGACAAAATCACCCACTCGATTTCCTGAAACTTTCTGTCATTTGAGGTTCAAGTCATGTTGCTCCACCTCGAAAGTGTGCTGACCGCCGCTGAAGTCGACCAGATTCTGCGCGGGTTGGAGAGCGCGCCCTTTGTGCCCGGAAGCAGTTTTTCCGCCTCTACGGCGGCCATCAAGCACAACTTGCAAGTCGCACCCGAGGCAGCAATTGCGCAACAGCTCACCCCGCTGCTGGTGGCCGCACTGGGACGCAGCCAGGCATTCAACGCGGCCGCCCTGCCGGTGCGGATGACGCCACCTTTATTCACTCACTACGGCCCAGGCATGGGCTACGGCGACCATGTGGATGCAGGCGTGATGGCGCACCACCTTGGGGCCACTCGCAGCGACCTCTCAGCCACGCTTTTTCTGACCTCGCCGGAAAGTTACGAAGGCGGCGAATTGCGAATTGAAACCGGCATGGGGGCGGCGCTTGCCAAGTTTGCGGCGGGCGATCTGGTGCTCTACCCTTCTACCGCCATCCATCGGGTCGAGCCGGTGCGTTCGGGCAGACGCAGTGTGATTATTTTTTGGGTGCAAAGCCAAGTGCGCGATGCGCTGAAGCGGCGCACCTTGTTTGACTTGGACCGGCTCGCGATTTCGCTGCGCCAGCGACCGCAAGACGCGGCGCTCGAACAAGATCGAACCATGCTCTCCGGCATCTATCAAAATCTGCTGCGCGAGTGGGCCGAGCTCTAGTGTAGTGTTGCCCACTTACTGCGACTTAAAAATGCGTCTGTTCCGCCGACTCGTCGTTGCAAAGGCTCGTCATAGTGGAACTATGGCTGTGCTTTGCGCCTCGATTCGACGAAAAATCCATCATTTTTATAAGGCGCAAACAGCGTGCAACATTACGCTAGTACACCGGGACACACCCCCCGTCCAGCCGGACTTACCGCGCGGAGAACTGCTCCATTAGAGTCATTTGCGGGTGCTTTTCGTCGGCTCGAGCAGTGTCGACTTGATGAGCGTGATACGCGCCATTGGCATCCATCTGCCAAACCCCTGGCTGGGCTTTCAAATACGGCCGCAAACCTTCGCGAATTACGCGCTCTTTGAGAATCTGGTCTTCGACCGGAAAGGCGATTTCGATTCGGCGAAAAAAATTCCGCCCCATCCAGTCCGCGCTCGCCAGCATCACCTGCTGATCTCCGCCTGCATGGAAGTAGTAGATTCGCGAATGCTCTAGAAAGCGCCCCAGTACTGACACGACGCGAATATTCTCTGACAGACCCTTTACCCCCGGGCGCAACGCGCAGGCCCCGCGCACGATCAGATCGATTTTCACCCCCGCACGCGAAGCCTTGTAGAGCGCTTGGATGATCTGCGGCTCTAAGAGCGAGTTCATCTTCGCGATGATGCGGGCCTTCTTGCCCGCACGCGCATGCCGCGCCTCACGGTGAATCGCTTTTTTTAGCTGATCATGCAACGCAAATGGCGCTTGCCACAGACAGCGCAAGTCCTGCTGGACTCCAAAGCCGGTGAGCTGCTGAAATATGTTGGCGACGTCTTCGCTGATGCGCTCATTGGCAGTCAGCAAACCAAAATCGGTATACAGGCGCGCCGTGCTGGGGTGGTAGTTGCCGGTGCCGAGGTGGACGTAGCGCTTCAAACGTACCTTGAGTTGCTTAGGCCGCGCAGCCCCTTTCTTTTGCTGGCCGCCCGATGGCTTAGTGGTACCAGCGTCAGTCTCACGGCGAATCACAAGCAGCATTTTGGCATGCGTCTTGTTGCCGACGACACCGTAAACAACGTGCACCCCCATCGATTCAAGGTGTGCCGCCCAATTGATGTTGGTTTCTTCGTCGAACCGCGCCATCAATTCCAGAACCACGGTCACTTCTTTGCCGTTGCGCGCCGCCGTGAGCAGCAGTTGCATCAGTTCAGACTTGGCCCCGGTGCGATAAATCGTTTGCTTGATCGCCACCACATCCGGGTCGTGTGCCGCCTCTGCCAAGAGCCGCACGACCGGATCAAACGACTCAAATGGGTGGTGCAGCAGCACGTCGTGCTTGTCCAAGTGGGCGAAGAATTCGGGCGCCCCCTGGCCTGGAGTACCAGTGCGACGTGAGGGTAGGGCAGCAGGCAGCACAGGGGTCCATGCCGGAAACTTGAGATCGGACCGCTCGGAGAGCTCAACCACCGATGCCAGGCGGCTCAGATTAACGGGGCCCGCGACAAAGAACACATCTTCGGCGGACAGCTCGCACTGCTTGACCAGCAACTCGACCACGGCTGGCGGACATTCGCTCACGACTTCGAGGCGCACCGCGTCGCCCAGATGCCGCTGCGGCAATTCGCCTTGCAAGGCCTGGCGCAAATCAACCAGCTCCTCTTCCTCCACAAACAAGTCGCTGTTGCGGGTCACGCGAAAGGAGTGACATCCGGTTACCGTCATGCCCGGAAACAGATCACCCACGTAGCGGATCAAAATCGTGGAAAGCAAGATGAATTCTTCGGCATCCCGCGCTGGGGTGCGGATCACGCGGGGCAGCGCCCGCGGGGCCTGCACGATCGCCAGATGCGCACCACGCCCGTAGGCATCCCGGCCTTCGAGTGTGACCGCAAAATTCAAGCTTTTGTTAAGCACTTTGGGAAACGGATGCGCCGGATCTAAACCAATCGGCGTGAGCAACGAGAATATTTCGCGGCGAAAGTAGGCGTGTGCCCATTTTTCCAATGCTTGTGTCCAGGTGGGCCGGTAGAGCACGCGCACACGCTGCTCGGCGAGCAGGGGCAACACCTCAGCGTTGAGCAGCTTGTACTGTTCGTCGACCAAGGCCTTGGCGCGCGCTGAAACCTGCACAAACACCTCCTGTGCGGTCAAGCCGTCGTTCGCGCGGTTTGGCGCATCCTCAAGCAACTGCTCCCGTAGCCCGGCAACGCGAATCTCGTAGAACTCATCCAAGTTGCCCGACACAATGCAAACGAAGCGCAAGCGCTCCAAAATTGGCGTATTGGGGTCCTGGGCTAGCTGCAACACCCGCTCGTTGAATGCGAGTATCCCCAGTTCCCGGTTAAGCAGGGTTGCATCCGGGACCTTCATCCGAGCGCCCCCCCGCCTCGGGCTCGAACGCTGCTTTTTACCGTCAGTACCGCCAGCCCCGCCTACAGTGGCATCAGGCACGGCGGGCGGCTCGGCAAAACTGGAACTGGATGGCAGATCGGACATGCGGTCATTGGAAATAGTCATTCCGCTGTTTTATCTAGGTTTGATGACAAAATGATGAAACTCCCGGCTCTCTGCCCGCGAATCAAGGTCGTCATCCGGTTGTCATCGAGACTCTATAAGCTCGCGGCCTTGGGCAAAACCACTCAGTTGACACTCGCAGTTGCTCTGTCAACCTTTCACGAATCTTTCACCGCCCCACCCATTCATGCAGCCAAAACACCCTTCGGGCCGCGAGTCAGCGCGCGCCAAGCCAGCTGACCCTGAAGTACTGGCGGCAATTGATCTGGGTTCGAACAGCTTTCGCCTGGAAATCGCCCGCACTGCGGGTAAAGCACCCGGAGGCGGGGCCGCGCAGCAACTCTACACGCTCGACTCACTAAAAGAGCAGGTGCGTCTGGCTGCGGGGCTGACCAAAGACAAGCTGCTCGATCGGGCCGCATTCGACCGGGGCCTGGCGACGCTTGAACGGTTTGGAGAACGTCTGCGTGAGTTTCATCCCAGCCAGGTGCGTGCCGTGGCCACCAATACACTGCGAGTCGCGCGCAATGCACCCGAATTTATTCGCGAAGGAGCCCAGCGGCTCGGCTTTCCGATCGAAGTGATCGCCGGGCGCGAAGAAGCTCGGCTGATCTACATCGGTGTCGCTCATACCTCCGTGCCCTCGGGTGGGCATCGCTTGGTGATCGACATTGGTGGCGGATCGACCGAGTTCATTGTCGGCGCGGGCGACCATCCCTTGGTGATGGAGAGCCTTTATATGGGTTGTGTGAACTACTCCATGCAGTACTTCCCGACGGGCGACATCGACCATCACCTGCTCAAAACCGCCGAGCTCGCCGCGCGCCGTGAGCTGCAAGTGATTACAGCAAGCCTGCGCCATAGCGGCTGGCAGGAGGCCATCGGCTCGTCCGGCACAATCAAAGCGTTGGTCGATGTCGCTCAGGAAAACGGCTGGAGCAATGAAGCGCCGCACTGCATCACCCGCAAAGGGCTGCGTGACATGCGCGCCGCGCTGATCGAGGCTGGGCACCTTGACCGGCTCGAACTCAAAGGCCTCAAAGACGAACGACGGGCCGTGATCCTGGGAGGCTTTGCGATCTTGTCGGGAGCCTTCGCGGAACTCGATCTCGAGGTGCTTTCGGTCGCCGAAGGAGCGTTGCGCACCGGCGTACTCTACGACCTGCTCGCGCGCGGCAGCGCTGCACCCGCCACTCGCGACAGCCGCAACGCCGCTGGCAACCGTGGCGACATGCGCGAGCACACCGTCACCGAATTCGCGCAGCGCTACCAGGTGGCATTGCCGCATGCCGAACGAGTGGCTAGCCTGGCGTTACATCTGTGGGACGAAACTCTGGGCGCTGAGGAGTACGAGGGTTCGGCCAGCCGTGACGTGGCTGCCACCGATCTGCAAGCGCGTGAAGCCTTGCGGCGCTATCTGGCGTGGGCCGGAAAGCTGCACGAGGTGGGCCTGTCGATCGCCCACAATGGCTACCACAAGCATAGCGCCTACGTGTTGAGCAATGCCGACATGCCCGGGTTTTCGCGAATTGACCAGGCGGTGTTGGCTGGTTTGGTGTTGGGACACACGGGCAAACTGCCCAAATTGGCCGATGCGCTCAAAACTGATGACGAGTGGCTTGCACTGGCCTGCCTGCGACTGGCCGTGCTGGTGCATCGCAACCGCAGTGATCCGCCGATTCCCGAAATCACACTCGAGCGTGCCGGACGGCAGATCACCTGCAAGCTTGATGCCACGTGGCGACGCGCCAACCCCTTGTCGGATTTCAGCCTGTTACAGGAAGAGGCGCTCTGGCTCCAATTGGGCCACAAAGCGCCGTGGCGCCTGCGGGTTGTGTCGTAATTCCATTTCTAAATCATTACGATTGAGTCGTTGCCCCTTCCTAGCCGTGCTACGCGCACTGTCGTCGTCGGTGCGCCTAATCTCGTAATGATTTAGAAATGGAATAAGGCGATCCGCGTGGCGCGCACCGAGCACCGAGCACAATGAGTGCGCCTGGAAACGCTCGGTTACATCGCAAAGCGGTCTGCGTAGCGCGCAGCGAGCACGATGAGTGCGCCTGGAATGCTCGGTTACATCGCAAAGCGGTCTGCGTAGCGCGCACTCATGCGCTCGGTAGCAAGCATGACAAAACAATCAGCCGTATTGAAATCCGGGTCCCAAGCGGGCGCACCGCAAACCTGCGCACCGGCTCTGAGGTAGCCTTTGAGCAGCGGTGGCAACGCGACTTTTCCCCGGATAGTCCCCGCATCGTCGGTAGCGCGATCCAGCGGATACGGCAGATGCGGCAGCACGCGGCATTGCGGTGGCGACCAGTGCTTGGCAGACACCAGGCGGTGGGTGGCGAGCGCGGCATCACCGCCGTCGCGCAGCGACACGCTGGCGCAGCCGATCAGGTAGTGATAGCCATAACGGCGCATGTACGCGGCGATCCCTGACCAGAGCAACATGATGACCGTGCCATTGCGGTGCTCCCAATGGACACAGGAGCGACCTGCCTCGACCGTGGTTGGAAGCAGGGGCGCAAGTGCCGTGAGGTCAAACTCACTTTGCGAATACCACTTGCCCAAGCGACGCGCTTGTTCAGGTGGCAGCAGCCGGTAGATACCGACGACCCGATCAGTGAGGCGTTCGCGCACCAATAAATGCTCACACATCGAGTCAAACTCATCTGCATCCAAGCGCCGTGCCACCGCCTGCAAGCCCGGCGAGTCAGCCAGGCTGGCCCCCATTTCCTCGGCAAACACTTTGTAGCGCAAGTGTTGTACTTCACTTAGCTGCGCAGCCGTGGCAACAAACCCGAGGGCATAGCGGGAGCCGGTCTGTGCTGCCGTCGCCATCCCCGACTGTGCGGCATCACCCATGTCGTGCATCGGCGGCTCGTCGGGCATCCGAGCCTGAAACCGGTCCGCCATACCTGCCGCTGCCAATGCTGTTCTCTGCATGTTCGCGTCCCTTTGTCGTCTGATTGCACTGGCAACCATCGTGACAAGCCACGATGACAGCACCGTTAAAAACTCGTGAAGAAATCGTGACGCGAATCAACCGGCCTGGTGACACCTCGTTGTCACGACACATTCATCGCCACGTCATCGATTCGCACTAGCCTTCCCACGTGCTCAATCAGCACCCGATTCACATTCATTTCACGAGGGCTTTACATGAGTTACAGCTTTGGCAATCCAGAATCCGTCTCAAACCCGCATGCCCTGGGTAACGTACAGAATCAAGAAGGCGCGGCCCATCCGAGCAGTCTCAAGAATGTTGTCCAGGCCCGCTTGCGTCACATCGAGCGAAGTGAAGCCGCACCGCTCAACCGGCGCGAGTTCCTCGCGATCTCAGGGGGTATCGCCGCGCTGAGCAGCTTGCCCGCGACCAGCGCTGCCGCCGGGCTGACGGCCCCCGCGCCCAGCTTCACCAGTATTGCCGTATCAAGCGCTGACCAAGTGACGGTTCCGCCGGGCTATTTCGCTCAAGTACTCTACGCGTGGGGCGACAGTACCGGCGTGGCCGACAAAACCTCCCCATTCAAGCCCGACGGCAGCAATACTGCCGCCGAGCAAGCCTTGCAGGCGGGTATGCATCACGACGGCATGCATCTGTTTGCACTGCCCAGCAACGGGAAAGGTGAAGCCAGGCGCTACCTGCTCGCAGTCAACCACGAATACACGGACGACGGGGTGCTGCACCAAGGTGGCATGGCGAATTGGTCGCGCGAAAAGGTCGTGAAGGCCCAGGCTGCTACCGGGGTCTCGATTATTGAATTGGAAGAAAACGCAGGCAAGTGGAACATCGTCCGGCCTTCCAGCTACGCCCGGCGAATCACTGCTAACACGCCGATGTCGGTGAGCGGTCCGGCCGCCGGTCACCCAGCGCTGCGCACCGCACTGGATACGACCGGCCGCCAGGTCGCTGGTACCTTGAACAATTGCGCGATGGGTGCCACCCCGTGGGGAACTTACCTGACCTGCGAGGAAAACTTCAACGGCTACTTTCACAAATCAAAAAGCCTTTCAGCCCACGACAAACGCTACGGTATCAACGAGCGCGGTTTCGGCTTTCGGTGGCATGAGCACGATGCGCGCTTCGATCTCGACCAGCACCCGAACGAAGCCCACCGCTTTGGCTGGGTGGTAGAAATTGATCCGCGCGACCCAAATTCCACGCCAGTCAAGCGCACCGCCTTGGGCCGCTTCAAGCACGAAGGCGCAGCCACTGCCATCACGCGCGGCGGGCATCTCGCCGTTTACATGGGTGACGACGAGCGCTTCGAGTACATCTACAAGTTTGTCTCCAGCGGCAAAGTCAATCTGCGCACCCCGAGTAGCAACGTCAGTCTGCTCGACAGCGGCACACTGTATGTCGCCAAATTTTCCGCCGATGGGCGAGGTCAATGGTTGCCGCTGGAGGCCGGCACGGGGCCCCTCACATCGGCCAACGGCTTTCATAGCCAGGCCGATGTGCTGATTCGCACGCGCGAAGCGGCCGATGCCGTCGGTGCCACGCCGATGGACCGCCCTGAATGGATTGCGCTCGATCCCAAAAAACCAGGCGAGGTGTATTGCACCCTGACCAACAACACCCAGCGCGGCACGGCCGGCTATGCTGCGCCAGACTCCAGCAATCCGCGTACTCGCAATGTTTACGGACACATCATTCAGTGGCGCGAAGCGGGTAATGACGCGGGGGCGAGCTATTTTTCATGGAATGTCTTTGCGCTGGCAGGCGATACCCAAGCCGCCTCGGCAGAAGACCGGCCCCGCACCCTGCAGCGCAGCATCGATGCCAGTTTCGGCAGCCCCGATGGCCTCGTGTTCGACCGGCGCGGCTTGCTGTGGATTCAAACCGATGTGTTCGTAGCCGATTTGGGCAAAGGTGCTTACGCAAGGCTGGGCAACAATCAAATGCTGTGCATGGATACGCAAACCGGCGAAACGCGCCGGTTTCTGGTGGGGCCAAACGGTAGCGAGGTCACCGGCCTGGCGTTTTCACCTGACATGCGCAGCATGTTCGTCAACATCCAACATCCGGGCGAAACCCCCACTCTGCGCAGCGACCCTACAGCGCCTGCCAAAGTAAGCAGTTGGCCAGCGGCCGACGGCAAGTCCGCTCCGCGCTCGGCTACCGTGCTGGTACGCCGCAGCGACGGCGGAGTAATCGGCACCTGAAAACTTGGTTGGCGCGCTATAGAAAATCCGGGCTTAGTACCGCCCGGATGACCGTCTGCTCTTCCTCCCCGCGCGTGCGCCGGGCCAGCCACCACAGCGCCCCTTTCTTCACGCTCCAAGGCGCTTCGGTGCCGCCGACCAGTAACGCGGCCAAGTGGCCTAACCACGGCTGATGGCCGACCAACACCAAACCCCCGTTGCGCGAGCGCACGCTGCGCGGCCAGTCAATCGCCGCCAGAACTTCTTCAATCCCACGATCAGGGCCCAACGCCGCCTCGATCTGGAAGCTGTCGGTTAGTGCCCGCGCGGTTTCAATCGCGCGCACTGCTGGACTGACCAATATTCGAGTGCGTTCTGGCATGCGCGGCCGCAACCAATTTGCCGCCAGCACAGCCTCACGCAAGCCGGGGCGCGAGAGCGGCCGTTGCAGATCAGCTTCCCGATCAAGCAAGGCTTCACCGGCATCGGCGTGTCGCCACAGTATCAAGTTCATGGTTTTGTCCTGAAGGAAAGTGCGCAGCTTAGAAGCCGCTTATGACACGCTGATGGCATTCTTGAATCTTGCACTTGAAAACAATCAAATTAAACGGTATAAACGGTTTATTAACGTGCCAACCTGCCAAACGCACGGATGATGGTCCACAACCGCTACCGCAGATGGCAGCCGTTTCAAGATGTTTTTTTGAACCAACCGAAAGAGAATATTTCATGCCAACCCTTGCAAAAAAAGCCCTCACCAAACCAGCCGCACCAGTTTTACTTCGCGAGATGAGCGAAGCGAAGCTGCCGACAGCCCAACGCGGTGTGGCCAAAGCTACACCACCGAGCAAAACTATCAAAGCCCCAAAAACCGGGAAGGCCAGCAAGCCGGTCGCGGTCAAACCAGTCAAGCCCGTCAAGGCAGAAAAAGCCGACAAAGTAGTGCGTGACGGCTTCTCGATGCCCAAGAGCGACTATCGCCTGATTGGTCAACTGAAAGAGCGCGCCTTAAGCTTGGGCGTGGAAGCCAAGAAAAGTGAAGTCCTGCGGGCTGGAGTTAAGTTGCTTGCCGGGCTCGACAACGGCGCATTGCTCGCCGCACTGAAATCCCTCGAAGCCGTCAAAACCGGGCGTCGCAAGCAGTAGAAATTCCGGATGAATGCTTGAAGAAGCGCGCTAGTATTGCTTCTTCAAGCATCATTGCGACTCTCAAACTACCCAGCGGTGAAGCGTGCGCTGAAAGTACTGCCATGCTCAGGCTGAGAGACGATTTCCAACTGCGCGCCGTGCCGGGTCAAAATATGCTTAACGATCGCCAGCCCCAGGCCGGTGCCCCCGGTTTCGCGCGAGCGGCTGCGATCAACCCGGTAGAAGCGCTCGGTCAGGCGTGGCAAATGCTCGGGGGCGATGCCAATCCCGGAATCCTTGACGCTAAACACCGGTGTGGCCGCCTGGCCCGGCTGCGCGGGGGAAGCAAGCCACGCGACATGAATTCGGCCTTCTTCCGGCGTGTAACGAACCGCATTGCTGACCAAGTTGGAAAATGCGCTGCGCAGTTCATCAGGCTGACACGGCACGCGCACGTGAGCGTCGATCTCAATGGTGAGTAGGTGGCGACCATTCGAGAGCAGCCGCGCGTCGTCAACCACGGAATGCACCAGAGCCGCTACATCTACATCGTGCTGGCGCTCGGCTGGTACACCTGATTCGAGGCGGCTCAAGGTCAGAAGATCGCCCAGCAAAGCAGTCATTCGACTGGTCTGTTCCAACATCAAGCGATGGAAGCGCGCGCGATCCCGCATCGGCATGCTCGCGTCATCAATCATCTGCTCCAAAAAGCCATGCACCACCGTTAACGGGGTGCGCAATTCATGCGACACGTTGGCGATGAAATCGCGGCGAATCGCGTCAACCCGCTCCAACTGCGTCACGTCGCGCGACAACAAGATACGGCGCGACTCCTGAAATGGCAGCAGCATCAGCGACAAGCGCTGATGGGGACTGGTGACCGGTGAGAGCAACAGCGGCTCGCGAAAGTCGGAGCGAATCAAATATTCGGTAAAGGCCGGATGCCGCACCAAATTCGTAATCAGATAACCTCGGTCTTTCGCCAAATCAAGATGAAAGTGGCGCGCCGCAGCCGGGTTGAGCCACTCAATCGCGTCGCCCCGGTCCAAAATAATCAGACCATCGGGCAAGGCATCGCTCGCGGCCTGGAATTCACGCAGGGTCGCGGTCAGTTGAGACTGCTCACGCGCCTCCTCACGGCGACGCTTGTGCAGGGTTGAAAACACGGTTTCCCACGCGCCCCATCCCTCGGGCAAACCGGGGCCAATCGATTGTGCGGGCAACGCCAGCCAAGCCTCCAACTGAGCCAAATAGCGCAACTGCAAAGCAATCAGCACACCCAGACCGATTGCCAGTAGCGCCCAACCCCACGCCGGCCCCACCTGCAAGCCCAACACGAAGCTCGCCACCAGGAGCAGCCCAACGCGCCAAGCGACTCCCCACCAAAAATCGTTCATTGCAATGATCGTGGCCGTTAGATGTTGTGCAACCGGCGGCGCGAGCTTATGCATATAGAGGTGCGCGACCGTGCGATGAAACCGCTGGCATGGGCAGCCTGACTGCGGCCGACCGTAGACGAATTCTAGGCCGCTGACGGCTCGGCAAAGCGATATCCTGCACCGCGCACAGTCTGCACCCAGGTATCCATGGCAAACGGCTGCAGCACTTTGCGCAAGCGCAGAATATGAACATCGACCGTGCGGTCTTCGATATACACGTGGTCGCCCCACACTTGGTCGAGCAATTGCACCCGCGAAAACACTCGCTCCTGGTGGGCCAATAAAAACTGCAGCAGCTTGTACTCGGTTGGCCCCAAAGCCATTTCCACACCTGCATGGCTCACGTGGTGGCGCACCGGGTCGAGTGTCAGCTCACCTGCACTAAGCTTGTCTTGAGCGTGCTCCGGCGCACGCCGGCGCAGCAGTGCTTTGACCCGGGCGATCAGCTCGCGCGGGCTGAATGGTTTGGTGAGATAGTCGTCAGCCCCCGCTTCGAGGCCATTGACCTTGTCATGTTCCTCGCTCTTAGCAGTCAGCATGATGATGGGCAAATCGCGAGTTCGCTTGTCGGCGCGCCAAGCGCGGGCCAAGGCGATTCCGGACTCTCCAGGCATCATCCAATCGAGCACAATCAACTCGGGCAGTCGCTGAAAAATGAAGGCGCGAGCCTGCGCGGCATCGTTGGCCCGCTCAACCTCATAGCCCGCTTGGGTCAGCGCATAGGCAAGCAACTCCTGAATCGACGGCTCGTCTTCAACCACCAGAATTCGCGTTGCCATTATTCGGCGAGCGCCTCACGCTCGAGCTGCTCGACCGAGACGTGGCGCACATCCGTGCCCTTGACGATGTAGATCACGGCCTCGGCAATGTTCTTGGCGTGATCGCCAACCCGTTCAAGCGCCTTGGCGATCCAAATCACATCAAGCGCCGCCGAAATGGTGCGCGGGTCTTCCATCATGAAAGTAATCACTTGGCGCATGATGCCCTGAAACTCGGCATCAATCGATTCGTCGTCGCGCACCACACGAGCCGCTTCGGCGGTGTCCAAGCGCGCGTAGCAATCAAGCGCACGGCGCAGCATTGACACGGCTGTTTCGGAGGCGGTACGCACACCACCCAGACGGTTCAAGTTGCTGCGCGCTTTGCCCTGCATGTTTTTCGACATACGAGCGATTTTGGCGGCTTCATCACCGATGCGCTCAAGATCGGTAATCGTCTTAACCGTCGCCATGATGAGGCGCAGGTCAGAAGCCGCTGGCTGGCGCTTGGCAATAATTTTGGCGCAATCGTGGTCAAGCTCGACTTCGAGCTTGTTGACTTGTACGTCGCCAGAAATCACACCCTCGGCCAGCGCCACGCTGCCGTTAGCGTAGGCATCGACGGCGTTGCGCACTTGCTGCTCGACCAAGCCGCCCATTTGCAGCACCCGAGCGCGGATGGCGTCCAGATCGGAGTCGAATTGTTTGGAGAGATGTTCGCCTGTCATAGAGTTAACCAAACCTTCCTGTAATGTAGTCTTCAGTCTGCTTTTGTTTGGGCTTCATGAAGATCGTGTTGGTTTCATCAAACTCGATCACTTCGCCTATGTACATGTAGGCGGTGTAGTCAGATACGCGCGCGGCTTGCTGCATGTTGTGCGTCACAATTAAAATCGTCACGACTTTTTTCAGCTCATGGATCAGCTCCTCGATGCTCGCGGTGGCGATCGGGTCGAGTGCCGAGGTTGGCTCATCGAACAGCATCAGTTCAGGTTCTGTCGCCAACGCGCGGGCGATGCACAAGCGCTGCTGTTGCCCGCCGGAAAGATTGAACGCCAAATGATTCAGCCGGTCTTTCACTTCGTTCCACAGGGCGGCACCTTTGAGTGCTGCTTCCACCTTGTCATCCAACGAACGCTTGTTGTTGTCGCCACGCACGCGCAAGCCGTAGGCCACGTTTTCATAAATCGTTTTCGGGAACGGATTCGGCTTTTGGAACACCATGCCAATGCGCATGCGTACCTCAATCGGGTCCACGTCTTCATGCAGCAAATTGGTATTGTCCGGGTAGAGCATCAGCGCGCCTTCGTACCGATTGCCCGGATAGAGGTCGTGCATGCGATTGAAGCTGCGCAAAAAGGTCGATTTGCCGCAACCTGAAGGGCCGATCAGCGCCGTGACTTTTTTCTCATAGACCGGCAGGTTGATCTTTTTGATCGCCTGAAAATCGCCGTAGAAAAAGTTGAAATCGCGTGCCTCGGCTTTGATCGGGTGCGGTGGTGGTGCTGCTGCTTTCGGAGCACTGGAAACAGTGTCTACCATTTGATATTTTTCCTTAAGCGGTAGCGAATATAGATGGCAATGGCGTTCATTGAGAGCGTCATCAAGACAAGTACAAAACCGGCGGCTGCGGCATTGAGCTGAAACGCTTCTTCAGGCCGCGAAGTCCAGTTAAACATCTGGATGGGCATCACCGTGAAAGGGGCGGTAAGCCACTCAAACGAAAGAAACGGCGGCGTTTCCTTGAACGGCGAAGGCGGCAAGAAGGCAATGAAGGTCAGTGCACCAATCGTGATAATCGGGGCGGTTTCACCAATTGCGCGCGCCATGCCGATGATGACACCGGTCAGAATCCCCGGCATCGAGTAGGGCACGATATGGTCGCGCGTGAGTTGCCATTTAGTAGCCCCCACAGCGACTGCGGCCTCGCGGATTCCCACCGGAATCGAACGGATGGCTTCGCGGGTGGCCACAATCACAATCGGAAGAATCAGGAGCGCCAAAGTCAGCCCGGCAGTCAACACGCTCTGCCCCAGGCCCAAACCGTAGACAAACACACCCAGAGCTAACAGGCCGTAGATGATCGACGGCACGCCCGCCAAATTGGAGACATTGATCTCAATCACGTCGGTAACCCAGTTTTTGCGCGCGTACTCTTCAAGATAAACACCCGATGCAACACCTAAGGGCACTGCCGCAAACGCCGTCACCAGCATCACCAAGGTGGAGCCAACCCAGGCCGACAAAATGCCCGCATTCTCGGCCCGACGCGAAGGGAAAGATGTGAAGAAATCCAAAGACAAACGCGGCACACCTTTAATCGCCATGTCGATGAACAGTGCCATAAAAGTCAGCAGCGCGATCGACAGACATACCACGCCGAGAATCGCAAACGCGAGATCCCAGCGCTTGGCTACCGCAATCGCGCGGCGAATGACAAAAGCTTTTTCGCGTTCCATTATGAATTTTTCCCAAAAACTTGCCAACCTTGCGAGAGGCTAGTTTCGGTCACTGTGTATGGAGCATTCATTAGTACTGCTCCTTGAACTTGCGACGCAGAATGTGGCCCAAGATGTTGAAGAACAGCGTGAACACCAGCAACGTTAGCCCAGCGGCAAAGATGGTTTGATAGCCCACCGAACCGTGCGGCAAATCCCCGAGCGCCACCTGCACAATGTAAGCCGTGATCGTGGCGGCGGGTTCCATCGGGTTCCAGGTCAGGTTCGGTTGCATACCTGCCGCGACTGCCAGAATCATGGTTTCACCGATAGCGCGCGAGATGCCGAGAATGTAGGCTGATGCGATTCCCGAAAATGCTGCCGGAGCCACGACTTTTACGGCTGTTTGAAAGCGCGTTGCACCCATGGCGTAAGAACCTTCACGCAGGCTCATCGGCACCGAGCGCATCGCATCTTCCGAAATCGAGGCCACGTAAGGCACGATCATGATACCCATTACGATGCCGGCACCGAGCAAATTGAAGCCCGAGAGATTCGGAAACACCAGCTGCAACAGCGGGGTCACGAAGAGCAGAGCGAAGAAGCCATAAATGATGGTCGGTACGCCACCGAGCATTTCGAGAAAGGGCTTGGCAATTTCGCGCACTTTAAAAGGCGCAAATTCCGAAAGATAGATCGCGATGATGGTGCCCAGCGGAATCGCGACGCTCAAGGCCACGGCAGAGCTGACCAAAGTGCCTGAGAGCAGCGGCATGATGCCGAAACGCGGGTTGTCAAACAGCGGGGTCCACTGCGTGTCCGTCAGAAAAGTGATGATCGAAACATTGGAGAAAAACAGCAGCGACTCTTTGACCAGAATGAAAACAATTCCGGCTGTGGTGAGTACCGAAACCGCTGCGGCCATGAACAACGCGCCCTCGATCACGCGCTCTGTCACGTTGCGTGAAAAGCGTTTGGCCAAGCGCGCGCTGACAACGTCAGCATGCGCCTGGCCACCGTCGGCACTCGCACCAGAGGCGAGTGCCGCATCCATTGGTACTGCGCTCAAAGGGCCGCCTCGCGCTTGAGCAACTCTTCAATCTTGATGCCGACTTCAGACTGACCGTTGAACACCGTTCCTACCTTCTTTTTGTTCAGATGATCCAGCCCAACCTCGTAGGCTTTGGCTGGCAGCGGTACATACTTTACCGATTTCGCAGCCTTGGAACCCTCTTTCAGGTAGTAAGTCACGAATTCACGCACCTCGGGCTTGTCCATCGACTTGGCGCTGACGTAGATGAAGATGGGGCGCGCAAGCGGCTGGTAAGTGCCGTCGAGCACCGTTTCCATCGAAGGCGACACGGCAGGTTTGCCTTCTTTTTCAATGATCGGTACCGCTTTTAGCTTCTTTTGATTTTCGGCGTAGTAGGCATAGCCGAAGTAGCCCAAGCCACCTTTGTCGCGCGTCACGCCTTGAACCAGCACGTTGTCGTCTTCAGAAGCGGTGTAGTCGCCACGGCTCGATTTTGACTTGCCGACGATGGCTTCAGTGAAGTAGTCAAACGTGCCCGAATCAGAGCCAGCACCGAAGAGCTTCAGGGGCAAGTCGGGCCAAGCCGGGTTGACTTGCTTCCAAGTTTTGATCTGACCTTGCGCGCCGGGCTCCCAAATCTTTTTCAACTCGGCGACCGTCATGCTTTTGATGAAGTCGTTGGAAGGATTAACGACAACGGTGAGCGCGTCAAACGCAATTGGCAACTCGTAATAGGTAATTCCAGCAGCTTTGCATTCGTCCATTTCTTTCTTGGTGATCGGGCGTGACGCATTGGCAATATCGGTTTCGCCACGACAAAATTTCTTGAAACCGCCGCCAGTGCCGGAAATACCGACGGTGACTTTCATAGCGCCTTTCTTGGCTTTCTGAAAGTCCTCGGCAATCGCCTCGGTGATGGGGTAGACAGTGCTTGAACCGTCAATTTTGATTAGCTGGGCATGGGCCACGGCAGCGAAGGCCATGAAGCCGGAAGCGGCAAGAACTTGCAGGGATTTCTTGAGCAGCATGATGAAATTTCCTCAGTGATTTAAAACAACTGGCGCTACTATAAAAAGCTTTTGTGACATGAATATGACAGGCTGTTACAAGAAACGTCAGAGGGAGCGGCCTCCCTCCGGGCGTTGGATCGACACCAGCAGCCCTGCCTCGTGCCCCTCCCACCGGATCGGAAGCAGAAGGGGTGATGCACTGCCGCCACGGGCTTTGGCCTCCACCAGCATCCGACTGGCATTGCCAATGCCAGTTTTCGGAACCGAGATCGCCAACCCATCACCAAAATGCCGCTGGGCGGGGCCGATCATCTGGTTGGCGATTTCGCCCACCAGGTCCAGTTTTCCCGCTTCAGTATGGTCCGGGTCTTCCAAATCGATCAGCACCCTTTCAAGCAGAGCGCGCGGTGCCGCAAACGCCACCCAACCCTCGTACTCGCCACTCAGCGTGACCACACCGCAGTAGTCGGCGCGTGGCAAGTCGCGCGTGTATTCCGCCAAGTGACTCGAACGTACCGACGGAGTGATCTGGCGCGCGGAACCATCCCGACTTGACCGCCCGCGTATGGCGCGGGGCAAGGTGTTGAAGAACTGCGCAACGGCATTAGTCAACACCTCGACATCTTTCGTTTGCAACTTCATGGGGTAACAACCTCGTCCATCCACTGCGCAAACTGCGCATCGGTAAAAGGTTTGTAGAGAAATCCGTGTGCGCCAGCGGCCAGTGCCTTCAATGCCATGCCGCGCGCCGCGAGCGCTGAAATCACCAGTACCCGGACATTTGGCAGCGCCACACACAGTTCACGGGTGCAACCAACGCCATCGAGCACCGGCATGGTCAGGTCCATGGTGACAAGGTCGGGGCACAATTCGCGCGCTAGCGCCAGCGCCGTCTCACCATCCCCCGCCTCGCCCACAATTTCGAAGCGCTGCTTCGGTTTAGAGAGCGCGAGCCGCGCAATGCGCCGCCGCGTGACACCAGAGTCATCCACAATCAAGAGTTTCAAGGTTGACATGCTGCGCTTGCCCATTCAGGCCGCAGGTTCACTGGATGCACCCGGTACACCGAGCGCGCTGGGGGCGGGCACACCGAGCAGAATGTCGAATTGGGTAAAACGGTTTGGCCGGGCGGACACGCGCAGTTTGGCACCCAGCGCTTTGAGCATGTCTTGCACCATGCTCAGGCCCACACCACGCCCGGCATGCGCCGTGACTTCTGCTGCGGTCGAAAACCCAGGCTCGAAAATTTTCATTACAACCTCTTGGTCAGAGAGCGCGGCGACTGTAGTGTCGTCCAACAATTTGGTGCGCACCAAGGTGGCGCGAATGGCCTCGGCGGACAGGCCGCGACCATCGTCGCGCACGGTAAGTACCGGGCCATTCATGCCGTTACGAATCATGATCGACACCACACCTTCGGCACTCTTGCCGCTCTTCAAACGCTCATCCGGGGCTTCGATACCATGCACTACGGCATTGCGCAGCAGCTGCGGCAGAGTTGCCTGCATCATTTCCTGATAAGGTGCCAGATCGGCCCAGGCGATTTCATTGCGAAACTGCACGCGCACCAGTTTGGATTCATCGGTGGCAATCAGTTGCGCCATCTGCTCAAGCTGCAACGCAAGATTGCCACCAGGCGGCTGCAGTAAAGCCTCGGCGAGTGCTCCAGACTCGACTGACGATTCCGCGCTCCACCCAGCCCCAAAGCGCGCCAGCTTTTGCATGACCGACTCCATTCGGTCGAGCAAGGCGGAAACGTCCTGGAGCGCGAGCGATGCCGGAATCAGCGCCGCGCCGCTCACCGCGTCGCCGCGCGGCAGCCGACCAAGATCACCAAACCGCTCTTCCAGCTGATGAACGGCAAGGCCCAAACCCTCCAAGCCGACCAGGTAGGCTTCGCCTTTGGCACGGTGGGTGAGGGCCAAAGCCTCAGCAACGGTTTTCTGGCCGTCTTTTACATCTGCATCAAAACGCGCCAGACACTGGTTGATTTGGGTGACCGAGCGTCGCGCCCGGTGCACCGCAGCGCGCAGCACGGCGGGTTCGATGGCCATCAGGCTCATCACCAGTTCAATCTCACTCTTGGAGCGCTCGCGAACTTCGCCAACCTCACGGGCCAGCGCGGCGCGCTCGGAAATATCTTGAAAAGTGACCAAAACATGGGCGATTTGCCCCGAGGAACCAAACACTGGCGAAAACTCAAAATCGAGCGTGCGCGCCACGCCGTCGGGCGCACGCAGAGAAACCTCTCGCAAGGGATTCAACTGCTGCACGAGCAGAGGTTTTACCCGGCCAGCGAACAGCAGCGCGAGATACTCGCCCAATTCGCTGCGCTTTTCATCGTCGAGCTGGGCACTCAAGATGCTAAACAGATTCGCCCCTTCGGCGATCTGGCTGCCCAGCAGCTGCCGCGCATGCTGCGATACCTGCGAAGCAATTCGGCCATCGGCCGAGATCAAAATCAAGCCACTGCGCACGGTGCGCAAAATTTCCTCGGTTTTCGCATTTGCTTCGGAGATAACAGCATCACCTGCCCGCAACTGGCGGATGAACTTGAAGATGATGTACCCAAAATTGAGCAGCGCCAGTACCAGTGCCGTAATCTGGATACTGCGCAATCGCGCCGCTTGGGCAAGTGCTCCCGTCTCCAGCAGCGATGACAGTTCACCACTTTTGTCTGCCAGTTTGATATTGCGCGCGACGATGCGGTTTGCGGCAATATCCAAGTTATCGCGCGAGACCACCGCATCGCTCTGGCGCAGCGGCTCTAGCAAACTGCGGATCGGATTCCAGAGCTTGCCGATTTCGTCCAAGGTCGCAGTGATTTCGCTTTGTCGTTCGACCCCTCCAGCATCGAAGCCTCGCTCCCACCAGGAAGGCAAGCTTGAAAGCCCACCCAGTGCCGTCATGTTTCGGTCGAACTGTGCAGCGGCTTCCGATATTTGCGCCACGCTGGTTTGTGTCGGCAACCCGTCGCGCACTTCTTCACGCAAGGTCAGTACCGCTTTAGCCACCTGCTGGGTCAGCATGCGCAGCTCGGCTGCCGTATTGATGCGCGCTGCGTCCCGCGCAAACAGGCCAGAGCTAAGGTAGTTGAGAGCCAACACCCCCAGATCGAGCACCACAAACAGAGCTATTGAGAGTATCAACGCGCGGTAGCGCTGGGCCCCGATCACGCTCGACTGGGTTGCGGGCAAAGCGAGGCGTTTTGCGGATGCTAAGGATGCCGAGGATTCATACGCCCGTTGGTTTACTCCGCTCCTGGTGCTTGCTAGTGAGATCCATTTCATCCAACCATTGTGAGTGAAGACTGTGACAAGCCAATGACATCCGGTGCGCTTGGGACCGGCACGCCCAACAAGGCTTCGCCCACCCGAATGATGTCTCCCGTGCGAAGGTGGTCTAGCAAGCCAAAGCCCGCCGGCGCAAATACAATAATCGTCGAGCCGTGCTGAAACCAACCGAGTTCCGTCCCCTTGCGAACGACCAGGTTGCAGGGAATTTCTCTCGGACCTTCGTAACGCGCATCAAACAGATTTGGCAATCCGTGTAGACGCAGGCCCGCTACCAGAATCGCGGCCACCGGAACGATCATGAGGCGATGGGCCGTGCCCTCCAAACGAAGTTCCAGGACGGCGCGCTCGTTGCGACAATACAGCCAAGGGATGCGTCGCACGCTCACCGGATTCACATTCCATGTGTCACCCGCCACGTAGCCAACCTGCTCGATAGTGCCGGAACCGGGCGCATGGAAGCGGTGGTACATCGCAGGCGTAATCCGCAAAGTCACGAAAACGCCATCCCTCAGTGCCGCTGCACGGTCATGCGACACCAGAAGTTCGGCCAGCGGATAGGTCAGTCCTTTGGCTTGGATCGCCAATCCATTTTTGATTTGCCCCATCGCGCCGATGATCCCGTCGCACGGACTCGTCATAATTCCGGGCGCTGGATTGACCGGTCGGACACCCTCCTTCAATTCCCGAATGAAACAGTCGTGAACGCTGGTGAAGCTGGTCTTGCGCGCTTCATGCAGGCGCAAATTGGCAAATCGCTGCCAAACCGCCAGCGACCAATCACGCACCCAAGGCTGCTCAATCTTGCTGAACCAGCCCATCCAGCGCGTCAGTGCAGCGCGCGGCACTCGGTTGGTCAGCACAAAGACCACATCGTCCTTGAGCAGAGTCAGAAAATCATTCAATGCCTGGCTTAGTGATAGAGGTTTCATATCGGTGTCATGAAATTCGAATATCTATGAATCCAGGAGGACGCACATGGAAAACCCGGTTTGGATGACTCTCGCAGCAGCCCTTGGATTTGGTGCTGCAGCGCTGATTTGGCGCGCGGCAAGCCACCGCTTGCAACTGTCGCGCAGCTAGCACCGCTCGCTGGCAGGCCATGCGCGGATGGCGCGGCGCGTAGCCGCGCAGCTGCCATATTACGAATACGTAGATGAGCGCTTCTACAGCATTGACCAAGCTCCGGTGCAGGTGGTGGAGTCGCGCCGTGAGGGCTTTCAGCGGCTTGCGACACTCTATGAAACCCGGTTCGCCAAATCTGCCGCGTTGACTGCGGAGCTGCGCGAGTCTTTGCCAGACCTCGAATTTATCTCCACCTACCGCGTGCCCTTTCAGTTCAGCGCCAAGGCACGTGACGCACTGCGCGGAGGCACTGTGCTTGAGGCTGCAGAGGGATTGCACGTGGTCGATCTCGACGGCAACCGGTTCTACGATCTCGCCGGTTCTTACGGGGTCAATGTTTTTGGCAATGATTTCTACAAGCACTGCATTGAGCGCGGCATCACCTTGGTGGGTGCGCTGGGGCCGGTCTTGGGTGCCTATCACCCGATTGTCAGTTACAACGTACGGCGGCTGCGCGAAATCTCCGGCCTGCCGCAGGTTTCGTTCCACATGTCGGGCACGGAGGCGGTGATGCAAGCGGTACGCCTGGCGCGCTACCACACCGGGCGCACGCATCTGGTGCGCTTTTGCGGTGCTTATCATGGCTGGTGGGGTGATGTGCAGCCAGGGGTCGGCAATCCACAGACCGAACACCACACCTACACGCTCGCTGACCTTAGCGAGCGCTCGCTCGACGTATTGCGCCGTCGCAAAGACATCGCCTGCGTGCTCGTCAATCCATTGCAGGCGTTGCATCCAAACCGCAATGCACCGGGGGACTCGGCGTTGATTGACAGTTCGCGCAGCGCCCATTTCGACCGACCGGCCTACCGCGAATGGCTGGTCAAACTGCGCCAGGTTTGCGATGAAAAAGGTCTGGTGCTGATCTTCGACGAGGTGTTTCTCGGCTTCCGCCTGGCACCAGGCGGCGCGCAGGAATACTTTGGCGTACAAGCGGATCTGGTGACCTATGGCAAGACACTCGGCGGCGGCCTGCCAGTCGGTGTGGTTTGCGGGAAAGCACACCTGATGAAGCGCTTTCGCGAAGACCGTCCGGCCGACATCTGCTTCGCACGCGGCACTTTCAATTCGCACCCCTACGTAATGGGCGCGATGTACGCATTTCTGGAGGAAATTGCCAAACCGGAACAGCAGGCCTGCTACCTGGAACTCGACGAGCGCTGGAACCGCAGGGCACAGTCCTTGAATCGAACACTGGATGCTGCCAGCTTGCCCGTACAGGTAGCCAATCTCTCGACCATCTGGACCATTTTGTTCACCACGCCGTCGCGCTACAACTGGATGTTTCAGTACTACCTGCGTGCCGAGGGCCTGGCGCTGAGTTGGGTTGGCAGCGGCCGTTTGATATTCAGTTTTGCCTTCGATGACGCAGCGTTTGACGAGGTTGCCCAGCGTTTCGTTCGCGCAGCCCAGACCATGCAAGCCGACGG
Source organism: Burkholderiales bacterium (assembly GCA_031362865.1). Lineage (GTDB taxonomy): Bacteria > Pseudomonadota > Gammaproteobacteria > Burkholderiales > JAEUOS01 > JANLTH01. Next base: position 31,711 of record JANLTH010000097.1, on the reverse strand, counting down.
CTGGTGGTGGGCCGCCCCTGCTACATCCAATCGCAGCATTCGCCGCCAAGTGCTGCGCGAACTGCTGGTGCAGCGCTACAACACGTTTCGTCATCGTGTAGCCCCGGTGCGCTGAGCGGGGCCGGTTCTTCCGGCTACGTCCAACCCATCCAACTCTTCCACCGCTCACGCGGAACGCTTGTTGACATCCGGGTCAAGAAGTTGCCCTTTAAAGAGGAAGTAAGGGGCTTTGTAGTAGAGATAGATGTCGTGAAATGGGTCGGTAAGAATTTTTGTCATCCAGACCACGCCAGTTCTAATGTTGAACAGATAAAACAGTTGGAAGGCCCGAAACAGCAACGCGCCGAGCGCTACGCCAATCCAGATCCATGCTGTGTTTTCCGCAAACCCCCAAACATCAATCGGTTCGGCAAACAGCCCAAAAAAACTCGCATCGAACCAGAGCACCAGCGGCGACAGCGCCCACACCACCATCAAGATGATCTTGCGCTGCAGGTTGTAACCCACTTTGATCGCCTCTTTCTCTTCGTGCGATGCCTGGTTCAGCACATCGTAACTTTTCGGCTCAAAAAAGAAATGCCCGGACTGGCGCGTCACCATCGCCACCCCCCAAGCCAATAACACGGCGACCACTGGATTGAAGAAGACCGTCACATAGGCCGCGACAAAACTGGCCGCACTGACAAGATGCAGGCTTTGGTTGATCCGACTATGGTGGTAGTAGCGATGGTCATCCCAGCGCTGTTCGCGCAGCATTTCTTTGAATGTCGACATGAGGGGTTATCTCCTGGGTTGCGGTTAACAAATGACGACCATGCTCCGACTTGGCCTCACAAACGCTGGCATCGCTGCCCTAGCCTGTGTAACGTCGCCGCACCGAAGTCAGACGAATTTGACCGAATCGATATGACGCTTGTGTGACGCGCAAGCTGCCGCGCCAGCCGTTACGTGTCACCCCGGATTCATCCAGTTGCCATCGCCTGTTCACAATGAATTGATCTACTGACGGCAATCAAATGACAGGGAGAACATCATGCAAACCACTCGTCGCGAAAAAGTCGATCTCCACTTGCACTCGCATGCTTCCAATGTGACGGACTATTTCGCCGCCAATGCGTTCTCGATCCCGGAGTCCTATACCGACCCGCTATGGGTCTACCGCGAGCTGAAGTCGCGTGGCATGTCGCTGGTCACCCTGACTGATCACAACTCGATTGACGGTGTGCTCGAAATGCTCGATTCCGGGCTGTGGGACGTGTTCATCAGCTCGGAGCTGACCACCACCTTTCCTGAAGACAAATGCAACATCCACATTACCGTCGCCAATGTGACCGAATCACAATTTGCCGAGACCAACCGGCTGCGCAGCAATATCTACGAACTGACGGCTTATCTGGACCAACAGATCGCCGGTGAGGATGCGCCTGGTGGTGCCGGGAATCACCTCGTCTACTTTATGACGCATCCGCTGATGAGCACGCAAAACCGGCCCTATGGCAGGGAAGGCTCGCTCTCGGTCGCCCATTTGGAGAAGGCGCTGCTGCTGTGCAATTGCATCGAAGTCCACAACGGCTCGCGCACGCGGGCGCTCAACCTGCTGACAGCGCAGATGCTCGCCACACTAGACGCAAAGACGATAGAGTGCTTCGCCGATCGGCATGGCATCACGCCAAAGGGGGCGACCCCGTGGCTGAAGTCCATGGTCGGCGGCTCCGACGATCATTCCGGCATCAACCACGGGCGCACCTGGACCGAGTTTGGCTCCGAGGGCGCACCACCCACCGCCAATCTGCTGGTGGATTGCATCCGCGCGAGGTCTACCCGCGTGGTAGGCCAGCATGGGGGTCCGGTCACCATCGCGCATTCCATCTTGAAGCTATTACATGATGCCCCGAAGCTAGGCGGCGGTCGGCAGCAGAGTCGTTCAGGCGAAAATAGCTCAATTGGCCGCAGCATCCGGCCTCTGCTAGGCTTGGTATTTGCTAAAGCACCAGCAGGAGTCTTCGAACGAATACGCCTGCAAACGCAAATCTACGTTCACCGACTCCGCCGCCAATTCCCGGAAATCGCGAACTTGCTGAGGCAATCAGACCAGCAGTTTGAAGAGATTCTCGAATCCGAAGTATTCGCACTGCTGGCAGACACCGGATTTACCGCAAACCTGCGCAAACTCGCCACCGCCGATGACCGCATCTTCCTGGTCATCAAACTGTTGATCTACCGCCTTTGCAATCGCTACATGGTGCGTATCGAAGCGGCGCACCAAGACGATCTGGTGCGCACCATCAAGGAATTGGTCGCCCTGGTCAGTTCAACCGCTTTTGTGTCGCTGCCCTACATTGCCGCATTCCTGCAGCAGAGCGCCGACGCGCAAATCGCGCGCGATGTAAGGCGAGCGTTCGGCATTACCGAATCGCCTCGTGTGGCACTGCTGACCGATACTTTTTTTGAAGTCAATGGTGTCTCGGCCAGCATCAAGCGCATGATCCGCGAGTCACAACGGCGCGGCTACAAATTCACCGTGATCGTCTGTGTGATGCCGGGCGAGCAAGCCACGGGCGCGGATGACCCAGAAGTCCGAGCGTGGATCGAATCCGGGCATTTGCGGCTCTTCAATGCGGTGCGCAGTTTTGGGTTTCCACAATATGAAGGTCTGCGCATCCACATTCCGCCGGTGCTCGACATCCTCAAATTCCTGCAGGAAGGTGGTTTCACCAAAGTACAGTTGAGCACCCCTGGCACGATGGGCCTGTGCGGGCTGATGGCCGCAAAAATGCTGCAGATCGACAGCGCCGCGACCTATCACACCAGCATTCCGGAGTATGTGGAAAACTATACCCGCGATGTCAGTCTGGAAGCGCTGGCGTGGCGCTACATGGTGCTCTTCTATCACGCGGTTGATGAGACGATTGTGCCTTCACGTTTTGTGGCCCGCCTGCTGCACAAGCGCGGCCTGCGCAAGCGGCGCTTGCTGATACTTGACCGATGGGTTGACATCGAACGCTTCCAGCCTGCCAATCGCTCGCCCGCATTTTGGGGCCGCTTCAGCCTGACGTTGCCGGACGATTGCGTAAAGTTTATCTATGTCGGGCGTATTGCCATTGAGAAGAATCTACAGATATTGGCCTACGCGTTTCGTGCGCTCATCACCGAGCTGGCTGCACGGCCCGGAGCATCAAGCGCGCACCTGATCTTGGTAGGTGACGGCCCGTTTCGCGCTGAGCTGGCGCGACAGCTCGACGGCCTGCCGGTCACCTGGACCGGATATCTGCACGGCACGGATTTGGCAACGGCAATCGCGTCAGCGGATGTCAAGGTTTTCCCGAGCACCACCGACACCTGGGGCAATGCGCCGCTTGAAGCGCAGGCTTCCGGCCTACCAGTGATCGTTACTGACATCGGTGGCCCGATCGAATTGATGGAAGACGGTATCACCGGCATTGCCGTGCGCGGCAACGACAGCGGCAGTTTGTTCGAGGCGATGCGGAGCCTAATGAACCACGGTGTCAGACAGAAAATGGGCAAAAATGCGCGCGCCTTCGCAGTCGCTAATCGGGTCGATGAGCCGTTTACCGCGATTCTCGATTCTGACGCATTGCGACGCCGACAAAAGAAAGATGAAAAGCGCATGACCAAGCGAGAGTTCACGGCGCGGGTAGCCACCCCGGAATCTGCGCTGGCGCAAACGGCGAAAGTTGTTGCGCTACCGATTCCAATCGCCGTAACCGGAACACTAAGGTCGAAAAGTGACACTTCAGTGCGCGTTGGTTGATGTCAGGCTTCTAGGATGAATGACAACCGGCACGACAGCAAAGGCACCCCATCCGCGTAAACCCTGACAGGGAAAGCCCCAATCGCGCATCGCACTGCAACAAGCGTAGCGTTTGCAGGCTGGTTTGATGGCTTGCTTTCACGCTTGGGGAGAATCAACATGCGACACGTTTCGACATGTGCCACGACAATCTTGCTGGTGGCCTGCACTGCAACGGTAGCGGCACAAGAAGGGGTCAGCAAATTCAAGCTGATGCTTGGTCAATCCGTGCCCCTAAGCGGCCCCGCTGCCGAAATTGGCCTAGAAACGCGCATCGGCGCACAACTTTACTTTGACGAAATCAACGGCAAAGGCGGGATTTTTGGCCGCGATATTGAGCTCAAAACTCTGGACGATGCGAATGATCCGGCGCGTGCCGAGCGCAACGCCGCTGAATTGATCGAGAGCGATCAAGTCCTCGCGCTCTTCGGCTTGGTGGGAACGCCTTCCGCAAAAACGATTGCGCTGGCGGCTCGCACCAGTGTGCCGGTTTTTGGCACTTTGTCGGGTGACCAGGGCTTGCGCAATACCGGCGGGCGTAACGTCTTCAATCTGCGCGCCTCGTACAACGATGAAATCAAAAAACTGGTCGAGACTTTGACCACGATCGGTCAAACCCGCTTTGCCGTTTTTCTCGAAGACAGTGCCTTTGGCGCGGCAGGCTTGGTAGCGGCCGAGCAGGCGCTGCGTGCCCACAAGCTCCAACTGGTGGCCAGTGCCAGTGTCAAACCCGACTCGACCGACGTGAAGAGCGCGGCCGAGGTTCTTTTCAAAGCGAAGCCTGATGCGATTTTGATGATCGCCTCGTATGGGTCAGCATCCGCCTTGGTCAAGCACGGGCGTCACTTAAAAACCACCAGTCAGTTTCATGCCATTTCGCTGGTGGGCGGCAAAATTTTGGCTCGAACGCTGGGCGAGGCGGCGCACGGTGTGAGTGTGTCGCAGGTTGTGCCCTCCCCGTTTTCGCCTTCGGTCGCGGTGGTGCGCGAATATCAAACGCTGATGAAGAAGAGCGGCAAAGCCGACTTTTCCTTCACCAGCTTGGAAGGCTACATCGCCGCCAAAGTGTTGGTTGAGGCGCTGCGGCGGGCTGGCAAGGATGTGACGCGCGACAAGCTGATCGAGGCGCTGACCAGTTTGAACGACTACGATGCCGGCGGCTTTCGGGTCAGCTTTGCCACCGGCAATCGCAACAATTTGAACAACTTTGTCGAGCTCACGCTGATCGGGCGAGGCGGCACTTTTCTCAAGTAGATGCCCCGCCATCGATGCCCGAAGACGTTTTATGGGAGAGCGTCTTCAGACATTTCGTAGCGCGCCCGCAAGAACTCAGGCACGCGCAACAAGATGAGCTCATTGGGTTCATTCTTGCCGAATTCGCGCGCAGCCGAAACTGTGAGGTTATTGTCGTTGAGCACGACGATATGATCCGCATCGACGATCTCCACGCCCTCAATGCACCAGTGCGGAAAGCTGAACCGGCCATTGGCGTCACCCGGCCGGGCGACCGATTTTGAATCAGCGATGTCAAGCAGATCAATAAAACCCCCCTTGCGCACAAACCCCTGCGCATCAGGATTCGAAAGGTCAACTTTGTAAACCCGTTTGAAGCGGATCGGCACATTGAAGCAATCAGCACGGGCGGGGCCGTTGCAGGCGCGCGCGACATCCCCTTCGCCGTTGTCTCGCTCGACCACCAGCGCCGCATCTTTATCAATCATGTTGAAGTCGCCAATGTTGTTGCCCGCCAACTCGAGCGCATCCCGCCAACCGCGAGCGGTGTAGGCGGTTTGCTGGACATCAAACTCAAGGATGCGCACCGTCTCTTTGCCGTTGTGGCTTTCCCGCACTTTGGCTTCGGCATTCCAGAGCGGCCCTTCAAGCATCGGATAAAGAAACTTCCCGTCTGGCGAGGCTGCCATGCCTTCAAAACCGCGCCCGTCAAGTAATTCCATTTCTAAATCATTACGAGATTAGGCGCACCGACGACGACAGTGCTGCTAGCACGGCTAGGAAGGTGCAACAACATATCGTAATGATTTAGAAATGGAATAACGCTTCGCGGTGGCCGAATTCACGACGTTGAACGGCACCACACCATGCGGGTCGTGGAGGAAGATCGTGCGTTCCACGTCGAGCCGCCCGCTCTTCCAATCTGGCCGCAAGTGGTGGAACATGAGCATCGCGTCGGGCGAGTTGGCCTTGGTGCCAAAACCGTTGTCCGACAAGATCCATGCCGAGCCATCTTTTTGCCACTTGATACTTGAAAAGCCTTGGATCGGCTGGCCTTCAAAGGGGCCGTTTATATCAGTCTGGCCATGCCGCACCACATAGATGGTCAATTGAGCATGTGCGGCAGTAGCCAGCAGGGCTGCGCTGGCCAGAACTGCGGTCACAATCCGGCGCAGTAAAGTAGAAAAGGTCATCAAAGGTCTCCTCGGTGGTTGGCAACCGACTTTCGCACCAGAGGCGGGCCACGCCCACCGCAGCCGACAGTTGCTTCGAACGCATTGTGTGGACGCCGCGTGATGCCGCGTGACGCCGCGTGACGACTGGATGACTACGCGGTGACAACCAACTAAAGCAGCCTGAACGCGGGCCACCCGGCACACCGCTGGCTGCATTTGTAAGTTTGCGTAATCGCCGTCAGCGCCCAGCGCAGAGCGCCGTTGTTGGTAGGGCAAGGCCCAAGTTTCAAACTCAACCAACCGGAGACTCATCATGCGCACTCTTTTCGCCAAAGTCACCCTGAGCATATTGTTTGCTGCCAGCGCTGGCATCGCCAACGCTCAAGGCGACCGCCACCCCTCCACCCCGCGCGTACAACATTTCCCGGCGCCCGTTGTGAGCGGTCATTGGAGCCATCAAGGCCACGGACATCACGACGCTGGCATCAGCCGTCGGCAGGCGTATCACGCCGGTCTGCGTGACGTTGCAGCAAATTTCAGAATGGTTGATCGCAACCATGATGGCTTGGCAACACGTGCAGAAATCATCGCCTACCGCCACTGGCAGCAGCGCCATCACGGCCACGGGTACGGTTACGGTTACGGGTACGGTTACGGGCGGTAACGCGATCTACCCGGAAACGCCTGAAGAGCCGCCCCGGTAGCGGCTCTTCAGTGCTTATCTAGCCGCTTATTGATCCAGCCGCGCCAATCTGACCACAGTGACACCGGGCCCAGCGTGGCGCAACGAGGGCATGATGAGCACGCAGTTGTCGTACGGCGCGATCACCGCTTGGGCTGCATCACCGTCGCCGTCCCAACCAATCACCTCACCTCGAGCGAGTACTTCGAGGCCCTTGAAATTTTGCGCGAAGCGAAAGTGCTCGGTAGCCGGTGCAATCGCCTGAGTAACCCGCGAGATTTTTTGAACGGCCACTGCTTCGCGCTGCCAGCCTGCGGGCAGATCGGCAGGTTCGCTAATGCCAACGGTACACAAAAATCGCGCTGTCACGTCTTTAGCGACTACCACCGCCGAGGCTTCCCAGTGCTGACCGCACTCGATCAAATTGGCGTTTTTCGGTGAAGCAGCATCGCCAAAGCCGCCGTAATCGCGCATGCGCCGCCCGCTGGCGTGGCCTTGATCGAGCATCAAATTTTGGGGCGCGCCGATTTCGCGGCCCAAAGCCAGGCCTTTTTCCAGTGGCCCGCAAACCATAATGGGTGCGCACTTTTCGTGCATCGAATGAATGTCGAGAAGGAAATCAGCCTTTGCGACGAATGGCCGTACTTCACGGGCCCGGCGCAGCTCAACCGAGTCGCGCGAGCCGTCCAAGACGGCAGGCTCCCAAACCCGGTTGAAATCCTCGTCTACATAGCGCGCCGCGTCAGGGTCGTCGAGATCAAACGCGGTGAACGCGGCGATGTTGTTAAAGCTCAAAACCAGCTTGCCGCGCCGGGGCCGAAAGCTTTGCTTGAGCAGCGCATCGAGCACCACCGCACCCGCCATTTCGTTACCGTGCGTGAGCGCGCAAACCATCGCGGTGGGGCCAGCCACACCGCTGTCGAACTCAAACACATAAGGCGTACCGGTGTTGCCGGGCGCATGCGGCGCAATATCGGGGAAGCTGAATTCAATCGGGTAGTTCATGGTTTCATTTTGAGGCGGCATCGGCCGGGCTGGCTTTGCCCGGATGCACCGTGCCGCAGGCCTTGCAAGTACGATGCTCGACCGAGGCATAAAAAGCACTAAAGAGCGGCGGCAAATCAGTGACAAGGCTCTGCAACTGCAACTCAACCCGATGCACTAACGCCGTGCAATTCGGGCAATACCACTCGAAGGCATCTTTCACTCCTGGCGGACGGGCGCGCTCAATCACGAGGCACACGCTGCCCGCTTCAGGCCGCTGCGGCGAGTGGCGCACGTGCGGCGGCAAGAGGAACATCGCGCCTTCACGCAGGGGTACTACTGACCGCTTGCCATTTTCGATAATGTCGAGCGAGGCGTTGCCTTTGAGTTGATAGAAAAACTCTTCGAACGGGTCATCGTGAAAGTCGGTGCGCTGGTTGGGGCCGCCTACCACGGTCACAATGAAATCGCGGTCCAGCCAGATTTGCTGGTTGCCAACCGGCGGTTTGAGCAGATGCTGGTGCTCTTCAAGCCAACTGGGGAAGTGAATCGGAGGAAGCATCGTGTGGTCAAGCTCAGTTCAATGGCTTGTAGGCCACCGCTTTGATTTCGATGCGCATGTGCGGGTGCGGCAGTTGATGCACCGCCACCGTGGTGCGCGCCGGGCCAGTGCTGTCGAAGTACTCTGCATAGGCTTCGTTGTAGCCGCCAAAATCATTCATATCGACCAAAAAAGAAGTGATCTCAACACAGTCGTCCAGCGTGGCCCCAGCTGAGGCCAAAATCGAACGAATGTTTTCAATCACGGCCCGGGTTTGCAAACGGATGTCGAGCGTGGTGGTACCCATTGCATCCACCTCTGCGCCAACCAAGCGATTGTCCGGTAGGCGCGAGGAAGTGCCGGATACATAGATGAAATCGCCCGCACGCTTGTAATGCGGGTAGGCGCCACGTGGCTTGGGGCGACCTGGGATCACTTGTCCGCTCATGGTCTTCTCCAATCAGTTAGCCCAGGTGCTGGCGGAAGAAGGCCAGCGTACGCTCGCGCGCGAGCTTGGCAGCTGCCTCGTCATACGAACCACGGTGATTGCAGTTGAACCCATGGTCAGCCGCATACACGTGCACAGTTTGACTGGTGTGTTTGGCCTTGAAGGCGTTAACACTGTCCATCGGGATGTAGCTGTCTTTTTCGCCAAAATGCAGCATCACCGGGCATTGCGGATTTTCTGCTGCGGCATCAGGCACGCCACCACCATAATACGGGGCCGAGGCGCTTAAGCCCATGACGCGTGCCGCCGACATCCACGCGAGAAAGCCCCCAAAACAGTAGCCCACCACGCCTACTTTGCCTGCACTGCTCGCCGCGTTAACGGCGGCTTGCACGTCTTTCATTGCGTCGTCAGTCACCACTGCGCCTTTGTAGCCAAAGCCTTCTTGGATTTCAGGCATGGTGTAGCCGATTTCAACGCCACGCTTGACTCGGTCGAAAATCGCCGGGGCGATGGCGAGGTAGCCATCTGCCGCGTAGCCGTCGGCCACTTCGCGGATATGCTGGTTGACCCCGAAAATTTCTTGAATCACGACAACGCCACCGCGCGGCTTACCCGCTGGCTCGGCTCGATACGCGACCAACTTGTGCCCATCGCTTGCAACCAATTCGATCATGCTGCCCATGCTAATAATCCTTTAGTGAATGAAGTTACGCTTTTTACGCTTTGCTAGACTGACTTTATTAACGCCGCTCGGAGAACCTGACATGCCCGCCTACATGGTCGCCTTGATTGATTTGAAAAAGCCTGATGAATACGAAGAATACCGGAAGCTGGCCGGAATCGCGATGCCGATGTTTGGCGGCAAGTTTTTGGCGCGCGGCGGTAAACACGATGTCTTTGAAGGCAACTTTACCGGCAACCGGGTAGTGATTGCGGAATTCCCTTCACTAGAGCAGGCGCGCGCTTTCTACGATTCACCAGAATACAAAAAAGCCATTGCCGCGCGCGCCGGCAAAGCGGATTTTCTGACCATGGTGGCAGTGGACGGCGCTTGATCTTTTAGGCAGCGCCGTGATTCACCTCGACGACATCCGCTCGGTACGCCTGGGCACGCGCGACCTGGCAGGCGCGCGCCGCTTCGCCACGCAGATTCTGGGCTTGGAAGAAGTCACCGCGCGGGTCACCAAAACCAGCGGCATCGCCTACTTTCGCGGCGACAACCGCGACCACACGCTGGTGTATGTGGAAGGCGATCCGGCGCAACACACGCTGAGCTTCGAGTTGCGTGATCGCGCCATTCTCGACGCGGCGGGCCAAGCGCTCGATGCCCAAGGCTTCAGTGCCAAACTGGGCGATCAGGCGCAATGCGAAAGCCAGCGCTGCGAAGCTCTGCTGGAGTTTCACGACCCCAGTGGCAATCGGATTCACCTGCAAGTTCGCCCCTACCACTCGGGCAAGCGCTACTTCGCCGCGCGCGATGCGGGCATCACCGGCTTTTCGCACGTCGGCCTGCGCACTACCGATGCAGCGCGTGACGAAGCGTTTTGGACTGGCATGATGGGCGCGCGGGTCTCGGATCGAATCGGTCAAGCGCCGTTACTGCGGATTGACGAAGTCCATCACAAAATCGCACTCTTTCCATCGGCCCACGCCGGAGTGCAGCACATCAACCATCAGGTGGAAAGTGTCGATGATGTGATGCGCGCCACCTATTTTTTGCGTGAGCAGGGCGTCAAAATCGTCTTCGGGCCGGGGCGACATCCTACTTCGTCGGCGATTTTTTTGTACTTCGAAGGGCCCGATGGCATGATCTACGAATACTCCACCGGCGTGCGCTTGATCACCGACGAGATGAAGCATCGACCGCGCCAGTTTCCCTTCACGCCCGACTCGTTTTGTATGTGGGGTTCGCGCCCCGATATTCCTGAATTCAAGTAGAGCGAGCCTCCGTGCTCGCTGTTTTTTCCGCTCTGGACGAGCACGGAGGCTCGTCCTACTTCTGATTGGCTCGACATGATTACTGTCCATCACTTAAACGATTCGCGTTCGCAACGCATTCTCTGGCTGCTCGAAGAATTGGCGCTGCCGTATGAGATCAAGCACTACGCGCGCAACGCGCAAACACGGCTCGCGCCGCCCGAGCTGGTTGCGATTCATCCGCTGGGCAAATCGCCGGTCATTACTGATGGCGCGACCACGGTGATTGAGTCGGGCGCGATTGTGGATTACATCATTCGCCGCCATGGCGCTGGGCGCTTGCAGCCTGCCGCCGACTCAGCCGCTTACGACACCTATCAGCAGTGGCTGCACTACTCCGAAGGTTCAGCAATGCTGCCGCTGATGTTGAAGCTCTACGTCTCGCGCTTGGGCGATGCCGGTGCACCGCTCAACCCGCGGATTGAGAGCGAACTGTCCAATCATTTGGGCTATGTGGACACTTGTCTGGCCGGGCGCGACTGGTTGGTGGGCGACACGCTCACCGGGGCCGATGTGCAGATGAGTTTTGTTGGCGAAGCGGCTGGCATGCGCGGCAATCTCGACCGCTTCCCCAATTTGTTGGCGTGGGTCAAGCGCTTTCAAGCGCGCCCCGCCTATCGCCAGGCTTTGGAGCGCGGCGGCCCCTACAGCTTCGCGAAGTAGTCAGCTCGTTTTACAGAGCGATCAACGAAATCGTCGCCCGCGCAATCGACACCAAACGTTGTTGCGCGTCGACGATTTGCACTTGCCATAGCTGGGTGGAGCGACCCAAATGCAGCGCCGTGACCGTGCCAGTCACCCAGCCCTCGCGCACGCCGCGCACGTGATTGGCATTGATCTCAAGACCCACAGCAGACGTGGCTTTCCGGTCAATCGTCTGCCAAGAGGCGCAACTGGCAAGGGTTTCCGCCAACAGCACGTTCGCACCGCCATGCAGCAAACCGGCGGGCTGCCGGGTGCGTGCATCGACCGGCATGCGCGCCGTCAAGCTTTCGTCCGTCACCTCCATGAACTCAATGCCCATTTGCGAAACGGCGGTGTTCTCGTGACTTTGGTTGATCTGCGCCAGGCTGGGTGGTTTGAACCAAATCGTCATGTCGTTTTGAGAGATTTTGCGGCGCGCCGCATCAAAGTAATCGCAATCACCAGATTGAGTGCGTTCCACGCAATGCCGTTTAAAAATGCGGCGTTGTAAGAGCCGGTCCAGTCGAAAATCTTGCCCGACATCCAGCCGCCCAATGCCATGCCCAGCATGGTGAACATCAACACCGTGCCGACCCGCGCGCCAGCCTCTTTCGGCGAAAAATATTCGCGCACAATAATCGCGTAGGCTGGCACGATGCCACCTTGAAATAAACCGAACAGGGCCGAGACCAGGTAGAGCGACCACATGCCGTCAAATGGCAAGAACAGCAGTAGGGCCAGGCATTGCAGCCCCGAGCCCAGCAGCAGCGTGCGAATCCCGCCAATCTTGTCGCATATCACCCCCGAGATCAGGCGCGAGAGCACGCCAAACCCAAGCATGAGCGAGAGCATCTGCGCGCCACGCGCCGCACCGTAGCCCAAATCACCGCAATACGCAACGATATGCACTTGCGGCATCGACATTGCTACGCAGCACGCGATGCCCGCTACACACAACCAAAATTGCGCTTGGCCAGGCGTCAAACCGAAGGGTTTGTCGGATGCCAGACTTGACTGCGCTGCGGCCACGCTGGCACCTGTTGGCGGGCGGCGTTTCAACAACAGCCCGAGCGCAAACATGGTGATCGCACAAAATATGCCAATGCCGATGTAGGTGCTGCGCCAACCCACGGTTTCAATGAAGTGCTGCGCAATTGGTGGCCACACGGCCCCGGCCACATAGTTGCCGCTGGCACATACCGCCACCGCGATGCCGCGCCTTTTGGCAAACCACATTGAGGTATCGGCAATCAAGGGTGCGAAGGTGGCCGAGCTACCCAATAGGCCGCACAGCACCCCGTGAGCGATGGCGAAGACCCAAATGTTTTGCGCGATTCCGGCCACGACAAAGCCCGTGCCCAGACCGATGGAACCGAGCAGGATGGGTACCGCCACCCCGAAGCGATCTGCCAACCGCCCCATCAACATGCCACCCACGCCAAAGCCGATCATGGTGAGCGTGTAGGGCAGTGAAGCGTCAGCTCGCGCCACGCCAAACTCGGCCTGCACCGCTGGCAGCACGACGACCACCACGTACATGCTCGCCCCACCAATCGTGAGTAGCAGCAACGCCACCACCAACCGGAACGCGGCGTAACTCGAATCGATCAAGGCATCAGATGCAGGTGTTTTGTCGGTGAAGGAAGCGAGCATCGGGGCAGTCTAGCTGGCGAGGTCAGTGGCCGATGCAATGCGGGGCTGCATGGTGTCAATGCGAATCGAATCTTCTGCCGGGCGAAGAGGCTTACGGGTCGGCACTCTTGGGGAAGGATGCTCGAAGAGGCTTATCCAGCGCTGGTTTCCAGCCATCACCTGGTGGCTACGTGCGACCTACTCTGCTTGCGGGTCGATCACGCCAACCACCCGCGCGATGATTTCCAGAGTGGTTGGCAGGTCAAGTGTCTCAATGTATTTGGCGCTACCGGCCGCAACTCGCGCCTCCAGGTCAAAGCTGCGCACCTGGTTGCAAACTGCGAATCCAGCGATGCGCTGGGCGCGCAGCTCAAGCGTGAAGCCCAGCTTGCGCGCAAACGCCCCGCCACTGGTGATCGGCACCAGCATGGCCACGCCGGGCGCATTGATCGCGCGCGGCGTGATGACGACAAAGTGATGGGGGTCGCGCATTTCGCGCCCGGCGATCGGATTCGGATCAATCGAGTACAGGTCGCCCGGTATCGGGGTGCGCCGCTTGGCTGCTGTTCCGCTCATGGGGCGCTACCTCGAAGACTCAACGCTGAGATCAAACCGGCGGTCAAGCCCGAAGTTTGGCCCAGGGTTCGGCCCACGGTTAGGCCAACTCGCGCCTAATGACAGTGCCTGCACGCGCGCCTGCGGTTTGGCCATGCAGTTTTTTCATCGTGGCCGAGGTTGCGCCTTCGAGTGGATGGGTCAACGTGAAGCGCTGGCGACGCACGCTGGTCGGGCGATCAATGCGCCGTTTTGCACTTCCATGGTCAAAACACCGCCTACGTCAATGTCGAGTTCACGCAGCAGCGCCACCGGAATCGTCACAATGGACCCACCGCCTTATCGCCGGATGTTGACGTTTTGCATGATGTCGAGCCTATTGACAGGTAAAAAATTGCACATCGCCACGTGAGCACGCACTGCGAGGTTGCCCTAGCAGCCGACCGCAACCGCAACGCAAGATCAACGCAAGATCAACGCAAAGTCAGCTTCGGCATTCCGGTAGGCGGCGGGTCAAAGCAGGCAAAAAACTCGCCCAAACGCGCCACCTCGCCCAGTTCCATCACAACCTCACCGGCTTGCAGCGCCTTGGGGAATTCGGTGGTCATTTTGCGCATCAACTTCCAGAACACCGGCGTGGTGAGCGCGATCACGGCATCGGCGTGGGCCGGAATGCTCTGATGCACTTGCACCACGCCGCGCCGCACCTCCACCGCATATTTGAGTGCGGCATCAGTGAAATGAAATCCCAAAGTTACGTGCCGGTCGGCACACAGCGCCGGATTGACCCGCACCGAAAAACGTTCGAGTACCGAAAGCACCGGGGTGTAGCGAATGAAGTCGGGATGCGCGAATGCGCCACCAGCGTTGGCGCTACCCACGTCGAGCGTGCCTTCGAGCTCGCGCGCAGAACTTATGTACCAATTTCGCCAGTTGGTGTTGACGGTCGCAAAACCCAGATGGCGCAGCGCAGCCGCTTTGAGCGAGCGCGCTTCGTGGTCTTCTGGAGCCACCCGCAGCACAAAGGTAAGCAACTCTGCGGCCCAGCGTGCGCCGTCGTTTTTGTCAGCCGTGTCAGCACCCACAAAAGCGGTTTGTGCGGCCTTCACCACCGCATCGCGCCCACCCATCAGCGCGATGGTGCGCTGTGAACGCTCGACCCGCGGGAGCGGATCAAGAAAGGTCGGGTCGCCCTCAAACCAGCCCATTTGCCCGTTGAACACCTGACGTGCGGAATGTTTAACGGTGCCGTAGTACTCGCCCAGCCATGGGTGGTCGCGCAGATGCGCCGGCAAGCCCGGCACTTGCTCGGCAATTTCATCGGGCGTGGCACCCAAGTTGATTAGGCGAATGGTCTGGTCGTGGGTGAAGGCAATCGCGTCGCGATACGAGCGCAACAAATCTTCAACCTGCGCCGCACCCGAGACTGGCCTGCCGTGCGCGGGCACCATGGCTTCAGGCGCGTAGCGGCGCATCATGTCGAGTGTGCGCACCCACTTGACCGGGTCGCGGTACAGCGTACCGCGAATCGTATGAACGTTGGCAAAACATTCGCCTTGCACCACTTCGGCCGAAAGCATCACTTTCAAGTCAGGCAGCCAGATGACAATCTCGTCGTCGGCTTCCGAAGGCGCGTAACGAAACTCGAAGCGGATCCCCGCAATCGTCATCTCGAGCGCATCTTTGAAGGTGATCGAAGGCGCGATAAACGAGACCGGGCCGCGGTGTAGCGCCGGCCCCAAGCCGACATTCACGCGGCCCTCGGGGCCAGTTTCCAGAAAGCTGCCAAAGCTGTAGGCGGCGCGCGCGCCCAATGCCGGGCCAACCAAGCCGGTGTTGTTGATGGTGATAGCCATGAGCGACTCATGGGCGATGATCGGCACGCGGCCTGAGGCGACATCATCGTCATTCACGAAGGCGCGAACCCCGGCCACATGGTCGAGATGGTTGTGGGTGTAGATCACCGCCTTGATCGGCAAGTGCGCGAATTGCGGCGCGCACCGCTTGAAGTCCTGCCAGGTTTGCGCGGCGGCGGCAGTGCTTTCGGTCACGTCGCAAATAATGATGCCATCGTCACCCACCACAAAGATGACATTCGCGCCCGCGTAGCCGACCGCGCAAAAAACGCGCTCGGCCACGCTGTAGATGCGCGCCTGCATTTTTTGCGAATGCTCAGTAAGCTTGGCGGGCACGGTGGCCGCAGGCTGGTCGTAAGCCAGGTTAAAGCCCGCGTCGTGCGCTAGCGCCACGCCGTCGTAGTAGCAACTGGCCTTGTTGCAGCCGCACATGGAGCGATAGACTGGTGCCATAGGTTTCTCCGAAGGTTCTAAAAAAACGCGCTTACCTGACTTGAATCAATGTTGAATGTTTATTAAATTGCAACTTTCAGTTTCTCATACGGCATTAATTTGGTCAAGATGACTACGCCCCGATTGTTCGGACTGGCCCCGGTGCTGCATAAAAATGTCCGCGTGATTGTGTTTGGCAGCTTTCCCGGTACACGTTCGTTAGCCGAGCAGCGGTACTACGCCCACCCGCAAAACCAGTTCTGGAAGCTACTGGGAGAGGTGCTTGAAGAGCCGCTCCCAGTAATGCTCTACAGCCAACGCCTGACACGGCTCAAAGCACGCGGAATTGGGCTGTGGGACGTAATCGCCTCGTGCGAACGCGAGGGCAGCCTGGATAGCGCCATCAAAGCACCGCAATTCCAAGACTTCGCGGCCCTGAAGCAACGCTGCCCACTCTGGGAGTTAGCTTGCTTCAACGGAAAAACAGCGGGAGCGCTGGCATCGGTTGTCACACACGCGCAGGTGCGCACAGCGGCTTTACCCTCATCAAGCCCGGCCAATGCGGGGATGTCGTTTGCGCAAAAGCTGGTGCAGTGGCAGCAGGTATTGCACACTCTTTAATAAAACACTGAATGAAACTTTTATCTCGCTTGAAGAAGTCACCAGCTGAAGCCCAAGTAGCGATTTCCAACGAACGCGGAATTCGCTATTTGCACTTCGGGCCAGAAGCGATTCAGGGCGCGATGCGTATCTCGCGCCCGCACGCGCTGGAGTTGGAGTACACCCAAGACATGATGGCCGCGCTGTTGTTCAACCCCAGCCCCCAGCGGATTTCGATTTTGGGTTTGGGCGCAGGGTCGATTGCCAAGTTCTGTTTGGCGCAACTGCCCAATGCCAAAATCGCCTGCGCGGAGCTTTCGCACGCGGTGGTGAGCGTCGCCCGGCAATGGTTTGAGGTGCCGCAAGACGATGCCCGCTTTCGCGTGGTGGTGGACGACGCGGGCTACTGGATCAAGGCTGAAGAAGCGCGCTGTGATTGCCTCTTGGTCGATTTGTATGATGCCGCCGCCAAGGGGCCAGTACTCGCCAGCAGCGCGTTTTATACCGATTGCCGTCAAGCGCTCGAGCGTGGCACAGCCAAGGGGCGCACCGGCGTGATGGCGGTCAACCTGTTCGGTCAGCACAACTCCTACCGCACCAACATTGCCAACATCACCGCTGTATTTGAGGGCAAGGTGTGCGTGCTGCCCGCCTCCGCGCGCGGCAACGTGGTGGTGCTGGCGTTTGTGGGCGATGATCCGGCAGAGAGCGCCGCCGAACTCGAACCCACTCTCACGCCCAATCTCACTGTGCGCGCGGCGCAGTTGCAGGCCAGCACCGGGCTGGCCTATCCGCGTTATTTGCGTGATTGGCAGAATCGTGCCGCCTGTGCTTGAAGCGGCGGATCAGCGTGGGGTTTGGCGTATGGGTTTCTTATTCCATTTCTAAATCATTACGAGATTAGGCGCACCGACGACGACAGTGCGCCTAGCACGGCTAGGAAGGGGCAACGACATATCGTAATGATTTAGAAATGGAATTAGGCCCGCGGCTGCGCTTCAGTGTCGGCGCAGCCTCGTAGGTCGCAGCCACCTGCGCGATGCCGAGCACAAACGGGTTGGCCCAGGTGAGCTCGCCTGTGCGATGCGGGATGGTCAACCCGGCGTGCATGTCTTCTGACAACAGCGTGGCGGCTTCAGCACGCAGCGCCGCCGCAACGATCTGCGCATCCCAATACGAAAATTGGTAACGGTCTTGCAGTTTCCAGGCGTGCTCCAGTAGCGCGCGATCAGTGACTACCGGATTCCATGCGGCGAACGCAATCACGTCGGCGCGCGCTCGTGCCACTTGCACCGGGTCGCGCACTTTGCGCTGCATGTTGACCATAAACTCGTTTAACACTTGGTACGAGATGAGACCGTTGCGCTCGCGCCAAGCCTTGGCCACACGCTCGCGGGCCACGGTTTGCTTAAGCGCACTGTCGTTATCGAACTGGTAGAGCAGGATGTTGGTGTCGAAAAAAACGCCGCCGCTCATCGCAGATGCCACTGGTCGCGCGTGCCGAAACGAGGTGAATCGGCGGCCTCGCCCACGCCCGGCAATAAGGGAAATTGCGCCCCGCGCGAAGCGTTCAGGTAGTCTTCCATCGCCACGGTGTAAGCGTCTTCGTCACGCATTTTGCTGGCCAGCATTTCGCCCACCATGCGCGACACGCTCGTGTTGTGCCGCGCCGCCCAAATGCGCGCCCATTGCGCAACTTCAGGATCGACCGCAATCGTGACGTTTTGCATGACTTTCTCCAAAAAAATGGAACACGAAAACAGTGTAACACGAATTTTGTGCGACTTTTATCTGCATTTGCTTGCTACAGCCCCAAATACGCCTTGCGCACCCGATCGTCCGCGAGCAGTTGTGCGCCCGTGCCTGAGAGTGCCACCACACCGTTTTCAAGCACATAGGCGCTGTGCGCGAGCTTGAGCGAGACGGCCACGTTCTGTTCCACCAAAATGATCGTCATGCCCTCTTCATTGAGGCGCTTGATAGTGCGCAGCACGTCTTGCACAATCGCTGGGGCCAAGCCCAGCGAAGGTTCGTCAAACATAATGGCTTCGGGCTGGCCCATCAAGCAACGACCAATCGCCAGCATCTGCTGTTCGCCACCTGAGAGTGTGCCGGCGGCCTGGGTGCGACGCTCTTTGAGACGCGGGAACATCTCGAAGACCCGCGCCAGGGTTGCCCTACCAGCATGCCGTGCGCGCGCCAGCAAGGCCCCCATCTGTAAATTTTCTTCCACCGACATGGTGGGGAATACTTGCCTGCCCTCGGCAACCTGCCCGATACCTAGATTGCAGACTTCATGGCTGGGATGCCCGGCGATCTCCTTGCCACGCCAGCGAATTGACCCGGAGCGCGGTGTTTCAATACCTGCAATCGTGCGGATCAGGCTCGTTTTGCCAGCCCCGTTGGCACCGACGATGGCGACGATGGATTTATCAGGGATATCGAGTGAAACATCGCTCAGGGCTTGGGCATCGCCGTAGAAAAGATCGAGGTTGCGCACCGCAAGCGCCACGCCGCTCATACCTCCACCTCTTCGCCCAAATAGCATTCGAGCACTTTTGGGTCGCGCACTACTTCTGCAGGCGTACCCTCACAGATTTTTTCGCCATAGTTGAGCACCACCACGTGCTCGGCTAAGGCCATTACCGCACGCATCACGTGTTCGATCAACAAGATCGTGAGACCCGTCTCCGCGTTTAAGCGACGAAATACGCTCACCATATCGTCCACCTCGGTCGGGCGCAGCCCAGCCATCACTTCGTCGAGCAATAGCAGCTTAGGGCCGGTGGCCAGAGCGCGCGCCACTTCAAGCCGTTTGCGCTCAGGCAAAGTCAGGCTGGCGGCGAGATGCTCGGCTTTGCCTTCCAGGTGCAACTGCGCCAACACCTCGCGGGCGCGAGTGCGGGCGGCGGGCACACTCGGTTGACTATTCAGTGCGCCAACGATCACGTTGTCGAGCACCGAGAGCTGCGGGAAGGGTTTGACAATTTGAAAGGTGCGGCCAATCCCGACCTTGCACACTTGGTCGGGTCGCAGACCACCCAGCAACTTGCCATCAAAATGAATCGTGCCAGCGTCTGGCGCAAAGACTCCGGCCACCAAATTAAACATCGTGGTTTTGCCCGCGCCGTTCGGGCCGATCAAGCCAATGATTTTGCCCTTTGGCACCGCAAAGCTGGCGTTGTTCACCGCCTTCAAGCCGCGAAATGACTTGGATGCGCCCCTGACCTCCAGCAGTGCGCTCATTTGCCCAAGCCCAGCTTTTTGGCCACACTTGGCCAAATGCCGTGGGGCAAAAACATCACCACGATGAGCAGCACGATGCCGTAAAACACCTGCTTTACACCCGGAATTTCAATGCCCATCGCGGCCAGCAATTCGGTGATCCCGTCGGCCAGCAAGGTCAATACTGCTGCCCCAAGAATTGGGCCGAAGAGTGTGCCAACTCCGCCGATGATGGGCCCCAAAATAATCTCAATCGACCGACTGATATGGAAAATCTGCTCAGGGAAAAGGTTGTTGTAATAAAACGCGTAAAACACACCTGCCACCGCGGTCATGCCGGAGCTAATTACCACGGCCAGCATCTTCCATTTGAAGGTATTGATGCCGAGTGCTTGCGCCGCCTCTTCGTTTTCGCGAATCGCTTGCCAGTAGTAGCCCGCGCGACTTTTCAGCAACCACGAGCACAGCGCCAGCGCCCCAGCTGTGAGCACGAGAATGGCGTAGTAATACATCGCCGGTGGTCCGCGAAAGTTGGCCAAGTCGATCTGATCGCGCTGCGCTACTTTGAGGAACAAGCCACCGGGCCCGCCCAGCCATTGAATATGGTCAAAGCCGATGCGTGTAAATTCGGCAAACGCAATCGTGAGCAAGGCGAAATACACGCCCGAAATACCAAAGCGAAACGCCAGAAAGCCGATGATGCAGCCGATCGCCACGCACAGCGCGATGGCAAGAAATACGCCCGCCCAAGGGCCGATGCCGAAATGGAAAAACAGCCCCGCCGCCGCATAGGCCCCCACACCCACATAGAGCGAGTGGCCTAACGAAAGCTGCCCGGCAAAACCCATCATGACATTCCAGGCTTGACCTGCGAAGGCAAAGAACAGAATCAGGGTCGCAACTGAGAGCACGTAGCTGCTGGCAAAGAGCGGCAGCACCAGCAGGCTTACGGCCAGTACACCAAGCAACACCATCGCTCGGCGGTTCATGGGCGCTTGCCCAACAAACCTTGGGGCCGGAACAGCAGCACCAAAATCAACAAACCAAAACTGAACATGCTTTTGGCTGACGGCGAAATCAGCAAGCCTGCCATCGCTTCAGAAACTCCAATCAAAATGCCACCCACAATCGCCCCAGGCATCGAACCCAAGCCGCCAACAATCACGGTGACAAAGGCCAGCAGCGTGTAAGCGGGGCCAAGGTTTGGGGTGACATCCACCAGCAGCACCATCATGCACCCAGCCACGGCCACGCACGCGCTTCCCACGCCAAAGGTCAGCGCATACAGATGCTTGACATTCAAGCCCACCACCAATGCACCCAAATGGTTGTCGGCACACGCGCGGATCGCCTTGCCCACCAGCGTGAAGCGAAAAAAACAAAACAATGCCGCTGCCGCCACCAACGCCGCCCCTGCCGCGTAGAGCCGCGCCTTGTCAACCAAGAGCTTGCCGATTTCAATCGACTCTAGCTGATACGCCACCTGCACATTGCGCGCATCTGGCCCGAAAATCATCAACAGCCCGTTGACCATAATGATCGCCACCGCCACCAACAGCATGAACTGCGAATGCTCAGGCCGCGTGATAAACGGGTTGATGAGCGACTTTTGCAGCACATAGCCAAACCCAAAAAACGCTGCCGCCACCGGCAGGACCACCATGAATGGGTCGAGCTTGAAAGCGCCAAACAGCACCACAGCTGCGTACATGGCAATCGTCATCATCTCGCCGTGGGCAAAGTTGACGACCCGCACTACGCCGAAAATGACCGAGAGGCCCAGCGCCATCAGGCCGTACACCATGCCGGTGAGCACCCCGGCGATGAGGACGTTGGCAACCAGGTCCCAGGTCAAGGCTTAACCCTCATGCGTGCTGTGGCGTGCCGTGGCGTGCTGCAATACCCAAGCAGGCTCAAGCCTTGTAATCCGGCCACGGAAATACCGGCTTGGTCTCTGCCGCACTGGCCGGCAAAATAACTTGCGGGCGACCGTCCTTGTTCATCAGCGCGGCGGAGAGATTGCCCTCGACCTGGCCTTTCGCATTGAATTTGATCGGCCCGCCCAGACTCACGCGGTCGGTTATATTGGTTTGGCGAATCGCATCAGCCAGCGCCTTAGGGTTGGTCGAGCCGGCCCGCTTAAACGCATCTGCCGCAATCAAAATCGACTCGAAGGTGTAGCTCACATTCGCGCCGTGGTTGTACAGCTTTTCTTTCGGAAACTGTTTGGCCATTTGCTTGATGACGGCTGCCGTCATCGCCGTTTTCGGGTTGTACCAGGGGTTATTGGAGAGGCAGTATTCCGCCAACTTGCCCAGCGCTTTCTGAAACTGATCTTCGTAGATGCCAGGCGACCCAGGAGAGATCATCCCCATGATGTTCCAGCGCTGCTTAACAATTTCGCGGCGCAAAATAATCGCGTCGTTGAGGCGACACACCAGCAGTAAAAAGTCGGCCTTGGTGGCCTTGGCACGCGACACTTCCACCGACAAATCTTTGGCCGCCGGGTCATACGAAATGGTTTCGGCAAGCTTGAATGGCAGGTTGGTCAAGCGCGGCAAAGTAGCCGAGATGCCGCGATTCATCGCCTGCCCGAAGGTGTCGTTCACATGCATGAAAACGGCACTGCGCGGGGCCACGTTGGTCGCGCGGAACAGTTCGCCCAGCAGCCCCAAGCCATTGATCGTCAGGTCAATTGCGGTAGGAAAATTGCGAAACACAAACTTGTAACCCTGCTCGGTAATCTGCGGTGCGGCGGCAATATTGATGATGAAGGGCACGCCCTTTTGCTCAGCCACCTGGGCAATCGCCGAGGCCGCACCGGAATCAAACGGCCCCACCAGCACGTGCGCGCCCTCTTGAATCAGCCGTTCCGCACGGGTCCGCGCGACATCGACGTTGCTCTCCCAGTCAGCGTTCATCAGTTCGATGTCCACGCCGAGCATTTCTTTGATGAGCGGCGGCGCTATGTCGGCCCCGATTTGACACGACTGCCCGATCAAACCCTGTACACCCGAGCGGGGCAGGATCACGCCGACTTTGAGCTTGGTGGCTTGCGCGCGCCCGATGCTAAAGGGGGCAAGGCTTGAAAGTGCGCCGGTGACGGCTGCCGCTTTCAAGAGCGAACGACGTTGGTCTTGGGTCATGGAAGTCTCCTGGCAAAAAATTCTGCGCGTGCAGAAGGGCAAACCGGGTTATGATTTAAACATGGACATTGTACAAACCATCGCGATTGGCAGCGGGCTGGCTTGGGCCTCGGGTATTCGCCTCTATGCGGTGGTGTTTTTGACCGGCCTGTTGGGCAAATATGGCTTGGTGGCGCTGCCGGGCGATTTGCATCTGCTCACCAATTGGGCGGTGATCGGCTCATCAGGCGTGATGTTCGCCGTCGAATTTTTTGCCGACAAGATTCCCGGTTTCGACAGTGTTTGGGATGCCTTCCACACGTTTGTGCGCATCCCGGCGGGCGCGCTGCTCGCGGTGGGTGCCGTCGGCACGCTCGACCCGGCATGGATGATGGCAGCGGGTCTGTTGGGCGGTACGCTCGCCTCGGGCAGCCATTTCACCAAAGCGGGCAGCCGCGCGCTGATCAATACGTCGCCTGAACCCTTCTCGAATTGGGCAGCCTCGTTTTCAGAAGAAGCGCTCGTGATCGGCGGCCTGTGGACCGCGTTCAACCACCCCTCGGTGTTTCTGGTGTTGCTGTTTTTCTTTCTCTGTCTGGCCGCTTGGCTCATACCCAAGCTGTGGCGCGGGGTGCGCTTTGTGATGCAGCGCTTGCAGGGGCAGCCTGCTTAGGGCTAAGCTGGTCGCAAGCGAAACCCTTTACTGCAAGCAGCATGCCCCCCCGCGCGGTCAGCCTCTCCAGCCCCTTCAATGTCGGCTGACCTGCAGTTACCCCACCTCACCGAAGAATCGTTCTCCTGGCTGCTCGCGACCTTGTGCCGCGCTGCTGGTGCGCCGGTCAATCTGGAGGCGGTTCTGCTGCGCAACCCGCCCCCGCACAATCACGCACAACTGGAGAGCGCGGCGGCGGATTGCGGCGTGCGGATTGGCTGGATTTCGGTCAGCCCCACGCAACCCCTCGCGGCACCCTGTGTTGCCTGGCTCTGCCAGCCGAGCCAGCCGAGCGACCCGCAGTACGACGCGGCAAGCGGGGTCGTCGCGCACAGCGCAAATCCAGCGTTAGTCCAAGCCATTACGGCAGGCCAAGTTGCCTTGCACCGCTGTGGCGCGATCGAGCCAGAAACGCTTTCGCTCGAACAATTTCACGCGCTTCTCGCCCCCGCTACCAGCTCGCTGGCTCTGCGCGGTACTTTGATTCATCCAACCGTTGCCATCGATGGCGGTATCGAGACCGCAGCGCTCGGGAAATTCGGCTGGCGCTGGTTCATCCCAGCGCTTTTGCAACACAAGCGCATCTGGCGCGATGTGCTGCTCGCTTCGCTGGCGCTGCAGTTGATTGCGCTCGCCACCCCAATCGGCACGCAGGTAATTCTGGACAAAGTAATCGTCCACCAAAGCAGCAGTACGCTGCTCGTCATCGGCGCGGCACTGTTGATTTTCGTGCTCGCCAGCACCGCGCTTTCATGGGTGCGCCAGTACCTTGTGCTGCACACGGGCAATCGCACGGATGCCGTGCTCGGCAGCGTGGTGTTTAACCACCTGGTCGACTTGCCGTTGCGCTATTTTGAGCAGCGCCCGATCGGCACCCTGGTCACGCGCGTGCATGGGGTGGAAACGGTACGCGAATTTCTCACCGGTGCCGCGATCACTGTGCTGCTCGACATCCCGTTCACACTCATCTTTTTGGGGGTCATGCTCTACTACAACTGGCTGCTCACGCTGATTGTGCTGGCCTTCGTCAGCCTGATCGCCGTCAGCGGGATCCTCGTCGCGCCGTTGCTGCGCGAACGGCTCAACCAGCAATTTTTGGCCGGGGCACAAACCTCCGCTTTTCTCACCGAACAACTGCGCGGCATCGCCACCCTCAAGTCGCTGCAAATGGAAGGCCGCGTGCGCCAAACCTTCGGCAACCTGTTCGGTCGCCAGCTCGAAGCCGGGTTCGCGGCCCGGCAATTGGGCAACACCTACCACGTCGGTGTTTCATCACTCGAGCAAGCGATGAGCCTCACGATTCTTTGTCTGGGTGCCTGGATGGTGATGAATTCCACCGAATTCACGATTGGCATGCTGGCGGCTTTCCAGATGTTCGCAGGCAAAGTTTCCGGCCCGCTGCTACGTCTAGCCGGGCTGTGGCAGGAATCGCAGCAGGCCGCCATCGCCATGCGCCGCTTGGGCGATGTGATGGATGCACCGCCCGAAGATGTCGGCTTGCGCCGCAACGCGCTTGCGACATCGGGCCCACCTGTGCTTGACGGCACCCAAATCACCATCACCAACCTGGGGTTTCGGCATTCACCCCGCCACCCGTGGCTGTTCCGACAGTTCCAGGCGGCCATTCGGCCCGGCGAATGCGTCGCCCTCATGGGCGAATCAGGCTCCGGCAAAAGCACGCTGGCCAAGTTGCTGCAAGGCTTCTACGGGGCCGAAGAGGGCCGCATCGAAATCGGCGGGCGCGACATCGGCAACATGAGCGTGGTCGAGTTGCGGCGGCACTTTGGCGTGGTTCCACAAGAGACTGAACTGTTCGCGCAGAGCGTCTATGACAACATCCTCGCGGGCGAACCACGTGCCACCGAGGCTGATGTGGTGCGCGCCTGCGAATTCGCCGGCATCCATGAAACGATCAGCAAACTGCCAGACGGCTACGCCACGCTGCTGGGCGAAAACGGCATTGGCCTTTCGGGTGGTCAGCGTCAGCGGCTGGCAATTGCACGCGCGCTGCTGCGCCGCCCGCCGATTTTGCTGCTCGATGAAGCCACCAGCAATCTGGATGAAGAAACCGCTGAGGCATTCGCCGCGACCATCAACCGCCTCAAGGGCCGGGCCACCATTGTGTTCATCGCGCATCGCTTGCCGAAAACGCTAAAGGTTGATCGGGTGGTACGGATCGGGGAGCGCGCATGAATTCCGAAGGCTGCGGCTTTCGCTCGCTCAATCGCAATCAAGACAGGCAGGGCCGGGCGTTAAACGATGGCGAAGTGATGCAGATCGTGTTCTACAACTACTTTCGCGGCGACATTGGCGTAAGTACGGAGAGGGCTCTCAGCCGTAAGCCAGAGACTCGCAGCATGCCGTTATGCCTGCTTGCCTTGCCGGCGGCCTCTCCTATTGAAGTTATTTCCGCCGATGAGTGGTTCTACCCCTTTTCTTTCAATCTGGTCTGTGCTCAACCGCAATTGGCGGCGTTCCCTAGTCCGGTCTGGGGCGATAAACATGATTGAGTTCATCATGGTTCTTTTTCGGGACATCATCGCGTTTTACACTGGCGCTTTCGCAGTTCGTGTGCTGACCCTAAATCGAGTGAAGCCGTCAATCGCTGCAGATTCGCCCTTAATGTGTTTTTTGACTGGACTCATCGGCGTTGTTTGCTGGATATCTCTGTTTGCTGTTATCGGTATTTGGGTTTCGTCTCGCGGCTAAATTAGGGGCTAAAAATGGATTGGAATAGCCTTGCTACCAAAACCGGAATCACTATCGGCGTGAACGGTGTAGTGGGCGGCAAGGTAGTCGGCATTGGGGCGGCTACTTTCAGCACCCCGGTGGGTTGCATCGTCGACACCACCAAATTGAAAGGCTATACCTTTAACCCGTCCGACGGAAAATGGTATTCAATTCCGCCTGCTCCCGCCTATGGTCAATTTGCGTGGGAAGGTGCTGCAGATATCGGTACGCAGCAGCGGTTGAACGAATTGAAGTGTTGGCATGAACAAGGTAATCAGATCGAAAGCCGCAGACCCGATACAAGTCTCGCTGATGATTTTCGCGCACTGGTTCGATACAAAAATGTCGGGCCGCCGTTAGGTGGAACACTCGAACTCGAAGGCAGCGGCACTTGGCCGAGAGATGTGAGATACCCCGGCCTGAGTAGCGCCACAGACCAAGAAATCAACACTGAGATCGCAAGGCTGCGCGGAGAAGCTTCCAATCGCCACGATCCACTTAGTGGCTGGGACGCCGAGACCTACGAACGCCTGCAACGCGAATGGGCGGATCGCACGGCGCGGGGAGGTAGCAACACCGCAACCAACGGTATTGGCAACCATCAGATACCCGACGACCTCAACCCCTGGAACCACAATCTCCTCGACCCCGCCACATCCAACGGCACCGTCAACAGCGGCTGGAACCTCGGCGAACAAAACCGTCGCCTAGCCGAAGCCCTCGGCCTGACCGAGCCGCGCCGTGGTGGTGATGGCGCCGGCACCGCCAGCCCTTCCGGCAGCAGCAGCGAGAGCCCCTCCGGCAGCATCGGCTATCTGGCCCCGTGGCAGGGACTGCCGCCCGCCCCAGCACCCGCATCTGCCTCGTCTGCCTCATCGGTTTCAGCAGCCTCGCCCAATTCATCGGGCAGCAACACCACCGCCGACGACCCCACCCGCAGCAGCAGCGCCGGGGTGTACTCCTACGCTGGTGGCACCAACCCCAACGAACGCACCGCCTCTGGCTACTCGGGCAACTACGCCAGCCGTGTCAATGGAGGAGCAGGCAACGGCGGCCAAGCGATCACCGATGCCGAAGTGATCCAGATCGTTTACTTCAATTATTTCCGGGGGAGTTTTGTGGAGAGCGCCTGGCAGGGCAGCGAGCGCTCATTTGGCGGTGCAGGCGTGAGCGCTGCGGCGAGCAGCGGCGCTTTTGGTGATGCGCCGGGCCAGGCCGGTAGCGGCTCTGAGATCATCCCGCAGGCCTCGTTGCCCCCGCCCCGGTTGGGCATTGAGTCGACCAGCGCGCAGTATCGTTACATTCCTTCCAATCAGAGCGAAGCCCGCTGGCTGATGGGCCGC
Source organism: Burkholderiales bacterium (assembly GCA_031362865.1). Classification (GTDB taxonomy): domain Bacteria; phylum Pseudomonadota; class Gammaproteobacteria; order Burkholderiales; family JAEUOS01; genus JANLTH01. The sequence goes on along the minus strand of JANLTH010000097.1, from coordinate 3,963 downwards.
GCTGCGAATGTCAACTATGCGATCACCACCAACAGCACGGCGGGCACGAGTGCCTTTTATGCGCAGATGGGCTTGATGTTGCAGGATGCCGCCCAGGGTGGGCTGATGATTGCCAAGCAAGCCCACACGACTTGCCGAAGAAGCGCGCTGGGCGGTCGTTTCAAGGCGGATACCGTGAAGACACTGGTCAGGCGCGCATCTTCGCGATGCATGGTATGAAGAACGCGAATGATCCGCGCGAGTTAGCATCGGTTGCAAATGAGTCAGCAACAGAGGTTAGTGCCAGGGCCGATAGGCCAGAGTTCGGTAAAGCCATGACCACATCATCCGTTTCCTCACAGCACTTCTCGCACCTTCAACGCAAATCTGGCAAACCTTGGCTTCGCCATTTCTTCACGTTGTTATTGGCTTTAACGACAACTCTTTTTTTTATGTGGGGCGCAATGGAATTTGCAGTTTGGTTCAGTTTGCGCCAATACGGTTACGTTAACGACCCATCCCTTTCACCCGGCATGAATAAAGATTACGGAATCGGTTTCCATGCACTTCCCGCCATGCTTATCGGAGCGTGTGCGGGAGCAGTAATTGGCTTGCCACCGTCAATATGGTTTTGGAACCGAATTCTTCGTCGGTTTCGACGGCGGTCTCCGGGAGAACTCGAATGAAAGATCCAAGCTACGGATTTAAAGGCCCGATTCCTGTGGGCGTCTCGATTGAGGAAAGTGTGCGCTTCGCGCTTGAATTTAAACGCACGCACACGAAAGACGAAACCATAGCTATGTTCTACAACCTCGCCCGCAACAACTCGCGAGGAGACTTTCCAAAGGAAATTTCCTGGGACTTCAAACAAATCGATCCGCAGTATGCCGAGTTTGGAAATTTTTTTTACGGTGTGGTTGGTGCCGCGTTAGGCTTCACCGACCGCGCTTTGGGATACGGTGCAGGCGTGGCACATCGGCAAGCTCGCGGCGATTCCGTTCCCATTTCGTTCATCAAAGCGGCTCAGGACGCGAACTATGGTGACGACCCAGCCGATCAGATACTCATTAATCAGGGTATTGAAGCCGCGAGAGCCAATGGCTGGAGAACGATTTCAGACATCAATCTTGCGGACATCGTTTCTAAGAAAATCAGGGGGTTAGAGCTGTATAGAAATGTCTTTCCGTCCCCTGAAGCCGACGCCCTTCCCGTCACCATTCCTCTAACCAGCGACGAACTCCTAGCCCTCGCCCGCGAAGACTGGACCCGCGAGCGCGCTGAACGGGAAGCGCTCTACCACCAACTCGCCGAAGATCGCAGGCGCGCAGAAGCCGAAGCCAACCGCGAGGCCGCTGGATGGAATTTGAACGGCACGGTCAACAGCGGCTGGGACTTAGCCGAGCAGAACCGCCGCATGGCCGAAGCCCTCGGCCTGACCGACCCGCGCCGCGGCGTTGGCTCCTCCAGTGCTTCCAGTACCAACGGCGAGAGCACCAGCAGCATCGGCTACCTCCGCCCGCTTGACCCTGCATCCGTGTCGGCGTTTTCCGGCAACCCGCCGTCGCCTTCGACTTCCTCCTCAGGCTCTTCTGGTTCTTCCAGCAGCACCAACAACACCACCGCCGACGACCCCACCCGCAGCAGCAGCGCCGGGGTTTATTCCTACGCTGGTGGCACCAACCCCAACGAGCGCACCGCCTCTGGCTACTCGGGCAACTACGCTGGCCGCGTCAACAACGGCGCAGGCAACGGCGGCGCAGGCTACGTGCTCACCGCCCAGTTCGGCCAGGGCTTGGATGCAGGCGGGATCGGTGCTGACAGCAAGTTCTATGGTGGCTCGCAGTGGAATGCCAGCTACCGGCAACTGGACTACGAAGCAATTCGGCGCTTTGCCGCCGTCTACGGTGAAAAGTACAACTCTGGCCAAGCGATTTCTGATGCGGAAGTCGTCCAGCTTGTATTCTTCAACTACTTTTGCGGCAAAGTTCTAGAAAGCCATCCTAAAAAACGCTTGAAGAAGCCCACTGGACGGGCTTCTTCCAGGCATTCACGCCGCTGTTGCGCAGCCCGCGCGCAGGCGGTCAGGCCCGCGTACCTCTGCGTTAACTTGCGCCGCCCGGCAGAACCGGCATAACCATGGCCCCGCCGCTCGTTCGCCCGCAGATTCCCCCACCACCCGGACAGCGCCCGACCCATTGGAATGGGCGCTACATGAACGATGGCGAGATTTATCAACAATACCTCTTCGTCCTGATAAAACGCGGTCGCTGGTTCTGGTACAGCTTGATTGCACTCCATTTGATCGAGATCGCCATCATCTTGCAAGCCCCGACAAATGTGCTCGACCGCTTCACCTGGCTCGCCCAGCCCATCAAAGACCTGAACCCCCACATCCCGTCACTAACCAACTATGACCGGGTGGCGAAGCATCCGCAGGTGACCGCGCTGATCAATTTGCTCACCTTGGCAACCCTGCCTCTCAAAGTGCTGCTCACCACTTGCATCTTGTGGGCGCTGTATCCCGAACTGATCGCGCAGAAATGGTTTCCGGCATTTCGTCTCGCCGATCGGCGCATCACCTTCGCTGTGCCGATGGCGGCGGTGGGCTTAGCGCTGGGCTGGTGGTGGGTGGATCAGTGCATTTACGCCGGCGAATACATCGCGCGCGGCGGAACACCGTCCTTTGGCGGATATCGAACCGCGCGGATCGAAAATTGGATCGTCTACGGACAATCGGTCACTCAGCTAAACACGATTCAACTGAGCAATCTGTATTTTTGTGCACTCCCGCTCGCGTTCGCCGTTTGCTGCGTGCTCCGGTTCAATCTGCGCTTTCTCCGCGTTACGAACTCCAAACCCGAAGAATTCTGATCATGAAAAATAGCTTTGAAGACCCACGCGTTGACACTCCGATCAGCGGTGCCACCAGCGCCGCCGGAGCCTACCTCGGTACAGGTCTGACCAACCTGACCACCAGCACCGCACAAGCGCTTACACAAGCTGGTGCGGGTATCTCCCATCTCGACAGCGGCGGGCGCTTGATCGGTGGTTTTGTCGGGCAACTGCCCGGTGCGGCCTACGGCGGCTACAAGATTGGCACGTTTCTGGATCAAGATCGCGGCATGGATGCCGCCAAAGAAACCATTGGCACCGGGGTGCAGTTGGGCGCAAGCTACACCGGGGCCGCAGCCGCATTTCAGGCCGGTGGTGCGAGCCTAGCGGGAGCAGCGGCCCGCGGTGGCGCATGGGGTGCCGGCTCCGCCGCCGCCTGGGGGGCGGGCACGTGGCTGGGCGATGGATTCACCAACGGTTATCTGGTCAATCCATTCTCACCTAAACCGGATGACCGGATCGAGACCTTGCTTGACCCGGCGCTTGAATCGGTCTCAGACCGCCTGAAGCACGGCGCGCTGGATCGCGTGTTCAACCCTTCCGGTGACACCCTGCGCGTGCGCGAAGGCACCGATTGGGACACGGCACAGGCCCGTGACCAGCGCATCAACCGGGAGCTGGATGCGGCTTTGACCCGCTCCGGGCAAGCACTGGTGCGGGGCGACGACCCCGGCACGGGCTGGGACGCGTCGACGCGCACCCAGTTGGAGCGCGAGTGGGCAGCGCGCGCCGCCGCGCTGTATGCCGCCGATGAAGCCGCGCGACGCACGGCGGGCGAAGCCAACCGCGAAGCCGCTGGCTGGAACTTGAACGGCACAGTCAACAGCGGCTGGGATTTAGCCGAACAAAACCGTCGCCTAGCCGAAGCCCTCGGCCTGACCGAGCCGCGCCGTGGTGGTGATGGCTCCGGCGCCGCCAGCCCTTCCGGCAGCAGCGGCGAGAGCCCCTCCAGCAGCATCGGCTATCTGGCCCCGTGGCAGGGACTGCCGCCCGCCCCAGCACCCGCATCTGCCTCGTCTGCTTCATCGGTTTCAGCAGCCTCGCCCAATTCATCGGGCAGCAACACCACCGCCGACGACCCTAACCGCAGCA